>JAUVYV010000101.1 GCA_030602885.1 Phycisphaerales bacterium
GGCGATGAACATTTTGTCGTCAGGGTTTGCACCCCAGCCGGTGATGTCGCAGGTGAAAGTGAATGTCTGGGCGGCGATGTCTTCCTCTGTGCATTGTAGGATGGTGTCTTTTTCAGGGAGGGACAAAGTTGATGGGGCATCAGGAAGAGTCAGCTGACCCAACTTTAGTCGTGTGGTGTTGGTACGAATGAAGTGGTTGAAGCCCGTCAGGTGAATGGTTTCGCCCAAACGGTTTTTCATCGCCACTGCTGCTGCATAGACGTTCCAGAGATTACGCTGTACGGCAGTCAAGTCCGAATGCCATTTCTCAGCGAGGTAACTGAGGGCTGCTCTGGCTGCCTCTTGTCGGACGCTGTGTGGATTGACCGGCTTCGTTCTGGGCCGGATGTAGTTACCGAAACGATTTCGGGCGTGAACGTCACCCGCTATTGAGCCGGACATCTGAACGATTCCGGCCCCGTACTTTACAAGCGCCATAATTTGACCTCCTAACAAAGGTTAAAAAAAAGTGCGGGCCTGTACCTGGCCAGGTCCGCACTGCTGAACTGCTCATCCGCTGGAGAGGATGAAAGCATTTAGCTCGCAACAAAAAAAAAGTGCGGACTAGCTTATGGCCAGGTCCGCACTTCAGTCTTTACTGCACGATGCACAGACCATCCTACGAGCTTGCAGCGGGAAGGTCAAGAGAAAAGGCCGGCACGGCCGAAAAAAGTTGTCGAGGATGAGCCGTGCTGCGTTGAATGGATCGGTTTGGTAGTTCAGTGCCTATGGTTCAAACAGGATTTTGATGTTGGTGGCGTCCTCAAGCCGGCAGAACTTGTAAACAAGTTTGCCATCGTCCCTGGGGAAAAGTTCCATGAACAGGTCCCGGGCTTTTGCCAGGTTGATTGCTTCGAGGATATCGGTTGCCTGTGGTGTCCAGGTGACAACAGCGATACCATCGTGCGCTCCAAGAAATCCAGGGCAAGTGGTGTATTGGTTGTGGAACACGTAGCCCTCTATTTTGATGGGAGTCGGTTGATCGAGAAAGTAGGCTGAGACGTCATCTGCGTTTGTCAAAAAGAGATGCGTCCGGAGTGGTCCCGCGGTCAGTGCATAGTCGACACACCAGGTGGGACTTGAGTATCGCCAGCTGCAAGCATCATAGTCGAGTTGTGTTAGCTTGAAAACACGATCGTTCGGAGGCGTTGAGAAAAAAGTCGGTGGGTTGTCCGGGCATTTTACCACTTTGCTGAATCGAACGTAGACGAACTTTGGCGTTTTGCCGGCAGGCCATCCCAGGGTACAGTTGTCACCGTACTCGATTGGCTCGTCTGGCATCCGTTGTCCCATTCGGATATCCTTCCTGGGAGCTGCCCGATTCCCCCACCACTGAACCGAAAAGCCCGCCGGCGTTTGAGGCGCAAAAAATTATCTTTTGACAGGGTCGAAGTTTTACTTCGACAGTGACAAAATTCCGCTTCCCCTGTAAGGGGATGTCTTTTCCCCTTAATAAGATTATGGGTGCAATTTTTTGCACCCCTCTAGGCCCTTTTTTTCTGCTGCTTTTTGGATGACCAGGTCTGCGACTTTTGCTGCTGTTTCCAGGGTCTCTCCGCGCCGCATGAGCTCATTGATTATGTCACGCTTCGTCTGCTCGGTGAATGACAGCTTTTTCCAGCTGTGTCCCTGCTTTCGTTTGCGGAGATTTTTGCCCAGGGCAAGGGTACCGATTAACCTGACCCAGTGCTCCGGACTTGGCATTAGCCTGGTGTGTATTTTGCGCTCGGGGCCGAATGGTTTCTCGATCCAGATGAATCCCAGGTCTTTGAGTTTGGCTAACCAGTACTGGATCGTGCGTCTGCATCGATGAAACTTTTTCTGCAACCTCCAATTCCAAAGCCAGCACGTGTCGGGCCCCATAGAGTAGAGCCATCCGAGGAAGTCTTTTTCGCTGTTGTTTAGCAGCCGGAATTCCTGGTTGCGAATCCAGTGGGGAAGACGATGTCTCTTTTTTGGTTTAGTCATAATCGCCGTTCCTTCAGCGACTTAATCTTACTCTGTTGAGTTCAGTGAGTCAATGGCTTTTCGTTTGTCCTCACCGCTTGGGTGGGTGTAGACCTGTGTGCTGCTGAGCCTGGTGTGACCGAGGAGCTCCTGGACAGTTCGCATCGAGGTTTTGGACATTAGCCTGGTCCCGAACGTGTGACGCAAAAGGTGCGGGTGGATGTCACGCCCTATAGAGAGCTTGCCGGCAGACGTTATGATTCGCTGAACCTGGCGGACTGTGAGTGGGCGCACGCACCACGTAGAGTAAAAGGCGTAGCGGGTTCCGTGATCGTGGCTCTCAGTCCACCAATCTCTGTGCATTTTCTTGATGGCTTCGCTCAGACGGACCGTAATCGGGATGGTGCGTTCGTGTTTGTTTTTTGCCTGTCTCTTTTCGATGGTCAATGCGCCGACTGCACAATTGGCAAACCAGAGCTGGTCCTGCTCGAGCTGCACGAGCTCACCAACTCGGCAGCCGGCATCGAGCATAAGCAGCGCCATCGTGTAGTTACGATGATGGACATGGGGCGTGTGCCTTGGGCTTTTTGGACTCTGCAGCTGGTCGAGAAGTTTGTCGCACTCCTCGGATGTTAGTGTGGTGAATTGTGATCGGTTCATGACAGCTCCTTTCTTTGAGATTGAATTGGGTCGATACGTTTGAGGATTTCGAGGACCTCGAGGATGCGGCGGCGCCGGTATTCCATAAAGGCCATCGAGACGTGGCCGATTATGTTGTTGTCACCGGATTTGAATGCTTCGCTGAGCAGCTGTCTGAAAAGTTTTTCAGCCCGGGCGTAGTGACACGAGCGCATTGCTCGATCAGCCAGGTGCATCAGGTTGTGGATTTTTTCGTAGTTGACCATTATTCGTGGAGGTCTTTTGCGATGTCCTCTGCGTGGTCTTTGATCGTCTTCAGGGTTTCGACGGCCTCGGCGAATTTCTGAGCTGCCAGGAATATCAGGGCGAGGTCGGCGCATCTTACGATGCTTTCGGATCGTTC
>JAUVYV010000081.1 GCA_030602885.1 Phycisphaerales bacterium
TAATTGACGAATGCGCACGCCTGGGGGTTGTTGTTGTTGCAAACCTGTAAAAAATCGAAAAAATCGTTTTCGAATTGAAAATCACACACACTCCTTCACGCCCTGGTAGAAGCTTCCAGTCGTGTGTGTCAATTCTCTGGAGGGGGAACCTCAAAGCTGGCGCTTTAATCAACAACCTTAAGCATAGGTAACATTTGATATCTAAACATGTCGGTTTAGCGGGAAACCCTTGAGCGACAAATTTTACACTTTTTCCGGATTTGTCAAGCCCAAAATTTGAGGGGGTGAAAGGGAACGGCCGTAAGTGGTTTGGGGCATAAGGAGTTAAGCTCGAAAAAAATATTATAAGACGTAAGTGCAGATTTTAAAAGGATTTAGGGTGATTTGGTGTTTCAACGAATGAGGCCGATAATATTTGAGATTAGGCTTGACAAACGAAGGTAAATATGTTGGGCTGAAAGGTTCGACACTTTTTTTCACGGCGATTTTTTTGAAGAAAACCCTTGACGGGAGTAGCCCCCCACCGCACAATAAATACAATCAATATTTGAAGGGGACAAAACTATGGCAGGAAGCTACTTTATTTCAAAATTGTATCGACAAGCAAACTCAGTAGTGATGGTTGTACCTCGGCCGGTGAGAATAGCGCTCGGACTAGAAGCGGGAAATCATGTCGTATTACAATGGAATCAAGCCGAAGGGAAGTTCGAGTTTGCGAAGTTCGAACCAGTAGGAGCTCATCATGGAGACAATACAGAGCATAGCGATCAGCGCGATAGAAGTGGGGCCACATCGGCAGCGCTCGGAGGGCGATGATGAACAGATCCAGGAGCTCGCTGCTAGTATCCGTAGGGTTGGCGTTCTCGTGCCCATTATTGTGGTGCGCAAAAATGATTCTTTTCTACTTGTGGCCGGACATCGGCGCATTGCTGCGGCTAAGGCTGCGGGTCTTGGGGAAGTACCTGCAATCATCAGAGAGAGCAATGAGGCGGAGGCTACTGAGGTAAGTTTCGCAGAGAACTTTTTCAGGCGTGACTTGTCACCGGTTGAACAGGCTGCTGCGATTCGTGAATGCCTCGATGCGGGAATAATGAAAATAGAACAGCTTGCTAAGGGGTTCCATCGGAGTGAGCAATGGGTAACGTGCCAGGCAAACATGACAACGTGGGCGCCCGAGATACTTCATGCGATACACGTCAAACAGATATCGGTTTCTGCTGCGCGCAATCTGGCAGCGATATCTGATCCTCAATATCGTGGTTTTCTTTTGCACAATGCAATCGAAAACGGAGCAACGGCCAGGGCCACGGCCGGTTGGCTGCAATCTTGGCAATTATCCAGGCCCCCTGAGGAGGCCATAAGTCAGGCGCCTGTGGACGGTGTTATACCGGCTGTGGCTGTAATCCCACAGGCGCCTTGTTTGTTCTGTGCCAACGTATTCAGGACGGATGCATTAAACTATATGGGGGTTTGTGGTCAATGCCTGGCTGACTTTCAACAAGCTAGAGAGAGACGCCTGGCGGAAGAACAAAGGAGCTAAGTTATGGATTTGAAAGAGATTATCGCAAAAGTTAAAAACATAGCTGAGAGTGCGCATAGTTCATATCATGCAGGGCGTGATGGCAATGCGGAAGAATACCTTGGCAAGATTAGAAGGGAAATAACAGCATATTTTGAAGGGCCGGCGAAGCCGGCAGGCGATGTCACTGAGTCGGCTACCAGCGAGAAGCCGGCTGACGAGAAGAAGGAGACGCCGGCTGAGGTCCCGGGCGCTCAGGTTCGACCGGCTGGGGTTCTTCCTGAGAAACTTGCTCAACAGGCTGCCGACTTGCCGGAATCTCAGAAGCAGACTCGATAGCCTGGCGTTTGTCATCTTCGTTGGGGTGACAATAGATTTGAGTGCTTGTTAGGTACTTGTGACCGAGAAGCTGCTGAACAACTGCCTCATTGGTAACACGCATCCACCTGGACGCTACAGTATGTCGGAGCATGTGGGGGTGAACCGGACGGCCGATAGCTTTCCAGCCGGCAGCACAAATTATCCTTTCAACCTGGCGGGTAGTAAGAGGACGATCCTCGCTGCCAGAGTAAAAAGCAAAAGAGTCGGAATTATTCACATCGACAAGAAACCACGTGCTAAAGTACGAGCGCAAAGAATCGGACAGGCGTTTGGATACTGGGATAGAATGTTCGACCTTGTTCTTGGTCATGTGTGGCTTTATGAAGATGGTTCTCACAGGTGCGTTGCTAAAAAACAGATCGGAAAATCGCAGGGATACGAGCTCACCAACTCGCAGGCCTGCATCGAGCATAAGCAAGGCCATACAGTGATTACGGACCGCCTTGCGTTTTTTCTTCGAAGTGCTGGAATTATTGAGTAAAGTGTCAAGGAGTTTAGTACATTCTTCGCTTTCCAGGGTGGGTGGTGATTCGGAGCTCATGGCGTTTTCCTTAGGAGCATTCGAAGATAGGCCTCTTTGCCCATTTTATTTGCGATTGCCTGTTGGTGATTAACGAAATCGAGAGTCTGTTGCAAGTTCTCTTTGCCGGTCAACTGACCTGGGTAGTAGAGGTTGCCTTGAGGACCTTTTCTGACAGTTTGGCAGTCTCGGTTCATACGGTTAGTCATGTTCACTCCTTTCGAGAGAAATCAAAGCGACAATTCAGCCCAAATCGAGTAGGAGAGGTAGACAACAAAAAGTGTCACAGCAACGCACACAACGATTCTAATCCGGCGACGAAAACACAGGGAGACATACCACTGATGATTCACTTCGTTAATCTTATCATACACAACCTTACAAGCAAGGGGGTCGCGTGGGTCGGCGGATTCGACGCGCTGGAGCTCCTCACCTAGAACGTGCATTTGCAATCGATACTCTGTATCAGTCATGCTAGTCTGCTATCTTTATAGTTTCTTTGATTATAGCTTTTGGTCTTTGCCGTTTTGCCATGGTACGGGCGTCTGTTTCGTCAAAAGCAATTACTCTGATTGATGTTTTGTTGGTTGTATCGTCTCTGAAAAATATTTGATAGACGTGTTTGTGTAGTGGTACATCGATGTGCATGTTTTAGTCTCCCCCTGCAGGAACGGGCACACGTGGAGTCACGGTTTGAAGATGGTCAATGTGTTCGTGTGCCAGGCGGACCCGGGTTGCGATATAATCGAGGTCTTCGTGTGCCTCTGCGTATTCGCGATCGTCAACGTGGGCGATCACTTGCTCGGCAAGGTCCTCGATACGGCGAATGTGGTTTGTGATTGTCATAATGTACTCCGTTACAAAGTGACATTGAAGAAAAAAGCGAACAGTTCGGCTACGTATTCGAGCGCGCGCCACCTGTAACCGGAGCTGTCCGCCCTGTTGTAAGGACAATAAGAAAGAAGGAACAGTGGCCGGCATGGACCGCAGGATTTTGTCTGGACGACATACCAGCGAACCGGCCACTGCACACGGAAACGAATACTGCCTCGAAGATGAGAAAGAAGCCGCGGGCCTAAAAAAGCCGTCTTTAACCTTGGGAATGGTGAAACTTTTTTTAAGGCCACCGTGACCCCACATCGACGAATAGCAAATAAGACCTTTCATACCGTCAATTATCGTCTAAACCGACAGCTTGTCAACAACTAAATCGACAAATTTTTTGCGACCTTTGCATCACGAGCGGCGCCGAGCCCCCTGGCTGCGTGTCGCACTTTAAGCATAAGCCGACTAAAAGTCGATTTTTGGCGTTTATGTCTAAAAAGGTAGGGCTACCGGGGGCGTGGTTGCCCCTGTGGCGCGAATCGACCATAGTTACCCCTTATCGGACAGTTCAACGCACCCAGAGAGCACGTGGGGCACGCCTTGCACGCTGCGTACGAGCAGCGTGCTCCGCGGCGCAGCGAAGCGGAGCCGCGGGCGGCTACCTGCCAAAGGCGGTGGCCGCGGTTAAACTCTGTGAGCCTTGCGAACTCCACTTGGCCTTGCCCCTTTTTACTTCACGGCCTTTGAACGCAGGGCGAAATGGTGATTCAGTAGACAGTACCGCCTTTGGCGGTGTCAATGGGAGCTCCTCCACCATTTCGGATTCCGTGCGCTGGCGTCGTCTTTACGCGGTTCCTAGGTAAGCACGGAATCTTCCCTGCGTTCGTTACGAGCGGAGCGAGTGAAATCAGCTACTGATTTCGGCCGTGAAGTAAAAAGGGGCAAGGCCAACCGAGCACAGGCTCGGAACAGAAAACAGCCGAGCTTGGCGACTTCCGAGCCGTACCTTTGAGTTGGCGTATTGCAGTGGGTGCACAGCGAAAGAGGAAAGAACGGAAACGGCACGGCGCTAGCCGAGCCGATTTCCGTTCTGTAAAATTAGCCCGCCGGTTCGAGAGTTTTTGGTTTTCGGGAGCGACAGAACGTTAGACGACAATTGAGACCGGCGGGCTCGGCCGCCCCGGCCGCCTGGCCGACCTTTTTGTACGAGGCCAGGAGCGGGGTCCGGGGCGGCAAGCCCCGAAGCTTACGACGAGACAAAACGAGGCGGTTCCTCATTGCGA
>JAUVYV010000100.1 GCA_030602885.1 Phycisphaerales bacterium
CGCGTCTTACGGCAATTTTGCCTTTTAACTGCTCGACAAATTGCCGTAAGTGCCTGCCAAAATCGCAATTTTCGAGAGGGGGCACCACAGCCAAAAACGCTCGATGTTGTTTCGTTGTGTTTTGGCTGTGGGGGTGAATCGAAAATTAGCAAGGTGAAGGAGTTGGTTTGGTTTTCCGAGATAAAACAGACCTCCTCCTTAGTTTGGTTCGCCAAGGAAATTGGAAAGGTTCGGAAAACCAAAACCTACGGCTCACCTTGCGGCGATTCCTGAAGTTTTGCTCACCTTGGACGTAGCATTTTGGCGGCAAGCGTGTAAAGCTGATGTCACCGGCATCCCTGCTACCGGTGATTTCCATATCGCCTTGCGGTCGACCGTTGACGCCGGCCAGCAGCCAGCCGGCGTGGGGTGTGCACTGATGATTCGGATGCGTACGGATGCTGGACCAGCTATGGGTACACGATGGCTACCAGGGCGGCTACCACGTGGACGCCCTTGGCGTCCACGTGGACGCCCTGCTGCTGTAACGCTTCGAGCTTTAGAAACTTTACACTCTTTCACTGTGCTCTGGTCGTTACCAGGGCGGCAAGGCCGCCATAGTGCAGCGCCCTCGAGGGCGAGCCGCGGCGAAGCCGCGGCGAAGCCGCAAGGCCCCCTGAGAAAGTTCGAGTCGTTACCAGGGCGGCTGATGTAGAGAGGGCGTCTTACTTTAGTATAGGTTGGTCGGGGTTCTCGCAGCTGCACGGCTGCTGGACGCCTTGTCGTGTCTGTGGTAGAGTGCGTGTGTTAAATAGAGTGGCGTCTGGTTTTTGTAGGAACGGGGCATGAAGCTGTATGTGTTGCGGGAACGATGGGGGCGGTATTTGCTATCGCCCCGGGGCCCGGCTGAGAAGCCTATCCCCAAGGAACCGGTTGTGGAGGCGGGGGTGGGGATCGAGATGATTGACTGGGGGGATTGGGCGGTGAGACCTTTTGCAGAAAGGGTCATCATCTGGAATTTCCTGGTGAGGGTGGCCGTTGATACCCTGGGTCTTTATGGTCCGAAAGCGATAGCATTTATACAGGCCTCGATTACGCAGTCGATTATCTGGGAGGCAACCTGGGGACTGTGGCTTTGGGCGGGGGCTATTGGCGTATATGCCGCGGTCATGTTTGCCCTTGTGTACTTTGGGCCTGTGCAGAGAAAGTTTGTATCACAGGAGGTTTTTCCGTGGCGTTATTTGTTTCGATATCAGTCAAAAGTCTGGGCGGCGGATCTGTACATGATTGGTAAAGAACGTAAGTTGTATTATCGAATTTGTTCTGAAATTGGGGAGATCATCGTTGGCGAAGACCGGATGGCACCGACTCTGGTTGGAATAATGGATGTGTGGGACACCGGGCACTTGTGGCAGCAGCGCAGGGATTCTTGGATGAAACATGAGTGCTGGCTTTGGTCATACGCTTTTGTGGAGTATATCGGAAATTTGACGCACGTAGCTGAAAATGTTTATGTGCTTAAAAAGGGTTTCACTGATCCGTACACCAAAGAGTTGCCTGTTCCGTACAAAGTACCAGATGAGTTTCTATGTCGAGAATGGAGGCCAGATTACCGCATGCCTTGATTGCAGAGGAATTTTCTTGTTTGATTGGGGCCTGATGTATGGTATAGTAGCTAATAGTTGCATGTGTTGGTGTGTTTTATGCGTGTTTGGCGTATAATCGTGAAAGGAGGTGCCGTTTTTAGTTTAACGGATTAGACGTATTTGCAGGTTTTTTTTTGTGTTTTGTTTTGTAGCCAATGGTTTTATTAGCGAAGGGAGGAATCATGGCTTTTATCAGATCAATCGAGCATATCGGGAGGAAGTGGGCCAGCGTAACCCCGGGGCGGACTGAGGACTACAAGGCCGGCGTTGAGAACCCTCGTAAAGATTGGGCTGTTTCTACAGCTGCTGCAGAGTCGGCGTATGAAGCCGGTGTCACTCAAGCGATTGCGAAGAAGCGATTCGGTAAAGGAGTCAAGCTCGCGGGTACCGAGGGCTGGCAGAGAGGTGCTGTTGAGAAAGGGACGGCTCGCTGGGGTCCTGGTGTCACTATGGCACAAGATAAGTATGCCCGTGCGTTTGCTCCGTACCGAGACGCGATTGAGCGAGTGACATTACCTCCGAGATATGCAAGGCGTGACCCGCGGAATCTTGAGCGGGTGAAAGCAGTTGTTAATGCCTTAGTCGCTGCAAAAGAACAGCGACTTGGCCGGTAAAAGAGGAGGAGGTGACATATGGAGTTTATCCATAGCGTACTAGCGCAAGATGAAGCTGTTGCCGCCGGCACGGTGGTAAGCTACGATCTGCCGGTCAATCCCCTCAGTCATGTCCTGGTCACCTTGAAGTACACCCGGACGGATGCTGCAGCGGATGGTGAGCCGACTTTCATGGAGACGCTTGCTTTAATCGCCAAGATCGAGGTCCTCTACAAAGGCTCAGCGATCTTTTCGATGTCGGGGGCCGATGCGGTGGCAGCCGGTATTCTTGTCTGCGACTTCGAGTCGTGGGGACTGAACTACCTGGGCGTAGCTGTTGAGGAGTGCTCGTTCACGTTCCTTGTACCCTTGACGCGGACCCTCTACAGCGAAAGAGAGTGTTTTCCCAGGTCCACGCGTGGTGAGCTGATTCTGCAGATCACATACGCAGCTGCTCTTACCGGGGCGACGGCTGTCAAGGCACAGATCGAGACGGTCGAACTGCCGAATGCCGCCCCTGAGCATTTCCTTCGAATGACAACGCTGTCACTTACCCCTGCAGTTGCAGGTGAGCATGACGTTGAGCTGCCTATCGGGAATCCGATATCGGAGCTGGTCCTGTTCGGGACGACATTCCCTGCCGGCACTGCGGACGCTGCGACTTTGGGCTACCTGCAGATCCTCATAGACAATGCCCGGCACTTTTACAGCCATACGAATTTCGAGACGGTACACAACATGGCAGGACGGATGCGATGTCCCCCTGGCTACTGGTTCTCTCATACTCACTGGCTGGAGGCGTTGACGTCACTGACCGGGGTTCAGTTCCCTGGTAATCATCTCTTGAAGCAATACGTTCACTTGCCATTCGATGTATTTAGGGACGGACGGTACAT
>JAUVYV010000091.1 GCA_030602885.1 Phycisphaerales bacterium
CATCGCGCTTGCCTGGGCCATCGAGACCGGCGCTTACATCTCCGTCGAGATGGGCCAGCCGAAAAGCGAAAGTCGCAACTTCTTCGACGGTCCCTGGCGGAACGCCGGTGCGATTGCCGGGGTCGATACGACAGGCCCGACTCCGCCGCACGAACTCGATGCACCCTTCACCCTGACGGAGACACAAAAGGTCTGGTGCCGGGCAAGGATCATTCGCAAGGACAGCAGGTGCAGCACACATTTCCGTGCCGACCCTTTTGCTGTTGGG
This sequence comes from Phycisphaerales bacterium, assembly GCA_030602885.1. Taxonomy (GTDB): domain Bacteria; phylum Planctomycetota; class Phycisphaerae; order Sedimentisphaerales; family Anaerobacaceae; genus JAUVYV01. The sequence continues at coordinate 269 of JAUVYV010000091.1, forward strand.
GCATAGCTTCCAGGCACGCCGTTACCGGAACGCTGGTCCCCGATGCAACTTGCAATTACACAACGGTCGGCTGGCACAACGGCAAGGGCTATGCCCGAAGAGCGGATGGTGCTTACTACATCTGGTGGGATGGAATCGACACCTGGACCATCTCAGCTGTATTGGGCGTCCAGGGTACCGACTACTGGACCCGAACCGATCCTGACATCAACGGCGTCTATGTCATTGGTGGAACGGCAACAGGTGAAGCAACTGTGGCGGTAGGCACGCACCCTTAGGTCCGGGCGGTAAGGCATACGTCACCGGTAACTTATCTCCCGATGCAACATGCAATTACGTTTATGCAGGTGAAGAAGGCGGCAAGGCCTACCTCCGCCGCCTGGACGGTGGATTCTTTATCTACTGGGACGGCTCCGCCAACTGGATGATCTCCGATGAGCTGGGAAGAATTGAGCCCCCGTGCTGGACCAGGACCGACCCCAACATCGAAGGTCTTTATTCGCCGGTTGCCCCTGCTGACGGAGACGCAACCGTTACGGCCGGTGAACATTAACAGGAGTTTGATATGAAGGGCTTTATCGTAATGTGGGCCGGCGATATCGCCGATATCCCCGCCGGCTGGCACATCTGCGACGGCACGATGGGGACACCCGACCTCCGCAACAAGTTCATCGTCGGTGCCGGCAGCACGTATGTCCCCGGGGACACCGGCGGACAGGATTCGCAGACCCACACTTTCACCGGTGACGGTCATTCGCATAGCCTCGTAGCCGGTATCGATATTGCTCCGGCATCGGGTATTAGCATAAACACCGATTCCAAAAATGTTACCGGCACAACAGACGCAGCCGACAACCGCCCTCAATACTACGCACTATGCTATATTCAAAAACTTTAACCTCTTTCAGGAGACAGTGACATGAAATTTGGTAGAGACTTATGGGAAGCACTGCGATTTTTGATCGCGCTGCTGAAGCTGATCATCGACATGTTCGGCGATGACGAGGACAAAGCAGAAGCGAAACAAAACAACGTCAAGCTCTAATTAGGCCCTGACTCACATGGCACAGGCTAAGCTCGGCAACCCGATCGTGTCCATCAGGGGACGGTATGGTGGAGTGTACTTCAAGACCGGCCGGCTTGGCCAGCACATCCAGGCAATGCCCCGCCACGTGAACTACACCCGGGCCGGCAAGCAGCTTGCCCTTACCGAAGGATTTTCCTCCATGTCTGCCTTCTGGCTGCTCGCCTGCCTGGTCTACTTCGGCGCCGCCTGGGCCGCCTTCGCCCTGCTGTATTTATTCACTGACAAGCGAGGGGAGAAAAAACGCATCTCCGGCTACAACTGGTACATACACTACGCATTGACGTTTCCCGAAACGGATGAGCCCCACTTCTGGGCGCCCCCTCCATCCCCGTACGCACTCCCCGATTACGTAATCAGCTCAGGGACCACGTGGCACCTCGAGCACGCCCCGCCCGACTGGCCGGCCGATGCCCCATACGGTTACTTCTATGTGGAGACTGACTGGAACGGCAAACCCTGGTATGCAAACTATGTGTTTACCTGGTTCCTCTGGTGGAAGGATCCCTACTGGGTTGTCAGCACTGACCTGGGCTGGGAAGTGCCTGGTCTGAGTTTCCACAGCCCCGGTCCCGAGATCCAGGACTACTACCGAAATCCGGTCACCAAAAAATACTGTCACGTCTATGCGGGCAAACGCGAGCTCGAATGAGAATTTCCGGCCGCCTTGACTTTTCTGATGAATCTGCTATAATTGCTGTTGCGTTAACTCTTCTCCTGGCGGCCGGCACACAGTGTCCTTGCGAGGGATCAATCGCCGGCCGCCTTGACTTTTCCGATGAATCTGCTATAATGGCCGGTAATAATACTTCTTCCGTGGCGGCCGGTGCACAGCGTTCTTACGCAATCGAACCTTTCTCGCAACCTCCGGCCGCCACTTTTCTTTCGATGTCACTACCCCCTTCGAAGTCCGGCAAAAATCCAGGGGAAAAAGCCGATAAAAAACAAAACGAAAACAACAGGGGAAAAATACGAATCAAATCGAGGGAGAATACGTCCGGGGTATAGGTGAGGGGAACTGCGTCCGAGTGTGAGGGGAACTACGTCCGAGGGTAAGGGGAAATTCGTTTGAGGGTGAAGGGAAAACCGTTTGAGGGTGAGGGGAAATCCGTTTTATGGTGAAGGGAAATCCGTTTGAGTATGAAGGAAAATCCGTTTTATTATATATATGGTGACATCCTCGACAACCGATGACGGTACTACGTCCCCCTACCCCTGTTATTTATAGACGAGGGGCTTTCTGGCCCTGGGGGCGAATGGAACTGGGTGGGGACGCACAGTAGGGCCAGAAAGCCCCTCGTCCCCTCCCCCCGCCTCCGCGACTGTACCCGGGCTTAGCTGCGTAACGTTTGAAGCGGTCAGCCATAAAGACGATGGCAGCCCGCAACGTGATCGAATACGAGCGTAAATCCTCCATAGCCCTTATAATGCGGCGTACAATGTCCCCTGCATTTGCGTACCACTCATCCACAAGCCTCGTAGTTCCCTCGTACATCGTTGAGAGAGATTGATGTCAGCAGCTCAAGCAAACACGTGCCAGGTTTCCTTTTTTCAAACGACAGAAAAAAGATGTCCCTGGCACTTTGTTTGCGATGTTGAGCTGCTGACCCTCGGCGAGACGACCGCCGAGGACATTCCTCGAAGACATTGCAACCCCAACCTCTTACGAGGGTTGCAATGTTTTTAGGAGGTATGAATTATGGACGAACTGTTCGAAAAATTGAGACGTGGTGAGGTGCCGAACTTCATCGAAATAATGCAGGCGATTAGTGAAATCAGTGAGCTCTGGCCAGGAGACGTCTGTCTTGACTGTCGGAGCTGCCAGGATAGCGATTCGGCGCAACAGCAGCCCGAATGAGCCGTTTTTCGGCGCCGAGCGGTATCACAGGGGGCTCAAATTCGAATTTCCAGCTGACCCCGGGTTCGTTTTTCACGTAAAAGACGAAACCAAATCACAGCCGCCCCGAAACAATTTCGCTTTTGCAACTTCGTTTTTGCTGTTGACGAGACTTCGTTTTGCCGATAGAATCACTAGGTATGAATTCGCTTTTGCCAACTGTGCTCAAAAAAATTTGCTGGTGGCTCTTGATGATCCTGGTGCTGCTCATCGGTGCCTGGCTGTGCTGGCTCGAGTATCGCCAGCCGGC
>JAUVYV010000031.1 GCA_030602885.1 Phycisphaerales bacterium
GGGCGAATTCGGGGTCGAGAGGGGCAAACGGGGCGGGTTTTCGGTTGCGGGGAAACGTGCGAAAGTTTGAAAAAAATTGAAAAAATCTGCGAAAAATGGCTGTGAAAAGGCAAAAAAACGCGAAAAAAAGGGGGTTTTGAGAGAATTCTTTGGAAGATTTGGGGGCCTTACTATTAGAAAAACTAATAGTATAAAGTCGTCTCTCGTCGCTCGTCTCTCGTCGCTCGTCGCTGGTCTCTGGCTGGTTGAAGTATGCCTGGCATGCTGAGATTTTTTAACCGCAGATTTTTGCGGATTTTTTGCTAGATATGAGATACTGGCGATTCCACAGGACGCCTTACAGCGGAGCGACTAATTCGCCGCGGGGGCTAAAAAACTTTATGGCCGGAAAGCTTTAATTTTCGCTAGCGTAAATCGCGTGCATTCGCCGGTTAGGTTTCTTTCATGTCAACGTCCTTCTCCGAGATGAGCGAGTGGGCATTTTCAGCTGCTCCTGTGATCGCTTGGTGTGAGTATTTGCACATAAGATCGAGTCTCTCCTCGACCTCTGCCGCGAACTCCAGGTCATGTTCACAGCAATTGCCGTGCACAATGTCGTTGCGCAGTTGATACAATGACTTCTGTCCGGCTCCGCCCGAGGAAAACAGTTTGTCAGAAAGTTGCATATCGGTTGATATCTTAGGAAGCACAATGCGAAGCTTATCACGTATGCTGGTATTCTGGATATTATAGCAATCTTCCACAACCTTAAAACAGTTGTTCTTTTTTACATCGGATAGGAGCTCCATAATTTTTTTGCGACGTTCAGCCTTGTTCGACCTGGAAGTCGAAACATAAGGGTAGAGACCGTGCGCGAGTAGCTCTATTGATTCCCAATAGCTCACGAACCTCGTTAGCTTTGAACCAAGGACATTACCACGTGCATGCCACGCAATGGCTCGGCACAGAAGATTGCGTAGAGAAACGTCGGAAAGGCTGCGCAGTGCCTCAAATGCTGGAAATACATCCTTTGTGAAGAAGTCATCTTCCACTGTTGTATGGATGGTGTCTTCGCTTTCTCGTGGCATGCGCAGACATTTCCATTCCTTCGACTTCTTGATGGCAGAACTTGGAGGCTCAACCGGAAGAACTTGACGTTCCATATAGCGAGCAGGATACCACGCAAGCGATGTGTTGGACATCAGTGATGTAATATTCGAAAGCAGCGAGATATGGAAGACGGCGTCTTCTATGGCCCGCTTCGCGGAACTGACTTCTTCTGGAAGATCGGTTTTGATCCATCCCCAGGTATCGTACAATTTGAGATCCCTTTGGCGGTGTACCATGATGGGATTCGCGAGAATGGGTTTTCCCACTGGATCATAGCACTTCGACTCAAGACATACTCTTTTACTTTTGCTCTGGAGCTGTGTCCCCTCTGTAGATTCCCACGCTAGCGAACCGGTCAAGATGAAGGGTAAAGAACCATTCTCCCGTATCTCTTCTATGTGATGCCAGTAAGTATTGATGATATAATTCTTTGTGAGATTCCTCATCGCCATAACATGTTTTATGTAATCCTGGAACCCTGAGTCTCTATTTTGTTCTCTTGTCATTCTTGCTTCTATAGCTGTATCTATTCGCCAAAACGATAACAATGATTATACAGTCTGTATAAAACGCCTTACAAAACCGCCATCACCGTATTGGACGGCTGGCTTTCGCCGGAACACTCTTAATCAATTAACATTGTCGCCCCTGTTGTGCTCCCTCATGTTGTTTGTTTGTAATTATACCATCTTGGTCAAAAACCACAAGATTTAATTTTTGCTCTATCCACTATTCACGAATCCTTTAACGGCAACTCTCTCGCACTAAGCTCCTCAAGTCGGCTTATCCACCAGCATGCCGGCGAGGCAACAACAGTTTATTTCTTCCCCCGCACTACGCTGAGTGCGGGGTCTGCGCCCGCCAAAAAGACCCGCCACACGAATGGCGGGCAAGCGGGGGGTAAACTGCGCTCCGAAATTGGGTTTGAATTGGGTTTGTTTTGTCTTTGCCGTCGGTTTTGGGGTAATCGACGGTAATCTCCTTGCCATCCGACGTGACTTTGTCTCTGCCGTAGAAGGCCGGCACGCAACAGTTGCCCTGCCCTTCTTATTTACTCAAACTGACCGATTTCATTTTTTAGACACTGATTAACGCAGATTAACACTGTTCGTTCAGATTCTGGATTCCCGCTTTCGCGGGAATGACAAATTATGCTATGTTCTTATCAATACAATACTTATATCCGTGTTTACCATAAAAACGGTCAGTTTGATTTATTTAGGCACACAGGCAGGGTCGGAGGGATTCGCTATACAATCGATTAGCCAGTTTTGGGCGAGGGTGGCGAAGTCAAGGGCGTTGACAGAGCCGTCGCCGGTATGCTCCGGGGCGATGTCGGCGATGCAGTAAGCAAGGCCGGCCTTTAGCCACTGGTCGGCGAACTCGGCGAGGTCGGAGAAGTTGAATTCGGTCGGCCATCGCGGAGCGAGGACGGAGAAGTCCGCGAAGTTCACTACCCCGTCACCGCCGGCAGGTGCGCAGTCGGCAGGTATTTCGTCAAACAGCCACTGGTCACAAAGAGCGGCAAGGTCATGATAGTCAACCCGACAGTCCCTGTTGAAGTCACCCACAGGTGGCACCGGCGCCGCAGCCACTACCGTAATCTCAACATCGTCAATACCCCAGTACCAATCATAGTTGGCATTGTAATAGTGCCACCGTATCTGCACATCCGATGCGCCGTCGGCGCCATAGCCCGACAACGGCAGTTCCACTTGCCCCTCATAATCATAACCCTGATACCTTGCTAAATTTTGCCACGCCCCGCCGTCTATCCGAACATCAACATCTCCCACCTCGTCAGGAGAATAGTAGCAAAAGTAGTGCTTGAATTTCAGTGTTACATCCGTGAAGCCCGAACAGTCAAAGCTCTGCGTTATAAGCTGCTCGTTCATGTCCTCAAGGCCGGCCCAATCGCTGTCAACTATCATAAATATCCCCGTCCAGTACGAGCTCCATCGCCCGCCCGGATTCTCCGACATCCATGTATCCAAACTCGAGCCGCCGTTTATAATCGACCAGCCGGTCGGCAGCCCGCTGTCAAACCCCGTCTCATATATGACAATTTCACCTGCCTGAACCTCTACCGTCACCGTCGCAATATTCGAATCGCCGCCGTCAGGAGCCGTCCCTCCGTCGTTCGCCTTGAACTTAAAACTATCCGAACCCATCTGGCAGGCCGCCGGTGTATACAATACCTCGTTGCCGTATCCCAAAAGAGTATAAGACACCGAATTCACCTCGTTCTCGTCAAATGGGTCGCTCAAAACACCATACGATGGAAGTGACGCAATGATGTAACTTAGCGGATCGGGATGGCCCTCGTCAATAGCCTGGAGAATAATGTTAACAGGCGTATTAACCTCTGTAGAAACGCTGCTGTCACAAGCAACCGGAGGAGTATTAGGGCCGTCATCACCGACAATACGCAGGGATGGGTCGCCGAATATGTGCCAGGTGTTGAATGTTGCCGGGCCGGTGCCCCACGTTAAAATGTTGCCGCTGTCGTTGTCCATCATTGAGCACGAGCCGGCATAGCAGAGTGTACCAAAGCAGCTATACGTCCCAGCGCAGAACAGATCAACGAATTCATCATCCGCATCCATTGGTTGGTCCCACGGTGAAGTGATGCTTGATGCGTAAATGCCAATCGCTCCAGTGGGCTCAGAGCCATTGGTCGCGCGGAGCCAGGCTTCGGCGAAGCATGTATAGCCGTTGAACTGACCGTTGAGACACGCCACATCGAAGATAAACGGCAGCATATTGTCATTTGTCAGGGCGTTAACGTTGGTGTTGTTAAAGCCGCTGGTGCCCCAGAATGTCGTATTGCCGTGACCGATATAGTTAATGAAGCCTCGGCCGGCGTTTATACAATCTGCAACATCTTGTGGGTCCGGGTCGCCTGCAGCATCTCCACACAGACTTCCATCATACAGTTCATCAACCTGAATATAACCACAGGCAAGAAGATCTTCCCGGATAAGCTGTTTATGCTGGCAGTCATATTCACCGTTATGGCCCGGCCCCTGGTCTGAGGCGATCATCACGGCACGCCAGAACCAGCACTGCTGCGTGGCCGGCATGTTCTCGTACTCGATAGTCCGTTCAACCTGCGTATCGACGTCTGCGGGGGTCTCTGCCGAGAAACGGCCGACCATGATGTCCGGGTAGTTGTCGCTGCCGGCCACCAGTGAGTAACTCGGATCGATCGCACTATCCGGATACTCAGTCCAGCCGTCGTCATAATGCTGGGTACATGTTTCCACCTGGGTATAGTCACCTACGAGCAGCACAAATGCCAGGTCGGTGGCGGAATCATAGACGCTCTGGATGTAGTCCTTGATATCCGTGCAATTGTTGCCAATCGTAGAGACACAGACGACCGTGGTGGGAATGCCGATGCTGTCCTTGTGTACCTTCAGGGGCTGGACGTTAGAAATCCAATTACAGTCACCGACGATGATGAGCATCTCGCCTTGTTCGTCCAGTAGAGTGTAGCGCTGGTTTAATTCGTAGTTGATAAAGTGCGAGCTATAGAGCTGATGAAACGCGCGGCTGAGCTTGCGCGGCTTTCGATACAGGACGTTGACCTTGCCAAGACCGACTGCTGCCACTTCCACCGTCATATTGGTATAAACACGCAGCACACGGCGGACGGGGTTGTACTGAAAGGGATTGGCCGTAACAACGATGCCACGGTGGTCGCGCATAATATATGGCTCGCGCAGCACGGCCAGCGGCCCGGGATAGAAGGCATTCGTCTTGTATGCCCTGCCGAAGGTGTACGGCACATCAGCGGGATTTACCGAACGGGGGATGTAACCCTTGGACGGAACGATGTCGATGTCCTCTATCTCATAGTAGGAGCTATCGAGAACACGTACCGCCATACGAGCATCGTCAGGAATAATTATGCTGCGTGAGGCATCCGGCAGTGCCGGCGCGCCTTTCTCTTTCTTGTTACTTTCACCCTCCAGATAAATCTCGGTAAAGCTCTGACCATCGATGCGGACCGGCTGACGCTTGAAATCGCCAAACTCATAACTGACCACAATCCGGTTGGGGTTGTCCTCCAGCACGTTGACAGCGGCGCCTTGGTTCTCGCTCCGCGCCAATGCCGGCAAAGCGGAGCAAGTCAGTGCGAGGACTGCCACCGTCAAAAGCGTGCAGTCAGCCAGACCCGAAGCATTACAAATCGAAGATAATTTATTGTATTGAAATCCAAATGAGCGGCTTACCGTTACTCTGCGTATTAGAGCTTTCATCCTACGACCTCCTTTTTTAGCTGTTTCCTTTAAAAATTAGAATGGAATTATCCGTCTAAATCTTTTTAATATGAGCAACCGAATTGACTTTTTCCGCTCATTTCCTTGCTACAGTTGTGTTACATAACAACCGGATTTTTTGCATGTCCAGAGAGACAAAAAGGTTCTCTCACTCTGTTTGCTTTTATTCCATATTATAATACTTCGTACAAGTACAAAGTGTCAAGTGGAAAAATGAAAATGTAGCGCTTTTTTGCATTTTCTTCAACAGTTCAGCATGGATGCGTTTTTTTGGCCGAAAATATGGTCTGGGAGAAGAAAGCAGCTACACTTGCTCAGCCAGGACTATGTACGGCAATGTTGTTTAGCTGTTAAAACTATCCTTATTGTCATTTACGTAAACCAATTCGCCATAGGCCCGGTCAGCCGATGGTAGTCCCCCGCCCAAGGCGGGCAAGCCCGCCAGAGGGAGTGGCGGAGAGGGAGAAGGGATTTTCGATTTGCGATTTACGATTGAGGATTTAGTCCTGCTTCGCTTCGAGAGGGGTAAATGCGTCCCTTGGGGACGGCTGCAATATCGGGCGGGTAAAGTTACCAGAGTAGCGGGAGGAATTTTGATGGGACGTCGGCGGTGTATTCGGAGTAGCCATCAAGCTCTGCGCGCAGGACGTTGTCTTCGAGGCAGGTTCTTATAACAAGCATTAAGACCGCGACGGCTACGGGGATTAGCGAGAAGAACGAGCCGAGCGCTAAAGCTGAGCCGGTGATGCAAAAGACGGCGCCGAGATAGCCGGGATGCCTGATATAGGCGTACGGGCCTTCCCGGACGACGTAATGACCTTCTGCGGGTCTGATGCAGACGTCATTGAGGAAGAACTGGTTTGAAGAGACGGCCCAGATGACGAGGGCCTGGCCGACGGCAAGCAGGATGTAGCCGGCGGCATACATCATGGCAGGGAACTCTTTGTGCGAGGAGAATCGTCCTGTGTCGAGGGCGGCGACTATCAAGGCGTCGGCGACGGTTGCCATGAAGGCGGTGTGGGTGATGATGGCCCAGATTTTCACGTTCGTTTTGGGCAGGGTGCGTTCTTTCAGGATATCGATTTTATCGTTGAAGAGAGGCATAGCGCATGCGACGACGATTGAACAGTATGCGACGAAAACCCAGCCCTGCCAATAGTCGAGCCTGCCTGCCAGCAGGAGCAGACCCGCCATGAGGAAAGTTAGTGCTGCGGCGATGCGGAGGTGGAGATTTTTATATTCGAGTTTTGTCGAGAGGTGCGTAGCTGAGTCTGTCATCACTAAATCCCCCCGGAGCAAAAGCTCGTGATCTGCGTGGCGAGCACTATCAATAAAGTATAGGAATCAGAAAGATAAATACAAAATCACAGACACTAAATTACGAGGTGCACGTGCAGGGTGGCCTTGCTACGCTAAGGCTTGAGATTTTATCGGGCGAAGTTGGGTGGCTGGGGTGAAACCCGCCAGAGGGAGTGGCGGGTAAACCGTCGGTGAAACCCCGATAAACGGCATCGGGACAGGTGGCACGGCGAAAGTTTTTATGACCCGCGCAATAAAATTGCGGGGCTAAATACGAAGTTGAGGCCACGCAGGGCGGGAATGCCGGGGTGGTGATGTCAGTCCTTTTTCAGGTAGAGCGTTTGGGTGGGGAATGCGAACTCGATGCCCTCTGCGTCGAACTGCTTCATTATCTCGAAATTCACTCGCTCGTTGACTTCCTGGAAGAGCCAGTAGGCGGGGGGTTTTACCCAATAGCTCATATAGATATTCAGCGAGCAGTCGTTGAATTCGCTGAAGTAAACTCTGGGTGGTTTTTCCTCGATGGCGTTTATTTCGGGGACCTTGGCGAGGATGTCTTTGATGATATTCACCGCTCTTTGGGTTTTGTCGTGGCCTGAGTCGTAGGTGATGGTGATATCGGAGGTCCTTCTGATGAATGGTCGTCGGCCTATGTTTTCGACGGCGGAGTTTGTGATGATGCTGTTCGGAATTGTTACGAGGTGGCCCTGCAGGGTTCGGATTTTCGTGCTTCTGAAGCCGACTTCTTCGACCGGGCCGTAGTGGTCTTCGATTTTGACGAGGTCGTCGATCTGGAAGGGGCGGTCGGTGAAGATTGTGATTGAGCCGAAGAAGTTTGCGATGGTGTCCTTTGCGGCGAGTGCGATTGCGATACCGCCGACGCCGGCACTGAGGATGATTGCTCTTATGTTGGCGTCGAGTATGCCGTCTGCTATCCAGAGTGCGGCGATGATTGTGATGGTGACGCGGAGGGATTTTCTGACGACCGGTACGAGCATGTCGTCGAGCTTGGTTTTAGTTTTGCTAGTGAGGCGGAGGAGGTAGTATTCGATGACGTCCACGAGTCGATAAATGGCGTAAGCAAGTGCAACGGCGGCGACGGCCTGGGCGGTTTTTGTCCAGTAGGCGGCAATGGCGGGGCTTATTGCATCTTCGCCGAAGTTCAGGGACATTCTGCATAGAGCGAAACCGAGTGCGAAGACGGCAACGGATATCGGCTTTGCGACGGCATTGAGGAAGATGGTGACTACGTTTGAGCCGCGTTTTTTTCGGATACGTTCGGCGTAAGCGTTGATGAAGAACTGTACGATTCGGCCCAGGGCCATTGCGACGAGAATCGTGAGCAGGACGAGGAGGAATCGCCATATCTCGTTACCCTTGATGATTTTGTAGCTGACTGTTCTGGACCACCAGGTGGCGGCGAGCATTATGTTCGAGGTTATCGGCACCATAACGAATCTCCACATACACAGACACTTCGGCTTTTCGTAAGCATTTTTATATCTTTTGGAGGCGAGAATACAAGGGGTTTTTGTGCAAGTTTTGCTTTACGGAGCTGAGTAGGCGCGTCAGAATGGTGTTGGCGTGAGCGGCGAGTGAGTAATTCGGCTGGTTAGCGCATATTATTTACTCAAACTGACCGATGGTCAGTTTGAGAGTGCAAAAATCAAAGCTAAAAATGCAAAATTATGGAATCCGCCTGCGGCGGATGGTCGAGTTCATTGAATTTCTTGTGATACAGAACATGTTGTCGAATAATGAGTTACGTTAATTTTCGGTCATAAAACGGTCAGTTTGAGTTATTTAGTTACTGTTGCGGAAAGCCAAAACCAGTACTGTCACCCCTGCGAAAGCAGGGGTTTACGGCCTAAAAACTGGATTCCCGCTTTCGCGGGAATGACAAAATGCCGTTTCCGCAACAGATACTATTTAGAGGGTCATCAAGTGTTTTTCAGGAGATATGAGATGAAACGGCGAATGGTATTTTCGATGATGGTGTGCGTGGTGGTTTGTACGGCTTGTGGGGCGGAGAAGGCGGCTGGGCCTGGGGTCGGGCTTACGATTTATAACGACAACTTTGCGGTGGTGCGGGAGTCGCGGGAGATGTCGTTCGATGCGGGGGTCAATACGGTCAGGTTCACGGATGTTGCGGCTGCGATAGACCCGACGAGCGTGAATTTCAAGTGTCTGTCTGCGCCGGGGGCGATATCGATATTAGAGCAGAATTACGAGTATGACCTTGTGAATACGGAGAGTCTGCTGAAGCGGTATATCGACAAGAAGGTGTTGGTTGTAATCAAGGGCAGCGGTGCCGACGTCGGCAGGGAGGTGTCGGGAGTTCTTCTGGCGGCAGTGGGCAACGATTTGATAGTGAAAAGCGGCAAAGGTGATATCGAGATTATCAGCAGGGGCAGTGTGGAGGAGATATCGCTGAAGGAGCTGCCGGAGGATTTGGTGACGAAGCCGACGTTAGTTTGGCTTGCGGCTGCGGAGAAGGCGGGTGAGCAGCTCTGCCAGGTGACATATACGACGGGGGCAATCGGATGGAAGGCGGATTACTCGGCGGTATTGAATGCGGAGGAGACGGCGATTGATTTTAGCGGGTGGGTGACGATTGATAATAAAAGCGGTGCGACGTACAAAGAGTCGGCTTTGAAACTGATTGCGGGTGACGTGAGGAGGATAGTACCGGCAAGGCCGCGGGCAAGGATGGTCGAGAAGTTTGCTCTTGCCGAGGCGGGGATGGGTGGATTTGAAGAAAAGGCGTTTATGGAATACCATATGTACACGCTGGGTCGGAAGAGCACGATAAACAACAATCAGGTGAAGCAGATAGAGTTTATCGAGCCGGCGGCGGGTGTGCCGACGAAGAAGCTTTATATTTATAACCGGACGCAGCAGGCGGACAAGGTTCAGATAAAACTGGAGTTCGAGAACAAGGAGGAGAACCACTTAGGGATAGCGCTTCCTAAGGGGAAGGTTCGGGTATTCAAGAAGGACCCGGCGGATGACAGTCTGGAATTTGTCGGCGAAGATATGATTGACCATACGCCGAGGAAGGAGAAGCTAACGCTTTACATCGGCAATGCGTTTGATGTTGTGCCGGAGTATACGCTTCTTGATACGAAGCGCGGGCGACGGCGGATAACTCAGAAGCACAGGATTGAGGTTCGGAACAGGAAGGATACGGCGATAACGGTGTTTGTGGATGAGCCGTTCGGCGCCTGGGTGAGCTGGAAGATTGACGAAGCGACGCACGAGTATGAGAAACGTGATGCGCGGACGGCGAGGTTCGAGGTGCGGCTGGAAGCGGATTCGACGGTGACTATCGAGTACACGGCGACACAGAGCTGGTAGGTGGATTGCGAGGATTATATTATGAGGCGAAGTTCGGTTAATTTTGTTGTAGATTTGGTTAGCTTTTTGGATTTGGTGGGTCTTGCGTGCACTGGTGTGGTGATGAAGTGGGTATTGCCGCCGGGGTCGGGCGGGCTTGGGCGCGAGCTTCACGGCGGACAGGGCGGAGAGCATATAAGAGAGGTTTGGGGGCTTGGTCGGCACGACTGGGGGGCGGTTCATTTCTGGTTAGCGGTTGTGTTTATTGTTCTGATGGGGGTGCATGTGGTTTTGCACTGGACGTGGATTAAGTGTTATCTGACGAGCTTGTTCAGAACCAGTGAAAAAGTTGAGGATGGGCCGCAGTAGGGGGGCCTGGGCGCGCAGTTTTTGCGGGCACAAGGTTATTTTAGCTCGACGGACCAGTATGCGTTGTCGAGGAACTGCTTCCAGCTTTGGTATCGGTGGTGTCCGAGGTGGAGGTGAATGAGGGGATTTTTTTTCGGTTTTACGGGTCTTTGGATGAGGGTCAGGCCGGCCTGTTTTGGCGTTCGGCCACCCTTTTTGACATTGCATTTGGTGCAGGCGCAGACGATATTTGTCCAGGTTGACCTTCCGCCCAGACTGCGTGGTATGATGTGGTCGAGCGAGAGCTCTGAAGTGGGCTGTTTCCTGCCGCAGTACTGGCAGTGGTTCCTGTCTCTTGCAAAGAGGTTTCTTCTGTTGAATTTGACCTCGTTTCTCGGGAGGCGGTCGTAAAAGAGCAGTCGAATGATTCTCGGCACAGCGACGTAGAAGTTGACGGTAGAGACCCAGTCGTGACCATCAGGCTCGAAGGAGCGTTTGAATTCGCTTACGTCGCACCAGCTTTCGAAGTCGTAGTTTGAGTACGTGCCCTGTTCGAGTGAGACGACTTCGGCAAGGTCTCTGCACAGCAGTGAGAATGCCCTTCTTGCTCCGACGATGCGGATAGCCATGTAGTGCTTGTTCAGGACGAGCACACTGCAGTCAAGAGCGGATTTTAGTTCGCCGGCAATCATAATCAAAATGGACCGTATATTGGCTTTTCATTTACCTTCTGATTATAAGGAATATCACAAAACTTTGTGGTGTGCAAGAGAAAAGTGAGAAGTTTTTAGTGTGCGTGGCAGGCAGTTGGGAGCCGGGGCGACAGAAAGATACGCCTGTGGTGCTTGCGGCGGGCCGAAGAGCGAACAACTCGATTAAATCGCGATACTCAGCAGGAGTTTGTCAGCTTTGTGCTTCTGCGGACAACTGTACCACGTTATCAGCTCTGAGCCCCTTCTCTCCCTCAACGATGTCGAAGCTGACGGAGTCACCTTCATTGAGAGTTTTGTAGCCGTCACTTGCGATATTGGAGTAGTGCACAAAGACATCGTTGCCGTCGGTGGTGGCAATAAAACCGTATCCCTTCCTTGAATTGAACCACTTAACTGTTCCCTCTGACATACTGCGCTCCCCTTGAACTGCTTTGGCGAAACAAATTATTTATAAGCAACCCTTAAAGCGGCGTATGTGTTGTACGAGCCGGTGTGGGTTTTCACTTTTTTTTTGTGCTGCGGCTTCACAGGGATAATTCAACTGTGTATATGTCATTTCAGTTCGGCCGGCAATCAAAAGGATTTTGGTGTTTTCGTCGATTGCGAAACAGGAGCACTGATGCTTTGTTTCATGAGCCGGCCCATTTTGAATTTGACTGTTCTTTTCGAGGGGACATTAACCCGCTCCAAAGTCTTTGGGTTCTGAGCGACCCTGGATGCCCTTGTTCTTGTTTCAAAGACGCCGAAGTCGCGGAATTCGATGCGGTTGCCGTTGCGCAGCTCAGCGGTAATCTCTTCAAGGAAGGTCTGAACGATGTTTTTTACGGTGAGCCGCTTGGCTTGTGTCTGCTTTGCGATTCGGTCAATGAGTTCTTTCTTTGTAACAGTTGACATACGCTACCTCATTTCAAGAAAGAGCAGTTAGCAAACTTGATAGCTCCCTTTTTCGCAGGCGAGCGATACTTTGAAGGAAACGGTTCTCTCCGCAACCTGTCCGCTCATAGTGTGCCTCTTGAACGTTATTGCACTAACCGGCAGTGGCAAAGCCACTTGTGTAACTGCAAATCACTATACTACAACGACTTCTATGCAACAAGCAATTTTTATTTTATTTTTTTTCGTGTGTTTGCAGGAAGCAGAGGGACTTAAAATTGGGGAGGCACTTGGGAGGCAGTGGGGATGAACCCCCGGCATAAAGCCGGGGGCTTGCGGCGGGTGGACAGGACGATTCTTCCGTGAGGAGGCGTGGCGAGGGATTGGTACGTAAAGTCTTTATTTTCAAGGCCTTATGTACGAGTGATATGTTTGTGTGTTGTGAGCGTCAGCGGCATTATGCGTGTAAAAGTCCAAGGCAGACATAGAGGCAGACAATGGGATGCGTCCGGCTTCGCTCTGGCGAGCTACGCCGGGACAGGTGGCGGGGGCAGGGGATTGTTTGCCGGAAGAGAGAAGTGTTTTGAAGAGCGATTCGGGACTTACGGACAATAAAAGCGGTTCGCAAAGGGTCAAGGTAAAAAAGCGTGTTGACCGGATGACAGCTAATCTGCATAATCGCTGTTCTTTATATTGGCTCGGCCGATATGGAGCATGTGTGCAGGGCGGCGCACGAGTATGTGCTGTGAGCGGTTCTGTGAAGTGGACGGACAAGGGCAGAGAAGGCGTGGATAAGCAAAGAATAATAGATAAGGTTGCTGAGATAGCAAACACTTTCGAGTGGCTGATAACGGCTTTCATTCTTGCGTTTATATTTCGGGCGTTTGTGATGGAGGCGTTTCGGATACCGACGGGGAGCATGGCAGATACTCTGATGGGTGCTCATTTTCGTCTGCGTTGCCCGCAGTGCGGGTATAAGTATCGGTACGGGCTGGGGAATTTTCGGCAGGTACCGCGGGACACGGTGCCGAGAGGTGCATTGCCGGAGCGGTCGAGTCGCTGTCCGAGCTGCGGTTGTTATCAGCCGACCGGCGGGATGATGCCTATTTCGAACGGCGACCGTATTTTGGTATTGAAGTGCCTGTATCAGTTTTTCGAGCCGAAGCAGTGGGACGTGATAGTATTCAAGAACCCGCTGAACCCTGCGGAGAACTATATCAAGCGGCTTGTGGGCAGGCCCGGCGAGACGGTGGAGATAATCGACGGTGACGTTTATATAAACGGGCAGATAAGCCGAAAGCCGCGTAAGGTGCAGGAGAAGCTTTGGATGGTAGTATATGACAATGACTACCAGCCGGCAAGACCGCAGGAGCCGCAGTTTAACGGTCATAAGTGGGTCCAGCCGTTAAGAAACCTGGAAGATTCATCGTGGGAGCCGGAGAAAAGAAACGCTACGGTATTTGTGCTGGACAGTCGGAGAGAGAAGGTCAGCACGCTGTACTATGACAGTTCTGTCGGGAATAATTTTCGTGCGACTTATGCATACGATGATGTGAGTGAGTATCGGCATATGCCTTACTGCAGCGATTTGATGGTGCGTTTGAGGGTAAGAAGTGGAGATAATGGTGGGGCTGTGGGGGTGCAGCTGAGCAAATACGGGATTGTTTACGAGGCGCTGGTGGACAGCAGTGATATGGTTTTGTCGAGAGTCGCCGGCGGTGAAAGAGAGGAGCTTGCGCGGGAGTGCATCGGTGTCGGTGTCGGGACGAAGGAAAAGTTGTTTGAGTTTGCGAACGTGGACCATAAGCTTGTTTTGGAATTCGGCGATAAGCGGCTTGACTACGACTTAGGGCGTGGGCCTGATGATGCGGGTGAGCGGCGGGCGGGGAAAAGAGCGCAGGTTAAGATATTAGGGCGGGGGCAGCTTTCGATTTCGCACGTCGCTATTTTCCGTGATATTCATTACACATCGCGGAATCCGAACCTGAACCGCTACGGTCGCGCGACGGAGGGTGATCCGCTGCAGTTGGGAGAAGACGAGTTTTTTGTTCTCGGCGACAACAGTCCCCGCAGTGAAGACGGTCGGTGGTGGAGCCGGAAGGGCAGGGGCAACAGCGGCAAGGAGTACAATTACGGGGTTATTCCGCGGGAATATCTGGTGGGTAAGGCGTTGTTTGTCTATTGGCCTGCGGGATTTAAGCCATTTTCGCGGTCTCGGTTTGCGGTGGTGCCTAATATCGGCGAGATGCGTTTTATTTACGGAGGCTCGGAGGAGACAAATTAACCGAAGCAGCAATACTACAGCGCGAGCTGGTAATAAACT
Organism: Phycisphaerales bacterium; assembly: GCA_030602885.1. Taxonomy (GTDB): domain Bacteria; phylum Planctomycetota; class Phycisphaerae; order Sedimentisphaerales; family Anaerobacaceae; genus JAUVYV01. Next base: position 14,268 of record JAUVYV010000031.1, read on the forward strand.
CAAATTGACCGATGGTCAGTTTGAGAGTGTAAAAATCAAAACCCAAAATGCAAAATTGTTGTCCTAAGGACTCCTTACGGAGAATCCGCCTGCGGCGGATGGCTGATTTGAGCGTATTTTTTGTAACGCAGAACATATTAGCGAATAAAAGGTTACGTTAATTTTTGTCTGCAACGCGGTCAGTTTGAGTAATAAACTCAAATTGGCCGATACCCGCCCCGCCACACGAATGGCGGGTAAATTTCGCGGGAATGACAAATAGAAGTTAGCGGTTTTGTTAGATGCTCTTAGAGTTTCTTCTGCGGCTTTGGGTTTATGAAGTGGACAGAAATGAATCGTTGTGGTAAGGGCACAAATGCGGGCCTTTTCGCACTTATCGTGGTGGGGCTGGCTATCGCTGCGGGAGTGGTTGCTGTCGTGCGATTCGACGTTCGCGGCGAAAAGGGTAGCGGGCTGAGCAGGGATTATGTGTATGACACAGCAGAACTTGGGAAGTTTGATCCGAAGCTTATCCTTTACGATGAGTCGATTAGGCCGATAGCCACGAACTTCAGTAAATCGCGCGGGATAGCTGTGGGGCTTAGGGGCGATATTTTTGTAGCTGGTGACAGAGCGGTTCGCGTTTTTGGCGAAGGCGGCGTCCTGAAGAGGGACGTTGACCTTGACGGCCAGCCGGTGTGTGTGTGTGCGGGTGATGACGGTACGGTGTATATCGGTATGAGAGACCATGTTGAGGTTTATGACAGTGGTTTTAATCGATTAGGCTCGTGGGAAGGGCTTGGCGAGAAGGCGGTTTTGACGAGTATCGCGGTATCGAAAGAGGATGTTTTCGTTGCAGACGCGGGCAATCGCGTTGTCCTGCGCTATGACAGGTCGGGAAAGCTTGTGAAAAGGATAGGGGAGAAGGATGCAGAGAGGAATATTCCCGGCTTTGTGATACCGAGCGCGTATTTTGACGTGGCTATGGCGGCAGACGGACTGCTGAGGGTGACGGACCCGGGCAGGCATCGGATTGAGGCGTACACCGTCGATGGCGACCTGGAATTCTGGTGGGGCAAGTTCTCGATGGATGTGGATGGGTTCTGCGGGTGCTGCAATCCGGTCAACTTTGCGATATTGCCGGACGGCAGCTTCGTCACGAGTGAGAAGGGGCTTATGAGGGTGAAGATATACGACCCGCAGGGCGAGTTCGTCGGTGTTGTTGCCGGGCCGGAGCAATTAGTGGAGACGGGGACAGCACGAATAGGAGTGACGCCTTCGGAGGATACTGCTCGGGGGTTCGACGTTGCAGTTGACGGCAGGGGGCGAGTGCTCGTTTTGGATACGATTAAGAATACGGTAAGGATATTTACGAGAAGGCAGGGCGCAGATGCGCAAGGTTCAGAATAGAAGAGAGTTTTTTGCAGCAGTGCTGCGATACGGTGTTCTGGCTGGGTTTGCTGCTATCGGTGTGATTGCCGGTGTAAAAAGTCGGCGTCTTGTTAAAGAGGGCAGGTGCGTCAGGGGTGGGGTGTGCAGCGGGTGTGATGTTTTTGAAAGATGTGCGCTGCCGGAGGCGCTATCGGCCAAGGCGGTTTTGGACGGGGGTGGCGATGCCTCAGGAAGATAAGAGTATTGACAGAAGGCAGTTTCTTAAAAGCGGGATTCGCGGAGCTGCTGTTGTGGGGATTGTGGGTGCGGCCGGGCTTGGCGTGAGTAAGACGCGAAAGTCTGATACGGTCTGGCAGATAGACCCGAACATCTGTGTGTCATGCGGCAACTGCGCGAAATACTGCGTGCTGGAGGTTTCGGCGGTAAAGTGCGTTCACGCCTTTGCGATATGCGGGTACTGCGATTTGTGCTCGGGGTACCTTAATCCAAAGCCGAGGGAGCTTGACAGCGGGGCGGAGAACGAGCTGTGTCCGACCGGCGCGGTAAAGCGGAAGTTCGTCGAGGACCCGTACTACGAATACACAATCGACGAGGAACTTTGTATCGGGTGCGGCAAGTGCGTCAAGGGCTGTAACGCATTCGGCAATGGCTCGCTGCATCTGCAGGTGCGTCACGACAGGTGCCTGAACTGCAACGAGTGCTCGATAGCCGCCGCGTGCCCGTCGGGCGCTTTCAAGAGAGTTCCGGCAGATTCGCCTTATATGATTAAGACGAAGGTAAGCCACGGCTGATGATACGCAAGTCTCTGATACTATCGATTCTCCTGCTGGCGGTTCCCTACGCGGCTGCGTTTGGGGCGGAGCGTTTTCCGCCGCCGGAGTTCGAGAGCGGTTATGAGCTTCCGAGCCCAACCACGCCGTCGCCGAGGGTGGACGTATTCGAGTATATCGATGCGGTGGTGCTGTTTGCGGCGCTTAGCGTGGGGACATATCTTGTATTGAAGAAGCGCAGCAGGCGGTGGATTTTCGCTCTGATGGTGTTTTCGCTTGTGTATTTCGGGTTTTACAGAAAGGGTTGTGTTTGTCCGATAGGGGCGATTCAGAATGCGGCGATGACGGTTTTTGATAAAAGCTATGCTATGCCTGTTGTGGTTTTGGCCTTTTTGATTTTGCCGTTTGTTTTTACATTGTTTTTCGGCAGGGTTTTTTGTGCGGCTGTCTGTCCCTTGGGCGCGATTCAGGATTTGTTTGTGCTCAAGCCGATAGCGATACCGCGATGGCTCGATAGCTCTCTGCGATTGTTTGCGTATTTGTATTTAGGGTTGGGGATACTGTTTGCAGCGACGGGCAGTGCGTTTGTGATATGCAGGTATGATCCGTTTGTTGGTTTTTTCCGGGTGACGGGCAGCTTCAATATGATAGTGGCTGGGATATGCCTACTTGTCATCGGGATTTTTATTGGTCGGCCTTATTGTCGGTTTTTGTGTCCCTACAGCGTTATCCTGAGGCAGTTTTCCCGGATTTCGAGATGGCGTGTTACGATTACGCCGGACGATTGTATCCAATGTCGGCTGTGCGAAGATGCGTGTCCGTTCGGAGCTATACGAAGCCCGGCGGCAAAGTGGAGGGGTGAGGATTATTCGGTGGGTAAGAAGCGTTTGGCTCTGCTGCTTGTGCTGCTGGGCGTTCTGGTAGTTTTCGGCGGGTGGGTAGCGTCGCGGGCGAGCGGGTGGATGGCACGAGTGGACTGGCGGGTGCGATTAGCCGACAGGGTCTATCTGGAAGAGACGGGCAAGGTCAGCGACACGACCGATGCGAGCGCGGCATTTCGGGCGACGGGTGAGGAGATAAAAGAGCTTTATGCAGAGGCCAGCGATATCGAGGCGAAGATGGCGACGGGGAGCTGGATACTCGGCGGGTTTATGGGATTAGTGGCGGGCTTGAAACTTGTTGGGCATTCGGTGAGGCGAACGAGAACGGACTACGAGGCGGACAGGGCGAGCTGTTTTGCGTGCGGGCGATGTTTCACATACTGCCCGCGAGAACATGCCCGACTTGATAAGCTGAAGAACAAGGAAGAAGGTAAATGAAGCAAAGCGACAGTGACAATTTTGAGACCAAAGGGCAGTGGGAGAGAACGGCTGTTTATTCGGCGTGGGTAGCCGGTGTTTTTTCGGTGGTTGTTGCTGCGTTGCTTTTTGTGAATTACCTGCAGTTGAAGGTTTTGATACCGTTGCGTGAAGAGCGTCTTGAGGCAATGAAGCTGAAGGTTGCGGATAGTTCTGCCGATGCGCAGCTCGTTGGGCAGATACGACAACTCGATTTGGATATTCGGCGGGACAGAATCAGGGGTCAGGGCTTTTCGCACAGGGGAAGCTATCTGCTGTTAGGTGGCTTCATAGTGCTCATTGCCGGCGCGAAGCTTGTAAGTTATTTGCGCAAGCAGCTTCCACATCCTGAAGGACAGCGTGAGGGACGAGCGGAACAGATGCAGGAGGCGAATGCGGGGCGATGGGCTATTACGGCTGGGCTGATTGTGGTTGGGGCAGGGGCGTTGATTTTTGCACTGATGCCGACCACCGATTATGGCGGGAGCGAGGTGAGCAGCTATCCATCGGCTGAGGATATTGCGGCGAACTGGGCTCGCTTTCGCGGGCCGGGAGGGCTGGGTATCAGCGCATATACAAATGTGCCGGAGAAATTCGATGTTGAGGGCGGCGAGGGTATTGTGTGGAAGACGGCGATACCGCTTGCGGGATTTAACTCGCCGATAGTGTGGGGTGAGCGGGTGTTTATTTCGGGCGGTGATGAAAAGGCACTGCAGGTTTATTGTTATGATGCTGCGAACGGCAAGCTGCTCTGGACGGGAGACGTTCCGAGGCAGGGGGAAGAAAAAGTTAATCCGATGGAGGATACGGGCTTTGCGGCGCCGACTATGGTGACGGACGGCAGGCGAGTGTATGCCATCTTTGCAACGGGTGACATCGGCTGTTTTGATTTTACCGGCAAGCGGCTTTGGGCGATGAACCTCGGTGTGCCGGACAACGCATACGGACACGCCTCGTCGTTAGCTATGTATCGTAATTTAGTGCTGGTCCAGCTCGACCAGGGTCAGGCGGAGGACGAAAAGTCCAGACTTATCGCGCTGGAAGGTTTTTCCGGCGGGACGGTCTGGGAGGTGAAACGACGCGTTTCGGGTTCGTGGACATCTCCGATTGTCATCGAAACAGAGAAGGGGCCTCAGATAATTACCTGCGCCGACCCGTGCATGATTGCCTACAAGGCGACAAACGGGGCGGAGCTCTGGCGGGCGGATTGTCTTGGGCCTGATGTGGCGCCTTCAGCGGTTTACGGCAACGGGCTTGTCTATGCGATACATCCCTATACGAAATTAGTTGCGTATCGCGCGGACGGGACGGGTGATGTCACTGAGACACATATTGCATGGACAGCCGACGAGGGTATTTCCGATATATGCAGCCCGCTGACGAACGGCAAGGTGGTTTTGGTGCTTACGACCGACGGGCTGCTGACGTGCTACGACGCCAAAGACGGCAAGAAGCTCTGGGACAAGGAATTAGAGGAAGAGTTTTTCGCGTCGCCTTCCTTTGTCGGCGAGAAGGTTTACCTTCTGAGCGGTAAAGGCGTATTGATAGTCGCCGACATATCTGGAGGTTACAAAGATGTGGCGAGGTCCGAACTCGGTGAAAAGTGTTTTGCGTCGCCTGGCTTTGCCGACGGGCGCATCTACATCCGAGGCGAAAAGAATTTGTATAGGATAGGAAACAGGGCCGGTGAGTGACGTTGATTTGACATTTGTGGAACAGACCGTCGAGAGAATCGGTACTGAGAAGGATAAGGTTCTGGAGATTCTTCAGGCGATCGAGGACGAGTACGGGTATCTTCCACAGGAAGCTCTTGAGCGAGTCTGCGAGCTGACTGAGATAACTCCAGCTTCGATTGCGGGTGTTTCGACGTTTTATGACCGGTTCCGACACAGCCCGGCGGGCCAGCATATAGTTCGTATCTGTATCGGGACGGCCTGCCACGTCAAAGGGGCCGGGCTGGTCTATGACGCCTTCCAGAGGTATCTCGGTATCCCGGAGGGAGACGATACCGACCCTGAGAAGATGTTTACTATTGGGAAAGTGGCGTGTTTAGGCTGCTGTATGCTTGCCCCTGCAATACAGATTGATGATATTACCTACGGGCACCTGACCAGCGAGCAGGTTCCGGTAGTGTTGAGGGATTTTCTCGAGCAGGAAAGAGTCCGCAGTCAGCGAAGGGAGGTACCGGTCCGGGCAAGAACCGAGAAGGAACTTGGCGAAATCCGAATATGTCTCGATTCCAGTTGCGTCGCCAGCGGCAGCGCCAGAGTATATGAGGCGTTGGAAAATGCTGTCAAAGAAACGGCTGTTCGGGCCGTGGTCAAAAATGTCGGCTGTCCGGGGATGTCCTTCCTGGCCCCCATTGTGGAAGTGGCTTTGGCCGATGGGACTTCGTTTCGCTATGCAAGGATCCAGCCGGAGGATGCCAGAGCTATTGTACTTAGACATTTCAGGCCGAAGAAAGTTGGTCCAAAAATCAAGAATGTTATGTCCACCGTGCTGGATAAGATACTTACCGACAAAGCCTGGGAATCCGTCACACGTTATTCGGTAGATGTGCGGGATCGGCCGGTAGCTGGTTTTATGGACAAACAAGTACATATTGCTACTGAGCACTGCGGACACATTGATCCGGTTGACCTTGACGAGTATTTAAGCAACGATGGATTCGAGGCCCTGCAAAAGTGCGTCAGCCGGTTGAACGGCGAAGAAGTTATCGCCGAGATACGGCGCAGCGGGCTTCGTGGCAGGGGAGGGGCCGGCTTTGAGACGCACCTCAAATGGTCCTGGGTGCGCAGCGAAAAGTCCCAAAAGAAATATGTAGTCTGTAACGGCGACGAGGGCGACCCCGGGGCTTTTATGGACCGCATGATAATGGAGTCGTACCCGTATCGGATTCTCGAGGGGATTGCGATAGCGGCGTACGTGGTGGGGGCCGATGAGGGCAGGTTTTACATTCGGGCGGAATACCCGCTTGCGTATAAGCGAATAAGCGAGGCGATAGAGAAGTGTTGTGAGAGGGGATTTTTGGGTGAGGACATTCTTGGCAGCGGGTTCAGCTTTGAATTGAAGCTTGTACCGGGTGCGGGTGCGTTCGTATGTGGAGAGGAGACGGCGCTGTTGGCGAGCATAGAAGGTCGTCGGGGTATGCCTCGCTTGCGGCCGCCATACCCAGCGGTGAAGGGGCTGTGGGGAAAGCCGACGCTGATTAACAATGTCGAGACATATGCGACGGTGCCGTGGATACTGCGAAACGGTGCGGAGGAGTTTGCAAAGCTCGGCACGGAGCATAGTAAGGGGACGAAGGTCTTTGCGCTTGCGGGAAAAATCTCGCACGGCGGGCTTATCGAAGTGCCGATGGGTATTACTATTCGTGAAATCATAGAAGATATCGGCGGGGGGATAGCGGGCGAAAATTACTTCAAGGCGGTCCAAGTAGGGGGGCCTTCGGGCGGGTGCGTGCCCGCTGAATTAGGGCACATTACGGTGGACTATGAGTCGCTGACAGAGGTGGGGACAATGATGGGCTCGGGCGGACTGGTCGCGCTGGATGAGACGGACTGTATGGTCGATATCGCAAGGTACTTTTTGCAGTTTACTCAGAACCAGTCGTGCGGCAAGTGCACGTTTTGCCGGATAGGGACGCGGCGGATGCTGGACGTTCTCGAGCAGCTGTGCAACGGTGAAGGCAAGCGTGGTGACATAGAAGAGCTTGAGCATTTAGCGGCGATGATAAAGAAGGGCAGCTTGTGCGGGCTTGGGACGACGGCGCCTAATCCGGTGCTTTCGACGATTCGTTACTTTCGCAGCGAATACGAGGCACATATCGAGAAGCGATGTCCGGCGGGCAGGTGCAAGGCGCTTATTACGTATTCTGTGACGGACGACTGCATCGGCTGTACGATTTGTGCACAGCACTGTCCTGTGGGGGCGATTGAGATGAAGCCGTATGAGAAACATGAGATAGATACGGAGAAATGCGTGCGGTGCGGCACGTGCAAGAGCGTTTGTCCTGCTGAGGCGGTGAAGGTTGAGTGAGAATTTAGCAAAGGGAACATGCTATGAGACTTCAAAACAGGTTTAAGAGAATACTTGATGCGGCGTTCGACGGTTGTGGGCCGAACCAGGATGATTGCATTTACCTTTTGAGTCTGCCCGGTGACGGCATGGAAGCGGCAATGCTGACTGCGGGGGCGGATACCATTTCGCGAAAAAGATTCGGTAATCAAGCGATCCTTTTAGGCCAGATTGGGATCGATATCGCGCCATGTCCCGGTAACTGCAAATTCTGCGTTTTCGGAGAGGGGCATACGACTTTTGAAAAGAGCCGACTGTCCATGGAAGAAATCCTGTCCCGGGCTCGTGATTTTACACGGCAGGGTGATTTGTATGCACTGTTTCTTATGACTATGCATGAATTTGACCTGGATTATTTTCTTCAGGTCGTGGAAAGGATTCGCCGGGAAATTCCTGCTCATACACAGATTGTGGTCAATATCGGTGATTTCGATATCGAACAGGGCGAGCGGTTAGCCGACGCCGGAGTAAATGGCGCTTATCATGTACGCCGTTTGCGTGAAGGAAAGGATACCTCGCTCGAACCCGAAGAGCGGGAGAAAACCATCGCCACAATACGGCAGGCGGGGCTGGACTTTTACTATTGCTGCGAGCCGATAGGGCCTGAGCACACACCGGCAGAGCTGGTTGAGCAGATGTTTTTGGGTATCAGGCACGGCTGTTTTCAGCACGCGGCCATGCGCCGCGTCTTTGTTTCCAGCGCACCGTTGTCTGTAAACGGGCAAATTACCGAACGTCGGTTGGCGCAGGTCGTTGCGGTAATCACCCTGGCCAGTCTGGCCTGTCCGGAAACGAAAAACATTGCCGTTCACGAGCCAAATCTTTTAGGTCTGGCTGCGGGAGCCAACGTGGTCTATGCCGAAACCGGCGCCAACCCCCGTGACATCGAAGATGATACATCGCAAAACCGCGGCCTGGATATCTGCGCCTGCCGAAAGATGCTCTATGAGGCCGGCTTCACGGCGCTGCTCAGGGGAGACGGCACAAGCATCCCGCTCGACCTGGAATATGTTCAACGTACCAGCGAACCTCAACAATCGGAGGTATCGGGCGGCAGTCAGATGAACAACACGAAAACAGCTATGTCAAAGTGAAAGCACAATGCCCAGATTGACAATAGACAATCGTGAGGTTGAAGTTGACGACGGCGCGACGGTGCTCGACGCGGCCGGCAAGCTCGGCATCGAGATACCGACGATGTGCTTTCTTAAAGGTTACGAGCCATCGACGAGCTGTATGGTATGTGTGGTCAAGGTTGAGGGGCGCGACGGACTGGTTGCTTCGTGCGGACTGCCGGCAGAGGATGGGATGCATGTGGAGACGGCGTCGCCGGAGATTATCGATGCGAGAAGGGCGGCATTGGAGCTGCTGCTGAGCGACCATGTGGGCGATTGTATGGGGCCTTGTCAGGTGGTGTGTCCTGCGAAGATGGATATACCGGTGATGATTCGGCAGATTGCGGCAGGGCAGCTTTGCGATGCGATTGAGACTGTCAAGCGTGATATTGCGCTGCCAGCGGTTTTAGGGCGGATATGTCCTGCGCCCTGTGAGAATGTGTGCAGGAGGCGACAATACGATGATACTGTTTCGATATGCCTGCTGAAAAGATATGTCGCGGATGTGGATTTGCAGTCGGCGCAGCCGTATGTGCCTGTCTGCAAGGCGAAGCGCAACAAGAGTGTGGCGATTATTGGGGCAGGGCCTGCGGGTCTTGCGGCTGCGTACTACCTGCTGCAGGAGGGCTTCGACTGCACGATATTCGACGAGCGCGATGAGCCGGGCGGGATGCTGCGGTATTCTGTAGGCGATGATGAATTGCCGAAGGATGTGCTCGATGCGGAGATAGGGTTGATAACGAAATTGGGGGCAGAGTTTAAGGGGGGGACGCGGATTGATGGCGGGGGGGCGATTGATAAGCTGAGAAGTGACTTTGACGCTGTGTTTATTGCGGTCGGTGAGGTTGAAAAAGAGCAGGCAGAGCAGATGGGGTTTGAGGCGGGGCCTAAGGGGATAGCGATTGACCCTGGGACTTATGCGACGAATATCGAGGGGGTGTTTGCGGGAGGTGATGCTGTTCGCAGGCGGAAGATGGCTGTTCGGGCGGTTGCAGACGGCAAGGAGGCAGCGGCCTCGATTACTCAATACTTAGCTGGTGAGCCGGTGACAGGGCCGAGAAGACAATTCAATACTCGGATGGGCAAGCTGCTGGAAGGCGAGATGGAAAAGCTGATGGCGGGCGTGAGCAAAGAGCAGCGTGTATTGCCATCAGTGGGGTCAGATGGTTTTACCATGGAGCAGGCGAGGGCTGAGTCGAGCCGTTGTATGCATTGCGACTGTCGCAAGGCCGATGACTGCAAGTTGCGAATATATTCTCGGGAGTATAAGGCCCGGGCGGGACATTATAAGTCAGAGCGGCGGACGTTTGTCCAGGAGTTTGAGCATCCTGAGATAATTTATGAGCCGGGCAAGTGTATCGACTGCGGGCTGTGTATTCAGACGGCAGAGCAGGCAAGAGAGCGGCTCGGTTTGACGTTTATCGGGAGGGGGTTTGATGTTCGGGTGGCGGTGCCGTTCAATAAGAGTATTGCCGACGGGCTGAGAGAAGCGGCGGGTAAATGCGCCGCTGTGTGCCCGACAGGTGCTTTGGCTATCAGGGACGGCGATGGGGGAAATTGCTGATTATTAGCCGGGGGAAAGAGTTTTCAGCGAACCGGGGGGCTCAGGAGACGTAGAATCAGAGAATTGTGAAGAGAGGAGCGGTGTATGTGCGCGCTTGGTGTGTGGTTTCGATGAGAATTGACAATCGTAAGTCATTCCTATAGTATTACCCGGCAAAAACTTATGAATATTTTTGATAGAGACGGAGTATGAACAAGGCGGCAAAAGGCACAAGTCGTAATGGTTTGATGGTTTTAATGGTATTTGTTGTTTTATTGCTTTGCGGGTCGGTTTATGGGGGTGACTGGCCCTGGTGGCGCGGGCCTAATCACAACGGCATTTCGCAGGAGAAGGGCTGGAATGCGAGCTGGCCCGAAGGAGGGCCGAAAGTGCTGTGGAAGGCGTCGGTGGGTATCGGGTTTTCGACGTTTGCGGTCAGCGGCGGGGCGGCCTACACGATGGGCAACGCGGACGATAAGGACACCGTATATTGCTTCGATGCAGCGACAGGAAAGGAAATCTGGAAGCACACATACAACCAGCGCCTCGATGCGAAGTATTATGAGGGGGGGACATTGGCCTCGCCAATGGTGGCGGGCGGGAAGGTCTATACGCTTAGTAAGGACGGCAAGGCCTTTTGCCTGGACGCAGAATCAGGCAAGGTGGTATGGCAGAAAAATCTGCTGGGTGACCTGAAAATCGAAAGGACTACGTGGGGACTTTCCGGTTCTCCACTTGTGATTGACAATCTTGCTATTTACAACGCGGGCGCTACGGGTGTTGCGCTTAATAAAGATGATGGTTCTGTGGTGTGGCAGGGGCCGAAGAGTCCGGGCGGCTATGCGACAGCGGTTCCGTACACGATGGACGGGCGTAAGTGTGTGGCCTTGTTCGGCTTTGGGGAAGTGCTCGGACTTGATGCGGCAACGGGAGAGGAGCTGTGGAGTCACAAGTGGAAGACGAGATACGACGTTCACGCCGCCGACCCTATTATTGTGGGAAAGCAGGTCTTCATCTGTTCAGGGTACGGTGAAGGATGTGCACTGCTCGAGCTTGAGAGTAAGGATGGCAAGTACGAGGTCAAACGGCTCTGGCGAAACAAGAATATGCGGAACAAGATGAACGCGTCTGTTTTATGGGATGGGTACATTTACGGTGTTGACGAGGGTGGAGAGCTGCGGTGTCTGGACCTTAAGACGGGTGAATTGAAGTGGGCCCAGAAGGGGTTCGGTCAGGGAAGCTTGACGATAGCCGACGGTAAGCTGATTGTAATGGGCGAGAAAGGTAATCTGGTTGTCGCAGAGGCCTCGCCGGGGGGATACAAGGAGATTTCGTCGGCAGATGTACTTGCCTTCAAATGCTGGACGGTTCCGGTCCTCGCCAACGGCAGGATATACGTGCGAAATACAGCCGGTGACGTTTCCTGTCTGGATGTTGCGAAGTAACCTTACTCAAACTGACCGATGGTCAGTTTGAGAATTAAAAATCAAAATGCAAAATGTAAAATTGTTGAATCCGCCTGCGGCGGGCAGCTGATTTGAGCGTATTTTTTGTAACGCAGAACATATTAGCGAATAAAAGGTTACGTTAATTTTTGTGTGCAAAGCGGTCAGTTTGAGAACCTTAACCTGTGCCGGAACACGGAGAGTTGTATCAAGGCAAGAGCAACCTGATTAGCCCGGAAAGAGTTTGGTTTCGCGGAGTTTGTTTTATGTTCAGAAGAAGAGACAATATGGCGTTGGGCTCCTGTGTGCTCGCCGTTCTCTTGTCTTGTCCGGTTTTTGGCGGTAACGAAGGCTGGTATCAGTGGCGCGGTCCAAATCGGGACGGCAAGAGCGTTGAGACGGGACTGCTGAAGGAGTGGGCTGAAGGTGGGCCGAAGATGCTGTGGTTCGTCGAGGGCCTTGGAGAGGGATGGGCGTCTATGTCGATTGTCAACGGGCTTATCTATACGACGGGCAAGAAAGGCAGAGGCGAGTTCGTTCACGCCATTGATATGGATGGTAACAGGAAGTGGCGGACAGAATACGGCCCGGCCTGGACGGGTTCTTATCCCGGCGCAAGATGTACACCAACGATCGACGGTGACAGACTCTATGTCATCAGCGGGCTGGGGACGGTGGCCTGCCTGGACCGCGAGAGCGGCGAGAAGAAATGGACGGTGAATGCGTTCAAGGACTTCGACAGCGAATACGGACGATGGGGTATTGCCGAATCACCTCTGATTATCGATGAGAAGGTAATCTTCATCGCCGGGGGTAAGAAGGCGACCATGGTGGCGCTAAAGAAGAAAACCGGCGACGTTGTCTGGGCGAGTGAAAGCATCGGTGAGAAGAGCTCGTACTGTTCGCCGATCCTTGTTGAAAGAGGCGATGCTCGTTTGATAGTGACAATGCTATCCGATTCGGTCGTCTTTGTAGATGCCGAGACTGGAAGAATAGTCTATCGGGACAAATACGCCGACTACCAAAAAAAGCCGAAGGATATTAATCCTGTCACGGCTGTTTACCATGATGGATGTGTTTATACGACGAGCGGCTATGACTGCGGCGGGGCCATGTATGAGATTTCCGAGGACGGCAAGACGATATCCAGGAAATGGGTTGATACAGTCCTTGACTGCCATCATGGCGGCGTTATCTTTCTCGACGGTTATATCTACGGCGCGAGCTGGAAGGGCAACGGTGACGGCAACTGGGTCTGCCTTGACTGGGACACAGGGAAGGTGATGTACGAACATCACTGGATATGCAAGGGTTCGATAACGTATGCCGACGGGATGCTGTACTGTTACGAGGAAAAGAGGGGCAACGTTGCTCTTGTGAAGGCAACGCCTGAGGGCTTCAACATCGTCAGTTCATTCGAGGTAACAAAGGGCAAGGACCAGCACTGGGCGCACCCGGTAGTCTTCGGTGGCAGATTGTACATACGCCACGGCGACGTATTGATGGCCTATGATGTTAAGGCCGATTGAAACGGAGGAATTACCAAATGGCAGGCGATACAACCATAATTTACTGCGACTGTGCCTACTATGACATCATACCGAAAGATGTAAAATCAACGGTACTTGCCGCACTTGCACGCAGCGGCCTTGTATTTCACGCCGTTTCCGATTTATGCGGGCTGGCGGCGAAAAGGGATAGCCAGCTCAGGGACTGGGTGGCGGCGGAATCGGTTAAGATAATCGCCTGTTACCCGAGGGCGGTTAAATGGCTGTTTCGCGCGGCCGGGGCTGATTTGGACCCGCAGCGCACCGAGATATTCAATATGCGGACAATGCCAGCGGAAGAGATTATCTCTTCTGTTGTCCCGGCACAAAGCAAAATCGAAGCTGGCGGGGACATCGAGCCGGGCGGAAAGGGCGACTGGGTGCCGTGGTTTCCGGTGATTGACTACGAGAGGTGCAAAAACTGCAAACAGTGTATGAACTTCTGTCTTTTTGGCGTTTATGATGTTGATGAGGAGGGACAGGTTCGGGTTGTCAAGCCGGACGGCTGTAAGACGAATTGCCCCGCGTGCGCGAGGGTCTGTCCACAGGCAGCCATTATTTTTCCAAAATACGGGAGCAGTCCCATCAACGGCGACGAGGTCACTGATGAGACGCTGGAGAAAGAGATAACCGGAGTAAAGGTGAACTCGCTGCTGGACGGTGACATTCGCGAGGCAATCCGCAGTCGCAGCAGAAAAGGCAGACGATTTGCCGCCTCGACGGAAAACTCGCCGGGCGGGGGAGCGTCGGCTGTGAACGAGCTGCAGCACAAATTGAGCATTCCGAACGAGGTTTTGCGGTCTTTGTCTGCGAAGGACATTGCCCTGATACGAGAGAGAACAATCGCTAAGAAAGGCCACGGCGAAGATGACAGCGAGTGAGCAGCCGAAGCCGAAAGTTCTGCTTGTCAGCGACAGAACTCTGAGTGCAGGTTACAGGGTTTTGTTCGAAGGCATTTTCGCAACGATGCAGACGAGACAGGTGCCGGAACCTGCAATGCGTTACTTTTTGTCCCCACGTATCAAAACAGATAAGCTCGGTCGCGCAAAGGCGGCGGCGCTGGGGCTGCGTCGTGTTGAATCGGCACTGCTGCGGTTTACCGACCTTAATCCCGATGATGTGGTTTGTACGACACCGGAATCGCTGCCGAAGATGCTTGGGCCGTGGGTTAAGGTCGTGGCTTTTAGCTCGAGCGACCCATTGGGTATGGGGATGAGCAATACAACGACGAAGAACTTCTGGAAAGGCGAGCTTTATACAAGCTACTGGACTCGGCAGACGCTGCAGCAGATCACCGAGGCGAAAAGAAAATACGGCTTTAAGGTTGTTGCCGGAGGCGCCGGTGCGTGGCAGTGGAAGCGAAGAGCTGTGCAGAAAGAGATGCTCGGCGTCGATGTGGTATTCGACGGCTATTTCGAAAAGGCGGGGCCAAAGCTCTTTGATGACCTGATTAACGGTAAAGAGACCGCCGAGTACATGGATGAAGAAAGCACGTGCATAGAACAAGTGCAACCGCTTAAAGCACCGTCGATGCTGGGTATCATTGAGCTTTCGAGAGGGTGCGGGCGGGGATGCCGGTTCTGCACAATGGCTCGAAAGAGTATGAGCCATATACCGGTCGAGACAATTCTGGCGGATATGAAGACGAATGTGGCCACGGGAATGACCAACGTAGTCAGCAGCAGTGAGGACTTCTTCAGGTACGGAGCGACAGGGGTAAAACCGAATTTTGAGAGCTTATGCGGTCTGCTCGAGCAGATGCGAAAGATACGGCAACTTTCCTTTATGCAGATGGACCACGCGAATATCAATACGGTGCTGCAGTTGACGGACGCGGAGCTTTGTGAAATCAGGCGACTGTTGACATGGCGATGTAAGACCGATTATCTTTGGGTGAATATGGGTGTCGAGAGCGCGAACGGTCGGCTTGTAGCAGCCAACTGTCCTGGGAAGATTGCACCATTTCGGCCCGAAGACTGGGAGGAGATGGTCAAGGAGACTGCTGAGCGAATGAATCGAACAGGTTTCTTCCCGGTGTTTAGCATAATACTCGGTCTGCCCGGCGAAACACGGGATGATGTCGAGCGAACAGGCAAACTGGTCGAGTATCTCGGGCGGAAACGGGCGGTGATTTTTCCGGTATTTTATGAGCCGCTGTCGAGCGAGGATGTAAGGTTTGGAATTGAGGATATGCGTTCGGAACATCTTGCGTTGTATCGGGCCTGTTACGAGATAAACTTTCGGCTGATGCCGCGACTGTTCTGGGACAATCAGCGGGCAGGGGGGGTAGGCCTGGTAAAGCGTTCTCTGTTGCAGGCGCTCGGGCGCTGTGAGGTTATGTCCTGGCGACGGACGTTCAGACGGCTGGGTAAGCAGCTGGCGCGGCGGCAGGCCGTTGAGGAGGATGTGGAAGTATGCGGGACGATTTAGCAACGGCGGCGAGGCCGGCAAGGCCGCCACAAAATAATATACCGCAGTCAAAGGAGCAACGGGAACGACTGCTCGATATTATCCGCAATTACGTGCGGAGCGAAAGGCCGACCGGACCACTGTCCATTGAGGAGTTGAAAGAGCATTGCAGCAATGTACTGAAGCTGGCCAAGCTCGCACCGCAATATCATGACTACACGGCAGTGCTTGTCAATAACGAGGTCTGGCGAGACATTGTCGCAGCAATTCCATACGAGAAACGGCTGTTGCTTTTGCCGAAGTGCCTTCGTGATCCGGACAATTGTCAGGGTGAGCTTGATGAGTTCGGCCTGATATGCAACCACTGCGGTAGTTGTGTAATAGATGAGCTCCAGAACCAGGCAGAGCGGTTGGGTTATGCGGTCCTGGTTGCGGAGGGCTCGCCGATAGTGACTTCTCTGATTGAAAGCGGCAAGGTCGAGGCCGTGATTGGGGTGAGCTGTCTGTCGGTGCTGGAACAGGTCTTCCCTTATATGTCGGCCGGCGCCATTCCCGGCATTGCGATACCTCTGCTTCAGGACGGCTGTGCCAATACAAGCGTTGATATCGATTGGGTCTGGAACGCAATTTGGGAAAACAGCGCCGATGAAACCCGGCGGTTAAATCTCGAAGAGCTTCGCAGAAAGGTTGATAGCTGGTTTACGCCGGAGTCGCTGGAGCCACTATTGGGACCGGCCGACGACCAGACGAAAAAGCTTGCGATAGACTGGCTGGCCAAGGCGGGTAAGCGGTGGCGGCCTTTTCTTGCGGTATGCGCGTACAGGGCAATCAAGGGCGACAACGAAGAGCAGCCTGGCGGTGAGCTTATGCAGGTTGCCATTGCAATAGAATGTTTTCACAAGGCCTCGTTGATTCACGATGATATCGAAGATGGGGACAAGCAGCGTTATGACGAGGAGACGATGCATGTCAAATACGGTGTTCCGATTGCTCTTAACGTTGGGGATTTCCTTCTTGGCGAAGGATACCGTCTGCTTGCAGAGGCAAATACGTCGGGCGACGTAAGGGCTGCGATGCTGCGGGTGGCGGCGGAGGGACATAGAGATTTGTGCCTTGGTCAGGGGAAGGAATTGTCCTGGCTTCGGAGCGGCGGGCCTTTGAGCAGCGATGAGGTGATTGAGATTTATGAGAAGAAGACCTCTCCTGCGTTTGCGGTTGCCTTGAATTTAGGGGCGATACTTGCCGGCGGCGCGGAGGAATTGGCCGGCGTTTTCAAGCAATACAGTGACGCGCTCGGCGCAGCTTATCAAATCAAGGATGACATCGACGATTTCGATGTTCATAACTTCAAGGTTGAGCGGGGCATGATAAGGCCGTCGCTTCTGCTTGCGGCAGCTTATGAGCGAGCCGAAGATGCCGGCAAGGCGGCGATTGATTTGCTGTGGCGCCGGGACAGTACCTGCAGGGGCACCGTCGATATTGGCGCTATCCTCGAAAAGCTGCGAATCCGCACAATGGCTTCGGCCGCTATGGAGTCATACAAATCCAAAGCTATTGGCTCTCTGGTTGCCTTGAGCAATCCGAGTCTTAAGGGGCTGCTTCGCAGAGTCGTGGCCAAAATCTTCAACGATATTGACGTGATGAGCTGCTGCAATGACTATCAGGCAGGACATGTTAGGGGCGGTGAGTCGAGCTAAGGGTGTTCTTGGCGGCTCGGCCGAGCTGGTCGTCAGGTTTCTTCAATCGCAAATCAATCAAGACGGTGGTTTCAAAGGAAGAGACGGTCGCAGCGATTTGTATTACACCATGTTTGGCGCCGAAGCGATGAAGGCATTGGGCGCCGATGTCCCCCGAGAAAGAATTGCAGAGTACCTGGCCGGATTCTGCGATGCCGAGTCGCTGGACCTTGTTCACTTAGGCTGCCTTGTCCGCTGCATGGTGGATTTGGGCCGGTCGATAAGCGATTCTTTTCGTAATGCCGTCCTGCAGCGGGTTGCGGCACATCGCAGCGCCGACGGCGGCTTCAGCACTGCCGTGCGTGCAGCGTGCGGAAGCGCTTACGGCTGCTTTTTTGCGCTGGGTTTGTATCAGGATATGAAAACGGATGTACCCGCGCCCGATGCTTTGGTTAAGTGCATCGAGTCACTTGAAACGCGCGATGGAGGCTATGCGAACGAACATTCGCTGCCGGTGGGTATGACTGCAGCTACGGCGGCGGCTTTATCGACGCTGCATTACTTAGACCGGCGGCGTGAGGAAGATGCGGTGGACTGGCTTATTAAGCAGCTTCGGCCGGATGGGGGCTGGCCGGCGGCTGCGAACGCGCCGCTGTCGGATTTGCTTTCGACGGCGACGGCACTTCACACGCTGGGGCTGCTGGAGATGTCGCTGATCAATATCAGAGAACAGTGCCTTGATTTCGTCGAGAGTCTGTGGGACGGAAAGGGCGGCTTTTTCGGCTGTGCTGCGGACAGGGTCGCTGATTGTGAATACACTTACTATGCCCTGCTGGCCCTGGGACATTTGAGAGAGGAGAAATGATAGTCGAGACGGGCATACTTGAACAGACGATACGAAACCTGACCGAGCACTTACTGAGTCGGCGGTGCTCGGCGGGGCATTGGCGGGGACATCTTTCAAGCAGCGCTTTGTCAACTGCTACTGCTCTTTTTGCGTTGGCTCTTATCGACAAAACCAGGTATCGTTCTTTTACAGAACGCGGCCTCGACTGGCTTGCAGCGAATCAGAATGCCGACGGCGGATGGGGCGATACTGTAATAAGCGGCAGTAACATCAGTACGACGATGCTGTGCTGGGCAGCGTTTACGGTCGTCGAGGACCAGACTTCATATCGGCAGACTCTTGTGCGCGTGGAGAAGTGGCTTGTCAATCGGGCTGGGAGTCTGAGATCAGCCGAACTTGCCGAGGCCGTCACTCATAAGTACGGCGAGGACAGGACGTTTTCAGTACCGATTCTGACGATGTGCGCATTGGCGGGGAGGTTGGGTAACAAAGACACATCCTGGAAGCTAATCAAGGCGCTGGCTTTTGAGTTTGCCGCGTGCCCGCGCTGGGTGCTCAGGTTCTTTCGTCTGTCGGTGGTCAGCTATGCGTTTCCCGCCCTGATCGCGATAGGACAGGTACACTATTATCATCGAAAGCCGCGATGTCCCCTAAAGCGACTGGCCCGACATTTCACAAGGCGTCGCACGCTAAAGCTGCTCGATGAGATTCAGCCGTCAAGCGGCGGCTTTCTCGAGGCGGCGCCGCTGACGAGTTTTGTCGTGATGAGTCTCGCTGCTGCAGGCCGGATGAACAGAGACGTTGTTTCCAGGGGTGTCGAGTTTCTCACCAATTCGGTGAGGGATGACGGAAGCTGGCCCATAGATACGAATCTGGCGACGTGGGTGACGACTTTGTCTGTAAGCGCCTTGAGCCGCTCGGATGACTTTGGGGTTTTCCTCTCGCGCGACGACCGGGTCAATATCCAGCGGTGGTTGCTTGGGCAGCAGTATCGGCGAGAGCATCCATACACGGCGGCTGCAGCGGGCGGCTGGGCGTGGACGGATCTGCCCGGCGGCGTGCCCGATGCGGATGATACTGCCGGTGCCTTGATTGCTCTGAGCAACTTAGGTTTGTCGGGCGACGATGTCACCGCAGCGGCAGAGGCGGGAATCAAGTGGCTGTTGGGATTGCAGAACAAAGATGGTGGTATCCCAACTTTTTGTAGGGGGTGGATGAAATTGGCCTTTGACCAAAGTGCGCCCGACCTTACCGCCCACGCCGTGGCTGCATTCGATGCCTGGTATGAGCGGGTAAACCCAAAGCTGCAAACGCGAATTGACCGCGCAATCAAACGGGCCTTGGTCTATCTGAGCAATGAGCAGCGAGAAGACGGCTCCTGGACGCCTTTGTGGTTCGGCAACGAGTCCGCACCGGGACAGGCGAATCCCGTTTATGGAACGAGCCGAGTTCTCATTGGGTTGAGCCGTTTGCCTGACCGAAAAAAAGGACCAATCGGTCGTTGCGTCAATGATGCGGTGAGGTGGCTGATTTCGGTACAGAATCCGGACGGCGGGTGGGGCGGTGCTAAAACGGTCGGGTCTTCAATCGAGGAAACTGCGCTCGCTGTGGATGCTCTGGCGGGGGTATTGCAAGGAGAGCCGGTGAGTAACTGTTCGGGCCGGGAGGCATACACCGATTGCGGAGATATCAGAGAGGCCGTTATGCAAGGTGCGGCCTGGCTGATAGATAGGACCGAGCAAGGCAGAACGTGGACGGCTGCGCCGATAGGGCTTTATTTTGCGAAGCTGTGGTACTATGAGGAGATCTATCCGGTCATTTTTGCGTTATCTGCTCTTTCGGCAGTGCACAGGTTGATTAAGAAAGGCTTTCCTGTTAATCTACGAATCGACTGAAATCATGCGTGAGCGGCATGTGAGCTTGTCGTTATGGGCTGAGTAAGTAACTCAAACTGACCGATGGTCAGTTTGAGAGTGTAAAAATCAAAACCCAAAATGCAAAATTGTTGAATCCGCCTGCGGCGGATGGTCAATTTCATTGAATTTCTTGTGATACAGAACATGTTGTCGAATGAAAAGCAGCGTTAATTTTCGGTCATAAAACGGTCGGTTTGAGTAAGTAATAAGGAGCACTCAATGGATTTTCCGGATATCAGAATGAGACGGCTTCGCAGCAACGATGCGATGCGGCGGCTTGTCCGCGAGACCACTCTGAGCGTCAATGATTTTGTTTATCCGCTATTCGTACGCGCCGGGAAGGGAATCAAAGAGCCGATAAAGTCAATGGCAGGCTGTTTCCGCTTCTCGGCGGACAGCGTCGCAGCGGAGGCGGCTGAAGTCGCTTCCTTAAGGATACCTGCGGTGCTTCTTTTCGGGCTGCCTGCGAAGAAAGATGAAATCGGCTCGGAGGCGTGGGCGGAACCAGGTGCGGTGCAGTTGGCTGTGAGGGAAATCAAGAGGGCTGTGCCTGAATTGGTTGTGATTACGGATGTCTGCCTGTGTGCATACACATCGACGGGGCATTGCGGCGTTATCAAGGAGGGCAAGGTCGATAATGATGCGACGTGTGAGCTGCTTGCCAAGGTTGCACTGTCGCACGCCCAGGCCGGCGCGGACATGGTAGCACCTTCGGATATGATGGACGGCAGGGTAAAGTATATCCGCGAGTGTCTTGAAGAGAACGGCTTCTGTGATGTTGGCATTATGTCCTATGCGGCCAAGTATGCCTCGGCATTTTACGGGCCTTTCAGGGATGCAGCGGAATCGGCCCCTGCCTTCGGAGACCGCAAGGGTTATCAGATGGCCCCGCCCAACGCCAGGCGGGCAATGGCTGAGATTGCACTGGACATAGAAGAGGGGGCCGACATCGTGATGGTGAAACCGGCGCTGCCGTATCTGGACATAATTCGCCGGGCGAGAGAGCGGTTCGACTGCCCCATAGCCGCGTATAATGTGAGCGGTGAGTATATGATGATAAACACAGCCGCCGGGGCGGGGCTGATTGACAGACAGGCCGCTATGCTCGAGACGCTGTACTCAATTAAAAGGGCAGGCGCCGATATCATTATTACATATTTTGCGAAAGATGCGGCGAAGCTGATTTAAGCTCAGGTTCTTCGTAGTTTCTTAAGGATTTCACCGCCGCCGGCTTGAAGCAATTGTTCAGCCAGCAGTTCGGCGCATCGGACGTGCTCATCTAACGGTAGGGCGGCTGAGCGTCTGACGACATTGCCGCCGTCGATATCGGCTATCATTGCATCGATAAGGATTTGCCTTCCGTCAATTCGTGCGTAAGCACCGAATGGTATACTGCAGCCGCCGTGCATAGCTTCGAGTGTTTTTCTCTCGGCCTGCGTTGCTATTCGAGTCGGCTCATCATCGAGTTGCGAGATAAGTTGCAGCAGGTCGGTATCGTCGGGGCGAATCTGCACGGCTAAAGCGCCTTGGCCCGGGGCGGGCAAGAAGACAGAAGGGGCCAACACAGCCGATATCTTATCGGAGAGGCCCAGTCGAATCAGACCTGCACAGGCGATAACAGCGACATCGACTTGGCCTGACCGGACTTTTGAAATTCTCGTTTCAACATTGCCGCGCAAGGGGACATACTTGAGGTCGTTTCGCAGATGTTTCAGTTGTGCGATTCGCCGCAGGCTCGATGTGCCGACGGTTGCGCCTTTGGGCAATGTCTCGATCGACGATGCACCGGATGATGTAACCAGAGCGTCGGCAGGGAAAAGCCTTTTGGGGATCGCGGCAACGAGAAGTCCGTGGGTTTCAGCGGTCGGCAGGTCCTTTAAGCTGTGTACGGCCAGGTCGGCTCGGCCCTGCAAAAGCGTCTGTTCAACAGCCGATGTGAAATAGCCGACGGACGAAGATTTGTAGAGAAAATCGGACTTGTCACTATCACCCTTTGTGGTCACCTTCACGACGGATATTTTGACGTCAGGGCAAAGTTCTCTGATAGAGTCTGCCACGATATCGGTTTGGGCTATAGCAAGGCGGCTTGCTCGTGTTGCAATTCTAATGGTCCTCATTTTTGTCCTTTAAAGATATTTGGCTCGGGCAAGAAGAAGTTGTACCGAAGAAAGAGGGCCGATTCAAGCATTTTCACGGGGGGTTGTGTGGCGCGTACAAGCGAGCAGAGGCAGCTTGGCTTTGCAGGCGGTATGTAGTATCATTGTCGTATGTAAATTGCCCATAGCTGTATTGCACAGACCCGTTGGAATCGTCGAAGGTAAGCTCATTAGGGCGTTAGAAGATGAAAGAGCAACAATCGGGCATCGAGAAAAGGATTCTGGCAGTAATCCAGGAAGGGCTGCCAGGCAGCCGGACTCCATACGATGGTATGGCTCGGCGTGTGGGGATTAGTACCCGGAAATTGCTGGAGATTCTGAAACAGTGGAAGCAGCAGGGCAAGCTTCGCAGGATCGGTGCGATAGTGAATCACTTCAAGCTGGGTTTTTCGGCCGGTGCGATGGTGGTCTGGAAAGTGGAGCCGCAGCATGTCGAAGAGGTGGGCCAGATGTTGGCTGGTTTCGAGCAGGTGAGTCACGCTTACGAACGGGACACTACCGACAACTGGCCGTATAATCTATATACTATGGTCCACGCCGGCAGTTGCGAAGAGCTGCTTAGTACGGTCAAGCGGATGAGTAAAGCATGCGGCATCTCGCAATATAAGGTTCTTACTACAGAGAAAGAGCTGAAAAAGGTCGGACCGAGGTATATTACCCAGTAGTTCTTGCCGGACTGAAGTCAGAAAGCAGAAATATGGCGGAACTTCCAAAACCGGAACTTGCTGTTTTCTTGTCTGTGGTCGTTGTGTTTGTCGCGGCGGGCATAGTGGGAATTCTGCAGTTGCGAGTCAACGGTGACAGGTACGGGCGTTTACTTGCACCTTTGATTTCGCTCGGTGTAGCCCTGGAAGCAGTGCTGTTGATATTCAGGGCGGCAGCCATAAAGGCCGTGCCTTTAACAGGTCTGTTCGAGTCAATGATAGTTCTTACGATGGTGTTCGGGCTGATATACCTGCTGCTCGGTATCGTGGTGACTGCGGTGTGGTTTGGCTCGACGATGGTATGGCTGATACTGGGCATGACCGTGCTGACCGCAATCGCAGCAGAGCCGAGCGCGCAGGCAAGCGCCATCGCCGCGACACCGTGGGCAGTCGCACATGGTATTGCAATGGTTTTAGGTGGCGCGTGTATTGCTTTTGCCGCGGTGTGTGCGTTTCTGTATCTGTTCGGTATTGGCAAACTGAAGCGCAAAGAGGTCATGAAAGTCCTGGGCAAGGTACCTAATATCGAGCGGCTCGAGCGAATGAATATTCTTGCTGCGGGGGCGGGTTTTGTTCTGCTTACGCTCGGCATAGCGAGCGGCCTTGGGCTGACGACACTGCTGAAAACCGGTCTTGTGCGATGGCTTACCGATGTAAAGGTCATATCCACCATCGCTGCGTGGGGGCTGCTGGGAGTTATCTTAATTCTTGACCATATCGGTGTGCTGAGCAACAAGACAAGGACCTATGTGACAGTTGCCGCATTTATTCTCGTGGCTTTTGCAATTTTAGGGGCAGCGGTGCTGGGGGTAACTCAGCATAATTTTTCAGTGTAGTCTTTGCCTGATATGAGCACGAAAGCCAAAATCCTGGTGGTGGGACTCAATCATAAGAGCGCTCCTGTTGAAGTTCGGGAGCGTCTGGCATTCGATACGCCAAAGGTGTGTGAAGCGCTCGGCCGACTAAGAGAGGAATTTAAGAAAGATGAGTTCGTGCTTCTCTCAACGTGCAACCGCGTCGAGGTATATTGTGCCTGCGGGGCGAACAGCGGGACAAATGCAGAGTTGCTGATTGAGTTTCTCTCGGCGTTCCACGATGTTGCTCTGCGAGATTTTCGGCAGTGCTTATACGTTCACGAAGATGAGAACGCGGTCAGGCATCTGTTGATGGTTGCTTCAAGCTTAGACAGCATGGTCGTGGGTGAAGATCAGATAATTGGGCAAGTAAAAGAAAGTTACCGTGTTGCCTGCGGCGCAAAGACTACGGGCAAGGTTCTGAACCGGCTTTTCCACTGCTCTTTTGCAACCGCCAAGAAGGTCCACACGGAAACCGCCATATCCATCGGTCGGGTCAGCGTGGCGGGGGTGGCGGTGGAATTGGCGAAGCAGCTCTTTGCCGATATATCAAGGGCCCGTGTCACTGTAATCGGGGCCGGGGAGACGGGCGAGCTGATTGTACAGCACCTGCTGCACGAGGGCTGCCAAGATATAACGATTTTGAACCGCTCGTTTGAACGAGGCCGGGGTATGGCTCGGCGTTACGGTGTCGCGGCGGGGGCGTGGGAAAAGCTTGGCAAATACCTTAGAGAAGCGAATATAGCAATTGCCTCGGCCGGCTGTCAGCACTATCTATTCGGCAAGGCGCAACTGACCGAGGTCCTTGCCAATCGGCGGGAAGGTGCGCTTCTCATCATAGACATAGCGGTTCCCCGCAACTTTGAGCCGGCAATAAACGAAATGGATGATGTATATCTGTACAGTGTGGATGAGCTGGCGGAGGTAGCCGAACAAAACCGCAGGGTCCGAGAGAGCGAAATCACGAGGGGGATGCAGATAGTATATGACAGCGCAGGCAATTTCATGGACTGGTTCAGGTCCAGGGAGATTGGCTCGCTTATAGGCCAGATGAAGAAGGAGTTTGACCAGATGAGTCAAAAGGAGCTCGAGCGATTCTTCGTAGGGTCCAGGGAGAATGCTCCGTGCAAGGATGTTGCTGAGGCGATGGTCCGTCGCATTGTCAGTAAGCTTTCCCATTGCGTAATCAAGAACGTTGATGCCGTGGCGAAAGAACACGGCCCGGCTGAGGCGGCCAGGTTGGTCGATAGTATCCTCGAGCAGGCAAGGCAGATATCCTCTGAAACGGAGGAACAAAGGCCGAACAGTAACTAACAATATGGCTTGGAGCAGGCCCGCCCTCGGCAAGGCGCATACTGGAAAAACGACAAGATGATAAATATCAGTAAACTGTATTGTGGTCAGATTACCCCCGGTGACTGGATTCGTTATGGGCAGAGTGGTTCCGGCAAACCGGACGGGCGATTGGTGCCCGGCAAAGCCAGTGAAAGGCGCCCGATTGTCGTTTGGAACATCACCAGAAAGTGTAATTTGAAATGCGTCCATTGTTACAATGACAGCGGAACAGATAAACCCGCCAACGAACTGACAACAGAAGAAGCGAAATCGGTTCTTGATGATCTTGCGCAATTCGGCGTGCCGTCTGTCCTGTTCTCGGGCGGCGAGCCGCTTATGCGGACCGACCTGTTCGACTTGATTGAATACGCGCACACGAAGCGTCTGCGGACGGTGATTTCCACGAATGGGACACTGATAACCGCCGAGACAGCCAGGCGAATTAAAGGTGGTCAGGTATCGTACGTCGGAATAAGTCTCGATGGTATGGGGCCGGTCAACGACCAGTTCAGGGGGGTAAGCGGGGCTTTCGACAGGGCTGTTAGAGGTATTCGGTACTGCCGGGATGTCGGAGTGCGAGTCGGGCTGCGGCTTACGCTGACCAGGCGAAATGTCCAAGACCTGGAAGCACTATTCGAGCTCTTCGGCAAAGAGCAGATAGAAAGGGCCTGTTTTTACCATCTGGTGCCGAGCGGCAGGGGAGGTACGATTACAGATGACAATCTTACACACGCTCAAAGCAGGGGCGCTGTGGAGACAATACTCGCAAAGACCAGACAGTTCAAGCAAGTTGACCGGCAGACTGATATTCTAACGGTCGATAATCATGTGGACGGCGTTTACCTGTACCTGAGACTACTCAAAGAAGACCCGAGTCGCGCCGAAGATGTGTGGAAACTGCTTTGCTGGAACGGCGGGGGATTGTACAGCAGCGGGGTGGGCATCGGGTGCATCGATTTTAACGGCAGGGTTCACCCGGACCAGTTCTGGGGGCATTATGATTTGGGTGACGTGCGGAAAAGGCGTTTTAGTGAAATATGGAGCGACGAAAGTGAGCCGCTGCTGAAAGGGCTGAGGGACCGCAGAGGATATGTGAAAGGCAGGTGTCGAGTGTGTAAGTTTTTTGACGCGTGCGGCGGAAGTCTGCGGGTGCGGGCGGATCTGTACTTCGGTGACCCGTGGGCGCCGGAGCCGGGCTGCTATTTGAGCGATGAGGAAATCGGGCTTGATGCCGAGAAGAAGGCGGAGCTTGAACGCAGCGGCGAAGTGTTTCATCTGCCCGATTAGATACACGCATGCAAAGCATTTTCCTTTAACCTTTGAAATTTTGGACTGCTTTTATAGTTTTTTGGAAGTCCTGCTGTTTGTGTGCGGTGGAGAGAAAGCAGGCTTCGAATTGTGAAGGGGGCAGATAGATACCGGCACTTAACATGTGATTGAAGTACTTCGCGTATTTTTTTGTGTCGGATTTTGCCGTCGAGGCGTAATCCGTCACGGGACCCGGGTTGAAAAAGAGTGTGAACATCGAGCCGACGCGATTGATAGAGTGCTCGATGCCGGACTGTTTGAGGGCGTTGGAGAGATTTTCACACAACCGGCTGGTTGCGAGGTCTATTCGTTTATAGGGATTTTCCGATTTGAGAAGCTCGAGTGTTGCGATGCCGGCAGCGACGCAGAGAGGGTTTCCGGATAATGTCCCGGCCTGATAGACAGGGCCATTGGGGGCGAGGTTATCCATAAGGTCGGCCTTTCCGCCGCAGGCACCTATGGGCAAGCCGCCGCCGATGATTTTGCCGAGGCATGTGAGGTCTGCTTTTACACCGAAGATGTCCTGCGTGCAGCCGTATTTGAGCCGAAAGCCGGTTATGACTTCGTCGAAGATGAGCACGGTTTTGTTTTTGGTGCAGAGCGTTCTGAGGGCTTTGAGAAATTCGGGGCAGGGCGGCACAACGCCCATATTGCCGGCGATGGGTTCGACGATGACGGCGGCGATTTGACTGTCGTATTTTTCGAATGCCGCTTTGAGTTTTACGCTGTTGTTGTAGGGCAGGGGGATTGTATGCTTTGTGAAATCTCTGGGGACACCCGGGCTGGCGGGTATGCCCAGTGTCATTGTGCCGGAGCCGGCGCGGACGAGGAGATGGTCAACGTGGCCGTGATAGCAGCCGATGAACTTGACGATTTTGTCTCGGCCTGTGCATCCGCGTGCAAGGCGTATTGCGGTCATGACGGCCTCGGTGCCGGAGCTTACGAGGCGGACTTTTTCAACGGTTGGTATCGCCCGGACTATCAGCTCGGCAAGGCGTGTCTCAAGGGCGGTTGGTATGCCGTAGCTGGTTCCACGGGTCATCACCCTGCGGATGGAATCGAGGACCTCTTTTCGAGCGTGGCCGAGGAGCATGGGGCCCCAGGAGAGGCAGTAGTCGATATACTTTTTGCCGTCGGCGTCAAGGATAAACTGGCCTTTTGCTTTTTCTATGAATATGGGTTTGCCGCCGACGGCCTTGAAGGCGCGGACGGGGCTGTTAACGCCGCCCGGTATTAGCTTGAGCGCCTTACTGAACAGTTTTGCGTTTCGACTTATCGCCATTGGTCCGGTTCCAGGATAATCATTAGCATAAGTGTCGCCCTGATAAAAACATATAATAACACGGGAGAGTGGGACAGATGGTTTTTTTCGCAGAGACAGGGGAAAACGGGCTGGTGGGGGAACGGGCCCGGCACCACGATGGGTGCGGGGTCTGCGCGACCCTGGCGGCTGGGTCCCCTGCTGCTGGGCCATTGGAGGAGCAGTTCCTCTGCTGCAGGACCAAAGTAGCAATCTCCCGAGGACAAGCGGGGATCTGCGCTGCCCTCGACAAGCTCGGGTCGCTTGAAAATTGGGTTCGTTTTTTTGCAGCCGAAGGGGCTATTTTTCTCGTAATCTCTTTTATTGTATAGGGTTAGGTTCATATTTTGCCTATTTTAACATTGGGTTTGTTTGGGTTTGTTTTTCACCGTTCGAAGGGGTGAATAATTTTCGTAAATCCTTTTCAGGCAT
>JAUVYV010000006.1 GCA_030602885.1 Phycisphaerales bacterium
TAATTGCGGATTTTGCCCAGAGCGCTGCTGCCGACAGTGCCCGGGTACACCTTGCGAAGATGGATGTGATTAATTTTGCACAGTCAGGCCAACTGGAAGAGGCAAGGGCGGTAGCGGAGGATTTGATGATAGATTATGAGGACAACGACTCTCTGCCTGAGGCAGTTCTAATGGTAGGAGAGTACCTGTACTGGCATGGGCAGGAATTGCAGAATCAGGATATGGAAGATGAGGCGCTGGCCTGGTTTGAAAAGGCTGCAGAGGTACTTGAGATTGTGAAGTCGCAGTGGCCATCTTCGGGGATTTTGCCAATAGTGTATCGTGTTTCAGGCCATTGCTATGTGTCAATGGAGGACAATGCAAAGGCGGCGGCATCTTTTGAGAAGATGATATCGGATTATCCTGAGGGCAAGGAAATATGGCTGGCTTTGTTCGAGCTGGCCCAGTGTTACGAAGGTCTAAAAGGATCAGGTGAAATATCTGAGTCCGAAGCAGATGTGAAGATAAAGGCTGCTTATAAGCGAATTTTGGATGAGTATCCGAATTGCCCTGTAGCTGAGAGTGTTCAGCAGCTACTAAACAAATAAACAGGTCAAGGCAAAGGAGGAATTAGAAATGACGAGAAAGCGACTTTCGGCGATTTTCATTACGGCCTTATTGTGTGCATTTACGAATGATGTATTTCCCCACGGCGGCTGTACGTATCCTACAACTCCGGCTTTGGTTAGTCCTACCGGCGGTGCAACCTGTCAACCAATCAGCGGGGTGACACTTACGTGGCAGGACTGTTCTAACGAAACCTCGTACCGGGTGTATTTCGAAGCGGAAGACCCCACTCCCGACGATTACGTCACCAAGGACCAGGATGTTACCTCTCATAATACCGGTGCGTTAGAACCGGATACAACTTACTATTGGAAGGTCAGGGCTATAAACAGTTGCGGCTCGCGTACCTCTGCGGTTAGGAGCTTCACTACAAGCTGTACGACGGCGGTACTGGATTCTGAAGTGAAGCATACGATGACGGGTCTGGCGGTGACTTTTGATGCGAGTGGGTCCGTGCTTACAGAGGCAGACCGGTATATCGCGAAGTACGAGTTTGACTTCAACTGGCCAGATGAAAACCCAGCGAATTTTGATCCGACGGCTGAAGACGGTTACGTCGAATGTCTGGAGGATTGCGGAGATGTGAATCGTACCCATTATTTTGACGGTATCGCCAGCTACGCGTACGAGGAGGCCGGTGGGTCCCACCTCGGTGAGCACATCGTTGGCTTGCGGGTGACGGATAGTACCGGATACACCAGCCCCATTGTTACCTGTAAGGTTTACGTCCACCGCAGCGTTGCTCCATACGGTACAGATGCCGACTACGATGATATTCAGGATGCTATTGATGCTTACGAAGCTAGCTGGGATGATAAAGAGGTTTGGGTCGCGCCAGGGACCTATAAATCCTATCAATCTCCATATCGTGAACTGTTCACGTTTCCCAGTGACAGCAACGGTATTATCTTACGAAGTATCGATCCTGATGATCCTGAAGTAGTCGGGAAAACAATCATAACGGACGGTATCCAAGCCCCTATAGACATAATGGAATTTGATACCGGTATTGACAGCACTACGAAGCTCCTTGGCTTTACAATAGCGTATGGATCTAAAGCTATATACTGCAATGGCGGGTCGCCGACGATTGAGAACTGCATCATACGAGGGAATTATGATGGTATCTACAATGATAGCGGTGCGTCACCGGTGATTGAGAACTGCATCATACGAGGGAATTCCACCGGCATCTACAATGATAGCGGTGCGTCACCAACAATCGAGAACTGCGTGATTCGGGACAACTCCAGTCGCGGCGTGTACAACAAAAACTCGGCAAGCCCTACTCTGCTTAACTGTGTTCTCAGTGATAACGGTAGCTCCATCAACAGAGCAGGCGGCATGGTCAACAATAATGAAGATGGAGGTGGAGATCTGAGCGTTGTCGCGACAAACTGTATTTTCAGTTATAATGAGAGTAATTTCTCTGGCGGTTACGGTGGGGGGATTCACAATTGGCAATCTGAACTTTCGCTGGTTAACTGCACCTTTGCACACAATACGGCTATAACAGGGGGTGGCGCAATATATAACGGCTATAATTCCGGCTCTGCTTCCATAACTATGAGGAACTGTATCTTGTGGAACAATCAGTCAGGGGGTGTAAATCCTGAAATATATAAAGAGAACGGAAGTATATCGATAGCATATTCCGACATCAAAGACTGCTATGACGGTGAGACATGGGACAACTCACTTGGCACTAACGATGGTGGGAACATCGATGCGGATCCCAACTTTGCCAACTCCGAAGACCCTGCTGGGCCGGATGGGGTTTTTCTGACCGCGGACGATGGGCTGCGACTTCAGCCGGGGCAAGGCAGTCCGTGTATTGACCAGGCAAGCGATGATGTTGTGAATTACTCCACGACAGACATTACAGGCCGAGACCGAATCGATGTCCGTTATATAGACGATGCCGGCTCGGAGACAGGCTACCCCGATATGGGAGCATATGAGACGCCGATGGTGTGGTTCGTGCGAAAGAATACCAGCGGAGGAGATGATGGTAAATCCTGGGATACGGCGTTTGACGAGCTCAGCAGCGCGCTGGATCCTGTTTCTGAGAATCCTGATCTTATATACGGCGGTGAGATATGGGTATCCGCATCGCCGAGTGACAGTCCTTATCTACCGGGCGACGAGCGGACGGACTGTTTTGAGGTGGTCTGGAAAATCGCAGTGTATGGAGGATTCCCTGCGGAAAAAGATAGACCAACGTGGCTTGACCGCGACTGGCAGACGAATGAGACAGTTCTGAGTGGTGATATAGACGCCGGAGGCAATCCGGACGATGACAGCTACCACGTGGTAATGATGGGGCCGCATAAGGATATCCTCGATGGATTCACGATTACGGGCGGATGTGCCAGTGGTTCCTCCTGGCACGGGTACGGTGGTGGTATTTACTGCTACGGGATATACAGTACGCCGGTTATTTCCAACTGTAAGGTTGTCGGAAATTATGCCAGTGAATATGGCGGTGGTATGTACAATAGTTCAGGTACCGCAACTGTGACCAACTGTACGTTCTCGGGTAATTACGCCGGATTATATGGTGGTGGAATGTACAACCGCTGGGGAGCGCATGATATCGAGAACTGCCTTTTTCTCGATAACATAGCGGGTTGTGGAGGAGGGATGTACAACAGAGACTATTCGCCCAAAGTAAGCAATTGCGTTTTTGCCGGGAACCGGGCGGATGTGGCTGATACCGATATGGCAGGAGGGGCTATCTACAACACGGAAATTAATGAAAATCCGGAGATTATCAATTGTGTATTCTATGCCAATACTGCGGCCAACGGGGGGGCGGTCTATAATTCGACGGGAAGCTCACATGTGCACTATCTAAACTGCACCTTCTACGAAAATACATTACTCGGAGAAGAAGGCGTGGGAGCTTCGATGTATAACTACATGGCGTACCCGACGGTAACGAACTGTATTTTCTGGAACAGTAAAGAGGACGACTCATCGGATTATGCGGAGGGTGGTGAGGATTTATGGTCTGAAGTGTACACATACATCGACCCGGAAGATGAAGACCCACCTCTTCCGAGCTTCAGGGCATGCAACATAAAAGGTTCAGGGGGAAGCGGCGAAAACTGGGATGAGAGTATCGGCGTAGATAGTTGTGCTTCATATGAGGTTGAATGCCACTCTTCCCCCATCGACATCGTAAATATGGATGAAGATCCGATGTTTGTTGACAGCAGTGCATCCGGTATCATGGGGCCTGACGGGATTTGGGGTACATATGATGACGGACTGCAGCTTAATAACGGAAGTCCGTGTATTGATGTCGGTGATTTTCAGACAGAGCAAGAGACACAACTGGAAGATTTAGATATCAAAGGTCAGGATAGAGTCCTGTACGGATACGATTACTGGCTTCCTCCAGATACAACCGTAGTTGACATAGGGGCTTATGAGCATTTTCCCTGGCCGGTTCTTGAAGAACCGAACGAGTACGTATCGTTCTGTATATCCTGGCAAGAGGACGTTAAGCTTGAATGGGAAAGGCCGTTAGTCGAAAAAATAGGTTCTTGCCAAAGCGACAGGAAATATGATGGCGAATATGATGTGTATTTCGGCACGAGCCTGACCGATGGTTATCCGCCCTACTGGGATCATGTCGACGACCTCTACGAGACAATTTATGCAGATGATGGCTTGGAGTTCAAGGCCGGGACCACGTATTACTGGGCGGTCAGGTGCCGATGGTCTGAGGAACCCAAAGACTGTTCGGGTTACAGCCAAGTGTGGAGCTTCAGGACGGCACCGGCCAAGGCGACACTAACATATCCGCAGGATGAGGCCGAAGATGTGCCTTTGGATTCAAAGTTGCAGTGGGAGCCGGCAGATACGGCCGTTCTGCATGCGGTTTATTTAGGCACCGATGCAGAGCATCTCATTTACCAGTATACGCAATACGAGACTGAGTATGACCCGGGTGGCCTGGAGCCCGATAAAGAGTATTACTGGCGTATCGATGAAATCGACGAGAACGGCTGTGTAACTGAAGGGGAGACAGGAGAATGGTGGGAACTCTGGAATTTCCACACCGGGCCAAGTAATATTCTTCAGGGCTTGATTGACGAAGCAAGTCTTGGTGAGGTGATCATCCTGGAGCCCGGTGTTTACGTTGAGAATGTCACTGTCAACAAGAATATTACGATCAAGGGTGCAGATACTTCCGATCCGAGCAAAACGGTTATAAAAGGCCACTCTACAAAAAGCGATCCTATCTTCACAGTCGCCAGCGATGTCACCGTCACCTGCACGATTGAGGGCGTGACGGTCATCAACGAGTATGGTCCGGCGATTGAGTGCGGAACAAATTCTGATGTAACCATAACAAACTCGGTAATCCGGGGCAGTGGCTGGTCGGACGGTGTCTACAGTGAGGGTTCTGCGCTGACAATCACCAATTGTACTATATCGGATAACGGCGGCAACGGCATTGAGTATGAATATACGTCCGCTGGTTCCGGTTATATAGATATCAGTGGCTGTACGATCTCAAATAATAGCGGTGCCGGTATTTATCTGCCTAATACATATTCTGGGGATTTTGCCGTCACAGCAACAATCAGAGACTGTATTTTGATCGGCAATGGCGGCGGGATCGAGCTGGAAGAAGGGAACGGTGGCTCCACGACTATTGAGCGGTGCGTCTTCTACCAGAACAAAAGAACCAGCGGTGGTGGTATCAAGGTCTTTGGCCATGCTAATCATGCACTATATCTGAAAAATTGTGTTTTCTCTTCCAATGAAGCCATGTCGTACTACGGCGGGGCCATCTACTATGAATACCTTTCATCAATTAATCCTACGCAGCCGCTCGAGGTATACAATTGCACCTTTACGGAAAATAAAGCAAATTACTATGGTGGAGCTCTGTACTTCACCGGTATACATGGTGGACCCTCTACAACTTTTTCTATGGTCATCTACAACAGCATTTTCTGGGATGACGTGGCAACAACCAGTGGCAATGAAATTTATATAAATGCTAGCCTTTGCACTTATTTTATTACGTTGGAAAACTGCCGCATTGCGGGAGACGAAGTTGAATCGCCCTCATCAGCAATCACCATTGGGGACACGTGTTTTGATGACGACCCACTTTTTGCTGATGCGGGTAATCCTGCGGGGCCGGATGGGATTTTCCTGACCGAAGACGACGGCCTGCAGCTCCAGCCGAGCAGCCCCTGCGTGGACATTGGCACCAATGCAACTGGAGTCCCAGCCACTGACATTCTTGAAGCCTCTCGTATCAATATGCCCGGATGGGGCAACGAAAGCCCGCCTTTCGTTGATGTCGGCGCCTATGAGGCACAGGTGGTCTGGCACGTGGATAAGAATGTTCAAGGTGGGGATAGTACCGGGCTGTCGTGGGAGAATGCATTCGATGATTTGCAGGAAGCATTGGATGATACGACTTTGAATCCATACCTTGAGGTCGGTCATGAGATATGGGTAGCGGACGGTACTTATGAGCCGGGAGCAGCGCGGGCAGACACATTCCAGTTGGTCAGCGGCGTCGAAATTTATGGCGGGTTTGCGGGCAACGAAACGAGCAGATATCAGCGAGACTGGAAGCTCAACGAGACCATACTCAGCGGCGACATAGACGCAGGCGACCTCGACAGCTACCATGTGGTTACAGGCAGCGGGACCGACGATACAGCCCTGCTCGACGGCTTTACGATCACCGGAGGCAACGCCGCCTTACCAGGTGGGGGAGGCATGTATAACAACGCAGGGAGCCCGACGGTCGTAAATTGTGCATTCAAGGGCAACTATAGTCTCTTGTACGGTGCCGGGGTGCGTAACAGAGACGAAAGCCAAGCGTCTTTTGAAAACTGTACGTTCGAGGAAAACGAGGCAAAGTCCGGTGCTGCCGTTCACAATGACGACTCTAATTGCACCTTCACGAATTGCACGTTCAATAGTAACATTAGTTCAAGTACTACAAGCGGCGGTGGTGGAATGGCCAACTACGACAGTGACCCGGCGCTTACGAATTGTACGTTTACAGGTAACACAGCGACGAAAAACGGCGGCGGCATATACAATTCCAACAGCGTCCCTGTCCTGACCGGAGTTACGTTCACGGACAACTCCGCGGAAGAAGGCGGCGCAGTGTACAACTGCGTGGGCAGTGAGGGTACTTATTCTCAGTGTGTTTTTGTCGAAAACTCAGTGGCCGGCGGAGGAGGTGGAATTTACGATGACGCCAGCAGCCCGGCACTGATTAATTGTTTGTTCTGGGGCAACGAGGCAGCGGATGGTGCAGGGATGTTTAATGCTGCCGATAGCAACGCGACTCTGATAAATTGTACGCTGGTTGGTAACGAGGCATCAAACAATGCCGGCAGTATATACAACGACAGCAGCAACCCAATACTGACTAACTCTATCCTCTGGGGCAACCTGGCCGGTGACTTTAACGAGATACGCAATGTCAATTCCAGCCCGACGATAAAGTATAGCTGCATAGAAGACAGTGGCGGTAGTGACAATTGGGATGCAAGTTTTGGTGTTGACGAGGGCGGCAACATAGACGTAGCCCCGCGGTTCGCCGATCCGAACAACCCTGCAGGGCCGGATGGCGTGTTCGGGACGGTCGATGATGGTCTGCGGCCGGTGCCTTACAATGACTTACAGAGCGATTTGGAACAGGGTTTCATGCCCACTTACATCGATTCAGCCGACAGCACGGTTGCACCCGACACGGATATAACCGGCCGGGCTCGAGTGGATGTGCCGTACATTGTCAATGCGGGAAGTGAGCAGGCAGGCTTTGCTGATATGGGGGCATACGAGGCGCCTGTTGTCTGGTACGTTAATGCCAGCGCCAAAGGAGGCAGAGGCAGGGGCTGGTCATGGGAGACTCCGCTGGATGATCTGCAAAAGGCCCTCGAGGTAGCAGAGTCCGGAGATGAGATATGGGTAGCAAAGGGAGTTTATACGCCTGGTGCTGACCGCGAGGACTGCTTCCATCTAACCAAGGACAAGCCCGTCGCCATCTATGGCGGTTTCTCAGGAACAAAGGACAGTCTGGCCAAGCGTGACTGGATTGCTAATGAAACCATTCTGAGCGGAGAGATAGGTTATGCCGACGAGGCGAAGGATAACTGTCTGCATGTTGTAAGAATCGACTGTGACGGTGCAACCCTCGATGGTCTTACTATCCGTGATGGGTGCGGCATTTACGGTGGTGGAATATATATCGACGATGCCTCTGCGAGAATAACAAACTGTGTTATTCGTGGTAACTACGCTACTGGCGGCGGTGGGGGTATCTGTGTGGATGGAGGTTCGCCGACCATATCGAACTGCATAATCATCAACAACAGGAGACCCGCATCCATACCCCAATTCATAGTGAAATACGGCGGTGGCCTGCGAAGCTACTATGCTTCGCCCATAATCACAGGCTGTTTGTTTACCGGTAATCGTGCCAGATACGGCGGTGGGATGTGGAGCGACCATTCGGACATAACCGTCACAGATTGTGTCTTCAGAGAAAACAAGAGCAACTCCACAGGAGGTGGGCTGTGCAGTAATAGGTCGTCCGTTGTTTTGACAAATTGCCTTTTCACGGGAAATCACAATACGCTAATGGGCGGAGGGATTTCCCTCGACAGGGATTCGCCCGCGACCATAACGAACTGCACAGTAGCTTGGAACAGCGTTCGTAGTCAGACGCCATACTACGGCGCGGGACTCCACGATTACGCAGGTAACTCCGCAGAGACTCCGGATTGTATCATTACAAACAGTATTTTCTATAAGAACGTTCCCAGCGGAGCATTGCAGATATATCTGAGTAGTAGTGGCTACGCTGCTACCATCAGCTATTGCGACATTGAGGGTGGTTGCTCCGGAATTGGAGGGACAGGAGGTTACACGTGCTGCCCGACGAGCGTCATTGGTGACGATCCGGACTTTGTCGACAAACCTGAATTTTATGACAGGACGATTGCGGACGGCGGCATCGATACAATCATAGTGCCTGGTGCGACCGTGGCACTGTACCGGGTCGGCGACATCATCGAATACGGCGAAGAAGGTCAATACGATGGCCAGTCCAGGGTTGTGACCCAGGTTGATTATGACTGGGGCATAGTCAGATTCGAGCCGCCACTCGGTCCGGAAACCCCCACCGCAGCCGATGCACAGATTAAGGTTTGGGGAAGATATGCTCTTACTCTGTATGATGATGACAATGACAAGTTCAATACCAAGGGAATCGGGCGTTTGCAGACGAACAGCCCGTGTATCGATACCGGCCTAGACGATGCCATTGCCAACGATATCGATGATATAGACGGCGATGGAGTCACAACCGAGAAATTGTATGACACCGATATTATGGGTGTTCCCCGTTTCCAAGACATCCCTGGTGTCCCAAACCCTGAGCTCGACGATGTGATTGATATGGGTGCGTTCGAGTGCGGCGGTTTGACGGCGGATGATGTGGGTGTTGGTTCTGTTAATGAAGACACAGCTACAGAGATTGACCTGGCGCCATACATAAGCGATATGAAAGGCGGTCTCGTTACCTATGAGATTATTGTGCCGCCGAGACATGGCACCTGCAGTCCAAGCGATGCCGACAACGACGATACCATAACCTACACACCGGCAGAGGACTATTTTGATGCTGATGGTGATTTATTCTCGTATAAGGCTACCGACGGGATCAACCTCAGCGAAATAGCAACCGTCACTATCGGGACTATTGCCAGCCAGAATGATAATCCGGTGGCGAACGATGATGTGGCCTGGATTAATGAGGCAGGCAGTATTACTATTGATGTTCTTGCTAACGACGAAGATCCCGAGGGAGTTACATTAACAATTGCATCGGGCTCTGGCGCTCCTCAGAATCCACCTCCTTCGTATGGAACACTTGCGGTTGTCAGCGACAATATCCAATATACAGTCATAGATTGGCCAAATCTTGAGAGCACCGGTTATGATGAGTTCATATACAAGGCTTATGACAGCCAATTGGAGTCTGAGGCGGCTACCGTCCGCGTGAATGTAAATAACAAGCCGGACCCTGATGATGACGATAAGGAAACCGAACGTCATATAGTTGCTGTTGTTGATATCCTCGCCAATGACAGTGACGGCGACGACGGAACACAAACGCTGACGGTTACCAACCTGGTACAGACCCAGACAGGGCCTAATCCGGATAATGAACATTTCGTTTTCAATGAGAAACTCAACCTGTTGCTCTACTGGCCGGATCCCGACGCAGAGACAACACACACATACCCCTACTTTGTGAAATTCACCTACAAGGTAGAAGATGAGTTCGGTCTCGAAAGCGACGATACCGCCCAGGTTGATATCAAGGTACTTGGAACAACTGTTCTAAAGGATTCGGACGGCGACGGCCTCAGCGACGATGATGAAGAAGAGTTACTTGGCACGGACAAGCTCAGCTTCGACAGCGATGGTGATGGTGTCGATGACGGCAAGGAACTCAGCCAGGGCACAGATCCGAGCAACCCGTTTTCGGGTTACTTCGTCGACCGATTGCCTTATGTCTGCAGATTCTTATGGAATCAGGACTACAAAATTGATGAATCGCTGGATGGGCAGTGTGGCTGGGAGGTGGATCAAGAAGGTGACTGCCAGCTCGGATACAAGTTCCTTTACTCGTATAAAGTCCCGGGTACAATCGACGAGTATGTTCGCAATGGCGCCTGGGTTGCCAAACTCAATCCCGATTCTGATACAGCAACGAAGATCAGTAAGGCGTTTGACGATAAGGGTGAAGACGACGATCTCAGCAACGTCATCAGGATAAAATTGTATCCGGCAAATAATGCCGAAGTGAAAATATACTCTGACACTACGGTTATTGCCGGCATCAAGTTTTTCTACAGTGAACCTGACGTCCGCAAGCTACAGTACTGGGATCCCGACCCATCTGAATTAGATTGGTTAGATTCAGGTGAGACGTGGGACTATTATCCGGGTGATAAGGAGCCGCTTTCTGATGGCACTTTTTTTGAGCATTACTGCGCAAATCTGCTCAAATTCGAGTTCGATTTCACCAAAACTGATAGTGATCCCGACCCCAGCGGCAAGGTTAAGATATATTGGGACAAAAACTATGCAGCCAATGACAAAAACGACGACTTCGAGGTTGCCGATGTGCTGCTGCGCAATTTGGAAGATCTTGTTTTCACAAGCAACGGAATGAACGGGCATTTTTCTGATACAATCAAGGACATAACCAGAATCGAGTTCGGCACTCCCGAAAATACCACATTTGAGGTCCGCGGTGTATATATCCATGAAGCGGACTATGCTACTCACGAAATTACTTATCCGCACAGCGGCGACAACGTCCAGGAATCAAGAATCCCCATCAAAGGGCATTGTTCAGTAAATGCTTCAACCTATCTGCTTAGGGTACATGCGAAAGAGACCATGGGGGCAGAAGCGGATGCCGTCGGGCCCTGGCTTTTTAATATCCGCTACTTCAGCAATACTATCGTAGATCCGCAATTTTACAAAGGCGCTGCTGATGTGGACGTCCTGGGATACTGGAACACGGGGGTATTGCCAAGCGATATTTACCATGTAGTTATGACAGAGGCAAAAGATTTTGTGTATGAACACCCATCAGATCCTAACAAGAGCCGGATTATATGGTACAGGTCCAGCGAGGATTCTGTTGCTCGAAATGTAGCAACATCGGGTTTTGTCAAGAACAACACATTCCGCCATGAAGAAGTGGAGATATCAGTGCCCTGGCCGGGTGAGTTTGGCTTCGAGTGCAGGCGCATCTACGATAGCGGACGTGGCCGGGTAAATTCAGGGCTGTTCCCCGGCTGGACGAATAACAACCAGATTATCCTGACCGAATACGCAGACTACTACGAATCGTCACAGTGCGAGAAAAAGGTAAGAGGCGAAATAGCAGACAAGGATGATAGCGGCCTGGCCTTCGGAGCGATTTACGTTCAATACGAGGACGGCTCGACGCATATGTTCAGGCATCGGACAGGCACTGTGGACGGCAACGAAGCCGTTTACACTCCTTATCCGGATGACGGCTCGGGTGATTATATCATTAGAACAACAGAGGGGTACGTGGCAGTCTGGCACACGCCTCAACTTATCAGCGACTTTCCTTACGGCGATGACGATCCCGGCTATTATAGGTGTAGTCCGGACCCGGAAGAGAATGGTTTTTTACTTGAAGACAATAACCTAACAATCAGTTATGAACTGAATCGCTCCGACGGCACGAAGCTAACCTTTTACTCGGTTGAGCACGACAAAGACTCCGATGAGGATCCGATAGCAATAAATGTAAATGACTGCCACGATTGGAAAGATGAGTGCGAGTGGCCCGTTGATGCGGAGTGCTTTACAGAGTATTATCCCAAGGGTGGCGCAGTTTATTCGGATATCGGCGGTGGCTGCGAGGGTGATACCGGATGGCATTTTAGACATCCGGACCACGCCCCCAAATGGCGGTTCGTCACCGCCGTGGACACAAAATCCGACCGTTACGGCAATACACTGCATTACACATGGAACGAGAACAAATACAATCCGCTTGTGAATAAAGTATCATACAACGATGGTACCGAGCCAATTTCAATTGAGCTCGAGGGCACTATTTACGGATATGATACTATCCTGAAGGTGAATGATGACGCAAAGCGTACGGTTTACCACCGTTTTGCTGACGGTTCGTGGTGGCTTCTTGAGGTGTCCACTGAACAACGTGATGATGCAACATGCTACTATTACGGACCTGATTCACTTATTTACGGTATTTTTGATGATTTTGCCGTTTATACCTCATTGCCCTGGGGATATTGTTACCGGCCGCCGTGGTCGGCTCTCAAAACCTTGATTTGGTATGACAGTAGGCGCAACTGCGTTGCCCGCGATGATTATGTCGATTACAACGACCAGACGTTTCTGATGCGCGACTACTGGTATTACTTCCTCGATCCGGATTCGGGTAACGAGGAAGATGGCCAGTGCGTGTTCAAGGCGGTGGATTACCGCACCTGCAGCCAGGGTGTGATAGCCCCTCCGCACAGGACAGATATAAGCATTATCAACGAAAAGGGCCAGTTGCGGGTTCAAATGCCATATGTCGGCAATGACCCCACCAAGCTGACCAATTTCCGTTATACCAACACGAAATTGCCTTTCACCCCGACAGAGATGGTTGAATACTGGGACTACTACGATCCCGAGACCGAGTTGCTGAAGGTGGCTGGGCGAAAAATATTAAACACCTTCCGAACAGACAGGCACCTGAACCCCGTGCCGGATACGGGAAACCCTGACGATGTCAATGCGTGTGTCCTGGATACCCAGAAAATATACGATATGGGTCGGGACATA
Source organism: Phycisphaerales bacterium (assembly GCA_030602885.1). Taxonomy (GTDB): domain Bacteria; phylum Planctomycetota; class Phycisphaerae; order Sedimentisphaerales; family Anaerobacaceae; genus JAUVYV01. The sequence goes on from JAUVYV010000006.1 coordinate 13,021, forward strand.
CAGCCCGGCACCGAGCCGGAAGGGACACTTGTTTCGTACACCGAGAAGCAGTACCACCCCTATCCCGGCTACAACTGGGAAACCGAGAGCATTTCCTACCAGCATCTTGACCAGGCCGAGGTCCAGCACGAGAAACCCGTCAGAACTCAATACGTCTATCGCAAGCGTCACACAGATGGCACATACGTGGAGGATACGACGTATCCGCAGAACAACAGATACCTGTGGAAAAAGCGGGCTCTTCTTGACGAATCGCCCGACCCGGACCTCTGGGCCGAGACGGAGTACAACTACGAACATCGGACAGGCCCGGGGCTTGATGGAACCGTCGATACAGAGGACGATACATACGCGCTGACAAAGGTGATCGAAGACTATAGTGACGATGGAATCTCCGATGTCGATAACGCCACCATCTTCACCTACGACAACGACCATCGCAAAAAATGGGTAAAGGCCGACCGGCTCACAAATGGAACGCCCGCTGGCGAGGTCCCGGTGGAAAGGTTCTGCTACGATGATATCGGCCAGCTTTTACTAAAGGCCGATACGTACGGTCTTGTGACCAAGTATCATTATAACGACTTCGGCGACGTCGAAAAAATCGAGACCTTCGCCGACAGCGATGCTCTCAAAACTGACACGACATTTGAGCCGGCGACGTACGACAACTTCACGCCTCGTTCCACAACTGAATACGAATACGACCATCAGCGGCGAAGGATTACCGAAAAGACTCAGTCGCAGGAAAAGAAAGCGGCTGGAATTCCGGTGGCTGTCAAACGGACTGAATATATAGGTGCCGGGCTGCCGAGTAAGGTGATCTTCGATACAGACGGGCTTATCGATACACCCGATGATAGCTTCGTCGAATACTTCTACGACGGGCGGGGTCTGAAGTTAGCTGAGAAAAACTATGACCGAATCACCGACAGGTGGTGGTACACCGACTACTTCTACGATAATCTCAACAGAAACGTCTCGACGGTCTGGTGGGACTATAAAGACAGCTCGATTCTGCAATTCACTACCGCCGTTTATAACGGCCCCGGTGAAAAGGCCCTCGAAGAGGTCTGGGCGCTCGATGCCAAAGGTAGATGGCAGTTGCAGGGCGAGTCGGCGAGTCTCTACGACGGTTTAGGCAGAATGACCGACCAGATGGTCGCATACGACTTTGACGAGGCCGATCCGCTCTGGCTGACAACTTCGTTCGGCTATGACGATGCGGGCAACCAGACAGCCGTAACGGACCCAAAGGGCAGTATCATCTACACCGATTACGATAACGCCAATCGTAAAACATTAGATTACTTCGCCGTAGCGCCTGCAGCAGAAGTTACCGACCTGGTCAGCCACTGGACATTTGACGAAGGAGCAGGCGATATCGCATACGATTCGGCAGCGGCAGACAAAGACGGCAGCGTGTCCGGGGCGATCTGGACGGCCGGTCGCATCGGCCGGGCCCTGAGCTTTGACGGTGATGCTGACAATGTAGAGGTGCCCGGCTTCTCTGATTTACTGGGTGCGGATTACAGTCTTTCCTTCTGGGTCAAGCCCAATCAACCGGCCCTTTCTGAGATTATCGTGCTGGGAGAAGATGCCACCAACCACGACTTCGAGTATTACATGGAGAGTAACGGGGATCTGAGCGTCAGAGCCGATGCCGGCAGTGAAGATGACATCACAGTCAATAATGTATTTACCGAAGGGCAATGGGTGCACATCTGCGGAGTGGGCGACAGCACCGGCACAAAGGTATATGTTAATGGTGTCCTCGCCGACAGCACCGCCGTCAAGAAGGACAGCACCAGCGGGTATAGTCTGAATATCGGCTCGTGGGACAATCATAGCTGGAGCTTTGATGGGATTATCGATGACGTTCTTGTTTACGATCGGGCGTTGAACGAGGCCGAGATCAATATGATAATGAACGCCGGCGGCGGTGTTCGGGCAGAGACCGAATATTACGAAAACGGGCAGGTGGCGGCTGTCAGCAGTTACGACTATGACGAAGATACGCTGGCCTATAAGGAATTTGATTACGACAGCAGAAAACGTATAGCAGCAGTTATCGAAGATATCAACGACAGTAACACGGCTGAGACGACCTATGCATACGAAGATGCCAATGACAGCGCCTTCACAGTTGACGACCAGAATTGCGCCAATGTGACAATCACCAGAAAAGGTGATTCAAGCCCCGACGATGATATAGTTACCCAAGTGGCCTATAACGAGCTTGGCAAAGTGGTTAAGACCGTATACCCCTCGACGCAGTATCAGCAGTTCACATATAACGGCGACGGGACATTGATGAAGAAAAAGGTATGGGATGCTGAGGACCCGCCTGTTGCCCACTGGGTCGAATACGACTACGACCAGTACGCCCGGGTGGAAAAGGTCTCTTACCCCCCGACCGGCGATCAATACATCGAGTACACATACGACGGCTTAGGTAGGGTTATGCAGATTGACGACCAGCGGGATGCCGCCGACTGCATACCCGGCACAATCACTTATGAAAATGACCCACTTGGCAGGCTGCTTGCCGTTACCGGCCAGGACGGCTACCGCATCGATTACTCGTACCGGGCCGACGGGCAAAAACAGAGAATACTGGCGAGTAATCCGGCAGGTGAGATTATCTATAAGGCTGGCTATGAGTTTGACTTGGCCAGCCGGCTAAAACAGGTTGTCAGGCCGTCGCTCATTGTGCCTGCACCGGCTGAGGCGCTTATAGCCGGCTTCGGCTACGACGATAACGGCAACCGTAAACAGCTTAGATACTACTTAGATGGCAACGATACCGGTGATATAGCCCAAATCGGATACAAGTTCAATCGCGATAATATGCTGATCAATTTGACGACTATGGGTACTATAGAGGATCTGGAGTTTGCGCTCTACAACGTCGTTGTTGACGGCTTGGGCCGATTGGTTTCAGCCGACGAAATTTTGACCAAAACCGACCAGACTTCTCTTGCACATGACTACACCTACGTTTACGATATGCGTTCACAGCTTACACGGGTTGACAGAGATGCTGCCATTCCGTGGCGAGAGTATAGCTATAACAAAAACGGTAATATGAGCTATCGCAAGGTTGAAACCGCCCAGACGGACTACGGCTATACCGGTGAGCGGCTTACCGGTGCTACCAACGCCGAGATATTTAGCGTTACCTGGGACGAGAACGGCGATATCGACTCGGCGGGTCATACCGGCTGGGATTACGAGTTCAACTGGGATAATAAGCTGCGAAAGGCCACTAAGGGCAGCGACACCATCGAAATAAAGTACGATCCGCAGGGCAACCGTATCTATAAAGAAACGGTCATCTCCGGCCAAAACACGAAGCGAAAATATATTGTTGACATTGTCGGCGATTTGCCGGTAATATTGTTGGAGTTGGATGCGAGTACGATGGATATCGAAAAAACCTACATCTACGCTAATTCTCAGATTCTTGCCCAGCATGATGGCGATCAGGCCACGGGTGATATCTACTTCTACCTCCACGACAGATTAGGCTCCGTACGCCAGATTATCGACGATGACGGCCTGGTAGTGATGCTCTATACATACGATCCGTTTGGGGAAGTAGTCGAATCCGATGGCTCATTCGATAACGCCTTCCGCTTCACCGGCCAATACTACGACGACGAGATAGAGCAGTATTACCTGCGAGCCCGCCAGTACGACCCGAAGATTCACGTGTTCACGTCTCGTGATTTATTCGATGGTGTCTTTGAGCAGCCGTTAACGTTACACAAGTATCTGTACTGCATCAATGACCCGATCAACTTCGTCGACCCGCAGGGTCTGGATGCTTATTATCTTACCGGTGGGGTCCTGGCATCTTTGGGCTTTAGTTTTGCAGAGCAAATGGGAATAACCTGGGATGATGAAGGGAATTGGGGTATTATTGGGATAGAAAGTGTGGGAGGTGGTTCACTGTCAGCGTCCGTGGGTATTAATTTCGGCATCACAAATGCTGAAACTATATTAAGGCTGCGAGGTCCGGGCAGAGCCATTGGCGGGGGTTTTGGAGTTGGTTTTGGCGGGGGAGCAGAAGTTATTTGGGGAAGATATTACTATGGCTTAGAGTTTTCGGTTGGCTTGGGTGTTTCATGGCCGGCAGTTGAAGTCCATGCCCATAGAACGCAGACTTATGTACGACCGGTCCACAGCGAGACTCTAATTTTCGAAGACATTCTTGGGATGGCATTGGCAGAAGCCGTAGCTGAGGCTGATACCTATGGAGAGCATCGGATGATAATAGATTTTGTGGTAATGACCGGTCTGGATTTGGATGTCTTGTATCAATGAACAGGCAACGATTCTTGATTTTCGTATTTTGGCTGTTTGATTGATTCCGTTGCTACGGAGAGCTTTTAGGAATAACATTATGTGGTTTTTCGATATAAGGATGCTTCCTAGCCTTGTCTTTGGGATTGTCGTGCTATTGATTTCAAGACGCATGGGCAATTGGCAAATCAGGCGTGACCCGGACAGTTTCGCAAGCGTCCCGATTATCAATAAGATATTCATTGTCTGGGCAGCCCGAGCCGTCGGAATTATGGCGATTGGTATTTTCTTCTCTATGGGCATGAACAGTCCGCCGCGGGGCATGATGAGAAAAGCCGAGAACCGGCTCATTTTGCTGGAGGAAGGGCAGATTGTCAAGGGTGAGGTTGTTGAATGCTGGTTTGATAACTTGGCTCCACCGGCGTGGATGATACTGTATAGCTTCGAAGCCCCAAATCCTAAAGACGGTCAGGCGAAAACATACTGGGGCAGTGCCCGTGGGCCGAAGCAATACTATGCCAAGTTTTCCGAAGGCGACCCCGTATCTGTAATATATAACCCGGCCAAGCCTAAGATGAACTGCGAAATGTACTACTTTTTGAATGAACCTCAATACCGTAGGACATTTCGGAAGGCCGGGAAGCTGGAACTTTTAGCCAACTTTGAAGATGAATATGAGCTAGTGGATTACTCTGAGATGAGCTGGCTCGATTCAGCAAGGATAAGGTAGCTCATCTGAATAATCGGGTTCTAAGGAAAAGTTAAGGTGGATAATGCTTAACTTAAATATTCGACAAAAACGGCAGGTTTGTATTATTGCGTTTATCATTATAGTGGTCCTTATTGGTATGTTCCTTTTTGATTATCTCAAATTACGTTCTTCGGTCCGATTCAGCTTACTCCTTCAGAATATAACGGTGGGTTCCCTGTTATCCGATCTGCCGGACGATTTGGGTGAGCCAATTCACACATGGACCAAGCCGGCTGACATTGAAGCCTGGGGTTCAATAAAAGGGGCCGGGATTCCGAAGAACTGCGACTTACACGTTTACGAATATTGGTGGGGCTTATCGGTTAGATACATACTTATTTATACAGATAAACAATCCAATGTCATACGGCATGTTCGCCATAGATGCGTGTAAAAAAACAGATGGCTGTTTTTAGTGCGGTGGTGTAATGGATTGACCGTGTTAAGATAGGTAAAGTTTAGGCCGTTTTTGGAGCATGAACTGTGGGTGATAAGGGTGATTTTTATGAAAGCATTTAGACTAAAAATACTTACTGTTTTTGCTGTAGTTGCAGTGGTTGTGGTTTTAGCGGCGGTCTTGCTGTTACGGCCAAGGCCGATGTCGCAGAAGGTTGAACTAGGCCGGGTTTCGGGTACACAAACACCGACTACCCCTATAGAACCCGAACCCAACGACCCGGCTTATTTAGCTATGAAGGAAAAGGCCGAAGGTCCGCGACAGGAAATTGCCGAGGCCTACCCCGGCAGCGGCGCCGCCGAGCGGGCCGATGCGGTTTTAAGCAAGCTGCCGCAGCGATACAAGACTCGAACCGAGAAAACTGCCGGTAAACAAACTGCTGCGCCGAGGCCGGTCACCTTGAACGAAGCTCATTTGCCGCAGTTCGGCGAAGAAAACGCTTTGCCGCCGGGCCTGCCCGATTACATATACGAACGCTACGGCCTTACCTGGCCGGTATCGACATTGACACCTATAGGCACGCGTCCTGACGACAGATCGGCCGAGATGTTCCAAAAGCTGCCCGACCGCTATAAAAAGTTGCTGCAGGATGAGACCGGCCGGATCAACCTCGACCACATTCGAAAGCTTTCGGAAGAGCAGCGTGCCGATTCGGCAGTTCCCCCGGATACCGAGCAAGGTCGATACCACTCAGCCGACGCCAACGAACCACCCAGCCGCCGCTGATGCAGCCATGACTATAGCTATACCGGCGAGCAGCTTACCTGTGCTACCAACGCCGAGACGTTTACGGTTAGCGGGCAGTAAAGCTATTGCCTGTTTGGGCTTTGGACGAATGGGTCCCCTTGTCACCACTTGATTTTTAGGGTACGTCCCTAACCGCCGGACTCCGGAGCCAACGCGGCATTCACCCTTCCCTGGTAAGACTATGACTGCGATTAGGCCCCGATTCACCTGAGCGGTCGCCCTTCATAGCCGATTTGCCCAGTTCTTCTTGCGGGAAATTAAGCCCGATTTTGAAAAATAGGCTGTATGACTACCCTCAAGACCAGTTCGGCGATCCTACGGGCGTAAAGTGGCTGTGAGAGGGGTCCTGTGAGATTGTGTAAGCTGGTTTAACTGCGTTTTCTCCTCACCATCACCGCACACAAGCTAAGTGCGTTTTTCATAGGTTTTGATGAGGGGAGTAGAATTGTTGACATCATTGCTCATTTCCTGGCTTTGGTTTGCGTGTTTGGTCATCGAATATCTGCTTGCATTTGCCATCCTGAACGGGTAGTATTTGGCCAGACTTATCTTCGGTAAGAATGCTGGCTAAATAGGGAATTTGCAAAGAAACAACAGTATAAGCCGTAGAAGAACATAAAATCACGGACAACAGCGTCATAGAAAATATGGTTATGCTATGACTACTCAATTCATTACTAACCAAGAGAAGCTTCTCTCAGATGTTGTCAATAACATTCTCCCCTGTGCGGAGCGGTTATATTTCCTAATAGGATACTTTTACTTTTCTGGCTTTCAGGAGATATATAAGCAGGTAGCTAAGAAAGAGGTCAAGATTCTGGTCGGTCTTGAAGTTGAACGAGACCTCGCAAACAGGATAAGGGAGTTTCAGGTCATACAGGAGGTGCATGCCCCCCGAGGCAAGATAAGGGAAAGCTACTACAGGTCGTTGGTGCAGCTCTTCAACGACACCGATTTCTTCGATTCGCGGGAGAAGCAAGAAGCGTTCAAGCTCTTTATTGAAAAGATGAAGAACGGTACGCTTGAAATAAGAAAAACGCTACAGCCAAATCACGCCAAGCTTTACATCTTCGAGAATAAGGAAGAATTTAGTCAGGGTGGGGATTATCCAGGGACAGTCATAACGGGGTCGAGCAACTTTACGAGGTCGGGATTTAGAGGGACGTTTGAGATCAACGTTGTGTCCAGAGATGCTGGAAATTATGCCGAAGCCTGGAAGATATTTCAGGATCTTTGGGAAGATGCCGTCACCATAGTTGACAAGGAGAATATTGACCAGTTCCTCTACAGCGTGGTCCAGAAGGTCTGGATAGACAAATTACCACGGCCCTTCTTGCTCTATGTGCGCGTCTTGGAAGAGTACTTTCCACAATACAAAAAGGATTTTTTGAGGCTACCAAGTGAAATTACAAAGGGCAAGTATATCAATCTCAAGTATCAGGAAGATGCGATAAGAAGAGCGATTGACATTCTGCAAAGGCACAACGGCGTTATCGTTGCCGACGTTGTGGGCCTGGGCAAAAGCATCATTGCGTCCGCTGTAGCCCACAATCTCAACATTCCGACCATCATTATCTCACCACCTCATTTGATAGAGCAGTGGGATGACTACCGCTGGTTTTTCGAGTTCCACGCCAAAATCTACAGTAGCGGGAAAATCGAACAGGCCCTTGAAGAAAACGACGAAGATCAAGAAAAGCTGCTAATCATAGATGAGGCACACAAATACAGAAACGAGCTTACGGCTGATTATGCAAATCTCCACCAGCTTTGCCAGCGAAACAAAGTTATGCTGCTGTCGGCAACACCGTTCAACAATCGTCCTCAAGATGTCTTCTCTATGGTCAAGCTGTTTCAGATACCGACAAGGTCAACAATACAGACAGTCGATAACCTGTCCTATCAATTCAGAGAACTATCCCGGGAATACAAAAAGGTCAAAGAAATCCAGAAAAAGAAAGCAGAGAGCGAGAGCTCAATCGCAGCAAGGATTAGGCAAATCGCAGGTGAAATCAGGGACATTCTTTATCCGCTGGTAATCAGGCGATCACGTTTGGATTTGGAGGAGATAGAAGAGTACAGGGACGACCTCAAACAACAAAACATATCTTTCCCCAAAGTCCACGACCCGGAGATGTGCGTATACGATCTGGAAGACTTGAGTGAGCTTTACGAGGCTACGCTTGAGAAAATTGCCCCGGAGGATGAGGAAGGTGGATTCATCGGTGCCCGTTATATGCCCACCAACTACATCAAAAACTTCGAGTCATACAGGAAAAAAATCGCCGAGGAGATGGGCATAGACGAAAATCTCCTCAGGCAAACACAAGTCAACTTGGCAGACTTTATGAAACGCCTGCTTGTTCGCCGGTTCGAGAGCTCCATCTACGCCTTCCGGTCAACCTTAGACTCGATTATTCATTCGTCCGAGGTTATCGTGGATTGGTACGAAAGACTGGGCAAAGTACCTGTTTACAAGAAGGGAAAGCTTCCCGACGTTGATGCACTGGTCCAGGCAACGGGAGAAGACCTCGATGAAGAACTGCCGGAAGCTCTTCTTGAGAACGAGCTGCGAAGCTACATCGAAAAGGGCTTATGGCTCATCGAGAAGAAGGAACTGAAAAAGGAGTTCATTGACTGCGTGAAGCAAGACATCGAGCTCCTGTCACAGATACGTGAGGAGTGGTTCGGAAATGGATTTCCGGACGACCGTAAGCTCAAACACTTCGCCGAGATTGTCAAGGACAGGCTCAGCAAAGACCCTGAAAGAAAAATTGTAGTTTTCACTGAATTTGCTGACACCGCTGAACACCTGTATGAGAACCTGAAAGACCATTTCCGAGTCTTCAAGTATTCGGCAAAAGACGCAACGAAAACAAATAAGAGGACCATCAAAGAGAATTTCGATGCGGGCAGCAATGTCCAGAAAGACGACTACGATGTCCTGATAGCCACCGATGCGATCTCCGAGGGCTTCAATCTCCATCGAGCAGGCATCGTTTTCAACTACGACATCCCCTACAATCCCACGAGAGTAATCCAAAGAGTCGGGCGAATAAACCGCATCAATAAGAAAGTCTTCGACGAATTGTTCATTTGTAATTTCTTCCCCACTGCGACAGGAGAAAGGGAAACACGGGTAAAGCAAATCTCTACCTTGAAGCTTGCTATGGTACACGCCCTGTTCGGTGAAGATACTAAGGTGTTGACCAAGGATGAAGAACTCCAATCGTGGTTTTCACAGCAGTTTAAGGAAGCATTGAGCAGCCAGGAAGAGCTATCTCCTGAGACCACCTACGAGAATTTCATCAGGAATCTGCGAACATCAAACCCCGAAATCGTCGAGGAGGCACGCAGCATACCGAAAAGATGTAGAGTAAAACGAACCGTCAAGAAAGACCGGTCCGGTGTGCTCGTTTTCGGTAAGAAAGGCGAGGAATATACCTTCAAGCTCGGAACGAACACAAAAGAGCCGACTTCCTTAGGTGTGGCAGATGCACTGGAACTCTTTAAAGCCGAGATGTCAGAGCAATCCGAGCAGACCAGTGATGCGTTTGAGCCGGTTTACGAAAAGGTAAAGGCCAAGCTGTTCACAAGAAAGACAGAAGTCGCTCTCGACAGAGGCAAAAGAGACACAATTCTCAAAGTCGAGGCCCTCAAAGACAAACTGCCGAAAAAAAGGGACTATCTTGAGGACCTGCTTTACGTGCTTAAAGAACTGGATGCACTGCCGGACCGATACAGCCGCTTTATCAGGTCGATTGACTTAAAGACTCTGGAGGAGGATTTCGAGCTTTTGCAAAGACAATGTCCCCACAATTATCTTGTTGGCATTATTGAACGCGAAAAGCGAATTGAAGAGGGACCAGAATCGCTAATCTTGTCAGAGGAGCTAATTTAATCCTATGGACTTCAATTTACCATATGACCGTAATAGCTACGTTCGCTTCTTCAGGAGCCAGTTTCTGCCCGAAGATTTCGATGCAAGCTGCGAAAGCATATCCTTAAGCTTCAGCCCTCAATACACTCAGCAAGTAACTAAAATCGGCCAATCGAGATCCCTGGATCTGAATGTCTACGAGGTCAAACACACCTCTGAACGTGACCCTCGCGTTTCATTGTCGAAGGAATCGTTCCGGCTTTTGGCTGAATATGGCCAAAAGCGGGCCTTGGTCCTGTTCATTTCGAAGACATCGAAGAACTACCGCCTGTCCTTAGTAACCATCGATTTGAAATGGGAAGAAGGGAAGCGCCCGACCACGGAATACTCTAATCCGAAGCGATTCTCTTTCTTCCTCGGCCCGGATGCCAAAGTCCACACGCCGCAGGAATATCTGATAAGGCAGGGCAGGGTCAAAGACTTCGATGATATTAAGAACCGATTTTCTATCGAGGTTGTGAACAAGGACTTCTACACCCAAATTGCTATCCTCTTCACTAGGCTCACGGGTGGCACAAGACAAATCGGCACTGAGACTCGTGATTTCAAGACTGGAGAACTTGCCTTCCCATCTCCGGATGATATCACAAGGAAGGAATTCGCCGTTCGTCTAATTGGCCGACTTGTCTTCTGCTGGTTTCTGAAAAAGAAACACTCAATACAAGGCATACCGCTATTGCCTGAAGAACTCCTCTCGACAGATGCTGTCGGCAAGAACAGTGGCTACTATCACAATGTCCTCGAACCCTTGTCCTTTGAAGTCCTAAACACACCGATGGGCGAAAGAGCCGAAAGCTTTGCATCCAAACCTTGGGCAATAATTCCATTTCTAAACGGCGGCCTGTTCACCCCACATGAGGATGACTACTATGAGCTTGATGACCTCGGTATATCGAAGCACATCAACACATTTAAGGTCCCCGACGATTGGCTGCACGACCTGCTTGAAATCTTCGAGACGTACAACTTCACCATCGATGAGAACACGCCAGTCGATGTTGAGCTTTCAATCGAACCTGAAATGCTCGGTAGAATCTTTGAAAACCTCTTGGCTGAAATCAATCCTGAGACAGGCGACACAGCACGCAAGGCTACGGGGAGTTACTACACGCCCAGGTCAATCGTCGAGTATATGGTCGACCAAAGTTTAAAGCAGTATCTTCTTACAAGAACCAGTCTTGCTGAAGACAAAATCAGGTCTCTGCTCGACTATGCGGAAGACGAACCTGGCCTAACCGATTTTCAGAAGGACGCGGTACTTGATGCTCTCGACGCGATCAAGGTTATCGACCCCGCCTGCGGCAGTGGGGCTTTCCCTATGGGTGCTCTGCAAAAGATACTCCTGATCTTGCAGAAAATAGACCCCGACTCAAACAAGTGGCTTGAAAGGATTCTCGCAAGCGTCAAGGATCAGCTTGTCGCAAAAGAACTCAAAAGAAGTGTCGGGCAGCCAAATTACCTGCACAAGCTCGGAATCATTAGAGATTGTATCTATGGCGTGGACATCCAGCCAGTCGCTGTTGAGATTTCTAAGTTAAGATGTTTCCTCTCACTTATTGTGGACCAGGCGGTAGATGACTTGGAAGACAATCGCGGCATCAAGCATCTTCCCAATTTAGACTTCAAGTTTCTCTGTGCGAACAGCCTCATCGGGCTTCCCCAAAGAGCATCCCAGGAGACTATGTTCGAGGCAAAGGAGGCAATCAAGGAGCTGGAAAACCTCAGAGATGAATGTTTCCAAGCCGAAACCGCCAAGGGCGAATTGGAGAAACGCTACTGTCAGATTCGCAAGAAGATGTTTGCGCATATCGAGAGCTGGGGTGGGCGAGATCTCCTGACTCTCAAGCTGATGGAATGGAATCCTTTCTCAGACGAGCCTGCTACCTGGTTCGATCCCGAGTGGATGTTTGGAGTCAGGAACAGCTTCGATTTAGTTATAGCCAATCCTCCCTACATTGATTCGGAAGCAATGACAAAATCTATGCCCGATTTGAGAAAAACAATAGCGGCGTCTTACAAGGCAGCTAAAGGCAACTGGGATATTTACATAGTATTCTTTGAGTTCGGCCTCCGGATTCTGAAGAGGCCGGGCTCCCTTGCATTCATTAGCCCTGATAAATGGATTTCAAAACCGTTTGGGACTGAACTCAGAAAGAATACCATAGGCAACATATCTGCCATTGTGAAAGCCGGACGAACCGTATTTGAAAGCAGCAAAGTGGACGCCATAGTTTCACTTTTCCAAAAGCCGTCTTGCGAAAACATACAGACGCTGATTGTTGAAGGTGATCGTATCGTCTTAAAGAATGCTGTGAACAAAAAGAAATTGAGGCCCCCGTTTGCTCTTGATTTCCTGTTCTCTGATTATCTGAAGCTCTTACTCAAAATCGAGTCGACCCCAAATCGACTCTCAGATTGGTTTGATTGCGAAAATGCTTGTGCAACATCTGATGCCTACAAATTGAAGCCTCTTATCAGCGATTTGTCTCTAAGAGACGACTTTGATCAACACAGCCAACTGAAGATAATAAACACCGGGACCATTGGGAAATACACATCGAAGTGGGGCAAGAAAGAAATGACTTACTTAAAGGACAAGTACCTATGCCCGGTTGTAAATAAAGAGGAGTTTTTGAATACGTTTAGAAACACTTATGCAGAGAAATCAACACGACCCAAAATCATAATAAAAGGGCTGACCCTGCTGGATGCTTGTTTAGATGCCGCTGGTCAGATTATACCTGGAAAGTCAACCTTGCTTATTAGCACCAACAATATGAGTGATTTGAAATACTTATTAGCCTTGATAAATAGCAAACTGGCGTTCTTTTACATACGAGAAAAGTACCCAGCATCAAGTTACAATCAAGGGATTAATTTTACTAAGCATATGATAAATGCCCTCCCGGCTCCACCCGTATCACAAAGTCAAAAGAGACCTTTTGTTGATTTAATCAACAAGATCCTAAAACTCTCAGAGTCCTATGATTGTTTTGAAAATTCCAGTAAGCAAAATAAACGTGAAGAATATGAACGGCAAATTGACCAGATGGTTTACAAGCTCTACGGCCTTACGCCCGAAGAAATCGCCATCGTGGAAGGGCATGGAAAACCAGATTGACGAGACAATCGAAGCCCACGGCGGCTGGCCAATAAAATGAATTTATGGGATTATTGAAATGCCTCGACATCGTGGTTTGACTTTGCATAAACTTGTCAGTGCCATTGACCCTGAATTGCTGGAACGATATTTTAAAGAGAAGCTGCCGAAGGGAACGAAATTACCTCCTCGTTTTACTATGAGTCCGGGGACGTTTGAAGATTTTATGACTGACGCTCGAAATGCGGAAGCCAAAGCTTTGCTCTTGGAGGACTTTCAAAAGATAAATGACATTTGCGAGAAGGCCAAAAATCATATAGTCAAGGCATACCGGCAGTTTCAAATAAAGTGGAAGGAAGGAGAAGCGCCTGAAAATATGGCTATGAAACTCTTTCTTGACCATAAAGAAGCTTTTGACTATGCCTATACATGGTTCTGTTACTATCATACGTCAAGCTCACTGAGCAGCCATATTTTGCCGGGCAATTTCAAGCTGACGAAAGATACGCTCGATGCTTTTCTTAAAGAAACGAAAGAATGGTTTGAACAACTCGCAAAAGGCAATGAGTGTATTATCACACCCTATAACGAGAAAGATTCGACTGTTATACTGGTGAAGCACGGCAGCTATGTCCGAACAGTAGCGTATTGGAAGGAAGACAAAATTGAGATTGCCTCTTTCCGGCCTGCAAATGAGGATATACTTCTTTACGATAAGACCGATGGAATCCTACGGATAAAAACGTCGCTTCACAAAGACCGCGAGCAGTATATTGAATCTTTTTCACGCTGTATTATGGGCGATGAGGCCCTTGCTGCGAGCGGCAACCGGGATAAAACCTATACTCTGAAACCGTTGCAGGATGGCTCGTTTGACTGGAGCGGAAATAAGCACATAAGCGAAATAATACTGACGGAAGTAACGCTTCGACTTATGGGAAAGACCAGGCCGGTCGTGATAATAAGCTCAGGCGATGTGCGAAAGAGCTTACAGGAGAACATTGGCGGAATTAACCTTGGCAATGGTGAACTCACTTACGCCCGTTTTCGCTTTGTGTTGAAGGTTGACGGCAGGAAGCGAAAGGTCTCGGTTGCAATTACGCCTCCAGTAAAGACCGACTTGGCCCAGAAGAGGCACTCGGATATTATCTCTGACTATCTCAAAGAACAGGGGGTTAAACTGGTTTGATTGCTTATATCTTAGGTGAGTTAGAGAAGAACCCCACAAGTATTTTTTATAAACAAGACCTGCTCAAGCGGTCTAAGAAGTATTTTGAAGAGTTACAGCGTCTCAGATTGCTAACGTATGTCCAGCCAGACCCAAATAGTGAAACGTTTCCATGCTCTTTGCCATGCGAAAACGCCTGCCCTATGGATATTGTTGAAAATGAAGGCAAACAGTATGCTGTCTGCTCACAGAATGATGAGATAGACCCCATTCTCTTAGACGCGGACGCAATAGAGCAATACGAGTTTTCTATAGAGAGATTTTTGGAGCACATTCGAGCGGCCAATGGCTTTGGTGGGACACTTCAAAGGATAGCACAAGATTTGTTTTATCTTGGTCACACAACTTATAAGGGTAATCGAGTGGGTTTTATTTTTGGTTTTACCTGTGTGCGCAAGGGGGTGTTAGAATTGACGGGGCTGAAACGTCTTTGCAGCGATGATGATTACTTAATCGTTTTTAGCCCGGTTTCTTTAATAGAAGATGTATTCTGCAAAAAGCAATTAGAGCAAGAGAAAATTGTACAAACATCTTTAACCATTTCGCTGGACTTCCAGGCATATAAATTCTCAGTTGAAAAAGTTCTTTCTGGAATAGTGGCACGCGAAGTTGATAAAACAGTACATCCGAACCGAGCCGCGCTCGTTGGAGCAACCAAATGGGAAGAAATCACTATTGAGGTTATTGACGATGATACGATAAAATGCAAGGCAGGGGCTGAAAACTGGCAACGATATGGTTACTTTGAGCTTGGATTTAGGGACGAACGTAAAACATTGCCGAATAAACTGTGGTCCATATTCTTATCTTTAGCTGAACAGAATCAGCCCTCAGTAAATTCTCAAAAAATCACACCTAAAGATATTCAACGCATTCGCAAGACACTGCGGGAAGCATTTGGTCTTCAGGGGATGCCAATAAAACGATATGACGAGAACGCCAAGAGGTATCCGTGCAAATTCAAATTTGTTGACCCACGAGAGTGGTGAAAACATATCTTAAGAGCCAAGATGAAATTTCATTTTGGTTTCCCCTTGAAAAGGGCATTTTCTGAAAAAATTCCTTCCTCTTCGACACATAAGCTTTTTCCTTTTAGTTCGCTACGCATAACACGATCCGGAGCATCCTCTTAATCCGATATTGGCATCACTTTTCGCTGTCTGAGAATGAAATTTCGCCATTAAAGGGTAGTAGGCAACGATGGTCATGCAATGGCCGTACCAAAGCCTTAACCAACGTAGCGTGAATTGTGAACAAGGAGAAAGAAATGGGTAATCAAGAGTTAAATCAAACCTGCCAACTCATTAGCTGCAAAGAATTGGCTAAGCGTCTCAGCCTGAGCAAGCGACAAATTTTCCGGCTGAACAGTTGTGGAAAGATACCTGCCCCCATAAGAATCGGCGGTAGTGTGCGCTGGGCGGAGAGCACAATTGCACAATGGCTTAAAGCCGGAGCGCCCGACAGAAAAACCTTCGAGACCATGCAGCAGGCGGGTGGTGAATGATGAGAACCAGAGAAGGGCAGATAGCAGAGCGCAAAGAACAAATGTCAAAGATTCACAGGGCGAACTATGACAAGGCTATGAAGGGCAGGAGTATGAAGGCAGCGATAAAAGCCTTCTGTCTTATGTGTGTCCAGTGGCAAAAGGAAGAAGTCCGGCTCTGCACAGATTTAGGCTGTTCGCTATATCCTTACAAACCGTATAAGAGCAGGTCAAACCGTGTGTCTGAGGGGCTTAGTTTCGGCGCAGAATCAAAAAAGTCGGGTCGGGGGGGTGATGATGCCAAGTAATGAGAAAACGGGACTGGTGGATGTTGAAAAGAGAATTATATCGACCTACGACTACAAGGACGAATCAGGGCAACTATTGTATCAGGTTGTCAGATACGAGCCTAAAGACTTCCGGCAAAGACGCCCTGACGGCCAAGGTGGATGGGAATGGAACCTTGAGGGAGTCCGGCGGGTTTTATACCGATTACAGGAGCTGCTCAGAGCGAAGCCAGACGATTGGGTGTTCATTGTGGAAGGTGAAAAAGATGTCGACCGGTTATACAAAGAAGACCTTACCGCTACTACCTGTGCGATGGGAGCGGGAAAGTGGGAAGATAATTATAGTGAATTTCTCAACGACCGTAAACTGGTAGCTATCATACCGGACAATGATGAGACCGGCAAAAAGCACGCTAAAGAAGTGGTTGAAAGTTTAGCTCGTGTAGGTGTGAAGGTAAGGATAGTTGAACTGCCTGAACTGGCAAGAGGCGGAGATGTATCTGATTGGCTTAACAATAGTGGAACTAAAGAAAAACTGCTTGAACTGGTAGAAAAGGCGAAGCCGTCTGAGTCTGAAAGCGAATGGGAATTGCCAGCGCCACTGGGACATTTTAACCTGCCGACATTTCCTCTTGAAGCGTTTCCGAGGCAATTGTGCGTATTGTGCGAATTTTGCGAAGCAGTAGCGGAATCATATCAGGTTTCGGCTGACCTGCCTGCAATGCTCGTTTTATCTGTCGCTGGTGCTTCGCTGGCGAAACGGATCACAGTTCACGTTCGGGGAGACCACTGGGAGCCTGTTAATTTGTTTACGGTTGTTGCTCTGCCACCGGCGAATCGTAAAAGCGGGGTTTTTAGTGTAGTAACAAAACCGCTTGCACATTTCGAGATACTGGAAGCCGAGCGGCTGGCACCAATGATCGAGCAGAATCGTAATCAGAGGATCATTCTTGAAGAATCTTTGAAACATGCCCGAAAGCAGGCTGCCAAAGTAAAGAAAACAGAGGACAGAGAAGGCTATAAAGAGCAAGCAAGTGAATTCTTAGAAGAATTGAGCAAACTGGAAGCCCTGACAAGCCCACAGTATATCGGCGATGATGCAACACCTGAGAGCGTAGCGTTATTGCTAAGCGATAACGCTGGTCGATTTGCGTTGTTGAGTCCAGAAGGTGATGTATTTGACCTTATGGCCGGTCGTTACAGCAGTAACGGTGCTCCGAATCTTGGAGTTTACCTAAAAGGCCATGCAGGTGATGATATTCGTGTAAACCGAGCTAATCGGGATTTTTCGCCAAGATATGTACGCAAGCCAGCTCTTAGTATTGGTGTTGCTGTTCAGCCTGAAGTCCTGCGAGGGCTTACGCTTAAAAAAGGCTTTCGTGGACGTGGACTGCTGGGGCGGTTTCTTTATTCATTGCCTCAATCGCTTTTAGGCCATAGAAAAATCAATCCCTGTCCGGTTGATTCCAAAATAGCAGCGGCATATCAAGACAAGATTCTTGATGCGCTTAGACTTGAGCCTAACGTTGATACCGATGGTAAACCGTGTCCTCATATAATAACTGTTGGCAGCGATGCTCTACAAGAAGTTGACAGATTTGCAATGCAGGTTGAGAAACAACTTGGCCCTGGTGGAGATTTTGCGTCAATGGGAGACTGGGCAGGTAAACTTGTTGGTGCTGTATGTCGTATTGCCGGTATTTTTCACGGCTTGATTTATGCAATTTCAGGCAATCCGGCAAAGGCTCAGATAGATGCTGAGACGATGCTGGGAGCAATTGCAATCGGTGAATACTTGATACCACATGCAAAGGCTGCATTTTTTGAGATGGGAGCAGACCCAGCTATTGATTCGGCTCGGAGAATACTTGACTGGGTATCCTCTGAACAAATACAAGAGTTTACCAGGCGCGAGGCGTTTAATTCCCTTCGTGGCGGTATCCAGAAAGTCAATGAACTTGATAAGCCTTTGGAGATACTTATCAATCACGGCTATATCAGAGAAGTTTTGCGGGAGCACAAGGGGCCAGGCCGAAAACCCAGCCAAAAATACAAAATAAATCCGTTATGGCTCGCGCAAAATACGCAAAATGCGCAAAATAGCTACGCCAACTTGAATTCTGCGTATTCTGCGCAATTTGCGCAGGGAGTAGCGTTATGATTTCGGCTCTTGACCGCTTGAGAGCGTTGCGGGCAGGAGAGGTCTTGGGTACCTCTCACTTGACCAGCGTTGAGGAGCTACCCGTAGAATGGAGGGTCGAATATGAGGAACGTGCAGCCATACTTGAATATGACGGGGGGCTGCCAAGAGAGCAAGCTGATAAACAGGCATTACGTGAGATACAGGAAAGAATAATAAATCTGAAAAAAACTTCTTTTTATAGTTGACGAACCTCAACTGCACCATTACACTACTGCTTATGATAATGGAACAGATAAGAAAACAAATCGAGACATGCGGCAAAAGCCGCTACCGGATAAGCAAGGAAACCGGCATTGATAAAGCTGCTTTGTGCCGAATTATGCAGGGCGGGAGCTGCAAAGCCGAAACCGCTGATATTCTGCTCAAATACTTTGGGCTGACAATTACAAAAGACAAGAAAAAGGCAAGGTGATATTATGGCAAGCATATTCAAACAAAAGTACACGGTTGAGGGCAAGAGCGGCAAGAGGATTCGCAAGCAGTCGAAATACTGGTATATCGACTACAAGACCGCTGAGGGGACAAGAAAACGAGTCAAAGGTTTTAAGGATAAACAGGCCACGTCTCAACTTGCTGCACAGCTTGAAAAAGAGGCTGAGCTTGCACAGGCAGGGATAGTGGATAAGTACAAGGAACACCGCAAACGACCGCTGATAGAACATCTTGCAGACTTTAAGGCCAGTCTGGTGAATAGGGGCACAACGGAGAAACACGCTTGTTTGGTTCATAATCGGGCAAAGGCAGTAATAGAGAACTGCAAATTTGCTCTCATAGCTGATATTTCTGCGTCAAAAGTGCAAAGGTATCTTGCCGAGCGCAGGCGCAATGGTTTGAGCATACGCAGTAGCAACTTTTATCTGCAAGCGGTTAAACAGTTGTGCCGTTGGCTGGTAGCGGATAATAGAACCGCTGAGAATCCTCTGGCTTATCTTACAGGCCAAAACCCAAAAACAGATATACGCCACGCTCGCAGAGCATTAAGCACTGATGAGTTAGACCGGCTTATAAAAAGCACAGCTAAGGGGCAAAGGCACAGTGGTATGACCGGCAAGGAACGGACAATGCTTTATACGCTTGCTGTGAGCACAGGCTTGCGAGCGAGTGAATTAGCATCCCTCGCGTGGCAATCGTTCAATCTGAGCGGTTCTACGCCGTCTGTGACTGTCTTGGCAGCTTACAGCAAACACCGCAGAGATGATGTTCTGCCGTTACGGTCAGATACTGCAAACCAATTAGCAGGCTGGAAAGCTGAGCAGAAAGCAAACGAGCAATCGAACATATTTGCTGGTTTTCGAGTTAATAAGGCAGCCAAAATGCTACGCAAGGACTTAGAAGCTGCCGGTATAACCTATGAAGATGATACGGGACGGGTAGCTGATTTTCATAGTTTACGGCACACATTTATAAGCAACCTTACGCGGAGCGGTGCCTCACCTAAAATTGCACAATCTTTGGCAAGACACAGTACCATCGGCTTGACGATGGACACCTATACTCATATCGGGTTGTATGATGAAAGAGCTGCTCTTGATTCACTGCCGGAGTTGCCCTCTTTTGATGGGGATAAAAACGATGAGAACAAAGCAGTGGCATTGAAAACAGGCACAGATGACACATCTGTTGTAATTGACAAAAGCGCTTACAAACCAGCTTACAAAAAACTTACAAAAAATGCTTACTTTGATTCAGACTCGATGTCCGCAAATGGCAATGGAGTAGAACACAGCAGAAAATCCGATGAAGATAGTAAGTCTTTGTCTGGTGGTTTGTTAGGCAACAAACAAGTCCAACTTTCACCCCCTGTCATAGGGCAAAAAGAAAAGGCGGCGGGCGGATTCGAACCGCCGAATAACGGTTTTGCAAACCGTCGCCTTAGGCCTCTTGGCTACGCCGCCATACCAAATTCCCGCATATCTTAACCCCTACCACCCCACTTTGCAACATCTTTCTCACACCTTCGCCCCGACAACGCAGGCATCGGGCTTTGCAGCCAGCCGTAATAGAGCGGGGTATTAGGATAGGCTCTTAACTGCCCGACCGTGCCCCTAACGGCACAACAAAAGGGCTGCAAGCATCACGCTTGCAGCCCTTTTGTTTGGTGTGCCGAGTATGTTTGATAACCCGCCAGACGGAGTGGCGGGTAAGCCCGCCAGCCCGCCAAATGAACGGCGGGTAAAAGGCAGGCAAGCATGGAGGTGAAAGTCCTCTACACAACCTGATAGAGGTGAAGTGTTAGCGAAGCGCAAGAGCGCTGCCGTGAGGCAGGGTTCTAAGGAAGCGTAGCTCCGAAGACCCGGCGTGAGAAATTTTAATACGCTGGGACCTGCTTTGTTGGCAGAATAGATAACAGCTTAACCAGCCGAACCGCCGTGGTACGGCCCCGTATGCCCGGTGGTGTGGCAGAGAAAGCCCGCGAGGACCTACCTATGTCGATTTGGCGTGGTTCAAGAGGAAGGGGCTCGTTCGAGACTGAAAACTCAGCGGTGCCCTGCGATTATTTGAGTGCGTTTTCGAGGTCGGTGATGATGTCTTCGGTGTCCTCGATGCCGACGGCGAGCCGGAAGAGGGTGTCGGTGATGCCGAGGGTGTATCGCTGCTTTCGGGTGTAGTCGTAGTAGCTGACGAGTGCCGGGTGAGTGATGAGAGTTTCGACGCCGCCGAGTGAGGGGCCTATGAAACAGAGCTTTAGGGCATCGAGGAATTTCTTTGCGGTATTGAGGCTGCCTTTGATGTCGAAGGAGACGACGCCGCCGCCGCCGGTCATCTGGTTAGTGGCGACGTCGTAATGGGGGTGTGATTTGAGGAACGGGTAATAGACTTTTTTGATTTTGGGGTGGGTTTCGAGCCATTGTGCGATTTTGAGAGCGGATTCGTTTTGGTATTTGACGCGGAGTGGAAAGGTTTTCAGGCCTCGCAGGAGGAGGTAGCAGCAGTGGGGGTCGATGGTACCGCCCATAGATTTGTGGAGGTCTCTGATTTTGTCGATGAGCTCTTTTCGGCCAAGGACGGCGCCTGCGAGGATGTCGTTGTGGCCTGCGAGGTATTTGGTGCAGGACTGGAGGACGATGTCCATTCCGAACTCGATAGGGCGCTGGTTATACGGTGTGGCGAAAGTGGAGTCGATGAGTGTGAGGACGTTGTGTCGGTCGGCGATTTTTTTGATTTTGACGAGGTCGAAGATGTTCAGGTATGGGTTTGTGGGTGACTCGGAAAAGATGAATCGGGTGTTCTTCTTTATGGCTTTTTCGAGGATGTGGTAGTCGCCGAACGGGATGATGGTGCATTCGATTGCGAACTGCTTTAGATATGATTTGCAGAATTCGAGGGTTTTTTTGTAGCTGTCGTCGGTGATGACGATGTGGTCGCCGGACTGGACGAGTGAGAGGATGGTGGTTGTGATGGCGGACATGCCTGAGGAGAAGACGACGCAGTCTTGGGCACCTTCGAGGTCGGCGAGGCGAGCTTCTGCGATGGTGGCGGTGGGGTTGCCGTAGCGGGCGTATTCGTATCGCATCTTGCCCTTTTTGGTATAGTCTTCGATTGCCTTCGTATTGGCGAACGTGAAGGTGGAGGTCTGAATGATGGGGGTGGTGATTGAGTCGGCGTATCTTTTTCGGGGCTCGCCGGCGTGGACGGCACGGGTGGCGAGGGACTTTCGGTTTTTTGCAGTTTTTCTTTTCCCGGGCGAGTCGGCCATCGGTATTTCCTTTCCGAAGATATTTTCAGATTAGCAGGTTTTTATCTTAAAAAGGTCCCGGGTTCAAGAGGTTTTTGGCGAATGAAGAGAGTGGACAAGGGCCACCCTACCCTTGCAATGGATGCAGAGGGAGGTAAAATGTCGGCACACGGTCTTTTCTCGTGAGGTATTATGGTCAGGAAGCGGTTGAGTATTTTGGTGGTTTTTTGTTTGGCAGCGTGTGGGTACGGGGCGTTCGACCTTGAGGGGGTGTTTTACGGGAGTGATGTGCCGGCTGAGGAGCCGAGGCTTTATCTGAATGTGGGAGACGGCAATGACAATAAGCTGGCGACTGTGGACGGCAATTACCGTGCGGGGAAAAGGAAATATTTAGTTGTGGGGACGCACGGCTGGTTCGAGCGGGCTGCGTGGCCGAGGGATTTGGCGGTTGAGATAGCGAAGAGGGTCGATGCGAATGAGTGGGTGTGCGGGTGGTTCGACTGGCGGGTCGATGCAAGAAAAGTGAATCCGCGCGATGCGGCGGAGTTTGCACGCGATACTGCGGGGGCGATGCTGGCGGAGAAGATATTAGAGGTTTCGAAGGACTGGGAGCATGTTCACTTGGTCGGGCATTCTGCGGGTTCGTGGCTGATAAGCGAGGCGGCAAAGAAAATAGCACAGCAGACGGATGCGAGTATCCATCTGACTTTTCTGGATGCGTATGTACCGTTAGGGTGGGATGAGGATAAGCTGGGGGCGATGCCGAACGAACCGAATCTCATTTACTGGGCGGACCATTATCTTACGCGTGATGTGACACTGAAGGTGACGCAGAGGCAGCTTTCTAATGCTCATAATGTGGATATCGGTGACATCACGCCGGGTTTGAAGGACCATGAGTTTCCGCGGTACTGGTATCCGGCGACGGTTCGGGGCGAGTATCTGCCGGGCCAGCGGTATAAGGGCAAGAAACTATACGTGGGGACAGGGGACAGAGAGTATGGTTTTGCGCGGTCTCTGGAGGCGGGGCGAGAGAGATGGGAGGAGTCGTTGAAACTGGCTATGGGTAACAAGGCGGTGGAGGTGAAAAAACCAAAAAAGCCATTTGATCCTTTAGGGTGGTTATTCGGGAAGGAAAAGCCCTTGCAATAACTGAGTGCGGAATTCTTGCAATCGGGAGCGAGGGTAATACAATGGGGGCGTCTGGTTGGCTAATTCTTTTAAGGAGCAGGATTATGAAGTGTGCAGGAATTTCGCGTGTTATCGGTTGCGTTGTTTTGCTTGTGGTCGGCAGTAGTGTGGTGTTTGGCGGGCATGAATATAACGGGGCGTACACGGGGGGAAATCTTGACCGTGTAGCGTTTCCGTTAGGCGGTATCGGGGCAGGGATGGTGTGCCTTGAGGGAACGGGGATGCTGAGTCACTGGTCCTTGCGGAATCGGCCTGACATTTTTCGTGAGCATCGGGTGTTTTCTGCAATTTGCGTGAAGGGGCAGGACGGGAATGTCGCACGCGTACTGGAGGGGCCTGTACCCAAGTGGAAGGTGTTTGCGATTCACCCGGGGACAGGACAATTTGGCGGGCCCGGCAACGGTCTTGGGGAGACGACGTATGGGCTGCCGAGATTTCGCGAGGCGAGTTTTGAGGCGAGGTTTCCATTCGGGGTGGTGACATTAGAGGATGCGAAGGTGCCGTTGAAGGTGGAGATAACGGGGTGGAGTCCGTTTACGCCGCCGGAGCCGGATACGTCGAGCTTGCCTGTGGCCGGGCTGGAGTACAAGCTCGTGAACACTTCGGGTGAAAGGGTCGAAGCGGTTTATTCGTTCAATGCAGAGAACTTCATGGCTGTTAAGGACAATAAGGGCGTTATCAAGAATACCGAAGGCGGTTTCATTCTGGCTCAGCCGGCGGGAGGCGGGATGAGGAAATGGGACGAGGGGTACTTCGCAGCTTTTGTGGAGAGTAAAGATGCGAAGGTGAACGCGGCGTGGTTCAGGGGTGGCTGGTTCGATAGTTACACGATGGTGTGGAAGGACATCGCCGAAGGCGCATGCTATGACAAGGATTTTGCGCGAAGCGGGGGTCCGAGTCCGGGGGCGACGATATATGTACCAATCTCGCTGCAGCCCGACGAGGAAAGAGTAGTTCGGCTGATGATGTGCTGGTATGTGCCCTACAGTGACGTTGAGGCAGGCGGGCCTCGTGTGGTGAAGGCGGGTGAAGAGAAAAAGGAAGAGAGGTATCAGCCGTGGTATTCGGGGAAGTTCGGCAGTATCGAGGAGGTAATCGAGTACTGGGGGAAGAATTACGATGATTTGAGAAAGAAGACGGCGAAATTCAGCAAGTGCTTTTATGATACGACGTTATCGGCGGAGGTTATTGAGGCGGTGGCGGCGAATATGACGATATTGAAAAGCCCGACGGTGTTGCGGCAGAAGGACGGTCGGATGTGGGCATGGGAGGGCTGCCACGAGGTTTCGGGATGCTGTCCAGGCTCATGTACGCATGTCTGGAATTATGCCCAGGCAGTGCCGCATCTGTTTCCATCGTTAGAGCGGACGCTTCGTGAGACGGAGTTTTGCGTTTGTCAAAATGCGCGGGGTCATCAGAATTTTCGGTGTCCGTTGCCGATACGCGAGCCGGGTCATGGCTTTCACGCAGCCAGTGACGGGCAGTTGGGCTGTGTGATGAAGGTGTATCGTGACTGGCGTATCAGCGGGGACACGAAGTGGATGAAGGGTTTGTGGCCTAAGGTGAAGGCGAGCTTAGACTACTGTATTAAGGCATGGGACCCGAATCATAACGGGGTTCTGAGCGAGCCGCATCATAACACGTATGACATTGAGTTCTGGGGGCCTGAGCCGATGTGCAGCAGCTTTTATTTGGGGGCGTTGAAGGCGGCTGTTGGGATGGGCAAGGCGATTGGAGAGGATGTGTCACTGTACGATGAATTAGTCGGCAAAGGTGAGAAGTTTGTGAATGAGGAGCTTTGGGATGGGGAGTATTTCTATCAAAAGATACAGACGGAGGGACTTCGGGCGGGTAGTCCTCTGGAGATGCAGAGTTTTGGCGGGGGCTATACGCCGGAGGCGATTGAGCTTTTGAAGAAGGAAGGGCCCAAGTATCAGTACGGCAAGGGCTGTCTTGCGGACGGTGTGTTGGGTGCGTGGCTTGCAGCGGTATCGGGTGTCGGTGACGTTCTTGACCAGGAGAAGGTGGCGAGTCACCTGAGGAGTATCCACAAGTACAATCTGAAGAGGGACCTGAGCGAGCATGCGAATCCGCAGAGGCCCGGTTATGCGATGGGCGACGACGGCGGGCTGCTGATTTGCACGTGGCCCAAGGGGGGCAGACTGAGTCTTCCATTTGTCTATAGCAACGAGGTGTGGACGGGAATTGAGTATCAGGTTGCGTCGCATCTTATTATGAAGGGCATGGTGAGTGAGGGCTTAGAGATTGTGAGGGTAGCGAGGGACAGGTACGACGGACGGGCGCGGAATCCGTTCAATGAGTATGAGTGCGGGCACTGGTACGCGCGGGCTATGTCGAGCTACGCGCTGCTTAGCGCACTAAGCGGCGCGCGATACGACGGTGTTGAGAAGGTGCTTTATTTACAACCGAGAGTAAAAGGTGACTTTCGGGCGTTTTTGAGTACGGCGACGGGGTATGGGACAGTCGGCGTGAAGGACGGCAAGGGCTTTTGCGAGGTGGTGAGCGGGAAGATATCGTATGAGAGGATAGAGTACATAAAATAAGTTTGACAGAAAGATGGACGACGAGACTTTTGTTGCGGATTTTGGATGCGATGGATATACTCTCGGTATGGTCGGCGAATGCGAGCAAAATATTAAATCGGGTGCGGGGCTACCGAAATGCCATGGGATCGAGGCGGCGATCGAGCATGGGATTGATGTTCATCAATTGGCGGCGAATGTGAAGCGAAGTGTCTCCGAGCGGCTCCGTCGGCACCAGATTGCACTTGATATAGTGGAAAAGCTGCGCAAGGCGAAGAGGCTGTGAAGAAAGATTTGTCGAGTCTGGTTGAGCTGCTAAGCAAAGGAGCAGTGGAGTTTGCCGTTGTGGGCGGTTACGCCGGTGTGGTTCATGGGTGCAGTTACGTCACTGCAGATGTGGATATATGCTGTTTGTTCTCTGAAGAGAACCTGCTGCGACTGCAGAAAGCTCTTTCGGATGTTCATCCGGTTCACCGGATGACGCCCGGGCACCAAGCACTACGATTAACCGAGGAAAACTGCGGTCAATTCAAAAATTTGTATCTGGATACGGATATCGGTCAGTTGGATTGTCTGAGTTTTGTTGAGGGAGTGGGCAGCTTTCTACAAGTGAAGGAGTCCAGCGAGGAGGTCGAAATCGGCGGTGTAGCTGTTTATGTTCTGGGTCTGGAGGCATTGATTAAGGCGAAGAAGGCGATGGGCCGGCCTAATGATAAAGAGGCGGTTCTGCAGTTGGAAGCAATACAAAAGCTACGGGAGGAGAAGTAACGCCGGAGTGATTCGGGGAGCCGGCAGCAAAGTCATCCTTTACAATCTTTGCAAACCGGGGGGGATGGGATTATAATGGGCATTTCGTAAGTTTAAGAATCCATTTGCATTAGAGGGTATTATGGCTAAACTGGCGAAGCTGGATGATATCGTGAGTTTGTGCAAGCGGCGTGGTTTTATATTTCAGAGCAGTGAGATATACGGGGGATTGGCGAGCTGTTACGACTATGGGCCTTTGGGGGTGGAGCTGAAGAATAATGTGCGCAAGGCCTGGTGGAAAGCGGTCGTTCAGATGCGCGACGACGTGGTGGGGTTAGACTGTTCGATATTGATGCACCCTTTGGTGTGGAAGGCATCGGGACATGCGGACAAGTTTGCGGATTTGATATGCGAGTGCAAGAAGTGCAATACGCGGACGCGGGTTGACCATCTGAAGGACAAGGCAGAAGAAGGGGCGGCGGCACAGGAGCATATCGAGCACGTGGATATCGAAAAGGAAGTGGCGGCGCAACACGATTTGAGTAACAAGGTGTGCCCCGATTGCGGCAAGGTCGGTAACTTTACCGAGCCGATGCCGTTTAAGCTGATGTTCGAGACGCAGATGGGTGCGAACGTCGATGATTCGATGACACTCTTTTTGCGGCCTGAGACGGCACAGGGGATATTTGCGAATTTCAGGAACGTATTGGATACGACGCGGGTGAAGATACCGTTCGGAATTGCGCAGATAGGAAAGAGCTTTCGCAACGAGGTGACGACGAAGGCGTTTATCTTTCGGACGCGAGAATTCGAGCAGGCGGAATTAGAGTTTTTCTGTGAGCCGGGGACGGACGACGAGTGGTTCGAGCACTGGAAGGAGCAGCGGTTCAACTGGTACCTGAATTTAGGGATAAAGAAAGAAAACCTGAGGTTCAGAGAGCACGATGCGGATGAATTGGCGCACTATGCCAAGGGGTGTGTCGATGTGGAGTATAAGTTTCCGTTCGGCTCGGGCGACTGGCAGGAGTTGGAGGGGATTGCGAACCGGACGGATTATGACCTGCGGCAGCATCAGCGTGGGATGCGGACGCTGAATGCGTGGTTCGAGGCGAAAGGGGACTTGGCGAAGATTGAATTGAAAGCCGAAGCGGAGGAGTATTTGAAGGGGCCTTTGTCTTATTTCGACGATGTCGAGAAAAAGCGATACATACCGTATGTGATTGAGCCGAGCGCAGGCATAGACAGGAGCACGTTGGCGTTTTTAGTCGATGCGTATGACGAGGAAGAGGTGCGGGGCGAGAAGCGAAACCTGCTGCGGTTTCACCCAGCGCTTGCGCCGACGAAGGTTGCCGTCTTTCCATTGGTGAGGAAGGACGGGATGCCGGAGATTGCGCGGAATATCTATAATGATTTGAAGGAACATTTTACGACGTTCTACGATGAGAAAGGGGCGGTGGGCAGGCGGTATCGTCGGCAGGATGAGGCGGGGACGCCCTTTTGCATCACTGTTGACGGCCAGACTCTGGAAGACAAGACGGTGACAGTTCGCGAGCGGGATTCGATGGAGCAGGTGCGGGTGGCGACGGATAAGCTGCCTGGGCATTTACGAGAAAAACTGGTTTAGCCACAAAGAACACAAAGAATTATAAGCAGTTGTTTAAGGTGGCTTGTCGCGTGTATAAGATTCACGGGCAAGATGCCCGTGATACGAGGTGGAGCTCGCAATGGCATTGGTTTTTTGGTGGGAGCAATCATGAAGAAGATATATTTGTCGGATACGGACAAAAAGATTGCCGGAGTTTGCGGCGGTATCGGTGAGGCGTTTGATATCGACTCGACAATCATTCGACTTGTAACAGTGTTTCTCTGCGTGGCGACGGCGGTGATTCCGCTGGCAGTGACGTATGTGGTCGGCTGGTTTATCATACCGAAGAAGTCCTCGGCTTAGGCAGAGAAGCAGAGTCAGAGAAAACGTAAGAGGATTGAAGAAATCGGTGAGGGAAGCGTCCATGTTTAAGAATCGAAACAGGCAAGATGTTGACTATGGAGACAAAAAGATGAGCAGCAAAGCGATGAAGTCTTCGGTTATCGTTCGCGCTGTTTTAACAGTCGTGCTGGTTCTGCCTGTCGTTATGTCACTGTCCTGCGGCACATGTGATATGTGTCCTCGCAAGGTTAGCCTGGCAGGAAAAGACTTTAGCACGTGGCGTTCGCCGGCCGGCTGGGAAATCGTCGGCGATGTGACGATAAACAAGGATAACCTCAAGCTGCTTGTGACGAAAAGGGGAACAGGCGTCCTCATTAACGGCCCCGTCGGCAAGGCCAGGGACCTGATTAGTAAAGACGAATTCGGCGACGCGAGGGTGCACGTCGAATTTATGGTTGCGCAGGGTTCGAACTCAGGCGTCTATGTCCAGGGGCAATACGAAATCCAGATTTTTGACAGTTGGAAATTGAAAAAGCCGCCCTATCCCGGAATAGAGTGCGGCGGCATCTACGAGCGCTGGGACGAAAACAGAGAGCCCAAGGGCTACGAGGGCTATTCGCCTCGCGTCAATGCGGCGTTAGGGCCGGGAAAATGGCAGACGTTCGACATCTTTTTCAAAGCTGCACGCTTCGATGAAAACGGTAAAAAGATCGCCAACGCCCGCTTTGAGAAAGTCATCCACAACGGCATTGTCATCCATGAGAACATCGAGCTGACCGGGCCGACCCGTGGAGGGATGTATCCCGATGATGTGCCTGCCGGGCCGCTGCGTTTGCAGGGCGACCACGGCCCCGTCGCATATCGAAATATCCGGGTTTGTCCGCTGGATTGAGTTGTTCGCAGTACTTTCGTTTTCACCCGAGCGCGGCTTATGCTGATATGAGTTCGCCGGCTGTGACGTTTGTCTCTTCTCTTGAAGCCACCTGCTCGACGAACGCCTCCAATCGCGTTGTCAAGGTCGCGTCCTCCTGACCATCGAAACTGATGTTCAGAATCGGCATGTCCCCACAGTCGGCGCTAAGCCGCCTTGTCTGGCTGCTAACGATCGTCGAAGGCATGCAGCTAAACGGCATCACATTGACGACGCCGCCGAAACCATCCCGATAGTATTCGACGGTCTTGCCGATGCTGAGAATTGCCTCGCCTTCGAAAGAGACGTGCAGATATGGTTTCGCCAGCTCAATTACGTGTTCGACCGGCCGCTCAGCCAGTGGGCCGAACCTCTCTTCCAGCGGCCGGGCAAGCGCCTTCTCCAGCTTGTGCTGGAAGTGGTTCTGAACGAGGTTGCCGAAGAGGTTGCGAAATTGTCGTTTTCGTCCTGCAGTTGAAATGCGGGTGAAGTTGGTGTAGTATATCCACTCGGCAAGTGAAGCGAGATCGCAGACGGCGCCGAGCTCTTCCAGGCGCGCGATAATATGTCTGTTCGCAAAGGGATGGTTACGCACATATATTTCGCCTACTATGCCGATACGCGGTTTTCGCATCTGCCCGTTCAGCTCAATTGCCGCGAGTCTGCCGGCCATGTCCCGCATAAGCTGTTTCTTCGCCGAAAAGCTTGTTCTTGCCTCCACCGCTTGTACCCACCGGCTGACCGACTCGTTGTAGATTCGTTGAGCTGCCTGGCGGTCAACTGCGAATGGGCGAATCCGCAAGAACGCCTTGTGCAGCAAATCCGGGCCAACCACCGAAATCCAGGTGTCCTTCATGAATGTCCCTGTTGTCGAGCCGTCGAAACTGTGTACAAAATCCGCGTAGAAGTTGCTGTCCTGGTTGGGCGAGACAACCGCAACACCCTGGGCGCCGGCGTATTTCAGGATAAGCTTGTGCATACAGTTGTACATTCCGAACCTGCACGGCCCCGACGTGCTCGGCATAAAGAACGCGGCCTTGTCCGGCTCGAAGTCCTCTGCGCCGACAATCTTCAGCAGCTCACCGGTTGTGATTGCGCACGGCAGACACTCTTTTCCCGTCGTGTACGCTCTGCCCATAAGCAGTGCCGCTTCGTCGGCCACAGGCATAACCTTTGCGGGCTGGGCATACGCTCTGAAGCACGCCGCAAGACCGTAAGCCGCATCGCCCATATAAGGAATGTACAAGGTCCGCTCCGGCCCAATCCCTGCTGCCTTTGCCGGTCTTTTAATCGGCCCGGTCGGCGCAGCGTCACTTATCCTTTCGGGCTCATAATTTTTCATACTCTCAAGGAACGCCTCAAGCCGCGTTATAATCCCCGCATCGGCCGAGTGCTCATCAATCTCGAGCAACAGAGACGGCTTGTCGGCCATGATGTCTTTGAAGAACGTCATCAAAAACGAATCCGGCCCGCAACTGAAGTTCGAGAGATAAATCCCGAACAGCCGCTTGTCTGTCTTGATTACCTCCGCAGCCCTGAGAATCTTCTGCCCGTAAGACCAGTAAGTGGACCTGTGCAAATCTTCGTCACTTAAATCTGCCTGCCCGAGGTCGAGCATATCCAGTGGTATCGCCTCAGCTCCGTGTTCGGCCAATTTCTTCGGAAGCTGAAGATTCACCCCGTCGTCACAGCCGTTGTAAGGCCGCGACACCAGCACAAACAATCTGTCCCCCGGCTCAATCTGGTCGATGATTTCCCGACCTTTCCGTTTCACAGCCGACTCGAAACCCGCCTGGGCCGAAAATGCCTCTCCCAGCGCCTTGCGAACCGCCCCTGAAGAAAGCTTCAACTGCCTGCCAATGTCCAGGAAACCCTTTCTGATTAGCCGTTGGCCCTCACCGAGACGAATCTCGGCGCTTAGGATCTGAGTGTCACCAAGCTTATCGGCAAACGCAGTCTTCGCCTGGTAGCAGAACGACTGAACGTATGGACACAACTGGCTGTGCTCGTTTTCAGGGTAGCTGGCTGTCATCGAGACAATGCTCGGCAGGAAGATATAGTCCACCTTTCTGCTGACCAGCTCGGCAATGTGACCGTGGGCGACCTTCACAGGAAAACACGTCTGTGCGGTGACGCTTTCCACTCCCATGCGGATTGTCTGCTTGTCTGTATTGCCGGAGAGAACTATCTCAAAGCCGAGCTCACCGAAGAACCGGCAAAACAGCGGCAGAAGCTGCCACGAGGTCAAAGCCATCGGGATACCTATTGTCTTTCTGCCTGTCGATATCCCGGACGAATCAGTATCTGTCAGGCCTGCGTACTCGAGCAGCTTACGCCTGTAGTAGCCGAATGCGTCGAACCGCGTTGTGCGATGTGCGGCTTTTTTCAGGTTGTATCTGTCGCAACGCGAGCCATAGTGCAGCGGCTCGGCCCCGGGCAGTTTCACCTTCTTTATCTCGCAGTGATTCGGACAGTGCTCACATGTGAATGACTCGACTGAATAGCCGGCCGAAACGAGGTTCTCGAATCCCCTGAATTTGCCTGCGGGCGTTTGTCCCGGCTTGACTGCCTTTTTCTGCATGTATTCAGCCGCAATTGCCGCCGCACCAAGTGCGCCCGTCACCTCGTGGTGGTCGGGAACCATTATGGGTTTTCCCACGACCTTTTCGAAAGCCGCCCACACCGCCTTGTTGAACGCCGTTCCCCCCTGAAAGCAGATGTTGTTGCCGATCTTTCGCCGTCCGACCACGCGATTAAGATAGTTGGCCACAATCGAATAGCTCAGACCTGCCACAAGGTCGCTTATCTCGGCCCCTTGTTGCTGGTAGCTCAACAGGTCCGACTCCATGAACACCGTACAGCGCTCGCCGAGCTTGATGGGGCCTTTGCTCGCAAACGCCAGATTTGCAAATTCGTCCTTGATACTTATGCCTAATCGCTGCGCCTGCTCTTCCAGGAACGAGCCGGTTCCCGCGGCGCACGCATGGTTCATTTCAAAGTCAACGACCACGCCGTTCTTGAGCGATATGTATTTGCTGTCCTGGCCGCCAATCTCGAATATCGTATCGACTTTCGGGTTCACTATCGCCGCCCCGGTCGCCTGCGCCGTGATTTCGTTTATGACGATATCGGCTCCTATGAAATCGCCGGTGAGGTATCTGCCCGAGCCGGTTGTTGCCGCACCCAATATCTTCACCTTGCCTGCGACTTTCTTTGCGACTATGTCCAGTCCCTGCTGAATTGCCTCCAACGGTCTGCCCGCTGTCATCAGATAGGCCTTGGCGAGGATGCGTTTGCCTCTATCCATCACGACCACGTTAGTGCTCAACGAGCCGACATCGACCCCAAGGTACGCCTCAATTGGTTCGACGGCCTCGGCAAGCAGATTCTCATAAACATTGCTTTCGGGCGGGGCCAGCACCGGCTTATCCAAAGGTTCTCGTTGCGGTGCACCGGCCAGTGCCGAGCCATGCTTATGCAGGTAGAGGTCGATTGCCCCAGTGAGGGCTTCGGCGTCAATGTCCTGCCGTACGGCTTTGCTCCCGGCAACGAGCACCGCACCAATTGCGCCGGTAAAAAAGTGCTCTTTCGGCACGAGAAGACCGCCTCTGTCCAGCTCGAAGACCTCTTCCAGTGCGCGGGCCACCCCGACGTTGGCTGCAACACCGCCGGTAAAAATAATCGGTTTTGCAAACTGTCGTCCGGAGCCGAGATTATTCTTTAGATTTCGTGCAAGCGCCAGGCACAGCCCGGCGAGAATATCACCGACCGGTGTCGCCTGCTGCTGGAGGTGAACCATGTCACTCTTGGCAAAGACCGAGCACCGTCCGGCCATCCTCGGCACGTTCCTGCTCTCAAGAGCCAATCGCCCGAATTCATCCTCGATACTGATGCCGAGCCGATCCGCCTGCTGGTCCAGAAACGAACCTGTCCCGGCGGCGCAGACGGTGTTCATCGTAAAATCGAGAACCCTGCTGCGGCCGTCTTCCTTTGCGAGGAATATCAGCTTGCTGTCCTGGCCGCCCATCTCGATGACCGTTGCCTGCGTCAGCTCGGGATAGAGATGTGATATGGCGCAGGCCTGGGCGGGCACCTCATTTACGAATGGGACATTTAGCAGCCTGGCGATAAACCGACCGGCTGAGCCCGTCAAGGCGATTAGTCCGACCTGTCCGCTGTTGACCTGTTCGAGGGCTTGCTGCAGCTGTGACCGCACTGTCTCTATGGGTCTTCCTCTGGTGCGCCGATAATCGCAGGATACTATTCGGTAGTCTGCATCGAGCATGACAATGTCACTGCTGGTCGAGCCGATGTCGATACCGATGTAAAGTCCTCCCTCCGAGCGCAATGGCTCAACCTGACGCATCTTCGCCTGCCTCGATGAAATAATCCCAGGTCGCATCGTCTCGTCCATGCTCACCTCCTTGACTTTTTCATCCGCCGGCCCCGGCGGCGGTTTGCCATTTCGGCGCCTTATGATAGCTCTTTTCCGGATAAGGGCAAGTGTTTTACATCACACATTCCGCTCTTTGTGCGTCCGCCGGTTCGAGACTGTCCATGCCGTATCTGCAGGCGTACCCGGCGAGCCGACACAAAAGTTTTGTTGGATTCCGATGTGGTTTTTGCGTACAATTTCGCTCTGCCGGTGCGAGTGTGCCCGGCTGGGCAAGTGACGGAATCGATGGACTTTGGACGGTTGGTTAACTGTAATGGAAGTTGTAGTCGCGGACAAATGTGGATTTTGCCCCGGCGTGAATAACGCCATCCGTATCGCCGAGAAGATACTCGCCGACCATGAAGAGGTCTATTGTCTCGGGCCGATTATTCACAATAAAGATGTTGTCGAGCAGCTGGCTGAAAAGGGTCTGAGGACGGTTGACGATGTGGAACAGATCAAGGCAGGTGCGACGGTCCTGATTCGCTCACACGGAGCCGCTCCCGAACAGATGACCAGACTCAGCCAAAAGGGTGTCAACATCGTCGATGCCACCTGCGTGCTCGTAAAACGCCTCCAGCAGATTGCTTCTCAGATGCAAAAGGACGGCTACAAGGTTGTCATCATCGGCGACAAGAACCATCCCGAGGTACAGGCGGTCGCCGGCTGCATGTCGGAGGCAATTGTCATTGCCGACGAGTCGGATTTGCACAAGATCGCCGAGAACGCGAAATTGGGTGTTGTCTGCCAGACCACACAGAGTCCCGAGTTTTTCAGCTCGATGCTTTGCGCGATAGTCAGGTGCAGCTTCAGCGAGGTGAAAGTAGTCAATACGTTGTGCAAAGAAGCCGTAAAGAGGCAAGAGTCCGCTGTGGAATTGTGCAGGCGGGTCGATATAATGTTCGTGCTGGGCAGCCTTGAAAGTGCCAATACGCGCAAACTGGCCGAACTATGCAAAAAATACAATAAGCAAACGTTTCATTTGCAAAACTGGCAGGAATTTGATATAGGTATAGGTTTTGGCAAAAAGGTGGCTGGCGTGACAGCAGGGGCTTCGACCCCTGAGTGGATAATCGGCGAGTTTGTCGAAAAGCTAAAAGCCCTTGATCGGCCCTTGTGATGCCGCTGAGCCGGGGCGAACATTTGGATGTGTTGCATTTGCTGCGTGGGCAAGTGCATTTTCATATATGATTAACTCAAAACAGAACTTGTGTAGCGTTGCACAATGGCCTCTCAGCGTAAATGTGGGGCGCTGAAAGGAAAGCAAATTGAGACTCCACAAAGGGAAAATCGTTTATGGTAGATAGAAACATAGTCAACAGGTTGGGAATTTCCGAGCAGCAGCTCGACCAGCAGGTCGGTGAGATGTTCGGTGAGGAGGAAAATCAGTTCCTCGAAGAGGTCTTACGAGTGAAGGTGGATTCACACCTGCCCGGGACTATATTGAAGGGCAAAATAGTATCACAAATCGGCAATGACGTTATTGTCGAGGTCGGCCTCAAAAGCGAAGGTGTTGTCGAGGCGAGCGAGTTTGCCGACCCGGAAGAAATCACCCCCGGAAAAGAAATAGAGGTCCTGCTCGAAGAAACGGACTCCGAAAGCGGCCTTATCCTGCTCAGCAAGCACAAGGCGGACCGTATCCGCGGCTGGGAGAACATCATAAACACGAAAAAGGAAGGAGACATCGTCACCGGCAGGGTCATACGCCGCATCAAAGGCGGTTTGCTTGTGGATATCAGTGTGCCGGTTTTCCTGCCCGCCTCGCAGGTCGATATCAGAAGGCCCGGCGATATCAGCCGCTTCATCGGAAGGGAAGTCGAGTGCGTCATCCTCAAGATTGATATCGAAGGTCGAAATATCGTTATCTCCAGACGCAAGCTGATTGAGGACGAACGGCGGGTCAGCAAAGAGAAGATACTCTCCGAGATTGAGGCCGGCCAGCTGCGCAAAGGCGTCGTTAAGAATATTGCGGATTTTGGTGTCTTTGTGGACCTGGGCGGTCTGGACGGGCTGCTGCATATTTCCGACCTTAGCTGGGGCAGAATCAGCCATCCGTCTGAAGTCGTCAAGATCGATGAGGAAATCGAGTGTGTTGTAATCGGTGTTGACAAGGAAAACGAGAAGATATCGCTGGGGCTCAAGCAAAAGACCCCAAGCCCGTGGGAAGATGTCGAGCAGCGATATCCCATTGGAACCAGGGTAAGTGGCAAGATAGTAAATATTATGAACTACGGCGTGTTTGTGCGACTTGAGGACGGTATTGAAGGCCTTGTTCACATCAGCGAGATGAGCTGGACAAAACGGCTCAATCACCCCAGCGAAATGGTCGGTCTCGACGATGAGGTCGAGGTCGTTGTGCTTAACGTCAACAAGGACAAGCAGGAGATATCGCTCGGTCTGAAACAGACCGAGACCAATCCCTGGAGCGTTGCATCTCAGAAGTATCCGCCTGGGACGGTTGTCACGGCCATCGTGCGCGGTGTTACCAACTATGGCGCCTTTGTTGAAATCGAGGAGGGAATTGACGGGATGATACACATTTCGGACCTTAGCTGGACCCGCAAGTTCAGCCATCCCAACGAGGCCGTCCAGAAGAGCGAAGAGGTAAAGTGTGTTGTCCTGGACATCGACCCCGACAAACAACGCGTATCATTAGGCGTCAAACAGTTGACCGAAGACCCGTGGGCGCGTGCAATTCCTGAAAAGTATATCCCCGGACACATCATAAAGGGCAAGATCACCAAGCTGACCAATTTCGGCGCCTTTGTCGAGCTTGAGCCGGACCTTGAGGGTCTTCTGCACGTCTCTGAATTGGCCGACCACAAGATCAAAAAGCCCCAGGACGTCGTGAAAGTCGGCGATGAGCTGGAAGTGAAGATATTAAAGGTCGATACCGACGCACGTAAGATCGGCTTGTCTCTACGACGAGCGCAATGGGCCGCCGAGGAGCAGGCCGCCGAAGGCGAGACACCTAAGAGAACAATACCTGTTGGCGTACAAACCGTCCTCTCAGATTCCGAAGCCGAAAAACCTGTCGCCGCCGACAAGCCCGCCGAACGGGCTGAGACTACTGAGCCGAAAGAGCAGACACAGCAAGCCGACCACGGCGAAGTTGAGCCAACACAGCAAGCTGAACAAGAGCCGCAACCTCAGACCACTACCGACATTAGTCCCGAACCTGTAAAGGAAGTCACCGAGCCGGCAGAGGAAGCCACCGAGCCGGCAAAGGAGGCCACCGAGCCAGCAGAGGAAGCCACCGAGCCGGCAAAGGAGACCACCGGGCCGGCAGAGAAAGCCACCGATCCTGCAAAGGAGGCCACCGAGCCGGCAGAGGAGGCCACCGAACCAGCAAAGGAAACCGGCGAGCCGGTGATGGAAGCTGAGGGTGATGCCGATTCGCTCGAAAAAGACCCGGCTTGATACCGATAATAAACAGCCGGCCGTAAATCAGAAAAGCAACAGGGGCCTGTCCGCTTAATAGCAAGGTCCCTTTCCGTTATTATCGCTGGCTCACTTCCGTCAGCTAAACCACGACCCCCTTTCAACCGATACCTCCACCGGGTTTAGCCCCCGGCGGAGGATTCTTTCTCCATCGCTGTGAAAACGGTTGACTGTTCTTGTGGCCCTTGCTGCTGAGGTCGAGAGACCTTTCGGCTGGGCGGGAGTGAACCATAGCTTTTGACGTAACCATAAAAGACTACCTCAAGGAAATAGATGAGGCGCCGCTGCTGACCGCCGCCGAAGAGCGATATCTCGGAAAACTGGTCATTGAAGAGCACGACCCGGTCGCAAGAGAGCAGCTTGTGCGCAGTAATCTGCGCCTCGTGGTCAGCATAGCCAAGAGATACGCCAACCGAAGTATGGGTATTGGAGACCTCATTGAGGAAGGCAACCTCGGGCTTATCAGGGCGGTCGATTATTTTGACCCGGACCGTGGGACCCGATTCAGCACTTATGCTGCCTGGTGGATAAAGCAAAGTATCAAAAGCGCGCTTCTGACGGATATAAGACCCGTCCATGTGCCCAGCTATATGATTGGGCTGATGAATCGATGGCGTCACACCGCCGCTGAGCTCCAGAACAAGCTGGGCAGAAAGCCGGATGTTGAGGAAATGGCCGATGTAATGCGCCTGCCTCTTCGAAAGGCCGGAATCATACATGAGACCGTCAAGATACTCAGTACCGTAAAGGACAGCAGCGAGGTCGATGACTCCGAGGAGAACCAGACCTTCGAGTCCACTTTGCGATGTCACGATACGAGCAAACCCGAGGATGAGCTGGTTGCGCATGAAGAGCAGGCCAAAGCTCTCACGCTGCTCGACGAGATCACCCCTCGCGAAGCCCGAATACTGACCATGCATTACGGGCTCAACGGCGACAAGCCCCTCACCTTGAAGGAGATTGCCGCCGAATTGGGCCTGACACGCGAGCGAATCAGACAGATTCAGCACGAAGCACTGATGAAGCTTTACGAGTACATGAATGAAGACTAATCCTGGCTTTTGCCGATTGGCCTTGCATTTCTGCGATAATCTGATAAATATAACAGCCCGGCAGGCTCGTGCTCCCATGCGTTAAGCCCGATGTGTGGCGTTTCTTGTGCTGATATGGTGACTGTCAAAATGAGACTACAAGATTACATTCGTGACATACCCGACTGGCCGAAAAAGGGCATCCTGTTTCGCGACATAACGCCTTTGCTGGCCGACGCCGAGGCGTTCGGCTGTGCTGTCGATATGCTCTGTGCCGCCTTTCCGGACACCGCTGTTGACTATGTTGCCGCCGTTGAAGCCAGAGGTTTTATCTTCGGCTCTGCGGTGGCAAGAAAGCTCAACGTCGGCTTCGTGCCGATACGCAAAAAGGATAAACTCCCCTTCAAGACCGAAAGCATCACCTACGAGCTCGAATACGGAACCGATACGCTGCAGGTGCACGCCGATGCCGTCGGCAAAGATGCCAATGTCCTGATGATTGACGACCTGCTGGCGACGGGCGGGACCATGGCCGCTGCCTGCAGGCTCATCGAAAAGATCGGCGGCCGAGTCGTCGGTGTCGCCTTTCTTATTGAACTGGCGCAACTCGGTGGAGCTAAAAAACTGACCGGCTATGACTTCAAATCCGTCATTCGTTATTGACAGTCTTCGAGACCAAAATGTCCGACCACTCTCCAACCTCAGAGCTTGATGTTACAGTGCCGTCTGTGCCGGCCAAAACCTGTAAGATACGAATCGGCACAAATATTCTGACTTCTCTCTGGGCCGAGATAGAAGCGCAGTTCGAACACCTGGCCAAGTTTGTTGTCACCGATGAAAACCTTGTATCGGCGGGCCACCTGCATGACTTGCTGTCGTCAAGAGATGTCCCCACGTTTGTTATCAGCCCGCCGGGAGAGACCTCAAAGAACATCGATACCGTCACGGCGATAGTAGAGCAGATGGAGAAGGTGTATCTCGGCAGAGATACCGTCGTCGTTGCTCTCGGCGGCGGGACCGTCGGTGACATCGCCGGCTTCGCAGCCGCTATTTTCAAAAGGGGGGTTCCTGTCGTTCAAATACCCACCACAACGGTCGCCCAGGCCGACTCCGCGGTAGGGGGAAAGACAGGCGTCGATTCATCTGTCAGCAAAAACGCCTTCGGCGCCTTCTGGCAGCCCACTGCCGTCTATGTCGATGTTGCCACGCTGAAAACGCTCGATGACCGCCAGTTCCGCGCCGGACTGGTCGAATCCGTCAAACACGCTGTCATCGCCGACGCCGGGTACTTCGAATTTCTCGACGAGAATCTCGATGCTGTCCTCTCGCGCGACTGTGCCGTACTTGAAAAACTCGCGTACTACAACTGCCAAATCAAGGCCCGCGTTGTCGAAGCCGACCCTACCGAGAAGAACCGGCGAAGGATGCTTAATTACGGCCATACCATCGGCCATGCCGTCGAATCCGCAAGTGGTTTTGAACTGCTGCACGGCGAGGCCGTCGCCATCGGGATGATTGCCGCCGGTCTGATAGAAATTCAGCTCGGCCTCGGTGACCGGGCCAGACTTTCCGGAATCAGAAACATCCTCGAACGCCTGCACGTTCCCGTGTCCCTGCCGAAGGGGCTGGACAAAGAACGGTTAATTGAGATTATCAAACATGACAAAAAGGCGATAAATAGGTGGCCTAAATTCGTTCTAATTGATAAAATAGCAAACGTATATTGCCAGGAGGGGCAATGGGCCGTCGAGGTCGGACAGGAGGTCGTCGAAAAAGTCCTCGATGAACTTTAAAAAATATAGACGAAAGGTAAACCTGTGTACAGAGAGCAGATAAAGGTCTTGGATTGCACCATCAGAGACGGTGGTCTTATTAACAACCATTACTTCACCGATGAGTTTGTGCGCGAAATCTACAAGGCCCTGTCCGCCAGCGGCCTCGACTATATGGAAATGGGGTATCGAAACAGCAGAGAGCTGTTCCCGCCTGCCGACTACGGCGCCTGGAAATACTGCGACGACGACAAAATCAGAGAGGTTACCGATGGTATCGATTCGGATATCAAGCTCAGCATTATGGTCGATGCCCACCGCGTAAAAGAGCAGCAGTTCGCCCCTGTCGATGAAAGCCCTATCGATATGATTCGCGTTGCCACATACGTAAAAGATATGGACAAGGCCATTGCCCTTGTCCGCAGATGTCACGACCTCGGCTATGAAACCACCGTCAACGTAATGGCAATCTCAAAGGAGATTGATCCCGACCTGGTCGAAGCACTCGACCAGTTGGCAAAATGTCCCGTTGATGTCGTCTATGTCGTTGACAGCTTCGGCGCACTGTACTGCGAACAGGTGGAATATCTGGTCAAGCTATATCGCTACCATCTTTCCGACAACAAGGAGGTGGGTATCCACTGCCACAACAACCAGCAGCTTGCCTACGCCAACACGATTGAAGGTATCATTCACGATGCCAACTATGTTGATGGCTCACTGTTCGGAATCGGACGCGGCCCCGGCAACTGCTGCCTCGAGCTGTTGATTGGCTTCTTGAAAAATCCCAAGTTCAAGCTCTCCCCCATCCTAAAAGTCATCGAAGAGCAGTTGCTCCCGATGCGAAACGAAATCGAATGGGGCTACATCCTGCCCTATATGGTCACCGGCATACTCAATGAGCACCCGCGCTCTGCAATCAAGATGCGACAGACCGACCAGAAGGACAAGTACGCCGAATTCTATGAGGAAATGCGCGACGTTGCCGGCTAAGGCTAAAGAGCTTTCGCTGCCTTTGCAATTACAACACGCTCGTTGCCAACGAGGTCCTTTTCGATTGTTATGTGTCCGAACCTATCCTCTCCTTCAAGCAGCTCACGCACCGCCTGCCCCTGCTCAAACCCGATCTCAAGCATCAACGCCCCGTCCGACTTCAGAAACTCATCAGCTCTCTCAGCGATTCTGCGGTGAGCATCAAGCCCATCCGCACCCGCATAAAGGGCCAGCTTCGGTTCGTAATCCTTCACGTTCTTGCCAAGCTCTTCATATTCCGCCTCGCTCACGTAAGGCGGATTGCACACGATTAAATCGAACTTCTCCGAATCGAGATGAGGCACTAACGGCTCAAACAAGTCACCGCACAATAACTCAACCCGTTCGCCAAGCCCATGCTTCGCGACGTTCTTCGCTGCAACCTTTAGCGCCGCTTCGGAGATATCCGTTGCGATAATTTTTGCATCTTCATAGTTTTTCGCAATCGCAACCGCAATGCACCCGCACCCCGTGCACAGGTCACACACAAATTGCCTGCCCCCGCGCTGCCGCAAAAACTCAATCGCTCGCTCAACTAAAACCTCCGTCTCAGGCCTCGGTATCAGGCAATCACACGTCACCTCAAACTCCAGCGAATAAAACTCACATTTGCCTGTCAGATGCGCAATCGGCTCATGCTCTCCCGCTCGCTTGACCAGCTCGTGAAGCTCGGCGAGCTTATCCTGCTCAACAATCTTATCGAACTGCGTGTAAAGCTCTATCCGTTTCAAACCCAGAACGAAACTTAGTAACAGCTCGCCAGTGAGCCGCGGCGAATCTATCCCCTTCTCTGTGAAGTATCCCGCTACCCAGTTCAGCAGCTTCTGTATCGTCCACGTTTCCATCCGCGCGATTATACAACAAAAAGGCCCCGCGTAAAACGCAGGGCCTTGTCAAAACCGTTTCTCAAATCCAGCCAACCTTGCCGGACCTGAACTTATTTAGCAATGCCGAACAGCTTCTTGAGCTCATCTTTCGACGGCCGGCGACCATATTCGCAGACCTCAAAGGCCTCGGCGTACTTTATGCTTTTGCCCTTCTCTTCGCCGTAAAGCTCGACCAGCATGTCACGGTATTTGTTGGCTGTCCGTTCATCTCTGCGCGCAAAACGTTCTTTCACCTGTTTTTTGCGTTTCTCTCGCTCAGGCCCGTCCTTCGGAACAGGCACCACCCTCTCGAAATTCCCCGTTGCCCACAGCGATTCAATCTGCGACTCAAGCAGCCAAAGCGCATCTGTTTTTATATCTATCGTCTCGTCCGTCGCAACAACAATATCCGGCTCGAATGGATTCGGCTTCTGAAAACCGTCCGCCGAGTACAGGAAAATGGGATTGCGATTCAGAGCAGGCACGTCCGGACACAGATGCGGAACGATTACCATAAACGCAGCGTCCTGAACTAATATCCCCGTATAGCGATGGTCGGGATGATAGTCCCATGGCCGATGCGCAATCACAATATCCGCCTTCCACTCTCTGATAAGCCGAACGATTATTTTTCGATTTTCCAGAGTCGGCATCAGCTCGCCGTCGTGAATATCCAGCACCTCACTCGTCACCCCCATCATCTCGCCTGCCTTCTTAACCTCCGCCGTCCGCCGCTTCGCCAAAGGCCCGCCCGCCATCGTCGCGTGACCAACGTCGCCGTTCGTCGTCGAGACGAACTTCACATGATGTCCCGCCTTCGCCCACATTACTGCAACGCCGCCGGCGTCTATCTCGCAGTCGTCCGGATGCCCCCCGAACACTATTATCCGCAGCTTCCCGTCATCGGCAGCCCCAACCGCAACCGCCGCCAGACCAAATACCACCACCAAACCAATCAACCACAACTTAACATTCATAGCTTACCTCCTAACGTTAACATTCACAATTTACCCATCCAACCCGGAACGCACATAACCCCTCGCGCCCGGGACTGTTTACTCCGCCCGGTATTAGCCTGACTGCCTTACTGAACAGTTTTGCGTTTCGACTTATCGCCATTGGTCCGGTTCCAGGATAACCGTTAGCATAAGCGTTGCCCTGATAAAAAGATATAATAACACGGGAGAGTGGGACAGGCACCTTTTTTCGCAGAGACGGGGGGGAAACGGCCAGTGGCGGGGTCGAACTGGGCCCCGGATCGGAGTCCGGGGTCCCGCCGGAGGCGGGTAAACTGCGCGACCTTGGCGTTGGGTCCCCTGCTGCTGGGCCATTGGAGGAGCAGTTCCTCTGCTGCAGGACCAAAGTAGCAATCCCTCGAGAACAAGCGGGGGTCTGCGCGACCCTGGCGGGTCGCTTGAAAATTGGGTTCGTTTTGGGTTTGATTGGGTTTGCTTTGGGTTTGTTTTTCATTGGCATAATTCGCGGTTTTTGACGTAAGGGTTTTCTGCGTAAAGAGTTAGGT
The DNA here is from genome assembly GCA_030602885.1 of Phycisphaerales bacterium. Lineage (GTDB taxonomy): Bacteria > Planctomycetota > Phycisphaerae > Sedimentisphaerales > Anaerobacaceae > JAUVYV01. The sequence continues at coordinate 56,618 of JAUVYV010000006.1, forward strand.
AGCATTTTGCCTATTTTAACATTGGGTTTGTTTGGGTTTGTTTTTTGCGGCCCGAAGGGGCTATTTTTCTCGTAATCTCTTTTATTGTATAGGGTTAGGTTCATATTTTGCCTATTTTAACATTGGGTTTGTTTGGGTTTGTTTTTTTGCGGCATTTTCCAAGAAATTTTCTGTAAGTCCTTTTTGCGCATAGAGTTAAATGTTGTCTAGTTATTTTGACATTGGGTTTGTTTTGCATAAAAAGGTGTAAATTACCAGCAAGTTAAGTTGGGCAATATAGGTGGTTTGTTTTTTAGACACAGATACCCCCCCCTTGGGGGCAAGCTTCGGTAGGCACAAGTTTACACTGATCCCCCTTCGATAGGGATAAATTAACACTGATTTTTGAAAAAGTTCAAGGGCTGAAAAACAAAATATAACATCTTGTAAATGGGCGGCCATTGTTGAACCCTCCGAGTTTAGGATATTCACTTTCTATATGTTAGCTGGGTATTATACCGCATGGGAAGTTAGATGTCAAGTGAAAAATTGAGAGGAAACAGGAAAAAGGAAAAGGGGCAAAAAAAGGAAGGTACTCTTTTTCTTCGTCGCTTGTTACTTACCGTTATGGAGTGAATACGTTTTCATGCGAAGACACAGTGGGTCCGGAGCTTTAAGCAATTGTCCGTGCGTTATATACTTCTGGGCCGTACAACCGGAACAACATTGATTGACGTCTCTACATTTTGAACAGGGTAAGTGCAAAGGAGCGGCAATGTATTCTCGTACCGAATTTAGGTAGGGGGAATTCTGCCAACATTCACGAAGGGACCATTTGGCCAGCGTAGAGTAAGCATCAGTCCCAACAACATCCATACTCTTTACCTGCTTGAAAGCATCACAGGGTGAAATAGTCAAATCTGGCGCAACCGTTAATCTGTCAATGCCAGCCATGCACTTGGGGCTCTGACTACATAATAGTATGCTGTATGGTGAGCCAATTCGGATCTCCACGTATTTCTTAGCATCGATTATTAACTGGGATAGTGCCTTGGTTTGCTTCTGAGACAAGACAATTCCATCTACTCCTTTACTTCGACCCTGGGGAACAAGGCGTAAAATGCTAAGTTGTTCAATGCCGAGTTGCCCGGCTAAGCTAGCAAGCTTAGGAAGCTCTAAGTAATTGGCTACCATTGGCACAAAATGAAGCTCCGTTTTCAAACCGAGTGATTTTGAATGACGAATTGCTTCTATGGTCTGCTGGTGACTTTCGCCTACCATTGTTACTGCATCATGCGTGGCTGGTGTTGCAGCATAGAGGCTGAAGATAATTCGATGCAAGCCAGAATCAGCTAGGTTTTTGATTATAGTCTTGCTATTGGGAACGACGCCTGAGGTGTACACGGTAGCCGGCAGTTCTGCTTCGGTACAATTGTGAATCAACCTTCTAAGATTCGGCCATAGCAGCGGATCTCCACCAGAGAAAGCGATGTGCTGGACTCCCATGGCAATCGCTTGGCTGATTATGCGATCCGCATCTGTATATGACATTTCTGCCGTGCTGTCTGAACATGCTTCACTGGAACAGTGGATACATCGCAACAAGCAGCGATATGTCAGTTCAAGTTTGATTTCTTTCAAAGTATAACGGTTGGACAATGGCACTTCCTGCCTCATCGATGGTTCTATGTGCTTCTAAGCATATTGTTTATATTCCATTTAGGAGGATACCAATAGTGAATGGGATCAGCTATAGGCTTAAATTTCTGCTTGATGCGTGTTCGTCCCGATCCATTAGCTTCAGGATGGGCAATACGGGAATACTTATCCACTTCGCAAAACAGGTTCTGACAATCAATCAACTGCAAGGGTCTGTCTCCAAGGTATTGGAAGGTTAACCCTAAACGCTCAAATTCTTCCTTTTGTCTGTTTGTAACACGAAGGATTAGTTCTGGTTCGGAAAGGCCACCAAGTGATTTAAAGCACTTATAGATTCCATTTTTTGCCCCGGGACCAGGAACAACAAATTCCATTTCAGAAAAATCTGTTAACTCGCTGTAGTTCAAGTCTGTGACCAACTGATAGGCAAGGAAGTCGCCGATAGTTGGATATGAACGCAGAATATCAAATGCTGCTGCCATGTTGCGAGCGTTTGATATCAATTCGTAAGCACGATCTTCCATCATTCTTTCCAATAGCTTGAGATGGTTACTATGTTTTCGAGTGAAGCCAAACGCAGAGTTTCCACTCGGCATGATATATGCGGCCGAATATATGGGTTGTTTGCAATCCATAGTCTTGCTGAGTAATTTGTCATAGTCGGCAAAGGAGTACCCAGAATAGCAGATCGTACCCAATTCGTTTGTAAGCATTTCCCATGTCTCAATCTTGTTGAACAGCTTGAACAGAATTATCCGAAAAAAGACTTCTGGCGGTGAGGGGTCGCCTTTGTAAATTACCTCTCGAATAAGGTATTGACTTACGCGGTCTGACGCACGATAGGCGTTGGTAAACTTATACTTTTGCAGGATCGCATCTTCCGTCCAAGGGCCCCACTGCTTGCCCATTCGGCGGAAAAAGACTGCCTGTCGCTCTACAGCAAACCGCCAGTAGGTGTCAAAGACAACCGACGGGATAGCAGGAGCCCATGCTCGTCGCACCATTTCTGGTGCAACTAATTCTGATGATGCGAGGGTGTTAGGCATTAGTCCCTCGCGCTCTTTCGTAATCCTCAACACACGATTTTATGTTAAGCGCCAAATGTCGCAATGGAGTCTTCGCTGGAGTCCCTACACATGCTACGCCAACGAAGCATGTCATTTGAGCCAACTCCAAGCCCATTTGAGTTGCCATAAACTGTCCCAACCGACACAAGCCCAAATAGTTGCCATACCCACGATCGAAAATATGTTCTTTAGGGTAATACCCCGTAACACAAAGCCCTGATTTGTGGATTCGTGCAAAGCCCACTTGCTGAAGGCAGGGAAAACCACGTTGTCGTTGGTGTGTAGCATCGCAGGTAGGATCAAATATGGAGGCTTGAAGAGCACTACGGCGATGATTACCTTTGTTTGTATAGGTCTCAATAATGTACTCAAGCTGATTCTTCTTGCTGTCACCAACTCCATAGGCGATGAGGCGTTCAAAGTACACTCCATTGTAGTTGCCCTTGCATTTATGAATCTGGCTTAGGATTCGCAGATATCGTTGATAAAGGAGAGTCCGTTCTTTGTTACGGTTCCAATAACTTCTTGGAAATATAGTGTTGGCTACCGTATGGCAAGACCCCAAAGAGTTAGATGCCAAACTAACATCAACTGCTTTTCGGATTTCCTCGTGTTCAGGAATGAGGTCATTGCTCAAGTCTGTGACTGTTACCGTCATAGGTGAAATCTCAGGGTGTTTCATAGTTGCCAAAAAGGCTTTTGCCCAAGCGATTGAAAGATTCGCTTCATTGATGTGTGTCGAATAGCTACTCATGATCGACCTCCGGAAAATGGCGATATTGTGCCAAGCCTTCAAAATGCAGGCGTGAAACTCTGATGTGTGACGCCCAACGTTCGGCTTCATTCTGCGCTCTATCGATACCTTGAGCAACAGCTCTGTATAGCAAACCATGTGGACAGGTCGCTATGAACTCCATACGAGTTGCCTCAAGAATTGTTTGTGAGGGTACAACAAGAATATCTCCTACACAAAGATCGACAGGTTTCTCTCCCCAATACTTATCCAGGAGTATGAGTTCTCCCGAATGCTCAACTCCTGCAATCGCACTTTTAAGAATTTTGGGAGAAACTCTACTTAATCGCTGAAAACTGCGTGATGAAATAAGACCAAGTGAACGATACATGTGTGTTAATAATGATTGGTATCCAACCCCAATATGGCCAGAGACGGCAAAGGTTTGCTCCGGAGTACATTCATCTATCTTCCAGCCTCTACTAGTAAATGCCTTGCATACGGCTAATTTAGGCATCAGAAGGAAACCAGCAAAACAATCAGCAAGAAACTCGTCTGGGTCCCATTGCTTCTTTGATACAGAATCGATGACTTCGTCTATTCGATTCCCATGGGCGAAGACATGATGTCCATATTCATGTGCACAAGTAAATGCTAATCTGCCTCGAGGGCGGCAAGATGAAAGTAATATAAGTGGATTCTCATCATTGTAGTAAAGGCCCTCCATGCTTGAGATATTTTGAAAACGAACCTCAATACCAAAATGATACATTAAGTCACAGACACAAATAGAAGAGGCAGGGCCTATTTTGGCGCGGCGACGCTCCTGAATAGCTGCTCTATGTGCCTTGCGAGCCAATTTCACTTTTGTACTCATTGCCCTCTACCTCTCTTTGGCCGCAAGGCACTAAGCAACTTCATTATTTTGTCGAGATCATCAGATTTGAGCTTCGCCAATTGACGAGCAGCAAAGCGAACACGTCTGTCATCATGTTCAGAATCTGATTCTGAGCCAGCCAGCCATTTCATGTCGATACAGTATATTTCCGACAGTCTTGTCAGTTCATCCGCTGAGACCCGGCGGCGGCCAGCTTCCATCTCAGAGATAGACGGTCGATGGAGCCCAAGAAGTTTTGCGACTTGAGCCTGTGATAGCCCGGCCATTTCGCGCGCTGTTCTAAGGCGTGATGCAATTAGCTTGCGACCTTCACCTAAATCAGTCATGATTTCTTCCTCTTCTTTGAAGTAGCCTCAAGAATACGATCTGCAATTTCACCGACGGACAAAGCACGTGTGCCGTCTTGGGAGGCACACAAGTTGCCAACGTCACCTATGTTAACTTCTGCGTCAACCATTGCGGCAAACTCAACTCCACTGAGGCTATCAAAGCCAAGGAGATCGCCGATCGGAACCGTTTCCTCATTTATACTAATTTTCTCGCGACCACTAATGTCTTGGATTTCCAAGAGTAGCTTTGCGGCAAGTTTCACGATTTCATTACGAGTCATCTTTTTGCTCCTTACAGTTAAGTAAGATTATCTTACATCGAACTTTGGCTTCTGGCAACAAAAAAAAGAAGTTGATAGGAAAATATTTTGTATTCAACCGTAAGTGCTTATTAGATAAGGAATAAGATGTGAATAATTATTTTTGGCTAATCGCAAAAATCATAGGTGGTTTGACGAGATTCGGGAGTCTGGGGCGATTGTGTTTTGTTTGCTTGAGCAGGCCAAGGAGCGGGCGAAGAATGTCAGGGCTGCAATAGACTGCTACCGGGCGGCGCTGGAGCAGGGGATACCGGTGATAGCGGTGGGGGAGAACCGCAATCGGATGAAGAATGAGCTTGAGAGGTTGGGGTTTGCTCCGGGGATGACCCCGGTGAGATAGGCGGAGGGCCATCTCACGGGGCAAGCGGGGAAAGTGAGAAGTAAGAATGGGTCCTCTGTAGCCAAGCCAAGGTAGCGACAGTTCCTCTGCTGCAGGACCAAAGTAGCAATCCCTCGAGGACAAGCGAGGATAAACTCAGGGTAAACTCAAGTGTGCAACCCGCCGGTGGAACCGGGGGCTAAATATTTCGCCTGCAGGCAGGTGGGGGGGGTTAGTCGGTTTAGTCGAAGTTGGCGACGGTTGAGGGGAGCTGCATGGCGGCTTCGGCAGTTGGTCTGTCGTCGGTAATTTCGAAGATGCCGTCAAGGCCTGTAACCTGGAAGGCGCCCCGCGTGAACCAGTTGATATTGCATAGGATGAGGCGACGCTTGTTATCGGTGAGGATTTGACGCAGCCGCAGCAGTTTTGCAAGACTGGGAGAAGTGACTATGTCGATTTTGGCGAAATCGATGATGGCGTCGCAGTCGTCTCTGTCAGTTAGAATATCAGCTACCGTCTTCAACTCACCGTTCAGATGCGGCTCACGCTCGGGAATGAACGTGATAATGTCATCAGCCACGTTTTCAACTTCCATCGAATCTCTCCTTGTTTCGGACATTGACGCATTTGTACGCTGTCTCAACATATTCTATCGGCATAACCGGGCGCTACTTTAACCAAGTTGCCGGGCTACTACAGTGAAATTCTGTGCATTGCCCGATAAAATGGCTCGCGGCACAATCCGGGAGTGAAAAAGTGCTATTTTGGATTGACGGCCTGGACGGAGCGAGGGGAATGAGAGGTCGAGAAGTGGTAATTCGAATCCGGGTCGCGTATTCCGCCAGCCCGCCAAACGAACGGCGGGTAAAAGGGGGGTAAACTTCGCCATGAGTGTGCGTATCGGATTTTTGAGCAGTAGCGGCTCTTACTTAGTAGCGGTTGCCGCCGCGGTTGTTGCCGGAACGGCCTCGTGGTCCGCTTCGGCCGCCGCGCTTATCACCTGAACGGCCTCTTGGGCCACCTCGAAAACCGCCTTGTCCTGGTCGGCTACGTGGTTCGGGTTTTGGCTTAGCTACGTTGACGCTCATGGGACGTCCGTTGAAGTCTTTGTCGTTCAATTCTTCGATAGCTTTTTCCGCCTCTTCTTTGGAGGGCATTTCGATGAAGCCGAATCCCTTTGATTTACCGCTGTACTTATCCATTATCAGGCGGACTTCTGTGACTTGGCCGAACTGTTCGAAGGTCTCTCTCAATTCACTTTCCGTGACGTCAAACAACAGATTTCCCACATAAAGATTCATGGTTTTTATTCCCTTTCTCTTAAGAAAACGCGTGCCGGAATTATCGGCTGTCAATATTTACGTTGCATGATTATATCCGGTCTGCTCGAAGGAATCAATAGTTATCGTGATTTTTATTGAAGGGGTCCATTGTGGCGAGTGCAGGTGAAAACCCACCGCAGAGGTGGCAGCGTTTCGGGGGAATGATGCGGCGGCAGATGAGTGGAGGGGGGATTTGTGGGGTGCAGGAATTTTGTTATTTATAGGTCTTTTGGCGGCGAGAGACAAAACGAGTGGATACCGCGAAGGTGCCGAAGAACGGGCGGGAGGTGTGTCAAGATGTAAGTCCTTAGGGGCAAAGGGATTGTGAGGTTGGGGTTTGGGTGTGGGCGTTGAAGAGGTGCGAGAAATTTTTCGGACAGGGCAGTTTTGCAGTGAAACAGGCCTATTCGAGTCGCAGAGGAGGGGGTGGTTTTTGGCCTGATTTTTGGCTTAATTGCGATATAGAGAAAGACAAAGGATTTTTTTGCCGATAAAAAGCGTTGGTTGTTCTTTGGGAAGCGGAGCGTTGTGAGCCATGAGGTTATCGTATGGATGCTACTAATAATTCGACTCTGAGCGGAATTAAGGGTGCGACGCGGCGTCTTTGTGCAATTGTAGAAAGAGCAGGTGAGGCAATCGCGATTCTGGGGCTCGATGATGAGATTCGATATGCAAACACAGCGTGGGTGAGAATGCACGGGTACGGGCGAGTAGGCGAGCTGGTGGGTAAACATATCAGCTTGTTTCATACGGAAGAGCAGATGCAAACGGATGTAGCGCCTTTCATGGAGGAGGCCAAGCGGCGAGGGCATTTCACCGGTCCGATCGAACATATGCGAAGCGACGGGACAACGCTTCCGACGGAAACGACTATGTGTATGGTCAAAGACAGGGAGGGTAATTCGCTCGGCATAATTGTTTTCGCGACAGATACGAGTGAGCGAGAAGTGATGAGGCAGCAGCTCAGGGCATTGCGCAGCCAGGTTAAGGAAAAGGGTGGTGAGCTGAGGTCCGTCGAAGAGCGATTAGTGCGCGAGGTAAGTGAGCGTGCGCGGCTTGAACAGTGTCTGGATGAGCAGACCACAGAGCTGAAGGAAGCGAGGCAGACGACAGAGAGGCAATGCGACGAGCTGAGCATAATGGAAAAGCGTCTTGCGAAGCTGCACGGTGTTCTGGAGAGAAAGACGGCGGAGGAACATTCGTTGAAAGAACAGTTGCAGCGTGAAATTGCTGAGCGTCAGCAGATGGAGTCGCTCATCAAGGAGCAGCGGGGCGAATTGGCTTTGGCTAGCGAACATCTCAAAGAGGAAGTCACGCAACTCAAGCGGAGAGAGGTGGAGTATCTTGATGACATGTTTGGAGCTGACGGAGGGGGGCCCAAGCTTCCGGGGCTGGATTCGGAGGAACTCGATGCCCTGAGCAAGATGGCCAAGAAGTTTGTTGAGGCATAGGTGATATTGTGCGGGGGGTTATCGGCGCCACTCGGCTTTGCGTACCATGAGTGGGGGCATCCGGCCTGGGCTGGATGTTTGCTTTTTGATGACGGAGCAGCTTCTGCTGCTGGGGTAGAAGCGAATGGTAATGATTTCAGGTTTTAAGAGCGGTTTGTCTTTTTTCGTTTTTCCGAACATCGGAGTCCTTTTGGTCCTCATAGATACGCAGTCTGCACCGACCTTTATCGGCGAAATCGTGGGGTGACTTTAGATTGCAGGTTGCAGGGAGGTAAAATGCAGTAGAACCCCCAAGCGGGACAAAAGAAAAGGGGGTTAAATATCGTTGTCACGGTGATTTTGCTGTTTTTTTCAGAGATTTACGGGGAGGCCTTTATCGCGGAGGAATTCTTTCATTTGTCGGATGGTGAAAGTTCCGAAGTGTGCGATTGATGCGACGAGCACGGCGTCGGCGTGGCCATCGGCTATTGCTTCGTAGAGATGTTCGAGTGTGCCTGCACCGCCTGATGCTATTACGGGGACGGATACGGCGTCTGCGATAGCGCGAGTCATAGGGATGTCGTATCCGGTGAGTGTGCCGTCGGTATCCATACTGGTGGGCAGGATTGCGCCTGCGCCAAGGTCTTCAACGGTTTTTGCCCATTGGACGGCGTCGATGCCGGCACCTTCGGTGCCACCTTTGACCATGACTTCGAAGCCGGATGGGAGGTCAGGATTCTTTGCGGTGTCGATTGCGATGGTGATTTTCTCGGAGCCGAATTCCTTTGCGGCTTCAGCGACGAGGTCGGGGTTTTTTACTGCGGCGGTGTTTATGGAGCATTTTGATACGCCGAGGTCGAGGAGCTCTTCGATTTGTTTGCAGGAGCTTATACCGCCGCCGACGGTGAGTGGGATTGAGATTGCCTCGACGGTTTTCCTGACGGCGTCGATGAGGGTTTTTCTGTTTTCGAGGGTTGCGGTGATGTCGAGGAATACAAGCTCGTCGGCGCCGGCGTTGCTATAGGCGGCGGCGTTTTCGGCGGGGTCGCCGACGTCTTTAAGGTCAACGAAGTTGACGCCCTTTACCAGTCGGCCATGTTTGACATCAAGACACGGTATGATTCTTCTGTAATCCATTTTCTTCTCCTGTCGCGATTGGACTTTGTTGTTCAAGTGAAATCTTTGAGTCAGGAGTGTAGCACCAGCCCAGTTGTTTTTCAACCTGCTGTTGCCGATTTTCCTCCTGCGGCTAAACCGACCAATGGAACGGCCCGCGTGTCTGTTTTTGTATGGACGAGAGCCGGACTGTTCGGTAAACTGATGAAACAGAACTCGCTGGGTTTGCTATGATTGTCTAATGGAGAACTCTCATGGGCTCACAACTAATCATCTTAATGGCGGTGCTGCTTCTTGCATCACCTGAAACGTCCGTGTCCCAGACCGCCACGAACAAGTTCGCAAAGTTCAAATACCAACTCTCGCGCGAAGCCATGGTTGACTTCAGCGGTTTTGTCGGAGCAGAAGGGGAGGAAAGAGAAAAGCTGAATGCAATCAGAGCAGAGTTTAGAGAATTATATGACGCCTCTGTTTATTCGGATCCTGCGCGGTCGTGGTACCAAGATGCCTTCCTCTCCGGCTTCATCTTCGCCTTCGACCGCGCATTCTATGATTACAAAACCGGTAAATACAAAATTGATGAGCTGCTCGATGACGCCGAAAAGGAATTCGGCAAGTACGACCATGTGGTCGTTTGGGTCTCCTATCCGCGACTGCGCATTGACGAAAGAGACCAGTTCGGCCTCCATTACGATATGCCGGGCGGCATTGCGGGATGGCAAGAGATCATTGACAAAGCTCACGCCAGGGATGTGAAGGTCTTTATTGCCTACAATCCATGGGACAAGGAAAGTGAAGTTCCGGAAGATTCCCATCCACAGAAACTTGCGAGACTTGCGAGAGCTATCGGCGCCGACGGCATATTCCTTGACACAATGGCCAGTACCGACCCTTCATTTACCAACACTATAGGAGAATTGAACCCTGATATCGTTTATGGCACTGAAGGCATGCCATCAAGAATACCTTCGTGGGGCACATTCATAGGAGGATGGCATTCCTTGGCCGTCTCTCATGAACCGTCTTATTATGATGAAAGGACGCCGCCGCCTACCACATTCTATAAGGCCAGGTGGCTGGAACCAAGATATTCCCTAAGCGGCGTCAACAGAGATGCTGAATACCTCGCCCCACTCATTAAGTATTGCTTCTTCCATGGGTATGGGTACTTGGTCTGGGAAAACATCTTCGGGTGGTGGAATCCCATGAACTTCCAGGACCGCGCATTGATGAAAAAGTGCGTCTTCCTGCTCCGACAGTACAAGAAGGCTTTCCACGACATGGACTGGCAGCCGTTCATCAGGACCGGAGTTGAGGGTGTATATGTAAATCAATGGCAGGACGGGCAAAAGACCGTCTACACCATCTTCAACGATACAAGCAGGCCGGTTGATAACGTCTTATTCACTGTTGAAGAAGATGACAGCAAAGCTTTCTATGATGTATGGAACGCAAGAACCGTCAGCCCTGTTCAGCATAACGGTAGCATGGGAATAGTCTGCAAGGTCGATGCTCATTGCGTCGGATGCGTCGTTGCTCAACCCAACGACCTCTCTCCCCCACAGTTCTATACCGAGCCGGATGACCTTCATGAATCCTTTTACAGAAGGCCGCCATCCACTGATGACCTCAAAACGCATACCACGTCAAGGCCGTACACTAAATTGGGCCAGGGTTCTGTACCCGGCATGGTCCGCATACCCGGTGGCATCTTCACCATGCACGTCTGCCACAACGTCCATCGTTTTCTCGAAGGCGGCTGCTATGGCGACATGTCAACTCGCCTCTCAAAGTCACATCCATCTCGAACCTTCTATCTGCAACCCTACTACATTGACAAGACCGAAGTCACCAACGAGATGTACAAAGAGTTTTTGGAACGCAGCAAGTACGTCCCCGAGGACACCACAAATTTCCTCAAGCATTGGACGAAGCCCGCCGATTCCGAGGGCAAACCGTGGCGATGGAACTACCCCGAGGATAAAGCCGACCATCCAGTTGTCTGGGTGGACCACGCCGATGCCTCAGCCTATGCCGATTGGGCTGGCAAGAGACTGCCCTTTGAGGAAGAATGGCAATATGCAGCACAGGGCCCCCAGCTTTATGACTGGCCTTGGGGAAACGAGTTCGATCCTGCCAAGTGCAACACCAATTCGAGCGATACTACACCGGTTGACCAGTTCCCCGACGGCGCAAGTCCCTTCGGCTGTCTCGACATGAGCGGCAACATCTGGGAGTGGACCTATAGGATTTGGGACGACGGGCACTGCAGGTTTGCTCTGCTCAGAGGCGGCAGCTACTTCAGAATCGAAGGCAGCCACTGGTTCCCCGCAAGCGGCGCCCAGCCCTGTCAGGTGCATGAGAAGATGCTGCTAATGTATCCAGGATTAGATCGTTGCGCCAACATCGGCTTTAGGTGCGTAATGGATGCGAAGAAGCAGAGAGCGGAGTGAAACCCTCTTAAGACCGGTGAGATTATTGGCTTTTTTAGGAGCATGCTAATGAGGTTCATTAAGCCCGCTTTAATCTTTTTCGTCATTACTTCAGTCGCCGCTTCCAGAGCTGCTGAGAAAGCTGTGCCCGTTGAGATTCGCCGGCAGGAAGATGGGCGGTATCAGTTTTATCGGGGCGGTAAGCCATACGAGATGCGGGGGGCGGTTCTGTACTGGCGGGGCGGTGACACAAAGATGCTTGATGAGTTTGCAGCCTGCGGAGGCAACTCGATACGGAGAAGCGGGCGGGACATTGGCGCTATCCTTGATGAGGCGCACAAAAGGGGGATGACTGTGTCGGTGAATCTGCCGTTTGGAGGGGAGTTTACGCGGGGGATGAACTATGACGATGCGGAGGCGGTGCGGAGGCAGCATGAGCAGGCCGTGGAAATCGTGCGGGAGTATAAGAATCATCCAGCGGTTTTGACCTGGAATATGGGTAACGAATGGTCGTACAGGCATACGAATAAGAAGGTGTTTGAGGCGCTTGATGCGGCAGTGAAGGCGGTGAAGGCGATTGATGCGAATCATCCGGTGCTGACGGTGTGCGGTGACAATCCGTTCGATAAGGAGTTCTTTGATGAGCTGAAGGCGAAGGTGCCGGATTTGGATTTATTGGGGGTGAATGTGTATGGTGGGCTTTTGACGTTGGGTGAGAGGTTACGAGAGTGCGGATGGGAGAAGCCGTATTGCATTATGGAGTGGGGGCCTACGGGGTATTGGCAGGTTGAGGATACGCAGTGGGATTCGGCGATAGAGGAGACGAGCACGGAGAAGGCGGATATCTATCAGAAGCGTTATGAGGAGGGTATCAAGAAAGACCCGCTCTGCGTCGGTTCGTATGTTTTCTACTGGGGGCAGAGGCAGGAGCGTACGCATACGTGGTTTAATATGTTTATGGAGACCGGCGAGCGAACCGAAGCGGTGAACGTGATGCAGTACGAGTGGACGGGCGAATGGCCCGCGAATCGGGCGCCGCGGATTGATGGGCTGACTATCGACGGCAAGCGAGCGGTTGAGAATATATATGTGAAACCGGGGACATCGCATGAGGCGAAAGTTGCGGTGAGCGAGCCGGATGGGGACGCGGTGCGGATAGAGTGGGAATTTGTAGCCGAGCCAAAGAAGTTCAGTGACTATGCGGGCCGAGGTGAAAAGAGAGGGAAGGCGATAGAGGGATTGATTGAAAGAGAAGATGGGGACAGGATAACTTTCAGGGCGCCGGAGAAGGAGGGCGTGTATCGGGTGTTTGTGTATGTGTATGACGGCAAGGGTAACGCGGGGACGGCGAATGTGCCGTTCAAGGTGGAGCGGTAGTCAGGTCATGTCTGTATTCCAGGGCAGAGGTCTTATCGACCGATGAGATTGAGGAGGATTTGTTCGGCGACGGGGTCGTAGTGTTTGTTGTTTCGGTCGAATCGACGCTTGATGTGTAGCTGGCAGAGGATGATTTCGCCTTTGCCAATGGGGACACTCGCGGCGTAAGTTAGTTTTGGGTTGTCGCCCCAGAGGAGTCGTGTTGCTTTTTTGAGTGCAGGGCCATAGATGGGACGGTCGGCGATTGTTCCGGCGAGGCCGTTGAAACGCTTGAGGTATTCCGGGTCGATTCCCGTGAGCATAGGGTGGTCTTTTGCTGCGGGGAGGGGAAAGAGGCGCGAGGCAGATTGCTGCCTGGGCTGGTCGGGGATGTCGGGGGTTGTGGTGAAGTCGATAAGCTCAGGCCAATCCCAGTTGTCATGGTCTAAGATAACAAGACGTGAGCCGGCTTCGATAAGCTTCAGTATGTCGGCGGCGTGTTGGCGGTCGGCTGACTCTATCTTCCTTACATCCCATATCACGACCACATCAGCTTTGGAGGTTACACCGGGCAGGGTATCGGTGAATGAGATTCTGTTTTCCATGAGCCATTTTTCAGCGAATGGGTCGGCGCCGAGGACTGTGATGCGGCGGCTTCTGAGATTCGGCGGTTTGGTGAGGACTAATGAGCGGACGGTTCGCTGTGAAACGACGGGTCGGTGGCCATCACGTTGGAGGACCGCGGCGAGGTAATAGACGCCGGGCTCAGCGGGGACTGGGATGGTAATCCGCTCTACCGTATGAGAATCGGCTTTGAGTATTTCGCTGTCGGCGTCATGATAGACAGCGGCGGCAATGGCATCGTCATCCGGCACGAACAGCGGATCCTTTGGCGTGATGTAGAGGTCTAATTTAACACGCACCTCGTCGCGGGTATCGTTGATGAGGTGAAGCGGGACAGTGATTTTGGCGCCTGCGAGGAAGTTTCGGTCGAAGAGATCAAGCGAAGCGAAAACGGGTGCCATTGTGCTGTGGAGTGCGGCGGCTATGGGTGTTGGGAAGTCGGGTCGCCAGTTGTTGCCGCGGAATCTTGGCCAGCCGGCGTACATATATGGAAGGATGATGTCGAAATCGGTTCGGCGCATTACTTCGGTGTGCTCTGCGGCGAATTCGGCGAAGATTTTGTGGAATCCGTCTTCGGAGGGACGGCCAAGCCAGCGGGTAGTGATTGGCTCGTCGGGTCCGAAGATGTTCATGTATTCGGTGTTTCCGAGTGTGCGTTTTGGGTCTTTATGAGCGGCGGCTTTCAGCATTTGGCGGTTGAGGTCGCCTTCGGGGTTGAAGGTGAAGTTGCCGGTTGGGTGGAGGTCAACGGTTTCGGCGGTCTCTTCGCCGGAGCGGAGAGTTGGACGAGTGGGGTCGAGGGCGAGGACGTGGTCGCGGAGTTCGTGCCTTTCCCAGTGGTCGTCGTTGGATTCATTGGTGAGGACCCATATCATGACCGAAGGGTGGTTCCATAACTTGGTGACCCAGGCGGTGACATCATCGAGGGCGTTTTTGTGGAAGGTGTCCCACTGGTCGACAGTAAACTTTGGATCGCCGTAGTTATAAAGGATGGGAAATTCAGCGAGTATCATGGTTCCGTTTTTATCGGCGACGTCGAGCCAGCTTGTTGGTGGTGGGAGCGTGTGTGTACGGAAGGAATTCAGATTCATATTTTTTGCTTCGTCAACGATGTATCGTTTTGTTTCGCGATTGAATTCGCTTTCGTAGCCACCCCAGTTCCACTCGTTGACGAGATTTGAGCCGTGGAAGCGGAGGCGTCTGCCATTCAGGTTGTAATGGCCGTCGGCTACTTTGATTTTTCTCATGCCGAAGTTAAAGGCGACCTTGTCGCAGAGTTGTCCATTATGCTCAGTGGTGATCCTGGCGTGATAGAGTTGCGGGGTCTGCGGCGTCCAGGTTTTGACATCGCTGATGGAAACATTGATATCGATAGTGGCTTTGGAGGTTTTAATCCGGGTGTTCTTTGAGCCAACAGGATTGTTGTTTAACAGAACCTGGATAGTTGAGTCGAGGGTTTCGGGTAGCGTGTTAATGCTGTCGAGGGAGATTCGGAATGTGACGGTTTTGGCGAGCGGGTCTGGGATTGCGAGGATGTGTTTGGCATAAACGGCGTTATAGAATTCGAGCCAGATGTCGTCGTAAACGGCGGTGGTTTTGGCTCCCCAGCTCTCCGGTCCCGAGCCGGTGGGTATGAGGGGAAAGCGGTCGTTCGATTTTTCGAGTCCGGCCCAGCCGGTGATTTTGAGGGTGATGTGGTTTTGGCCCGGCTTTAGAGTGCCGGGCGGGAGCAGAACGGTGTGCGGGCCGATGTTTGGGTAAGAATCGATGAGTTTTTCGTTAATCCAGACGGTGGCGCCGAATCGGATGCCGTTCCATTTAAGGACTGCGTCGCGGTCGGCCTGTGAGTCGCTGACATTGAAGGAGCGTCGGAGCCAGACGCAGTGGGGTCTTGTTTTTACCTGCCAGGTGTCACCCGGGAATTGCCCCTTCGGTATTTCGACGTCTTCCCATTCGGTGAGACGGTCGGCGACTCGCGGCAGGAAGAGGTCTTCGGATTCGTGGTTGAGCAGCGACTGCCAGGAGCCGTGTAATGAGAGGGCGTCTCTTTCGAAGTCCATGCTGAGGGGGATTGGTTGGGCGAACGCAAGTGAGAAAGAGGCGAGGGAGAGAAGAGCGAGGATTGGCAGCGAATTGAAGTTGTTCGTTGATTTGCCGGTCATGGGAATTTCCTTCCGGTTTTGCCGTTTTTTTAGCGGAGCTGGTTCCAGCCAGCGTCCATAAGGTCAATTTTGCGGATTTCGATACGGGTGAAGAGCCAGCGGCCGTTTTGCTTTTCAAAATCCGCTTCGAGTGAAAAGAGCATCTGTTGTTTCATCTCATAGACATAGCTTTTAGGATCGAACAGAACTCTGACTGAAAAGCGAGCGGTAGCGGTCGAAGACTGCAGGTCGATTTTTCCCACTCGCCGGACTGTCTTTAAGATGGTCGGGCCGGAAAGCCGGCCGTTGCAATGAACCAAAAGAGTACTCTTGGTCTTGTGCAACGAGTCTCTGTAGTTTTCAGAAATAAGTGGCTCGATGGCCGAGCAGTTTTCGTTTTCAGCGGCTTTGACAACCGTTTTAATTACGTCTCTTATCATCTCGGGGTCCGTCTGGACGAGATAATCAAGCCCAAAAGCAATACCGCCTATAAGAAAGGGCAGCAGCCAAAGCCATAAGTATTTTTTGCCCGGCCGGGCAATCAACAGAATGACAAGCACTATGATTGCTGCGGCTGTGAGTGTCCAGGGCTGTTCAAAAAAGTTCCACATTGACTTAGCTATTTTGTTTGTCCCGAAGGTTTTTTTGAGTGGAGAAGCTCCATTTTATTTTTCGCAGGCGGCGTGTATTCTTGTGGTCGGTCATATCGGGAGCAAGTGCGGTGACGGAAATGTATCCCTGAATGAGAGCGGTGGTGTCGGTAGGTGAGTTGTCGGTGAGGTCGGGGCCTCCGGCGAGCTGGAATGTGGTTTGTCCTTTGTCGTCCAACTTCGGGATGTAGTACTCATCGAATCCCCTGTTCGACTGGGGGACGACTTTGATGCCCTTTGGGTCGCCCTGTGAGAGGAGTGGTATATTGATGTTTACGACGATACCGGGTTTCAAGGGCAGGATTTTTTTTAGTACGTGGATGCAGTAGTCAGCGGCCTTATCGTAATCCATAACTTCTTCAGCGGCGAGACTGAAAGCGACGGATGGGATTTTGAGAAGTGTTCCTTCCATAGCGGCGGCGACGGTGCCGGAGTAGTAGGCGTTTATACCGGCGTTTGCACCGTTGTTAATGCCTGCGACGAGCAGGTCGAAGGGGTGCTCTGTGAGCTGCATAACGGCGAGCTTTACGCAGTCGGCGGGAGAGCCGTGGATGCTATAGCCGGTGAATTTTCCGTTGATATCAACTTTGTTGCAGAGCAGTGGTTTCTTGTATGTGATGCTGTGACTTGCACCTGAGCGGCTCGATTCGGGTGCGACGACGGTAACATTGCCGAGAGCAACGAGCTGGTTGTAGATTGCCGCCAGGCCGGGGGCGAAAATGCCGTCATCATTTGTAAGCAGTATATTCATGTTTCGTATTGCATATCTCGTTCCGCCAAACGTCCGGCGGATAAAATTGCGTATTGCGTTTTACGCCGTCTTAGGCGATTAGTGTGGATGGTCAACAATTGAGGATTGTATTGGGTTTGGCGGTATGTGTCAATCGGCTTCGAGCAGAGGCCCTCTTGATGGGGCGGGTGTTACCTGAGCACGCCGCAGATGTCGATTCCTTTGGTGTCGATGACCTCCTCAGGCTTCATCGGAACAATCCTGGTATTAACAAGCTGGTAAACGTAGTCAATCGAGTTCGGCTCGTTCAGCTTCAGTTCGCCTTCGACGGCAATCTGCATCGGCCCAAACTGCTCAGGTATCGGCCAGGGATCATTAGAGCAGTCAACAAGTACCGTCCACTCCGCGCGAGGCTTGGGAATCGGGACACAGCACCATATGATGCCCTTGGCGGGGATGAGCATGAACTTGTGAATTTTTTCATCGACGATACCGTTTTTGAGGAAAAAGGCCATGCCCGCCAAGCGCATTTGCCTGCCCTCGGCCTGGAGAACCGATTCAGGAAATCTCACGGCGACTAAGTCTTCGAGGTCCATTTCAACTTCAACCTGCTCGAGTAAAGCCCACCCGCCTTCTATCACATTGCCGTCAGCCGCAATACCACCCGCTGTCCCGACGGATTCGCTCGGCGGTATCACAATTCTATCGCGCATCATTGAGCGAATATAAAGGCCGTTGAGCAATACGGCGACACCGATTATCGAGATTACGACTATTATCTTAGTCTTCATCGTGCCACGTCCTACATGGTTTTGGCCGTCATTGCTTGTCACGCCGGTTGAAAAAATCGTGCAACCTTCTGACCCAGCACGTCCCCGCACAGGCCGCAGTTGCTGAGACTTCATTCCAGAACTGGCAGTGCCGGCACGGGTCCACCCATATTATACTTATTTTGCGATAGGCGCCCAAGAGCAGTATTACGCCAAGCAGAACAGCAAACGGAATGTACCAGTTCGGTATCCTCGCCATAGATGCAGCAATACTGGATGACCGAACCGAATCACCTTCGAATATGCCGGGCACACAGCACTGCTCGATAATTATCTCGTCCTGTATCATGCTTGCCTTGTACTGATAGTTGCGATAGATGATGCGGTCGGCGACCGTTCCGGCCAGCAGCGCAAGAACGACCAGACTGGTGACGTAATACAAGGCGGTTTTTCCGCCCATTCCGCGTCTGATGGCATTTAGCTCCCCGAAGTTGGTGGCGGGGCCTGCAATCAGGTATGCGAGCGAGGCGCCGGGGCTGGCCCCCATCAACAAAAGATTCTGCACAATAGGGATTGAGGGAACCGAACAAGTATAGACAGGTATGCCTATTACTATGATATATAGAAGTGTCCATATCTGTTGTTTGCCGAGCCATGTCGATATCCACTCGATCGGCAGAAAGGCGATGATTACAGCGGCAAGCGACAGGCCGAAGAGTATATCGAGACTAACCTCCGCACCGAGGTCCCAGAAGGCCCACTTACAGGCCCTGAGGAATTTGTTCACGCCGGAAGAAGACGTGACTGTGTAATCAACGGGAGTGTAGTGAGCTGACTCCGCGGATTCGGCGGATGTTTGTCGTCTCTCAAACAATGTGTTCCCTACCCAGCCGATGGCAAATGAGCCGAAGACAACCATTACTGCATAGATAGCAACCATCTTTGGCCCGAGCAGGCTCAGGCCGAGTATCAAGGTGACTGGTGAGATGGCCGGCGAGCTTGTCATGAACGCAAGAGTTGTTCCCTTTGCGGCGCCGGATTTCTGCAAGCCGATGCCCAATGGAATAGAACCGCAAGAGCAGATTGGCAGCAGACCTCCTATCGCAACGGCGTTGAGCAGCGGCCCGGTACCCTTGTGACCCAGGTACCTGACGAGCATATTTCTCGGAATATACTCACGAACGACGGCGGCAATCAAATAACCAATTACAAGATAAGGCGCAGAACGCGCCAACGCCACCAGAAGTGCGTTCAAAAATACCGACAGGTGCTCCATTTCTCTTCAACCGGCAATAAATCC
Source organism: Phycisphaerales bacterium (assembly GCA_030602885.1). Lineage (GTDB taxonomy): Bacteria > Planctomycetota > Phycisphaerae > Sedimentisphaerales > Anaerobacaceae > JAUVYV01. Next base: position 75,793 of record JAUVYV010000006.1, read on the forward strand.
GGGCGCGGGCAAAAAAAAATGCTTGTTATATTAAAACACACTTGAACATAACCTAACATTTTGTACAATCACATGCAAGGCCAATCTTTAAGCCTTGCTGCAGGATTGTTCAAAGTCAGTTCAAAAACATGAGATGGTTGGAAAATATTTTAGCACGGTAAGGAGGTTACGATGCTAAGTAGTGAGAAAAAGAAGTTGTTTGTTGTTGTGGCATTGAGTGTGCTCTGGTCGGCCGGCGTTGTGCTCGGGGGAAATATAATACAGAAGGAAAATGCCAGGCCGGGAACAACGGATTGGATTTTGACGAAGATTAAAAAGGGGCCGAAAGCGCCGTTGTATGCTCCGGAGGATGAGCCGTATGAACTTGGGTGGCATCGGCGGAAACAAGTTGAGGGCTACTGCTCTCATACGAGCATCAGGGTGGGAGAGACGCTTAAGGTATATGTGAGCACGGAGCCGGCCGCCGAATACAAGGTCGATATATACCGTATGGGTTATTACGGCGGCAAAGGCGGACGTTTGATGCGGTCAATGGGCCCTATTCAGGGAATCGCTCAACCCACGCCCGCCGCCGGCGACGCCAATCTGATAGAGTGTAACTGGAAAGAGGGTTTCAGCGTAAAGATTCCGGAGGACTGGGTGAGCGGGGTTTACCTTGGCAAGCTCAGTACGCTGGAGACGGATGGAGAGGCCTACGTAATCTTTATTGTCCGTGACGACCGAAAGGCCGACTTGATGTTTCAGTGTTCAGATTTAACCTGGTTGAGTTATAACCGCTGGCCAAACTGGCAATCCCTGTATGATTACGGAAAAGAGCCCTGGGGGGCGTCAAATAGAAAGGCTGGTTATGCTGTGGGCTTTGATCGGCCTTATGCGCTCTACTGGAACGGTTTTCCGGCAGGCTTCGAGCCACTCACAAACGGCTCGGGAGAATTTCTGATGATTGAGCATCCACTGGCTTTCTGGCTGGAAAAGGAAGGATACGACGTCACTTATATCTCCAACGTCGATACCCATGCGGACCCGCAGGGATTGCTTCGAGGCAAGGTGTTCATCTCCGTCGGCCATGATGAGTACTGGACTATGCAGATGCTAAAAAACGTTGCGGCGGCGAGAGATGCCGGGGTGAATCTTGCGTTTTTGTGCGGAAACGCTGTTTCCGGAGTGGTTAATCTCAAGCCGAGCACCGATGGTCGGCCTAATCGCGTTATAGAACGAGCAGGCGGATTCAGAAATGAAAAAGCCGTGATGGGCTCGACAACTTATGGGGTCGGCTTTGCGGACTGGAGCTGTGGTGACCCGAACCACTGGGTGTTTGAGGGGACGGAAATGAAAAAGGGCGATATAGTCCGCCAGCTTGTGGGATGGGAATACCACGGCCCGCCATTAGCGGATTATCCGAGTATGGAGGTGCTGTCGAGCGGGTCGGTATATGGCTGGAATGGTGAACTGAGAGATAGAACCTATGCTACGACGCTGTACACCTGGAAGAAAGGAAATCTTGTCTTCAATGCCGCAAGTTGCTGGTGGAATATGGTTCTCTCAACCCCCCCGGGATTTATGAGTCCGCCTCGCAGATACTTCAAGGAAGACGATGAGCGGATCCAGCGGATTACGAAGAACGTTCTCGATAAGATGATTTCAATAGAGGCGGTTGACAGATAACGGGTGGCCGGCGGGATACCTGGCGGCAGGCAGTCCCGAAGCGGCAGATTACAGTCAGCGGGCCCATTGCGATGTGGGCGGAGGGTGTATGTTGCGTGTTCAACAGGGCTACGTTGAGATTTTAGGGCGGTGCGTTTGTATTTATTGACAGTTGTTGGGGGCGGATATATAATTGGCGGTCATGAAGAGGTACCTGCGAGACAGTGAGTGTTTGGTGATGAGCCGGGACGAGGTGCGGGCGTTCGATTCGTGGGCGATAAATGAGCTTGGCGTGCCGGGCGTGGTGCTGATGGAGAACGCGGGTCGCAGTTGTGCCGAACTGATAGAGGAGAAACTGGCGCGGGTGGAGCATGCGAAGGTTTGCATATTCTGCGGGACGGGTAACAACGGGGGTGACGGGTTTGTGATAGCGAGGCAGCTTTTGAACAGTGGTTTGAAGGTTGTGACAGTGCTATGTGGCGAGAGGAGCAAGGTGAAGGGTGATGCGAAGGTGAATCTTGACATTCTGGAAGGGCTTGGGGCATCTATTGAGCAGTTGGATATGAGCGGGGGAGAGGATATTGAGGAGAATGTTTCAGAGTTTGCCACGGGCTGTGCTATGGTTGTTGACGGATTGTTCGGTACGGGTTTTCGGGGGGAGCTTCGGGACGAATACAAACGGTTGATAGAAAGTATGAACAGACAGAGCTGTCCGATATTTTCGGTGGACATACCATCCGGTCTGGATTGCGATACGGGTGAGGAGCTTGGTGCGGCGATAAAGGCGAGCTGGACGGTTACGTTTGCAGCGGTCAAGCGTGGTTTTGTTCGGGAGGGGGCGCAGCGGTTTACGGGCGAGGTATATGTGGCCTCGATAGGAGTGGAGCCGCATTACAGGGGGGCGGTTTAGAAGGCGCCAGGTTTGCCGGCCTGTGTCTTGTATCCGATGAAGTAGAGGAATCTCTCGGTGTTCAGGATAGGAATGGAGAGGTCCTGCGCCTGTTTTTCGACCTGTCTGTACTGAGAGAGCATATCGAGTGCGCGTTCGTACCTTTCTATCGCGTTGGGGTAGATTTCGGTTTCCTCGAATGTAGGCTTTCTGGGGACATCGGGTTCGGAGCCGAGTACGACGAAATCGGTGTTTACCGAGACGGTATCTGTGACGGCGCCACCCCATTTTTCTATTAGAGCATTTATTTTGTCAATGCCGTCAAGGTCGGGGATGCGGTCGCTATTGAGGTCGAAGTCGCCGGCGACGACGAAGGTGTTTATTTTTGAGCTGTTCCAGATGAGGTTTGCGATATTATCATCTTCAACGATGGGGTTTTTGGGATTTGAGCGAACGATGCGTGCGGCGGAGATGTTTTTCGAGATGTTGTAAACTTCGATTTCCGCCTTTCCTTTGCCGTCTCTCGGGATGGGCAGGTGCTTGTCATAAACGGAGAATGTGAGCCCTCTGTAGATGCGGTCGTCGCTTCCGAGGTTGATTTGGACGGTTTTGGTCTGCTGGTCAACGAGTATTATCCTGCCGTCGGGCTCAAAGGCGGCGACTTCGGTGTCGGGTGGAGGTTTTATGGGCCAGACGTTTTCTTTCAGGATTCGCTGTATTCTGTCCTGCGACATTCTGAGCTCTGCCTGTATTCTGAGGAGCTGCCTGTTTGTTTCGTCACCGGCGTCTTTTTCCTGCTGGAGGCGTGCGTAGAGGTCCCGGACCTGTTCTTCGGTATTTTTTTCGAGGAGGGTCTTTAGCTCGTTGTAGTCGGTCTGGATTCTATTTACCTGCTGTGCGTATTGCTCTTTTTCGACGAGGAGCTTTTCTTCTTTTTCGCGGTTTACCTGCGTCATGTCGTCGAAGCGATTCTGGAGGTCGTCGAGCTGCCGGCCGAGTGCGAGGTCGGCGTCCTTGGAGTTTTGCAGTGCAGCAGAAAGCCGGTCGGCGAGCTGGAGCATGGCCGTAGCGTTGGGGTCGGAGGTTGCGAGTTCGGGGTGCTGTTTTGTGAGCTGCTGGAGAGTTTCGCTGACCTTTCGGACGGCGTTATCGACTTTGACCTCGGCGGAGGTATTTTCGGGCGGCCCCGGGACAATGAGGGTTACGGTCTGGTCGAGGTACCGGCTCATCTTACCGAGATATGTTTCCTGCGTTTTTTTTGTGCCGACGAGCGTCCCTATTTTCTGCACCTCTGTTGCGGAGGCAAATTCCCTGAGCTGTTTGAGGGAGTTGTCAGCGAGCGTTCTTTGCTCCTCGAATTTGATGTAGAAGACTATGGCAAGTATAGCTGTGACGACAAAAAGGATGAAAAGAGCGATGGTGGCGTACAGCCAAGTGTCAGTCTGGCGTCTCGGGCCTGCCGGCATAGTAACGACTCCTCAGAAATACACAAAAATGGGTTCTACGTTAAAATAGACAATATATTATCGTCTCAAACAGGGATAAAGTCAACGAAAAAATAGCGAGTGTGGTTTTTTGCATTTTTAAGGCAGTTTGTTATCGGACGGATGAGATTTGCGGGTTCAGTATTGCAGAAAGAGCGAGCCCCACTGGGTCTTCATAAACTGTCTGATACGGTGCTTTCCGATGGTTGGATACCAGAGGAAATCGTGGTAGAGATTCGAGGCGAAAGGCGCCCAGGCGACGAGTGGTGAGTGTAGGAGGGGCTTTTCGAGGAATCTAAGTGGGCCTATTCTTAGCATTTGGTCGCCGGCGATGACGAGCGATTTCTTTGTGGTAAAGTGGAAGTTGACCTCTGAGAGAGGAGCGCTGAGGATTTCGATGTTTTCAGGGTCTGCGACGGAGTCGGAGGAGGAGATTAAGTTCCGGTATTCGGCAAGGCGCAAGAGCTTTGCGTAGTCGTCGAGGACGGTTTCGGGGGTGGTTTTGAGTACTGCCACTTTTGCTTTTTGTGTATTCACTGGGATTTCCCATATATACCCTACTCAGTTATCCCGAGTAAGCTGTCGGAATAGGGACTAAGAGTCTCTCCTGATGGGATGTCAAGTCCGTCTTAAAAGTCAAGCTTAGAGCCTATCCTAATAACTCAATCTGTCCGGCTGCTTCTCGGAGGTGTATCGTCCGGAAAAGTACCCAAAACACGAATTTGGCAGTCAATTATCAATCATTTGACATACCTTAACCAGTGTTGGCGGCTGGGAATTATTCGAATGAGTGGCCGCAGGTGTCGGTGGTGATGTGCTCTGATTTTGTTCGGGGGTATTTTCTGCAGTTGAGGGGGCGAACGGGGTAGATTGCACAGGTGCAGAGGCCTTGCTCGTCGGTTCGCAGGAATGGGCAGGGATTGGGTAGTTTACAGCAGGCACCGCAGCGGATACATTTACCCTGGCGATTTTTATCGACCGGCAGAAAGGCGGTAACGGTGCGTTTGAGCTTTGCAGCCCAGGTGTTTTTTGAAGGACTCTTTATTTCTTTTATGGTCATATATACCCCGGAGCAAGGATAGCGATTTTCGCAAATTATGCAATAAACAAGAATCGCTGGGCGTCTTAATTCGCAGAAAAGCAAGCTTTCTATGGCAGAGAAGGACTTAGAGCAGGTAATTATCGGCTGCAGGAGCGGCGATGAGCGAAGTTTTTCAGAGCTGGTGGATTTGTATGGGAGGCGGTGTTACGGTTACTTCTACCGGCTGACGGGCAACCGGGTCGTGAGTGAAGACTTGCTGAGCGAGCTATTTGTCAAATTAGTGGAGAAGATAAAGTCGTACCGTGGGGGGGCTTTCGAGAGCTGGCTGTTTACGATTGCGTCGAACATTTTTCACGACCATCTGAGAGCCAAACAGCGTCAGCAAAAGCTGCTCAAAGGGAAAAGAGAGCAGCTTGAGTCGAAAGCAGCCGATACAGGACGGGACGACGTGAGGTTTGATAGGGTGCAGACGCAGCTTGAGAAGCTGGATAGTGAGGTGCGAGAGGTGATAATGTTGCGATACTACTCGGAGTTGAGCTTCAAGGAGATAGCGGCTATGAGGGGCGAGCCGATAGGGACAACTTTATCGAAGGTGCACCGGGGACTGAAGAAGCTGCGAGAGCTGATGGAGTAAGATGGCAATGGCTGAATTTGAGAAAGAAAATCTGAACGAGCTTTTCGAGAGGTTTGTGGATTCAAGGTCGGCTGGTGAGGCGGCTGAGGATATCGAGAAGGGAGAGGCAATTCTGCGCGAGTATGCTGCGCCCGAGCCGAGCATGAAGGTATTGGCAAAGACCAAGACCATGGTTGCCGAGGCACTAAAGCAGCGCAAGAAACGAGAGCTGCGTCGAGCAGTCTATAAGGTAGTAGCGGTTTCGGCAGTTTTCTTTATCGTTGCGAGCATTGCGGTGAAGGTATTCGAGCGGGGTCCGGTGGGGTCCGAGGAAAGATTAGCAGCTTTTGTGATACCGAATGCGGTTTGGGAGGGTGATGATATTGCGGCGGACGATGCGGATATAGCGGTTCTGACGGCGGAGGTGAATCAGATAGCCGACGAGCTTCTGGCACTGCGGTTGGGTGACAACGGGACGAACGGCCAGGGGGGAGTATATGACGCGGAGATGGAACTGATAGAGATAAACAGTGATTTTTGGAAAGGATAGTAAGATGAGAACGGGCTATGGGCAGGTATTGCTTGTGTTACTGGGGGTGGTTGTGGTTTTCGGGCCGGCGATTTGTGTTGCGGCAGAGCCAGGGGGCGATGAGAACATCTGGCTCGATGAGCAGCCGAGGCGCGAGCGGAGGCAATTAAATGAGGAGGCGATTGAGCGGATGATGCAGAGAATACGAGAGGTGGATCCTCAACATGCAGATGAGCTGGCGCAACTTCGTACGGAAGACCCTGATGCGTTCAGAGTTGCGTTGTGGGGTGCGATTCGTGAGCACATGGAGCAACAGACGGGGGGGCGACCGGAGCGGATGCGGGGTCGTCGCGAGCAGGGAATGGGTTTTGAGCAGGGAGGCAGACGTGGTGAGCCGGGGCAGGGCCCGATGGCAAGGCACGCGGGTGATGGACGCGGAAGAGAGATGATTCGTGAGCGTATGCGCGATAGACACGGCGAATATATCGAATGGCTTGGTGAGAACTATCCGGAGGAAGCGGAGAAGCTGGAACAGCTTCGCCAAGAGAAGGGCGAGTTGTACATGAGAAAGCTCATGGTGAGCATGAAGAAATATGGGAGGATTTTTCGGGAGTCGAAAGACAATCCTGAGCTTGCGGCGGTTCTGAAGGATGATATGATTCTCAAGGAGAGAAGGCGTGAGCTTTTGCGTGAAATCAGAACGACGGCGGATGAGGACAAGAAGCAGGCGCTGATTGGCAAGCTGGAGGATGTTTTGAGCCAGCGGTTCGATTTGATTGTGCGACGTAAGCAGATAACTTACGAGGAGCTTGCGAAGAAGCTTGCGGAGCTGCAGAAAGAGGTAAAGGAAAAGGAGGCCGAGGTTGGCAAATGGAAGGACGCGGCGTTCAAGCGAGAGAATGTCAAGGGGAGGGTCGAGAAACTTCTCGGCAAGAATGAGAAGTTCGAGTGGGAGTGAGGTTACGGGTTACAGGTTGCAGGTTGAATGAGTCGGGGTCTTGCGTGGAAGCGTGAGGCCCTGTTTTTTTATGGTTTTTTTCGGAACTGTTCGAGCTTTGTTGCTTTTTTGAGGATTCGTTTTTCGTCCGTGGTGAGGGCGTGAATACCATGGTCGTGGACTTTTTTTAGGACACGGTCCACTTCGATACGGAGTTTCCTCTCGGCGGTGACATCTTTTTGCCATTTTGTCGCCTTGAACCTCAGTTTCCATTTCGCCCGCCAGGATTCAGAGAAGACGTAGATAGCGCCCGCGGCGGCACCGGCAAGATGACAGAGGTCACCGCCGGCGTTTTCGCCTCTAAGGCCGAGGAGACTAACGAGTATGCAAATCAGCGCCAGCAGCATCATTGGAATAGGAAAAATACCCCAGACATAGACCCGCAGTTTTGGGAATAGGATCGCGACCACTACGACAATTCCGAAAATTGCACCCGAGGCGCCAATGAGCGAGCCTGCGGACATTATCCCAAGCAGGGCCAACATGGAGTATACGATACCGCCGACTGCACCACAGGTAAGATAGAAGATGAGGAACTTCCTTGGTCCCCAGAGGCGTTCGAGGATGGAGCCAAAGAAGTACAGCCAGAGCATATTCCATAGAATGTGGCCAAGATCAGCGTGGAGGAACTGATATGTTATTGGCCGCCACAACTGGATTGCTGTGAAGAGGTTTTGCGGAAACACGGAAAACCAGCTTACCGCGATACCGGCGATATGCCCCGAGATGGCAGTGGCGAGGAAGATGACAACGTTTATGATGATGATTCTGAGAACGATGTTGGGGGGCTTCGGGAAAAGCGAGCGCAGAGATACACCCGAATAGCCGTGTTGCGGCCGATAGCCTTGCTGAGTGTAGTCTCTGTCATAGAGTCCCATAGGATCAGTCCGGTAAAGGGCACACGGCTTAAAACGAGTCCAGTTTATACATCGGCGATTTTAGCAGATGTTCGGCAAAAAGAAAAGAAGAGTAAAGGGCGAAGCTGCAAAAGCGAAGATGTAAGGCGGGGGTGCGACTGTGGTATATCGGGCTAAGGCGTTATTCCGGCGGGCTAAGCGGCAAGAGCGGAAGCGGCCTGAGCGGGCTATTTAGTAGATTTTCTCATAGGGCCACATAGCCACGCCGCCATCGAGGACTCGAACATTCTCGAAGCCGGCCGCCTTGAGGACAATGGCCGCTTCATAGCCGCGGAGCGAAATCTGGCCGAAGGTGACAATCTCCTTGCCGGCTGGTATTTCATCGAGCCGTCCCCGCAGAGAGGCCAATGGAATCAGCACGGCGCGGGGCAGTCGGACCTGCTCATACTCGCCGGGGCTGCGGACATCGAGGAAGAAGAAGTCTTTCTTTTCCGCGAGCATTTTTTGGACCTGGGCGGCGGATATTCCGACCATGTGGCCGTCGAGTTTGTTTCTGGCAATATTCGCCGCGGTAATTATGTTGTCCATTGCCGGCGAGTACGGGGGCGCGTAACAGAGGTCGAGGTTGGCGAGCTGGTCGGTGGTCATACCGGCGGTGATTGCGGTGGCGGCAACGTCAATTCTTTTGTCACCGGCGCCTGGGCCGACGGCCTGTGCCCCGAGGAGTCGTCTGGTGTCACTATCGACGACGAGCTTTAGCATAAGGATTTTTGCTGTGGGCATATAATTGGCCCTGTCGGGCGCGGGGGCGAGCGACGTGGTGACTTTGTAGCCGAGCTGCTTTGCCGCTGTTTCAGTGAGTCCGGTTCGTGCGACACAGTAATCGAAGACTTTGCAAACGGTGCTCTCGAGGACGCCGGGAAAGGTATCGTCGCCGCCGCAGAGGTTGATTGCGGCAACTCGCCCCTGCTTGTTTGCGGTGGAGCCGAGTGGTACGTAGCAGGGCTTGGCGGTGAGGATGTCGGTGGACTCGACACAGTCACCGGCGGCGTATATGTCGGGGTCTGAGGTTTGCATGTGCGTATCGACCTTGATGGCGCCTGTTTCGCCGAGCTCGAGTCCGGCCTTCTGAGCGAGGGCGATGTTGGGCCTGACGCCGATACCCATTATGACGATGTCAGCCGACAGTGTGCCTTTGTCGGTTACGACGGTGCGGACCTTGCCGTCGCGGCCCTCGAAGGACGTGACCTTTGTATTTGTCAGAACCTTTACGCCGTTTGATTCGAGGTGCAGCTCGACAAGGCGCGCCATTTCGGGGTCGAGAATACGAAGAGTATATGGGAGCAGCTCGACTATAGTGACGCGAGAGCCGGTATTGACAAGTGCTTCGGTTGTTTCCATACCGATAAGACCACCACCGACGATGACAACGTCTCTTGCCCTTCCTGCGGAGAGGACATCCTTGATACCCTCGGCGTCTTTGACCCCGTGAAGGCAGAAGATGTTGTCGAGGTTGTGTCCTGGTATTGAGGGTCGGACGGGAAAAGCGCCTGTGGCGAGGACGAGCTTGTCGTAGTCGAAGCAGGATTCGTCTGCGGTGGTGAGGTCGCGGACGCACACGCGTTTTTTGCTCCGGTCAATCTCAGTTGCCTCTGTGCGACTTAAAATGCGGACATTTTTGACCTTCTGGAAGAAGACAGCGTCACGGAGAGCGCCCATAGGGGTGCTCATAAGGTCGGAATGGTTTTTGACCTGTCCGGAGATGTAGTAAGGCAGGCCGCAGCCGGCGTAAGAGAGAAACTCGCCTTTTTCGACGACGGTGACGGAGGCGTTTGGTATGAGGCGAATGACCTTCGATGCGACCTTGGGCCCTGCGGTGACGCCGCCGATTATGACGACCTTGAAGGGGCTGGGTTCTTTTGCCTGCTCGATTTGTTTTAGTTCGGCGGGGTCTGCCATAGGCAAGTGGATGTCAATCTGAGCGCCGCCAAGGTCTGCTTTTGCGGTGGTTACGGTTCCTCCAAGCACTTCGACGACGGCCTTGACGAAGGAAAGTCCGAGTCCTGTTCCGGGCCGAGCGGAATCTCTGGCGGCGGGGGCGCGATAGAATGGCTCGAAGACTTTTTCGCGGAGGGATTCGGGAATTCCGACACCTGAGTCGGCGACGGAAAGGCGTACGATGCTTTCGGCAGGTGTTGTTGAGACAGCAAGGCGGATTCGGCCGTGGGCCGGTGTGTACTTGAAGGCGTTATCCACAAGGGCATCGACCACCTCGGCGAGGATTGGTTCAGTACCCCTGATGTAGGCGGAGCCGGCGTCGGTTTTGAGTTCGAAAGTAACGTTGGACTGGAGGGCTTTTTGTTCATACTTACTCTGAGCTCTTCGGACGATTGCGGTAACATCGGCGAGGCCCTTTCCCGGGCCGTGTCCGGCCAGCGCCGAGACAACGGCGAGCATTCGGCGGACGGTTGCGACGCTTTGTTCGCAGCGGATGTTGGCCCTTGTGACGAGGTCCATCTGCTTTGGCGTCAGAGGGCCTGCGACGTCGCCGGCGAGTGCTTTTAGAATCATGCTGACGGTGCTGATGGGCGACTGGAGTTGGTGCGCGACGAGGGAGGCAAACTGGAGTATGTCGGATTCGTCCGGTACGTTCTTCATATCGAAACGGGCCTCGAGACTGTGCTGTTTTGTTTGTGTTTACTTTGCGAGTACGGCGTCGATTTCATTGGCGAGGGCGACGGGGTCGATGGGCTTGTCGAGGAACTTCACGACGGGCAGCCAGGTCTCGTCCGGGCCGAAACGCATAGACACAGGTACATCCTCGTGGATACCGGTAAGCATAATTATCGGCAGATCGGGACACTGGCTGTGTACCTCGCGGGCGAACTCGAAGCCGGCTGTTTTTGTTTCCATCATAACGTCGAGTATGATTACATCCGGCTTGTTTTCGGTAAAGAGCTGACGTGCCTCCTGTGCCGAGTTTGCGGCCTTTACTTTGTGCCCGTGCTGAGTGATTGCCATTTCACATGTCTTTACGAGATCGACATCGTCATCCACCAGTAAAACGGTTGCCATAACGGCCTCCTTTCGTAAGAGTCCTTGTTGCATCGTGCATTTCACCAGGTACGTCGAGTAATGCGACAGCACATTCTCCACGCCTTAGGGCCGGTACCTGGTGGTTTTTCGGGTTCAACATTCCTGCGGCAGATTACCTGAAAGCGAGGGCTTTGTCAACTTTCGGTTGCGGTCTTGTGGTTGGATGGATTTTGCGGGGAATATCCTGCCCGGTAACGTTGGGCCGGGGCCCGGCAGAAGAAGGAGGCAATCAGGGCCTGGATTTGCGGGCTGTGTGAGCGATTGAGTGGAATACGAGCACGAGGGCCAGGCCGAAGATAATCATATAGATAGAGAAGTTCTGCGAGATGGTGCCGCCTTTGTAGATGGTCCACCAGGCGCGTTCGAAGGGATTGTCGTCGCGGAGGTACTCAAGAAAGAAGCGGGTCAGCCCGTAAATGATAAACATCAGAGCAAAGATGCAGCCCGGTGCGGTGAGGAATTTGCCGGCGTGTGCGGTCTTGGCCTTCTGTGAGCGTCGCCAGAACAGATAAAGGATAAGACAAAGCACGGCTGCGTTCGCGGATGAATAAAGCTCGGTGGGGTGGACGGGCAGGCAGCGGTATCTTCCGTTTTTGACCTGGTCCTGCTGTTGTGGGGTAAGGTCTTTGAAGGGTTTCAGGCCGGTATTGAAGCCTCCTTTCTCGTCGTAATAACCGAAGAACTCGTTGGGCAGCCGGAGTTGCGGTTCGTACCGGTTTCGCTGCGGGTCGGTGTCAACCTGGCTTCGATATGCAAATGAGCCATACGGGAATCGGACAGCCCAGGGGAGGTTGGTGGGTTTTCCGTAGCAGCAGCCGTTGAGAAAGCAGCCGATTCTGCCCAAGGCAAGAGCGAGCATCAGGCCGACAGCGAGGATGTCGAGATACTGCCTGAGCGGCAGTTTGCGACGTCTGATGTAGAGGATAATGACAGTGATTGCGGCGAGGACTCCGCCGAGCAGCTCGAGGCCGCCTTTCCAGATGGCGAATACGGAGAGCAGGTCGTCGCGGAACTTGTCGAAGTAATGGAAGACGTAGAAGAGTCGTGCCCCGACAACACCTGCGATGAGGGCGTAGAGCGAGGCGTTTGTAATCATCTGTGGGTCGGGGGTGATTTCGCGGCTGAGGCGGCGGATTATCCAGACGGCGGCGAGAAAACCGACGACCATCATCGTGCCGTAGCTTTTGACGGTCAGTGAGGTGAAAGGAATTGTAAAGAGTTCGGGATGCATACTTAGCGTTCAGCATACAGCGTACATCGTACAGGTTGTGTCCGTGCAAGCATGGGTTCTTCGCTATTTGGTTTCGATGATATTGTTTTTTTCGTCGAGAACGACGACCTTTGGTTTTATTTTCTCGGCTTCATCGGGCGTGCAGTAGGCAAAGCTGAAGATGATGACGGTATCACCCTGTTTTATCAGTTGTGCGGCGGCGCCGAGTATGATGATATCTTTTGAGCCACTTTTTGCAGGCACGGCGTAAGTTTCGAGGCGGTTACCGTTGTCGAGGTCTGCGATGAGAACGGCCTCGTATGGGACGATACCGGCTGCTTCCATGAGTTCGGAGTCGATGTAGATACTTCCGACGTAATGCAGTTTCGTTTCGGTGACCCTTGCGCGATGAAGCTTGCTTTTTAGTACCTTGATGAACATAAGTATCCTTCACATTGCTTTTTGTTTCGCAGGGGTATTTTACACTATCACGAGGTTGTGTCTATCAGAATGTTGTCGATGAGGCGGGTGGCGCCGATTTTTACGGCGAGGGCGAGAAGTGCTTTATCGGTGATTTTTTCGAGCGGCTGGAGGGAGTGGGTATCGACTATCTCGATGTAGTCGATTTGTTTAACGGTCGGTGCGGCTTCGATGATTTTTCGCATCTCGGCGATAAGCTGTGGTGTGTGGGTGATGCCGGACTTTGCCATTTGCTCGCATCTTTGCAGGGCATTGTAAAGACAGGCGGCGTCTTTTCTTTCGTCCGGGCTCAGGTACTGATTTCTGCTTGAGACGGCCAGGCCGTTGGGCTCGCGGACGGTCGGACAGGCAATGATTTCCAGTGGCATATTAAGGTCGGCGACCATCTTTTTTATGACGATTGCCTGCTGGGCATCCTTCTGGCCGAAGTATGCAACGTCGGGGATGACTATATTAAAAAGTTTTGCACAAATGGTGGTGACACCGCGGAAATGACCGGGCCGGAATTTGCCGCAGAGTGGTTCGGTGAGCTTTTCGACATTCACCCACGTGAGCATTTCTTTGCCATAGACTTCTTCGGCGGTGGGGACAAAGACCAAATCGACCTTGTTGTCTTTACATATCTTCAGGTCCGTATTGAGCGAACGCGGATATTTTTCAAAATCTTCACCCGGGGTAAATTGCGTCGGGTTGACAAAGATACTGACGACAGTGAAGCAGCCGTCCCTGACGGAGCGCTCGATGAGGGAGATGTGGCCGACGTGAAGGGCGCCCATAGTGGGGACAAGGCCGATGGTTTTGCCTTGCTCGCGGGCGGATTTTACGAGGCTTCTGACTTCGGTTATGGTTTTGACAACTTCCATTTCAGACCGTTTCGTTGCTTTGCTGCTCACACTGGTTGTTGGGACAGGCGGTATAATGTTTTATCTGATTTACGAGATGGTCAAGACGGGCTTTTTCATTTGTGTCGAAGTCAGCGAACCGGATAGCAGGTGATTTTTTCCAGTTGGCAAAGAGGCGGTCATAGTCGTCGGCGAGCACCTGGAGGAAGAAGCGGTCGATTTGCTGCTCGTAGGGACGGCCTCTTTTGTGGATACGGTCGAGGCATTCGTCGGGCTGTTCGTCAAGGCATATTACGAGGACCGGCGGAACGACGGCCGATGCAAGGTGATTATAGAGCTTCTGATACAGAGTGAGCTGTTCGGCGCCAAGCAGGCGGGCGGCATAAATCAGCTCTTTCTCGAAGAGGTAATCGGCAAGCACTATTTTCCCGGGCCGGAGACTTCGTGGCTCGAGCTGTTCGAGGCGGCTTGTGAGGAAGTATAACTGTGAATCGAGCGCAAGGTCTTTTTTGCCTGCGTAAACGGCAGGCAGAAAGGGGTTTGTGTCGTATTGCTCGAAGATTACCGGCCAGTCGAAGATTTTTGCGAGATTTTGAGCGAGCGTGGTTTTGCCGACTCCGATGTTACCTGCGATTGAGATGAGCTGAGGGACGGTGGGGTCAAGGACGAAATCTCGGTCGTTGAGGCGAGCGGCAAGCTCAATGACGGGCTCAGCGAGAACGGGATGGACGAGTTCGGGGTTTAGCTCGCAGAGGGGCTTTAGGACAAAAGAGCGGAGATGCATCTGCGGGTGAGGGACTGTAAGCCCGTCGGTCTGAATAACCTTATCGTCGAAGAGCAGCAGGTCCATATCGATTGTGCGGGAGGCCCATTTTTCTTTTTTCTCTCTGCCGAGGAGGTTTTCAACTTCTGCAAGTTTTTCGAGCAAGCCGTGCGGAGAGAGTGAGGTTTTGATTTCGGCGACGGCGTTGATGTATTTAGGTTGCTCCATATTAGCAAGCGGCTTCGTTTCCAGCAGGCCACTTGTGTGGGTGACTTTTACGTCGGTAATTTGGTGCAGCATTCCAAGTGCGTTTTTGACGAGGTTGCGCCGTTCGCCGAGATTGCTTCCGAGGCCGACGTAAGCAATATGCTTTTCGGTCATGATATTTTCTCTATGCGTTTGAGCGCTTCTTTGACGTTTTCGGGATGGCCGAATGCGGTGAGTCTAAAGTATCCTTCACCTGCCGGGCCGAAACCGGCGCCGGGTGTTCCGACGACGTGGGCTTCGTTAAGGAGCTTATCGAAGAATTCCCACGAGGACATGCCTTTGGGAGTTTTCAGCCATAAGTAGGGAGCATTGACGCCGCCGAAGACGGTGTAGCCGAGACCGGTGAGTGACTTGCGGATGAGCTTTGCGTTGCTCATGTACATCTCAATGGTTGCACGGATTTGCTCTTTGCCTTTTTCGCTGTAAATGGCCTCTGCGCCGTGCTGAGTGACGTACGATACGCCGTTGAATTTCGTGCAGTGTCGGCGACGCCACAAAGGATTCACTTCAACGGCGTGGGCGTCTTTGGTGTAGGCCTTGAGCGTTTTGGGGACGACGGAGAAGGCGCAGCGGACGCCGGTGAAGCCGGCGGTTTTGGAGAAGCTGCAGAATTCGATAGCGACGTCTTTGGCGCCGTCGATTTCGTAGATTGAGTGCGGGATTTCGGGGTCTGAGATGTAGGCCTCGTATGCGGCATCGAAGAGGATGACGGCTTTGTTGGCTTTCGCGTAGTCGATCCATTTTTTGAGCCGGTCTTTGGTTGTGACGGCGCCGGTGGGATTGTTGGGAAAGCACAGGTAGATTAAATCGACTTTTTGCCTCGGCAGGTCGGGGACGAAGCTGTTCTGCTCGGTGCAGGGCATATAGACGATTCGTTCGTAGGTTCGGTCACCCTTAGCCGGGCCTGTCCGCCCTGCCATTACGTTGGTATCGACATAGACCGGATAGACGGGGTCGGTGACGGCCACTATGTTATCGAGGCCGAAGATTTCCTGGATATTTGCGGTGTCGGATTTTGCACCGTCCGAGACGAAGATTTCGTCGAGGTCGATGTCGGCACATCGGGCGGTGTAGTTATTCTGCTGAATAGCTTTTCTTAAGAATTCATAGCCGACGCCGTCGTCGTCGTAGCCGCGGAAGGTCTCTTTTTTGGCCATTTCATCGACGGCCTTGTGCATTGCCTCGATTACCGCCGGTGGAAGCGGCTGAGTGACGTCGCCGATACCAAGCGAGATGACTTTAGCGTCAGGGTTCCCGGCCTGAAATTCACGGCGTCTTCGGCCAATTTCGGGGAAGAGGTATCCGGCCTGGAGTTTCAGGTAATTCTCGTTTACGGTTACCATAAGTCTCTCGCAATAAAGTTTCACATCATGGGTTGTGAACAAGATAAGGATTGTATGGCGTATCGGGGGAAGCGTCAAGGGGGCCAGATATGAACGAGATAGCGATTGATGTTTGATTTATTGGGGGGTTTCGCGTATAGTCTGTGGATAGGGAAGGGAGAGGGCTGGTGAGGAATTCGGATTTACAAGGAGTAGAAATTATGACTGAATCCAGCGAAAAAATCAGGCAAACGTGCTGTCCTTGTGGGGGCGGTGGTGGAGAAGATGGGATAACACGAAGGACTTTTTTGCAGGGCGCGGGCGGCGTAGGTGTTTTGGGGACGGTACTAACGGGATTGACGTGGTCGTCTCTGGCGATGGCTGAGGAAAAGGCAGCGGGTTGGCAGCGTCGGGCGTTGGTGGTCAAGCCGATACTTGTCTATGAAACTCCGGAGCGAAAGCATCAGACGAGCTGGCGGAGCTGGGGCGGAATACAGAGCGAGGACGATGCAAAGCAGGAGGTAGCTCGGATCGAGAAGGAGCTTAAAGAGCTGGGCGGCAAAGCCGACTTTCCCGTTGAGTTTGCGGATGTGGCGCGTGTGCGTAATGCGCGGGAATTGTCGGGTATAAGCGGAGCGGGCAAGGCGGATGTGTTTATCGTGTATGCGGCGGGCGGGTGGATGGATACGTTCAGGACAATCGCCAAGCAGGGCAAGCCGATGATCATCTTCTGTCGGCACAAGTCCGGGCCGGTGTACCTCTGGTACGAGATTATCAGCCCGCGATACCTGAGACAGCACACGGATACGCTGGCGGTCAAGGGTGTTGACGACGGTGACGTGGTGATTGACAGCCAGGATGAAATCCTGTGGCGGCTTCGTGCGCTGTGCGGACTCACTAATACTATGGGCAGTCGTATAGTTGCGGTAGGAGGTCCTTCGGGATGGTCACAGCCGGCGGGGCGAGTGCCGGCGCTTGTGAAAGAGAAGTGGCAGTTCGAAATGATGTCTTTCTCATACGAAGATTTAGGGAAACTGATAGCCGAGGCGCGTGCGGACTCGGGTGCTGTTGAGCGTGCCGCCAGGCGAACGAGTGACTATTTGAGCCAGGCGGGCTGTAAGCTGCAAACCGAGTTGAAGTTCGTGGAGAACGCGTTTCTGTTAGAGGATGTGTTCCGCAGGGTAATGGATAAGACGAATTGTCGGGCGATTACGATAAACGGTTGTATGGGGACGATAATGCCTCTGGCGGAGACGTCGGCGTGCCTGGCACTGAGCCTGCTGAACGATGCGGGGTACCTTGCTTTCTGTGAGTCGGATTTTGTGGTAATACCGTCCGGTGTTTTGCTTGCAAATATCTCTGGCAAGCCGGTATTTTTGAACGACCCGACATATCCTCACGATGGAGTGATTACGCTGGCGCACTGCACGGCACCTCGAAGGATGGACGGGAGGAAGCTCGACCCTGCGATTATCATGACGCACTTCGAGTCGGACTATGGGGCAGCACCGAAAGTGGAGATGCGCAAGGGACAGATCACAACAAACATTGCCCCGGATTTCAAGTCGCAGCGCTGGGTGGGCCTTACCGGCGAGATTGTCGATGTGCCGTTTATGGATATTTGCCGTTCGCAGATTGATATTCGATTCACATGCAGCAGCCGGGAGCTTGCCGAGAAGATGCCCGGGTTCCACTGGATGACCTGCTACGGGGACTATATGAAAGAGACGGGGTATGCACTGAAAAAGGTTGGAATCAGGTGGGACGACCTGACGAGCAGTAAGGCGACTTAAAAAGAGCACCTTGTTTTCGGCGGTGCCGCCAAGTCGCTTGAAAATTGGGTTCGTTTTGCATAAAAGGGTGCGGCCGGGACGGCCAAAATCCTAAACTCTAAATCCTAAACAAATTCAAAATACGAATTATCAAAATCCGAAACACAATGTAACTGCCTTGAAATGCGTGAGTTACGGCAGCCGGCAGAGAATTCTTGGACACTGATTCACACTGATTGACACTGATTTTTGAAAAAGTTCAAGGGCTGAGAAACAAAATATAACATCTTGTAAATGGGTGGGCATTGTTGAA
>JAUVYV010000092.1 GCA_030602885.1 Phycisphaerales bacterium
GATTCGATTCGCAGTTTGCGTAGAAAGCGAACAAAAGCGGAATTTTGGCAAAAAGTTCTAAAAAGGTGGGGCTATCGAGGAGCTGGTTGCCCCAGGGGCTAAAAAGACCACCCCAACTACCCCAATGAGGGTAGAACGTCCACCTGGGAGCACGTGGGGCACGCTGAACCTGGCACAGACGGCAACCCATTGAAAGCTGCTGGGTTCGCCGTCTGTGGTTTCTACTGATGGCGCCAGCTATCCACAAAATCGCGGCCGTAGGCCAAAGCAAAATAAGTGCCCGGATGATGTCTTTTCACTCCGGGCACGTTTTTGCGGCCGAAGGCCGTCGGCCCGCATGGTGCTGCTCAACCGCCGCGCAGCGGAGCGAAGTGCAGAGCCCCTGTCTTTGGGGATCTGCGCGCAGCGTAGCGGAGCGGCGGAGACTTCGCCCCGACGAAAATGGCGATTCAGTTAAGGGTGCCGGTCGTTTCGGCTTCCTTAGACGTCTTTAGCCATTTTCGAGAACTTGCGCTGGTGGCGTCTTTTCCACGGTTCCTAGGTAAGCAAGTACGATCGGGGCGTATAAAAAAGTCTTGAGCGCAGCGATTCATACTGATTTCTTGCGGGTTCGAAGGGGTGCAGTGAGAAAAAGACGAGTCCGCAGAGCGGCGTTTCGCAATTATGAAACTCAGCTCGTAGGGATGCTTCCGCGAAACCACGGACGTAGTCCGTTGCGAGTCTTTTTCTAACGGGAGATGCAGAGGATGGTGACGAGGTTGAAGAAAAGGAGCGTGTTCGGCGACAGCCTATAAAAATCAGGTTCGCCGATACTCACTACATCGGCGCATCCAAACATAAAAAAACGCGGGCAACAGCCAACCGCGTCCCTTAGCGAAGGAAAAACACACCACGAGCAACCGTGCAAAACAGAGGACGGAGGAAAACGGTGTTTGAGCCCGTTAGGGCGAACCGTTTTCCGTAGTCCTCGGTCTTTGTTTTGCCCGGTTTGCGACGGTGTGTTTTTCCCTGAGCGGCGTGCTACTTAAACATTGCGACTTGCTATAATTCGCCGTTCGGTAAACATGCGAAGGATTGTTACGTGCAGTCGGCGAAACTGATACGTGCGACGTTAGTCTTTGATTTGCGACTTGTCGAGTGTCCTCATCGAGGACACGGATTCCGGCAAGCCGGCACGTTGAGCCGGCGTAGTCCGGTCGTTTGCGACATTACGAGCCGGCACTTTGGGCCGGCGTTACTTGAGCCTTGTTCATCATCGAGGAACAAGGCGAATCCCTCAGCTCACGATTTTACGATCCCTTAGGAGCTGGTCAAAGTTTTACCAGGGGCAATTTGGGCCATAAAGCAAAAGAAGTCAAGATCTCGAAGTCAAAAACTCAAATATTCCAATGGGATGTTCGAAGTCAAAAGTGAGTTTCATGAAACCCGGAAAAGTGTTTGATGAAACTGGTTTGTGAGGGTTCTGTAAATTCCACGAGCGCTGTTATTTGAGTTGTCGACCAGGGCAAGCTTAGTCGGCAAGCAAGGCCAGTTTGTTTCTCCTTTACTTAATCAGAAGATTTTGACAGCGTTTTTTTCGGTTTTGATGAAATGTTTCGTATGCTTTAAAATGAGCATTGAGAAGTATCGAACAATGTTTTTCCCGGTCGTAAATATTTGGAGGATCCCCAACAGACAAAGATTGCAGATGAGGTTAAGCAGTGTATCGATTGGGTCGATACAATGAATGCGAGGACAAAAGTTTCGATGAAAAGGGGCAAAAAATGAGAGCTAAAAACGGTTTTACATTAGTGGAAATTCTGATTGTAGTGGTCATTCTTGGCATCCTGGCAGCTATCGTGATTCCTCAGTTTACCGAGGCCAGCACAGAAGCCAAGCTGACAAGACTAATGACTGACCTTCAAACGCTGCGCTCGCAGATTGAGCTGTATAAGATTCAGCACAACGATATTCCACCAAGCCTCGCCAACTTTGTGGAACAAATGACCGATTATACAGACATTGACGGTGTTGGGCAGGCTGCGGCAGGACCAGGCGTTTATGGGCCATATATACAAAAGGTACCAATAAATCCGTTTAACGATGACGATGCTGTGGTGGCTGGCCCGCCGACTGGCATGGACAGCGGCGGCTGGGCGTATGACCAAGACACCGGCGCAATCCATGCTGAAGATAGCTACGATGGTGACGGAGATGATATTCCGGATCATATAGATCTCTGATAGAGGCAATCAAATATCAGAGAAGCGCTTTTAGCTTTACTTAGTGACATTGGGACTTTGAGTCCGGAACGGGGTTTTTCGTCTCCGGACGATAAGTCCCTTTTGTCTTGATTTGAAGCTGAGGCCATAAAGTGACGATAGAGAAGGCAGTTAGAAGATTCGTAAACGTAAACAGTTAGGAGAAAACACAATGAAACGAGTGGTATGTGCAATGCTGATCGTCTCGATTACGGTTGTCGGCTGTTCGGGTTCGAACCCGAACCCGATATCGGTATATCAGCCAGGCGACAAAGACAAAAGCTGTGATGAACTCAAAGCGGAAATAAAGGGCATAGGCAAACAGATCTCTCGCAGGGAAAAAACGAAGACACAAAAAGAGATCGGAAACGTGCTGTGGTTTCTGGGCGGATGCGTTCTGCTGTTTCCATTCATGGGCATGGACCTGAAAAACGCTGAGGCCGTCGAGATCGAAGCACTGCAGAACCGTAAAAACAAGTTGAATGTAATCGCGGCCGGTAAGGGCTGCGACTTTTGAGAGACGTGGCGGTAAATGGTAAATTGATAGCGAAGATATATAAGGGCAGTGACATGAAAACAGTAAAAATAGTGCTGATTGTTCTGGCGGTGCTCGGGGCTGTAGGCTTAATTCCAATTTGTATTGTGTCAGCTATCGTGATTCCACAGTTCACGGAAGCCAGCAACGAAGCACAGCTGTCAAGTTTGATGACTGATCTTCAAACGATGCACTCGCAGATTGAGCTGTATAAGATTCAGCACAACGATAATTTGCCTGGGGTAGTAGGCGGAGCTACCTTTGTAGAGGCTATGACAGGTCAAACCGATATTTATGGGGCGGTTGGTACCGATTACGGTCCCTACGTGCAGAAGATTCCGACGAACGTGTTTACTGACAAAGATACAGTTGATGTTTCGGGCGTGGGAATTATTGGTGATGACAGTCACGGGTGGGACTTCAATCCAAAGACCGGATATTTCCAAGCTGACGATTCTGCTGAACATGAGCGGTGAAAGCAACGAAGCTGTGGAAGCTTCAAGATATCAAGACGTGTTGCTGAGCGATCGCCGGAGAGCCAGACAGGGTAAAAAGATTACCGGACTGTAGATGCAACGAAAGTGTCGCATTTCCGGGGGTGTTGATATCAACCGATCGGTTTAAATCGAATGGAGTGACATTGCGATAATGAGACCGGAACGCGGTTTTTAGTCTCCGGTCGAATGGTCGCTTTTGAAGGTGCGTTTCGAAGTATAGT
>JAUVYV010000122.1 GCA_030602885.1 Phycisphaerales bacterium
GGAATGACATGGACATTGGTCAACCTGAGGGGTCTTGAGCAAATCATGTTTGATATTTACGACTACCCGGACCAGCTCCATCAATTGATGGGTATTCTGCGTGATGGGACCCTGGCCAAACTTGATTTTCTCGAAGAAAACGGCCTGTTGAGTTTGAATAACGATGGAACGTATGTGGGTTCGGGTGGGTTTGGTTACACCCGGGAACTGCCCCAGAAAGATTTTGACGGAAAAACGATACGTACACGCGACATGTGGGGATTCTGCGAGAGTCAAGAAACCACTACCTTTTCACCAGATATGTTTGCCGAATTTATTTTTCCCTATCAGTTGCCCATTCTTGAACGTTTTGGGCTGAACTGTTACGGTTGTTGCGAGCCACTGGATAAACGCTGGCACGTAGTGAAAAACGCGCCCCGACTTCGGCGTGTTTCTGTCTCTCCCTGGGCCAACTTAGCTGACCTGGCTGATAAGCTGGGCGAGCGGTATATTTATTCGATGAAGCCGCATCCGGGTGACTTGGCGGTACCGTCCTTGAACGAAGAACGTATCCGAAGTGAACTACGCAGAGCCTTGCAAATCACTTGTAATTGCCCGGTCGAGATAATCATGAAAGACAATCATACCATTGCCAACAATCCCCAGAATGTGATCCGTTGGTGCCAAATTGCACGTGAAGAAGCCGAAGCAATCTGAATGCATTTTAAATCTCATTTCCCTTAGGAGGGGTTTAATCCTACAGCGTGGCTTTGTTGCGTGTAGTTGCTAGGTTGTGGGCCCGAATGCAATGACCTTGAAACATTGTCTATCACCGGATTAACCCTTGACGGCGCCGACCAACAATCCACGCGCAATAAAGCGCTCGAGCGCAATGGCCATGCCGATGACCGGAATGATCATGATCAAAACCAGTACGGACATGTACCACCACTGCGGTCCCCGGGTTGCATTTTGAGCCGCCACCAACAGCGGCATGGTCTGAGCTTTCGCACTCGAGAGAAATAGGGCCAACAGGTACTCGTTCCAGGTGAACACTAGCAGTAACAGGAATGTTGCGACCAGACCAGGCGTCGACAGAGGCAACACAATGGACCGGAAAACCCGATAGGGCGACGCACCGTCAATGACCGCGCACTCTTCCAGTTCAATTGGGATGCTCTGAAAGTAGTCTCGCATCAGCCAGACTACAATCGGCAGGTTGATGGCCAGGTAGGTCGTGATGAGGGCGGTCTTTGTATCGAGCAGATGCATCCTTTGAAACAAGATATAGATGGGAAGCACCACCGCCACCGGAGGTAACATCCGCTGGGAGATTAGCCAGAAGGCAATATCATTGTTGCCTAACGATCGCTTAAAGCGCCGGCCAATCGTTTTTAACGCAAGGAAGAAAAGGATGAGGGTGGCAATCAGGGCGATCTGCCAGGGCACCCCCAGCTTGACGATAGTAACAATAGCCAGTGCCATACAGCCGATAAACATTAGAATCGCGCCAAGCCGAGGTCGGTACTTAAAGCGCACCAGGCCATAGGCCGCCACCGTCCCAAACAGCAAAGCAAGCGCAGAGCTGGTAAGCGCCACCACGACCGTGTTGAAGTATGGTCGTACCGTATCCCTCCACAGGTCCACGAATATATAGCGCCACGCATGTAGTGACGGCTGGTAATCAACACCGGGCAGGTAAAACGGCCCCTCATTGACTTGGATGGGTAGTTTGAACGAGGTCACAACCAACCAGTAGATTGGAAACAGGACCACGAAGGCCCAGGCCCCGAGCACCAGGTATGAAAGCAGCATCGTCACGGGAGATGGGATAAAAACCGACTTTCTTCGCAACAGTTTCTTGATCACGTTTACTACTCCGTCACCTGACGGTGAACCAGATTGACATAGGAGATCCCCATAAATATGGCGACAAAGAGCAACATATAGGCAATGGCTGCCGATCCACCCAGGTCAAATGTGCGCCAGGC
>JAUVYV010000099.1 GCA_030602885.1 Phycisphaerales bacterium
TACGAGCTCGAGAAGATAGAGTTGTTTCGTGGCTAAGATAGCAGTACCCGTAACACAGCCGGCGTTGCAGGCGATTGTGCCGGCATCGCCACAGCGTAGAGTGATTGCGCTCGAGCTGCATGCTCCCGGTGGTGTAGGCATGTCTGACTTTTGCTACACTCCGCAGCTTGGTAATCGTCTGTGGCTGTATAGTATCGACGTTTGGGCTTACTGTTCACAACCCGGGGCCATTCGCGGCGGGTTCTTCTGGATTATGTTCGGTACCGGTGTGCCGCAGAACCAGTTAGACATTGCCGTTCGGTGGACCCCGATTGTTCCTTTGCACTGTGGTCAGAAGCCGGGGTTTCGATGGTTTTCCTGTCAGGAGATTCATCGGCGTTTTACGATGGCAAAGCTGTTCACGACTAACGAGCTGCGGTTCGGCGTTGTTGTCAATAATTTCGTTGCCCAGCAATGGGAGTGTACCGTAGCGTTTGAGATTTCGGAGGGATAAATTATGGACGTTCGAGATTGGCCGTTAGACCAGATCATGCAGCTGCCGGATTCCTGCTTCGGCACAAGATACCCGGTGACTGTATTTGCTCCGGCTGTACAACCAGGGACGATATACGATATATCAGAGATGGGACTGCCAGAGTACTGCGTGATCTGGGAAATAGTATTTTTCAGCTGGGGGGTTGTTGGAGGTATGCTGTACGGGTGGAGTTTCGTGCTGGGCGATCAGCTGCCGACGACAGACGCGGAGTTCGATGCAAACGAGGTGATGATTAAAGATCTCGGTGGTGTACTGGGCGGCCGAAAATCGATATTAGCTAACAGTGACAGGGGTGTGGCTTTTCGCAATCTAAAGATACCGATACACTCTATGGGCAGAAGGATAATAGGCCGGTACGCCGGGGCGGAGGAGACCGGAGATTTCCAGGCGGTTTTTACGATTTCGAGTATACCTAGGGAGGTCCCTGATTGTCTGTTCTCCCGATAGGTCAGAAGCCAATCGTGATGACGCACTATCCGCATATGTTAGCGGAGGATACGGCGGTCTGGTCGAGGTATCTTGCGGACCCGGTTATTGCGATTCGAGAGGTCTGGTACGATGTGCATGTTGGACAAGGTATGCTTTTGCCTGTGGGTGCTAGTGATCTTGACAAACGGATCGCTGCAGGCGTTTCGCGTAAACGTATCGATGTGGTTGCTGATGTCCAGGGCGTTCTGTGGGTCATTGAGGTTAAACCGGCTGCCAACATGGTGGCTTTGGGACAAGTGTTAAGCTATACCCGGCTGTTCATCGAAGATTACAGACCAACTCAAGAGGTCAGGCCGGTGGTTGTCTGTGATCGAGTCGATGAGGATTTGTTAGACGAATTCGAGGCGGACGGGGTGATGGTGATTACGGTTTGAGGGAAAAAACAAGAAATTCGCGTTCGATTTTTTTTAACGACCTGCCTGATTGCTTGCTTAGCTTGTTGATGTTACCACGCTGCGCAATCAGTCAGTAAATAAACTAGAGGGAAGATCGGGCTAACCGCCTTTGAGTCATCGGAAGTTTTATCTTTGTCGGATGTCGGTTTTGCTTACCGGGGCTTGAAAGAATTTATTGTAACGACCTTTAAAGTTAGTCAAGCCAAACATTTACAGATTCTGGATATTGCGCGCTTAAACGTCCACAACTAGCTGGCGCAATTGTTTTGGGCGCAAGGATTTGCGCTCAGTCCCAAAAAACTGATGTCCAATCGCAATTTTTCTTCTGGACAGGGGCGTCCCCCCACCTGATAATCATGATTAAGCAGGGAGACGACAATGCCTCAAAAGACTTATGATACATACGTTCAGAGGGTACACAGGCAGCATAATTCGCTGGTGGTGGTGGTCCCGTATTTGTTAGCGCAGCGTCAGAAGATCAAGGCGGGGGACTACTTGATATTCACAGGTGACGAGGATTCTAAGTTTATTAAGGTCGAGAAGTTAAAGCAAAAAGGATCTTATTATGGTCGAGGTAAAGGACATTCCGATCGGGAAGATCGCGGTCGGAGAACACGCGCAAAGGCTGGTGATCGAAGATGAGGAGATATCTGAGCTGGCTGCGAGCATTAGTCGTATCGGTATTGTTAATCCTCTGTTGGTCTCTGGCGGTCCCGATTCGTTTGTGCTCGTCGCTGGTCATCGGCGGTTACAGGCGGCTAAGAAATGTGGATTGGCTGTTGTTCCGTGTATTGTTGCGGGCACTGAGAAACACGTGGCGACTGAGATGAGCTTTGCGGAGAACCTGTTTCGTAAAGACCTGTCACCGGTGGAGTTGGCGTGTGCGATAAAGGACGTGTTGGATAAGAACGTTATGCCGGTGGAGGAGCTGGCCGGCGGTTTGCATCGTTCGGCGGAGTGGCTTCATAGGATGGTGGTTATGCTGGACTGGCCGGATGATGTTTTGAGTGCGATTCACGCCGGCTGGCTTTCGGTTGCAGCTGCGCACAACGTTGCTCTGATAACAGAGGAGACGTACAGGGAGTTTCTGCTGCGTAACGCTCAGGAGTCGGGAGCTACAGCGCGGACAACGGCTGCCTGGCTTCAAGCGTGGCGTTCGATGCAGCCGGCGGACCAGGCGATTACTGCTGAGCCGGTGTCGGGGGAATCCCGGACCACCCCGATGGTTCCTCAAGCACCGTGTATTTGCTGCTCTGAGGTCTTTCGATCCGATGAGCTTTCACATGTCCCTGTCTGTGCCGGTTGTATCAGGGCGATCCGGAACGTTAGTCACTAAGACGTTGCCGATGGTAGCGTGCATTACTTCGGATTTAAGTTCATCGATACCGTCAATCGCATTTTTCAGATCCTCTGAATTGGGGTGGGTGTAGATCTGTGTGCTGGTGAGTGACTTGTGTCCTAACAATTCCTGGACCACGCGGATATTCACTTTTCTCATCAGACGGCTCGCGAATGTGTGACGCAAAACGTGCGGATGTACAGGGCGTCCGAGCGATTTCATCGCGGCCGATCGGATTATGCGTTCGACCTGGCGGGTAGTGAGGGGTAGTTGAGGGTCTCCGTGGTAAAATACGAACTTGTCGTAGAACAGGTTATCGAAGGCCCCATTGCATTGGGCGTGATTTTTTAACGCGTTAGAGAGTCGCTGAG
>JAUVYV010000072.1 GCA_030602885.1 Phycisphaerales bacterium
CCATGATTACTTCGTGCCGGCCGGCCGGCACATCAAATTCGTCAACAAGTACACCACACTCATCGCCCTGTATGCCGGCAGCATCATCGGATGGGCTGTAAAGACTAACCGGGGCGTCCTCATCCACCTGCTTGTCGCAGGCACTTTCCGGTCCGCAGGAATCGGATCCAAAATGCTCGAGCTCATGGACCCCGACACGATTAGATCCAAGATGGACCAGTCAGCTGGAGATCCTGCCGACTTCTATCGCAAACACGGCTACGCCCGGACCTCTTCGAAGCGCCAGGGCAAAAAGCACAACATCGAACTGTTCACCAAAACCACTTAACCAGACCTGAAATATCCACCGCACTTCGAACCCCCAAAATTCGAGGAGAAAAACCCGATAGTGTGCAACGTAAAATCCACGTCAAAATTAACCGAATCAAATCGGAAAACCGATTGTAGTATGTAGCGTAAAGCTACATACCACACCACAGAGAAAAAGATATCCGGCCCAGCCAACTTCCCATCGAATAAAACATCCGGCCCAGTCAACTTCCCATCGAATAAAACATCCGGCCCAGTCAACATTCGAACGAAAAAGATAACCGGCCCAGTCAATTTTCGATGGTAAAAAAACGAGAGGGAGAATACGGCCCAGTCAATTTTCAAGGGTAAGAAAACGAGAGGGAGAATACGGCCCAGTCAATTTTCGATGGTAAAAAAACG
This sequence comes from Phycisphaerales bacterium, assembly GCA_030602885.1. GTDB lineage: Bacteria > Planctomycetota > Phycisphaerae > Sedimentisphaerales > Anaerobacaceae > JAUVYV01. The sequence goes on from JAUVYV010000072.1 coordinate 712, forward strand.
AGAGGGAGAATACGGCCCAGTCAATTTTCGATGGTAAAAGATGTCCGGCCTCGTCACGTTTCATAAGCATCGAAGCACCGCCGCCGCCGGCGCCTAACGGCCCCGCCGACGGTAGCGGGCGGCCTTCGCCCGGCCTTGACGGCCGTGCGAAGGTAGCCGCGTAGCAATCGAAGCGTGGACGGAGCCCCCGCGCGCTAAGGACTCGCCACATCCGATGGTCGGAAAAGACCGCCGGCCTTAGCAGGCCGCCGCCTCGCTACGGCCTGTTCCGGTCGGCCTCGCATCCTTGCTCGGCCTCCCTCGAAACCCCGGCCTTGCTCGGTCGGGGCGTGGGGCGCTCTCTCGCCATCCGTGGCCCGCCCGGCTAACGCCGGCCTCCTCGCTCGCTCTTTCGCGGCCCCCGCCTTTCGGCCTGCTTGGCCGGCGGTCTTTCTTTTTGCGCTCCGCTTGGGCTTTAGCTCGAGGGGCCGATTCTTTTTCGATAGCAGGACGGCCTCATAGGCGGGGGCCGTTTTGTCGCTTAGTGGAGGATGCTTCTGCAAGTGCGAATCCTGCCTGCGCTCCCCGCTCGCATAACCAACACGCCCGCCGCTCGTGCGCTCGCGGCTATGGGCGTGTATGCTCGCTGCATGCGGCGTATTCACGCCGCAGGAGCGGACGACACGCTCCGTGGAACCTCGCAAGGCGAGAGGGATTTTTTTACTGACACGCACGGAGACGACGGCTGGTTGCACTGCACACGCCGTCTCCGTGCTACATTGAAGGGCAAAAGACGCCCGGGGATTTTTTAATCGGGCCGGATCGCATAGAGTCCGTAGGGAACCCGTACGCCCTGACAACGGACTCTTGCTCCGGGTAGCTGCGTGCAATTGCAAGGACGGCGTTCGCTAAGCTCGAACGCCAGTTTTAATTGCAGTGTGCAGCTACCGGTCCGGCCCTCCACCGGGGCCGGCAGCACTCTGCCGGCCCCGCGACTACCACTCGTGCTGCCTCCGGGTAGCACTCCCGTAGTCCGAGCTAAAATTTCCTCAAGTACCTACGAGCTCGTACCGATAGCAACCATCAGCAGCGCAGCATCCGACCACCAGCTTTATACTTCTCCTAATCTGACTCGATCGGGGGGCCTCGATAGTTCTTCCCCCCAGGCTGCTGAGGCCCTTCCGGTCAAATCTTCAAAAATTTTCTCACCGAACTCCTGTGAGACGCCCCCAGGTAGCGATTCGGCGCTCAGAGACGCCCCAGAATCGATTTTCCGACGCCAACGGGTATCACAGGGGGGGCAAATTCAAATCCCGATGTCGCTTTCTGGCTAAAAAGCGACATCAAATCACAGTCGCCCTGGAAAAATGTCGCTTTTAAAATGTCGTTTTTCCTATTGACAGGATGTCGCTTTGGCCGATACACTGATACCCGAAAAGTCGCTTTTGCAAAGCGGCCGCAGAAAGGACTCGATGGCACCAAACGAAAAACTCGACAATCTGATCCACCTGGTCAACCAAGCTATGACCACATGTCACTACGACCGCGCCGAAAGACTATTCCGGCAGCTGCTGCGGGAAGCATTCGAAACCGGAGACATGGAAATAATCGCTGAGGTCTCGAAAGCCTTCATGGTATGCCGTCGGCTCCGCGCCCTCGACGCCCTCCAAATCCTCAAACGTATCGACCCAATTCAATCTCTACAAAAGGAGCTATCATGAACACATGCACCTGGCTCTGGCTCGGCATCGTCATCGGTTACTTTGGCGGTTTGCTTGTAGTCCATTTACTCGCTCGAAAACGAAAGGAATAAATCATGATCCAACCACAATTCACTACACTAACGCCCGACGAGTGCGCCAAACTCCTCAGCCATTTGCAGCGTCCACCAGACAACGCGGCGCCGCCCCGGGTCCATCATCGCAACTACACGATGGCGCTGCTGATGCTCGATACCGGATGCCGAGTAGGTGAGCTCGTGCAGCTCGAACAAGAGCAGCTCTATTTTCCCAGCGCCCCTGTTAGCACGTTGACCATCTACAAACACCAGGCCAAAAACAAACACGAGCGCACTGTCCCCCTCTCAGGCCGGCTTCATGATGCAATCGAAAAGATGTCCCTGCAGTGGTGGCTCAGCGATCACAACCACGGAAAGCGCTACGCCTTCTACGCCACGTGGTGCATGCGCCCACTCACCGTCCGCCAGACCCAGCGAATCATCGCGTCTGCCGGCAAGCTCTCTTTAGGTCGCGACATTCACCCGCACCTTTTGCGCCACACGTTCGGAACACGGATCGAAAGAAAAGCGGGGATACGCGTTGCTCAAATGCTTTTAGGTCACAAAAACCTCAGCTCGACACAGATCTACACGCATCCCAACGGCGAGGATCTCAAAAAAGCGATTGACTCACTCGACCAAAAAAAGTAAGATCACAGGGTATCGGGAATCCCAAGGATGGGCGAACGAAGGAAAAAACATCGACTACCATACTGGATCCGCAGCCAGGAATTCCGGCTTCTCAATAACAGCGAAAAAGATTTTTTGGGCTACCTCTACTACTTCGGCCCTGATACATGCTGGCTTTGGAATTGGAGGTTACAGAAAAAGTTTCATCGATGCAGACGCACCATCCAGTACTGGCTTGCGAAGCTCAAGGACCTCGGATTCATCTGGATCGAAAAGCCCTACGGCCCGGAGCGAAAGATTCACACCAGGCTAATCCCAAGCCCTGAGCATTGGGTCAAGCTGATGGCAAGCATCGCCCTACCGGGAAAGCCGGCAAAGCTGGGGCGGCGCCGAAAGGGTACTCGAAACCGAATCAGCCCCATCCACCCGGGCGCCAGCGAGGCCTTCATCGAGCAGACCAGGCGTGACATAATCAACGAGCTGGTCCACCGAGGGGAGACCTTTGAAACGGCCTCGAACGTCGCCGATATCGTCGTCAGAAAAGAGCTCAAAAAAAAAGGTGCTAGGGGGTGCAAAAAATTGCACCCATAATCTTATTAAGAGAGTAAGACTCTCTCTTACTGGGAAAGCGGAATTTTCGCTTCGCTCAAACCCTCATCGCCCGGCCTAAAGGCCGTGCGTCGAGGGATGATTTTTCGCCTCAAACGCCGGCGGGCTTTGCGGTTCAGGGGGGGCGGTTCGTCGGAGACCTCTGCTACGAACGCAGAAAGGATATCCAAATGGGACAACGAATGGACGAACCTGATATCGTTTACGGTTACGACTGTACCCTGGGTGAAGGATTTGATCCCCCACTCTGGGAACACGGTAAAACCCCAAAGTACGTCTACGCTCGATTCTCCAACGTCAAAAAGTGCACCAAGGAGATATGTGTCCCTTACCCCTCACCACCAAACGATCGAGTGTTCAAGCTCGAACAATGGTCTGTGAATCACTGCTACTGGATATACGACTCTGAATGGTGGCTTCGCTGGCGGCTGCACTTACCCTATCCGATCAACTCACAGCTGACTCTGACGAAGGGAGTAGTCGGCCCTCATTACTTCGACCAGACATTTCACCCGAACGCGGTTCCCGCTTGGTGCTTTCACAACGAGCTTGACTGTGAACTTCCCGGCGTCTGTGGTTACGACGGGATTGGCATTATCACCTGGGGCATCAAGGCCCGAGCTATCCTCAAGGACCTCAATATAGGACTCGACTACAAATTGTTCATGGAAATGAGGCCAATCGAAAACTGCATGCAGGTCTTCAAGTTCTGCCGTGTCCAAGACGGCACGAACATCGCAATAAAGTACGACCCCGACTGAATCTATTTGTCATTGCGAGCGAAGCGAAGCAATCTCAAGGGGTGCTGCAGTACCAGCCGACAACGTTTGACGCATCCTGGTCCATCCTCGAAAACTTTTTTTCGAGATTCCGGCCTTTTTTCTTGACTTCACCAAAAAAACCTCGTAGGATGCCCTGTAACTTTGTGTGTTTTCTAGGACGTGCCGACCTGGCGACAACCGGGTCGGCACTTTTTTTTTGCTCTTTAACATAAGCAAGCCTATCACTACTGCCCCATCCGTGCGGTAAGTGATTCTGTAATGCGGACCTGGCCAGGTACAGGTCCGCACTTTTTTTTAACCTCTTTTAGGAGACCAAGACATGGCCCTCGTACAGTACGGTGCCGGCATCGTTCAGATGTCCGGCTCAATAGCGGGTGACGTCCACGCCCGAAATCGTTTCGGTAACTACATCCGGCCCAGGACGAAGCCGGTCAATCCCCACAGCGTCCGACAGGAATCAGCCAGGGCGATCGTCAGTTACCTGGCCGAGTACTGGCACGCCGACCTCGATGCAACTCAGCGTGGTCTCTGGAACGTCTATGCCGCTGCAGTCGCAATGAAGAACCGTCTCAACGCTACCATTCACCTTACGGGCTTCAACCACTTCATT
>JAUVYV010000043.1 GCA_030602885.1 Phycisphaerales bacterium
GAGTACACCACGTACTTCTGGCGTATTGACGAGGTCAATGCCTATGGCACCACAACCGGAGTCCTGTGGAGCTTTACCACCGGCGCCGCCGGCTGTGTGCCCACAACTATGCACGTCGATTCCATCACAGTCACCGCTGTCGCTGCCGGCGGCGGCTATAGTAAAGGCCGTGCTGAAGTTGTGATTCTTGACAACTGCGGCGACCCTGTATCAGGCGCTTTGGTCAGCGGCACGTTCACCGGCGACATCAATGAGAGTGGCTCAGACACAACCGACGGCAACGGACTTGCTGTAATTGAGACAGTCGGCACTGCAAGGCCTCTGAAGAGTTTGACCTTCTGTGTGGACAACGTCACCGACACCCTGACCTACAACGCCGACGACAACGTCGAAACTTGTGACAGCTTGTAAGGTTTTGGTTTTTGCATCTAAGGTTAGGAGTGCGGCCGCGTTCGTCGGTGAACGCGGCCGCCTCCGACCGTTCCGTTCCGGAAAGGAGGTGAGAAATTAGGTGGAGAAATGAAGAGAAGTATTTTTGAGAAGTACCCTTGAAATTGTATTTTGCAGAAACTTTAACAACGATTTTGAAAGAAAAGGGAAAGTACTATGTGTAAAAAAATGATTTGTTTAATCTCTCTTGCTTTGCTGCTGGGCCTGAGCTCATCGCTTTTGGCACAGACCTATCCGGGCAAAATCGGTGTAGGTGCGGGTCTCGTGTGGGTAGATATAGTTAAGCAACAGTACAGGTTCCAGAAAGCCGATGGGAGTGAACTTTCGTCAGGTGACGTGGACGCCAGCGGCTGGCCAACTTGCGACGCACAGTATGTCTTCGACGGGCGGCCTGTGGCTGAATGGGAAGGTGCGATAGACGATCCCGAACAGTACCGGGTCGATATGAGCGGCACATACACATGCTCCTTTAACGGCCAGGCAACATTGAGTCGTATCGAAGGTCCATGGACTATCCAAAGCCAGTCCTACAACTCGGGCACCAACACGACGACGTTCGAGATAGTTATGGACCCGCCGGGTCCTCACCACGGCTTGATAGTAATGACGTTCACCAACACACAGCGCACATCCGGCAGCGGCACCAATACCGGCTTCACAAACCTCAAGATAATCCGGCCGGGCTATCCGCACGACACGACGCAGTTGTTCGATACGCCGTATCTCGACTGCCTGAACTCTGCGGACTTCGCCGCCCTGCGTGGTTGCGGAAGCGCTTACTGCATTAATGACTACTATCCCGCAGTCCGGAATTGGTCCGATCGAAGGATGACCACGGATGCCGGGCAATCAGGGCAGATACCAGGGCATAAGATGGCTGGTGCTGCGTGGGAGTACGTGGTGCAGTTCGTCAACACGCTCCAGAAGGACGCCTGGATACATGTTCCTGTTGACGCTACGGACGATTACGTTACGCAACTGGCAACCCTCTTGAAGAACAACCTCAATTCAAACCTGAACCTTTATGTCGAGTACGACAACGAGGTCTGGAATTGGGGCTTTCCGCAGTCGTTGTGGAATCTTGACGCCGCTAATGCGGCGGGCTTAAACTATATAACACAGTATGCCAAGCGGACTGTTGAGGTCAGCAATATCTTTAAGAATGTCTGGGGCGCCTCAGCCATCAACGACAGGGTCCGCGTTGTGCTTTGCTGGCAGATCGGATGGTGGCCTCCCGACGGCCAACAACAAGAGCAGCTCAACTATATAAACGACAACTACGGCCCGCCGAGTAATTTCCTCTGGGGGTGCGGATGGGCTCCGTACCACAACTGCGATCCCGTTTGTACGACGGGGACGGCGCAAGAGATTCTCGACGCAATGTGGGTCAACTCCAACGACGGCATTGAGTCAAAGCAGCTCGTAATAGCAGTTGCCAACAGTTGGGGTCTGAAGTCCCTCCTCTATGAGGCCGGCTCGGACACAGGCGGCGGTGATACAACCAACATCGCGAACAAGATCGCGGCCGAGCGTGCGCCGGGCATGAAGGACGTGATGATCCACGACATGCGAGACAACTGGTTCCCGCTCGGTGGTGATTTGGTCATGTACCTAGCGGTTTCCAGTGGTTATAACAGGTATGGCTCCTGGGGCCTGACCGACGATTACCACTATCCCGACCGAAACTACAAATTCGAAGCCATTCGAGAGCTCATCGGCGACGTGGGTGGGCTTCCCGGACAGGCGTCGAATCCCAGTCCCGGCAACGGGGCAACCGGCGTCAGTATTAATGCGGACCTGTCATGGTCTGCCGGTTCCGATGCTACCAGCCACGATGTGTATTTCGGCCAAGATTCCACCCCCGATTCGGGCGAGTTCCAGGGCAACCAGGGTGGCACAACTTTCAATCTTGGTACGCTGGCCAACGATGCCACCTATTACTGGCGGATTGATTCGGTCAATGCCGCTGGCACAACCACCGGCACCGTCTGGAGCTTCACTACCGAATCGGCAGGCGGTGGACTGCCCAGTCCATGGGTAAACGGCGACGTTGGAAGCCCGTCTCAGGCGGGAACAGCTTCGGAGTCTTCAGGGACATTCACTATTGAAGGCGGCGGCTCGGACATCTGGGGGACATACGATTCGTTCCATTATGTCTATCAGTCGCTTTCCGGTGACGGTGAAATCTCGGCAAGGGTTGCAAGCGTCGAGAATACCGATTCGTGGGCAAAGGCCGGCGTTATGATTCGCGAGGCGCTCACCGGCGGTTCGACACACGCCATGATGGCCATTACCGCAGGCAACGGCGCCGCCTTCCAGAGGCGAACAAGCACCGACGGCTCCAGCGACCACACCGCAGGGGCAAGTGTAACAGCCCCATACTGGGTACGACTCGTTCGAAGCGGCGATACGCTCACCGGTTATCAGTCAAGCGACGGCAGCGGCTGGAGCGAAGTAGGCTCCGCTACCGTTGCGATGGCGACCGATGTCTATATCGGCCTGGCCGTGACCGCCCACAATGACGGGACACTCTGCACTTCGGATATGAGCAATGTCACCGTCTCCGGAGGCGGACCTCCCCCGCCGCCGGCTGCACCGACGAATTTGTCGGCAACACCGGGTGACGGGCAGGTGGCTCTGAACTGGGGCGGCTCGGCCAGTGCGGATAACTACAACGTCTATCGCGGAACGGGCGGTAATTACTACTGGCAGGCGTCGCCGACCTCGACCTCGTGGACCGACACCAGCGTCACAAATGGGACTACCTACTGGTATTACGTCACGGCCGAAAACGCCGGTGGCGAGAGCGGCCAGTCAAACACCGTCTCGGCAACTCCCCAGGCGGCGGGTCCCGGACCGGGCAACGGCACGGGCTTAACCGGTGACTATTACGACAACATGGACTTCACAGCATTCGCTCTGACCCGCACCGATGCAACCGTCAACTTCAACTGGGGCTCCGGCTCACCCGACCCTGCCATCGGCGCAGACACATTCAGCGTTCAATGGACAGGCCAGGTCGAGCCCATGTACTCCGAGACCTACACGTTCTATACAACCAGCGACGACGGCGTACGGCTGTGGGTCAACGCCCAGCTCATCATCGACAACTGGACCGACCATGGGCCCACTGAAAACAGTGGAACGATTGCACTGACCGCCGGCGTCAAGTATGACATCTCGATGGACTTCTACGAGAACGGCGGCGGCGCGGTCGCTGAGCTTCGCTGGTCATCTGCCAGCCAGGCATACGAGATTATCCCCCAGACCCAGCTCTATCCGGCTGAGGCCGGCGGAACAGGCACCATTCTGCGCGAGTGGTGGACGGGAATCAGCGGAAACGCTATCTCAGAGCTGACATCCAGCCCCGACTATCCGGACAACCCGTCCGGCAGCGATGAGCCGACATCCTTCGAGGCGCCGACCGACTGGGCCGACAGCTACGGCACTCGTATCAGCGGCTATCTGCACCCGACCGACAGCGGAGACTACACCTTCTGGATTGCCTCCGACGACAACGGCGAACTGTGGCTCAGCACAAATGACAACCCTGCCAACGCATCTCTGATTGCCAATGTCCCCGGCTGGAGCAGCTCACGTCAGTGGGATAAATACGCCGAGCAGCAGTCCTCGGCCATCTCCCTTACCGGCGGAAATGTCTATTACATCGAAGCCCTCCAGAAGGAAGGCGGCGGCGGTGACAACTTAGCAGTCGCATGGCAGGGACCGGGAATCAGCCAGCAGGTCATCGACGGTGACTTCCTCAGCCCGTGGGCCGGCGGAGGACCGCTGCCTCCGGGCCAGGCGAGTAATCCGAGTCCGGCCGACGGTGCGACCGGTATCAATATTGACGCTGATGTAAGCTGGACTGCCGGCGCAGATGCTACCAGCCACGATGTTTACTTCGGACAAAGCACCTCGCCTCCGTTCATCCAGAACCAGGCCGGTACCACTTATGACCCCGGAACTCTCAGTGAGGCCACCACCTATTACTGGCGTATCGACGAAGTCGGCGCGGGCGGCACGACCACTGGAACCACCTGGTCATTCACCACCGGCTCTACGGCACCTCCGGGTGTACTGGTTGCGTGGGAATTTGCCGGCGACGGCGGAGCTTCCTCGGCCTCGGCCGAGACCATTGCAGCCAACATCTCCGGCTCCGCGCCCAGCGGTGTCGCAAGTATAGGCCCCGGCCTATCACCTATAGACTACATCGGCGACGCCCTGACAGGCACACAGAGTACCGCCATGACGCTTGCCGAGGCCCTGACCGCAGATGATTACCTCTCCTGGACCATTGCACCGACTTCCGGCCATTCCATGACGCTGACCAGCATCGACATCAGGCCGGTAAGCCAGAACAGGGAACGGACGTTTACTCTGTTCTCGAGTGTAAATGGCTTTACCCAGGGCAGTGAAATCGGCAGCTTCACCGAATCCGCAAACATGAATGCGCCGCTGCACACGGTCAATGTCACCGGCCACAACGGCCTCACCGGACAGGTCGAATTCCGACTCTACGTGCACGGCTACACGGATACGTATGAGGCTGTAGGAATTGGCAACGGCGACGGCGATGACCTCATCATCAACGGTACCACCAATTGATATCTGAGTTGTGTTGATATGCGGAAGAGCCCACGGGCCTGGCGCCCGTGGGCTCTTCCGGGCGTTTTGACCAACCTGATTTTGTAAGGATGTTGTCACGCATGCCATCTTGACCTGCAACGCTGCCGACAACGTCGAGACCCGTGACAGCTACTAAGCTGTTGAGGTAGGTATTGACTCGAACAAAAGCGGCCGTGCTCTTTACCCGGCACGGCCGCTTCTTTTTAGAATTGACTCAGGGACAGAATAGTGTCCCTTGTGAAGCTACCACTCGCCCTCAGGGCAGCTCATGACGTAATCCATAACCTCGTCCAAACCTGCCCTGGCTACGGCCACAGTGCAGTCGGCCGCACCGTAGTAGAGAAATAGCTCATTCGTCTCCTTACGGACTATGGCACCGCTCGGGAACACGACATCACCAGCGTCACCGACGCGTTCATAAAGTGTTTGCGGCCCGAGGACCCATTCGTCGCTTCGACGGAGAACCTTCCACGGCTCGGCCAAATCCAACAGTGCAATCCCGACACGGTATATTGCTCCTGCTGTTGTAATGCGCACACCGTGATAGAATATCAGCCAGCCCTGCTCGGTCTCCACGGGCTGACAGCCAAGGCCCACTCGGTGACAGTCCCAATATGCCGAGCGCGTCATAATCAAAGGCCTGTGGTCGCCCCAGTGTTTCAAGTCCGGCGAAAAGCTAATCCACATGTGCGCCTCGCCCCGGACAATCGGACGGTGTATCAGCGCAAAGCGACCCTTGAACCTTCGCGGCAGCAGGCATGCATCCTTATCTTCCGGCGGCAGAAGGGCGCCTAATCGGGCAAATGTCTTGAAGTTCTTCGTAATTGCCAGCGAAACCACCGGCCCGCCTTCGCTGAAAGATACGTATGTGACGGCGAATTGCTTCTGCTCCTCCAGCCAGACAATACGAGGGTCTTCAACCCCCCACCTCTCCTCACGCGAGTTCTGGTTCGCCTCAAACGTCGGTGCCTCGTCGATTTTCCAATTTGTAAGACCATCCGTGCTGCGCGCCACGGTAAGATGAGAAAACCCCCGCATATCCTCGGTGCGAATCAAAAGCAGTGTCTCTGCGTTTATCTTCACCGCAGCCGGATTAAAGACCGCATTCACCGCGTACGACCAGTCCTTCGTGGTCAGTATCGGGTTTCCCTCGTACCGCTTGAAAAGCCCATGTGCCTTCTTTTGCCGTTCCAGGTCAGCCATAAACTAATCCTAACTCAAAGACAAAAACTACAGTCAGCTTGCGTCCGGTCACACACCCCTTTACATCGGCAGTATTTGCCGCCCTGCTCAAAAAACAGTAAATTTTATTACTGCCGTTCTGCCCCCGCTCAAATCCCCGGGCAAACCCAACAACGTCTAACCTTGCCTTTTCCTCGCCACCCGCCCCCTACGCCGTGACCAGTTGCGTCTCATACAGGCTGCGGTACAGCTCACAGCTCCGCATCAGCTCGGCGTGCTGGTCTTGCGCTATGATTTGCCCGTCGTCCATCACGACGATAACGTCGGCGGCAATCACCGTACTGAACCTGTGCGCGATTATAAAGCTGGTCCTGTCCTGCATAATCTCTTCAATGGCCTTGTGAATTTTCGCCTCGCTGTCGGCATCAACCTGACTCGTCGCCTCATCGAATATCAAAATAGCAGGATTCTTCAAAATCGCCCTTGCTATCACAATCCTCTGCAACTGCCCGCCACTGAGCCCCGCCCCCTGCTCTGCGATTACCGTGTCGTAGCCGTTCGGCAGCGGCTCGATGAACTCGTGAGCAAAAGCACGCTTGGCCGCGGCGACTATTTCCTCTCTGCCCGCATTGCGCTTTCCATAGCTGATATTCGCAGCTATCGTATCGTTGAATGTCATCACATTCTGTGTCACCATACCGATCTGGTTTCGCAGACTCATGAGCGTTGCGTCACGGATGTCCCGGCCGTCTATCAAAATCCGGCCGTTGTCCGGGTCGTAGAATCTCGGTATCAGATTGGCCAGCGTGGTCTTGCCCGAGCCGTTCGGCCCGACGACCGCGACGTTATGACCGGCCTGAACAGTGAGATTGATTCCTTTCAATGCCGGTGTCCGCGAGCCGGGATAAGTAAACACAATGTCCCTGAATTCTATGGTTCGTCTCAACGGCGCCAGTTCAATTGCGCCCTGTCTTTCAAACTCAAGCGGCTCGTCTATGACCGCAAATACCCTTTCTGCCGCGGCGTTGGCTTCCTGAATCTTGTTCCAGATACTGCTTGTCTTTCGCACTGCCTCGGCCGCAGCCCCCAGCAGAATCAAAAGACCAAAGAATTCGCTGCTGTCCATCTGATTTGCAGTCACCCATTGCACGCCGACTATCAAAGCAACCGAACCCGCCGCCATCCCGAGAACTTCCAGAACGGGCATCGTAGCGGCGTCAACCTTCGAAATCTTAAGCAGTTGTCGCAGAAGCCTATGATTTATCCCCTTGAATGTCTCCCGTTCATACCCTTGTTGATTGTAAACCTTTACGACTCGAAGAGCCGACATGGTCTCCTGAAGCTTTGCGAGCATCTGTGAGCTTGCCATCAGTGATTTTCTCGTCGCCTTTTTCATCTTTCTGCCGAATATCCCGAGCAGCCAGAGCACAAATGGTGCAGCGCACAGAAAAATAAGCGTGAGCTGGGCGTTCAGCAGCATCGCAAAACCCAGCATGAACATCGCGTTGAGCGGTTCCCTTAGTGCCTTGCCCAGCAGCATCTTTATGGCCCCGCCGAGCACACTGGTATCACTCACGATTCTGCTCACCGTGTCACTCGGCCGCTCGTTTGCAAAATACCCCATCGGCATCTCAAGGGCATGCCCGAAGGCGTCCTCCCGGATGTGATTTACTCCCACCTGCATCACTTTTTGGGCCAAATAACCCTGATAGAATTTTGCAAGACATCGCACTACTGTGAACAATGCCATCATCAAAATAATAAAGACAATGGCCTTGGTTCGGCTGTCCCGGTCTTCGTCTCTCGGCAACAGACCAACAGCTCTCTGGGCATACCTGACAGCCGCCAGTTTAAGTCCCCATTTCATACGCTCGATCCTGCCCCATTCCAGACTGTCGATGTAGTCTTTGTTCTCAGGGCTATTCAGCTCAAGCATTACCTCTTCCAAGCTGTCCTCTTTGCCCGGCCGCTTTACCTGCAGTGTGATACTGCTTCGGCTTGTAACAGCCAGTTCTTCGAGGATATTGGAAAAAGGTATTCTTTCGGTGTCCTCGGAGACCAGCAGCTCGCCGGCTCCGACAATTCTGTCTTCCCTTCCAACTCCCGCCGCCTCACCAAGACTGTTCTTTCTCACTCTGGTGACGAGAAGGTAGTACGGAACGTCCTGGCTATCTTCGCTCGTGAAATCCGTCACACCCGGCACATAGAAATCAAGCCCGTATTTCCAGTCGCAGCTCTTTCTATCGACCCAACTGTGCAAACCCTCATTACCCATCATCACCTTCAGCAACGGTATGATAGTCATGAAGCTGAGCGACAAAAGGACGGCCACGACCATCGCGCTGACAACAACTACGATAATCCGCGGCCACTGAGGCCATACGTATTTAAATACACGTCCAAACGCTTTCATATTGCAGGTCTATCCGCCAGGGTATCAGCCCTGTGCCCTTGTTTTGCCGGTTCGTCCGTCACGCATGCCGAAGACACAGGTTCGGCACACTAACAAAGTCACATCCGCCAGTCAAGAACAAAGCCCTCTGTTGACTGCCAGCCGCATTTCTGCTATCCTGCCCGACCTTTGCGGAGAACCGAAGATGAAAATCGAGCGGCTCGTATTAGGCGAGTTCGAGACAAACTGCTATATTGTTCGAACCGATGACCGGTCCGGTGACTGCCTCATAATCGACCCGGGCCTCGACCCGCAGACACTGCTTGACTTTCTTGTCCGCAACGAGCTTAACGGTGTTGCCGTCATTCTCACGCACGGACACATAGACCACATCGCCGGCGTCGAAGCTCTCCGCAGCCGGTATCGGCACATAACAGTTTATATCCATAAGCTCGATGCCGAATTACTGTCCGACAGCAAAGGCAATCTGTCATTTATGACCGGCAAGCTCTTCACAGTCCGGCCCGCCGAAACCTTCGTTGAAGAAGGAGACACCATCGATGAAGCCGGCATCTCACTGCAGGTCCTTCACACACCCGGACATACCGCGGGCGGTATCAGCCTGTATGCGAAGGATGACGGCGTTGTCTTTGCCGGTGACACGCTCTTTGCAGATTCGGTCGGACGCACGGACTTTGTGAACGGCAATATGTCACAGCTCGTAAAGAGCATCAGGCAAAAGCTCTTTACCCTGTCCGACGAAACGGTTGTGTATCCCGGCCACGGCCCGCAAACAACCATTGCCCGGGAAAAGAAATACAATCCCTTCCTGCAATAGCCGAGTGAATGACTGATTCGAGATTCAGAACCTTCGACCCGCTCGCCACCTTGGTGTGCCTGGCGACCTTGATTGTCTGGTCCACGGGCCCGGTCTTCATAAAGTACCTGACCGGCTATCTCGATATGTGGACGCAGAACTTCCTGCGGTATCTGGCCGCCTGCCTGTTCTGGCTGCCCTTTCTGATGACCAGATTCAGAAAAGACCTGCACAATACAAAAATATGGAAGTTTGCCGTTTTGCCCGCGGTCGCGAATGTTATCATGCAGAGCTTATGGGCTGCGGCGTTTTACTACATCGAGCCCGCCTTTATCGTTCTTCTGTCAAAGACCTCAATAATCTGGATAGCTGTGTTTTCGCTCGTCTGTTTCGACGATGAAAGGCCGCTGCTGGGCAGCAGGAATTTCTGGCTGGCATTGGTCTTGTCTGTGATTGGGGTCGCAGGCGTGCTTATAAGCAAGGAAGGTTTTGCGCAGCGATATACAGCCGTAGGTATTGTCATCACTTTGCTGTGCGCCGCTATGTGGGGGGTCTATACCGTCTTCGTAAAGGCCGCTTTCAAAAACATTGATTCACGAATTGCTTTTTCGGTCATCAGCATCTACACGGTCGCCGGTCTGGGCATCCTTGCATTGTTTTTTGGAAAGCCGCAGGATAGTCTCAATATGCCGCCCTTGCCCTGGGCCTGTGTCGTAATCTCCGGCGTTTTAGCCATAGGGCTTGGTCACGTGCTCTACTACACGTCAATCCGCCGCATAGGCGCAACCATTCCGTCACTTGTCTTACTGAGCCAGCCGTTCACTGTCCTTGCGATTTCATACTTTGTCTTTGGCGAATCGCTCAACGCACTGCAGTGGGTTTTTGGAGTTGTCCTGCTCGCCGGCGCCGCCTCGGCCATCCGGGCACAGCAGTATCTAAAGTAAAAAACTCCGAATTCGAGGTAAACCTCGCCGCCGCCAAGCTCAATCCTGATGACCTGAAAAATCCCTATGGCGATGCTGTTGCCGATAGGGGAGCTATTGAAAGTTGTTGTAGTATTCCGCCCTGCCGTCGTCACTGTCGTAGCGCTTCTCATCTTCACTGTCGGCGTCGATTCTGAACCGCTTGATGCGCTCGGCCTTTTTGCTGTTGCTGTCAACGCCGACGATAATGCCGTTAATTTTCACGTCACCGGTGGCAATCTCGAAAGGCGCCGGCATCCGGGTCCTGAAGGATTTCAGAACATTCTCTACTCCTCTGCCGATTACCGAATCGTGCGCGCCGGTCATACCGATATCCGTAATGTACGCCGTCCCTTTCGCCAGAATCCTCTCGTCCGCCGTAACAACGTGCGTGTGCGTGCCGAATACACAGCTTACCCTGCCGTCCAGATGATAGCCCATCGCTATCTTCTCGCTGGTGGCCTCGGCGTGAAAATCAACGAAAATGATGTCCGCCTGCTGCTGCACTTTTGCTAATATCTTATCAACCGTGTTGTAGGGACACTCGGCCGGCTTCATAAAAAGTCGCCCTATCAGCGATACCACGCCGACAGTGGGCCCCTTGCTCGTCTTGTAAATCCCAAAACCCCTGCCCGCGGCAAGCTCGCTGAAGTTCGCCGGCCGGCAAATATTCTCCTCCGTCTCGAGCGTCCCGATTATATCTTTCTTGCGGTACGTATGGTCGCCCAAGGTAACCAGGTTCACGCCGTAACGCATCATCTTGCTGTATATCTGCGGCGTCAGACCCGAGCCGCCCGCGGCATTCTCCGCATTGGCTATCACGCAGTCGATGCCCAGCTCCTCTGTCAACGCCTTGAGCTTCTCTGCCAGAACCCGCCTGCCGGGCCGGCCTACTATATCACCTATGCACAAAACGTTAAGCTTCATAAATCACACAAGAGCAAAAGTGCAAAAGGCAAAAGTCATAAGTCGCAAATCAGCAATCGTAAATCGGCAATTATATTGTTATCTTGCGTATTCGATGCAGCGGACCTCACGCAGCAGTGTAACCTGAATCTCACCCGGATAGGTCATCTCATCCTCGACCTTCTTGGCGATGTCGCGAGCAACCTTCATCGCCGCCTCGTCGTCAACATGTTCGGCATTGACGATAACGCGGATTTCCCGCCCGGCCTGAATGGCGTAGGCATTCTCGACGCCCTTGAAGCTGTTGGCTATATCTTCGAGCTTTTCAAGCCGTTTGATATACCTTTCCAGCGTCTCCCTTCTGGCCCCGGGCCTTGAAGCGCTGATGGCATCAGCCGAGGCTACGAGCGGCGTATAGGGGTTATCCGCAACAATGTCGCCGTGATGGCCAGCCACGGCATTTAGTATTACGCTCGATTCGCTGAAACGCTTCAGGAAATTGGCCCCGATGGCCGGATGGCTGCCTTCCACCTCGTGGTCAATCGACTTGCCGATATCATGCAGCAGCCCTGCTCGTCTGGCTACCGAGCCGTCCAATCCGAGTTCGTCGGCCATAACCTGTGTCAAAAAGGCCACTTCGATACTGTGGCGAAGAACGTTCTGCCCGTAACTCGTCCGGTAGTTCAGAGCCCCTATTAAGCTAAGCACCCTGTTGCTCAGGCCCCGCACGTTCGTCTCGACCGCAGCGTCTTTGCCAAGCTGCAGCAGCTTCTGGTTGATTTCCTTCTTTGTCTGGGCCACGAGCTCTTCGATTCGTGATGGGTGAATTCGCCCGTCCTGAATCAGCCGCTCCATCGCAAGCCGGGCAACCTCACGCCTTACCGGGTCAAAGCCGCTCACCACTATCATGCCCGGCGTATCGTCCACGATGACGTCAACGCCTGTGGCCTTTTCAAAGGCCCGGATGTTACGCCCTTCCCTGCCGATGATTCTGCCCTTCATGTCGTCGCTGGGAATCTCGACGGTCGAGACCGTTACCTCGCAGGTCTGTTCTGCCACGTACCGCTGAATGGCGGTACTGATTATCTCCCTGCTCTTTTCCGTTGCCGTCTCGGTGGCCTCTTCGACCTTGCGCTGAATAAGAGCCGACATCTCCAGCTCGCACTCATCATCGAGCCGTTTCAAAAGCAGCTCCTTCGCTTCCTCAACGCTCATTGCGGTGATTTTCAGCAGTTGGTTCTTCTGCTGGGCCATCAGGATGGAGAGCTGCTTTTCCTTCGCACCAATGTTGTGCGTGCGTCTCTCGATTTCCTTTGTCTGCTCATCAAGGGCTTTTTCTCGCTGGCGCATGAGCTCAACCTGCTTATCGAGCGTATCTTCGCGCTTACTGAGCCGCATCTCGGTTTCGCGAAGCTCGGCCCTGACCTGGTTGGCTTCTGCGGTAAACTGCTCTTTTCTCTTGATGGTTTCGGCGGCTGCTTCGAGCTGGGCCGCCTTGATAATGTTCTCCGCTTCCTTCTTCGCGCCGTCAATCTGACGCTGCAGGTCTTCCTGGAACGTCTTGGCCTTGGTCCTGGAATAGACCATCCAAATCACCGCAGCAACAAGAACACCGGCAGAAAGGCCTGCAATCAGCGCGAAGATTGCGGAGGCGGGAATTTGCATCAGTATAGCATTCATAAGTCCCTACCCTTACACTGCAATCACAAAAGCATTAGTTCACAATGGCCCGATGGAGCCGGATTGCGGGATTACTCGGCAGGAACGCTACTAAGAAATGAAATGATCTGTTGTACGGACAGTCCTTTCGCACGAGCTTGGACTAATCACCCAAGGCCAAATCCACCTTTAGCTGTGATAATTTGGGCATTTCCCGAGTTTTTTGGGTCGCCTGGTTGGGTGCTTTTATGCTCAATAGCGAAACTCCTTCGCCAGTTAGCAAGGCCTGACTCATACATATCTCATTTCAGTTTCGACTCACTTTTGACCGTCTTATCGGAATTCGACTTTCCGGTTCGTTAGTCCTTGGCATCTAATGTCAAAAGTGTCTTTTGTAGCTTAACTACCGTCTGGACAAGGGCTTATCAAGCCCCTTTCTGTGTCCAGCTCGCCGCGTCAGCTCTCAGCAGCAAGGTGTTATGTGCGCTATTGGCGAGCCGCAATCAGCTATCTCATCGGCAAACTACGGGGTATGATAAAGTGTTTTTGGCAGGTGGTCAATAAAAAAATCCGGGGCAAATTGACAAAGTTGCGGGGGGTGGTTCCGGGTCGGTTGTCAGTGCGGCGGGGCGGTTAGTATGGGAGGCGGAGGCGATATAGGGTAAGGGGAGTAGTATAAGTATAGCTTATAGTGTTTTGGAAAAGGGGTTAGGTGAGGGGGGTGGGGGAATGGGTGGGAAGGGGGAATTCGGGGTCGAGAGGGGCAAACGGGGCGGGTTTTCGCGTGCGGCGAAACGTGCGAAAGTTTGAAAAAAATTGAAAAAATTTGCGAAAAATGGCTGTGAAAAGGCAAAAAAACGCAAGAAAAAGGGGGTTTTGAGAGAATTCTTCGGAAGATTTGGGGGCCTTACTATTAGAAAAACTAATAGTATAAAGTCGTCTCTCGTCGCTCGTCTCTCGTCGCTCGTCTCTCGTCGCTCGTCTCTCGTCTCTCGTCGCTCGTCGCTCGTCTCTCGTCGCTCGTCTCTCGTCTCTCGTCTCTCGTCGCTCGTCGCTCGTCTCTCGTCGCTGGTCTCTGGCTGGTTGAAGTATGCCTGGCATGCTGAGTTTTTTAACCGCAGATTGGGTTCGTATTGCGTATCGCGTATTGCGTATCGCGTATTGCGGGGGCGAGGGTTTTTTAGACAGGATTACAGGATTTGGATGGATTTTGTCTTTGGCGGAGAGAGTTGCGGGGGTGGATTTTTGGGCTAAAAATGGGGGTTGGCGTGACGAAAACGCGCGAAAGTTTGAAAAAAATTTGCGAAAAAGGCCGCGAAAAGGCACAAAAATCGCAAAAAAAGCAAGAGTTTAAGTAATCGGAGGAGCATACTGCTCTGTTTTCCGAGATGGTGATTGTACTGCATAATTCGGCTTAGTACTAGTTTTTTTAAAGGAGGAGCAAAAAATTAGTAGCCATTGATTAAAAATTATGTTAGTATCTTCCCAGTTTTAAGTGCAACTCTTATCCCATACCCGCAGAAAGGGAGTTCTGTAGAGTTTGTTTAAAGAGGGGCAGGCTATAGCAAGGTTCAAATTTTAGGGGGTTTATTATGAATGGCTGCGTAAGGATGAGAGAAATAAAGTGGTTTTATTTTCTATGTTGTATCGTGTTTTGTATCGCAGCGAGAGATGTAATAGCCGAGCCGGTTGATACTTCAGAACCTACCAAGACCGAAGCCCAGCTAAAGCTCGAAGAGAAAGCCAAAGAAGAAAAGAAGGGAAAAAAGAAAAAAGCTGCTGCTAAAATCAGTATTGAAGAAATTGCAAAACTAACTTTGCCGGAAGATGCGAGTCCACTGATGACTGCAAAGGAACTGCGTATCACCGGCAACAATCTAATCACAACTGAAGAGTTGTTATCAAACATTCCTTTGATATATAACACTTCCGACATGCCCCTGCTCAACGCGGAGAGTACCGACCTCTATGATTTCCGAACGCTGCGTGATATAATCGAAAATCCCGGCCAGCCCCGCCAGATTTCTGCGAGAACTATTCGGGGTCTTACCCAGTGCATACTGGGTAGCTATAAAAACAAAGGTTACTCCGGAATATTTGTGTCTGTTCCGCCTGCAGCCCTTGAGGGCGGGAAACTGCGGGACGATATTTTACTGGTAAAGGTTACTGAAGCCCCGGTTACTTCGATCACTACAAGTTACTTTACTCCGGATAATGAGAGGGTGGAAAAAGGATATCTAAAAGATTCGTTCCTGCGGGAATGGACACCTTTCAAGGTCGGAGAGGTTGGAAAACAGAAGGAACTGGAGGATTACGTTAACCTGCTCAATCTTAACCCCGACAGGTACATTTCTGCGATAGTCTCGAGGGGCGCCGAACCGGATACACTCACTGTTGGTTATAACGTTTACGAGGCAAATCCCTGGCATTGGTTTCTTCAGGTAGATAATGCCGGCACCGAGGACAGGCGATACGCTCCCAGAGTTGGTCTTATTAATACGAACCTTTTAGGTGTAGATGACAGGTTCACAGTGTTTTATCAAGCCCCCTGGGAAAAGGGTATAGAGGACAAGTATTCTGTGTACGGCAGTTACGATTTTCCTATCATGGGACCTAAGCTACGCCTCGAGCTTTATGCCGGTTACAGCCAGTTTGATGTAGAAGGCGGCGCTGGTATCGATTTCCTCGGTCATGGTTCGTTGTATGGTGGAAAATTGCGGTACAATGCCCTTCAGAAGGACGGCTGGTTCTTTGACCTTACGACCTCACTAAGTCGCGAAAAGAGCAAGGTTTCCTCTTCGATATTTAGTGCGATATTGGGATCCGAGGTCACGATGTACCTTTGGGGAGTAGGCGTTGACGTACATAAGCGAACTGATATGACGAATACATCCATTACGTTTGACCGCGTTGAGAACCTTGGCGGCTCAAGCCAGAGAAAGTTCTGGGACACAACCACAAGCACTGGCGCGCGAACAAATGCTGACCGCGATTTTACTATATACACTACCGCCGCCAACCACAGCCGGTATCTGGATACCGATAAAATTCAGAGACTTAGCGGCTCGGTGCGATGGATAGTTCCCAATGAAAGGTTAGTGCCTGCAAAAATGACTACTTTCGGAGGGATGTATAGTGTCAGAGGATACCAGGAAAGTGGAATCGTTGCCGATGGCGGGATACTCGCATCGGCTCAATATGAGTATGATTTAGTTAAGTCTGACCAGGCTAAGGGTATTTCCGCTACCGGTTCAGAGGAAAAACCCTGGCTGAGAAAACTTGCTCCGCTGGCCTTCTTTGATTACGGCCGAGCTAAGATGGAAGACAAGGTTGCCGGCGAGAAGGGTGCTGAGGATATGTATTCAGTAGGTATCGGCGGAATTGTCGAGCTTGGTGATAATTTTAGTGGAGCTGTGTATTACGGCTTTCCACTCGAAGCAACAAGTACCACGGATACCAAAGATGGCCGGCTCAATCTCAGCTTAATGATGAGATGGTAAGAGTGAATATTGTCCGACGGTGTGGTCGGATAGAATATATGGATATAGTCAGGATGAAGATGGAGCTAAAAATATTTCAGAGTTAATTGTTAATGAGGAGTTAAGCCATGAAAAGCTCAATTAAAACCTGTTTAGCCGAATCTGAAAGGATAGTAAGTTTGACAAAGTTCACATTTTGTACTGCAGTGATACTAATTCTCGGTTTCACTGCGAATTTATCCGCGGTGCCGACTATCTTTCTCGATGCGGATACATTGGATACGGGCAGTGATCTTGTCAACACGCCGCTCATGACACCGTATGGCACCATCACCTTTAGTGGTCAGATTTACCTTGACAGTTCTGATCCTGATTTCATTGACGTAGGGGCAAGCGGAGGTACTTTCGATATACTCGGTCCACACGATAATCCTGTAGGCGACCAAACGGCTGAACTGTTCTTTGATTTTGATGTTATATCTATTGAGTTCATCTACGGCGGTAACGATGGCAGCATCAAGATAGAAGCACGGGATTATCTGGACAACGCAGTAGATTCCTTCTTCCAAGGCGATACATGGGATGACGAACCTGCAGGTCCTATTACACTTTACGGTCCAGGTATCTGCAGTCTCTATTGGGAGGACACCGTCCCTGGTGAGGATCACGCAGCTTTAGACAACATTACCATCACTCTTATCCCTTCTCCGAGTGCTGTTGTGCTGGCTGGAATCGGTGTTAGCTTTGTTGGCTGGCTGCGGAGACGCAAAGTAGTTTAGAAGTATTCTGTCTGATAAACTTTACGTAAAATTAAGAAAGGGAGAATAACAATGCTTAGAATAAGAAGAATTTCGAAGGAGTATTATTTAAGGCAGGTTATGGCCTGTTGGCTGGCTTGCTATATGCTCTTCGGCATACCAGTGCAGATGGCTATGGGGGCAATACCCGTCTACACCGATGATGGTGGTGCCACTATCACCCAAGGAGTCAATACCAATGTATTAGTGAATCAAACAGAAACTATCATTAAGTGGAGCAATTTTAACACTGTGGATGACGAGTTGGTCGCCTTTGAGCAAGGTGGTCTAATTGATTCTGCTGTGCTAAACAGGATTTCGGGAGGTCAAACACAGTTTAACGGTGATCTCACCGGTGCTGGTATGCGGATCTTTATGATCAATCCTGCTGGTATTGTCTTTGGTTCGACTGCAACTGTCAACGTCTCGCAGTTGGTGGCTTCCAGCCTCGATATTGACGACGCCGACTTTATAAATGGGATGCCCTATGAGTTTACAGGGGGCCTGAATGCAGGAGATGTAATCAACGAAGGTTCAATCACAGCAGAGCGTATTGCTCTTATCGCGAAAAATGTTATCAACAGAGGCCATATATTAGCTGATGAATGTGCCATAATGGCTGCCGGGGACACCGTGCTTATCAGCGAGAACAGCCCTGTTGCAGTTGAAGTTACGATGCCAGATGGTTGGGTCTCTGGCAGTGGGATTCATGACGTTAAAAACGAAGACGGTGATGGGATCGAAGTAGATGGGGAAACTGCGCAGGTGATTCTCGCTGCCGGTGACGTCTGGTCTGCGGCGCTGGTGAAAGCCTCTGCCGGCGGTTCTGAGGCCGTTGCCACGATAGATATCGATGCTGCTGGTGATGTTACTGTAACAGACAAAGTAATAGCTGAAGCTGTTGGTGACCGTGAAGTCCATAGTGCAATTGCTACTATTGCAGTCAATGCCGGTGGCGATGTTGATGTAACAGCAATAGGATTAGAAGGCGAGGAGGCTTCAATAAAAGCTGTGGCTCTGGATGGTATAACTAATACCGCTGAAGTTTTAATATGTGCCGATGGCTATGTTACGGTAGAAGCCAAAGCTTGGAAGGACCTTTCCGATAGATGGCATGGCGGCATTGCCTCAATAGAAGCTATAGCTGGATTTGTAGACGGTTATAATCAAAGTAATACCGCTGATGTCCAGATTGGCGCAGGGGAAGGTATTAATGTAACAGCCAGCGGTCGTCTCAACAGAGCTTCATCCGAAGCTTCAATAGCAGCTTACGCTTCCGGCGGAGCAGAGAACACAGCCGGCGTTTTGGCCTGCGCCAATGATGATGTTCAGGTGATAGCCGAAGTAGACAGCGAAGCTATGATAAAGTCAGAGGCTGGTGCGTATACTGCCCGCGCCCTGCAAGCATATCCATCTTCATCTTCGGATGCCGAAACTACGGTTATCTCTCATACAGGCGATGTTGTAGTAGACAGTTCGCTGGGCGGTAATGCTTCGATAGAATCTGTGGTTTACGGTGGTTCTACTGATACCGCTACTACTCAGGTTTACGCCACCGACGTTACCGTATCCGAGGGTGCTTACATAGGTGCGATTACTCAAGGCGACGAAAAATATGTTCCAGGAGAAGCTGCTCCAGACCCGCTATCTACCGATTATTGCTTAACTGAAGATGGTGAAGTAGCTAAGATCAATGAGGACGGCTCCACATTAATCATTGATAGCAGTGACTGTCCGGACTGTCCGCCCTGTCCCTGTGAAGAAGAGGAGCTGCTAGCGCCTGTTGCACCTCTTGCTCAATTCGAAATCCCGAGGGTAGAGGGCTGTCCTGTACTGACACAAGCGGCAGCTATGGAACTTGGGATTACAGGGGAAACTCTTCAGGTTGCTATAGGAAACGCCCTTGCCCTTAATCCGACTATACAACCCTGCGAGGCCTGTGCAACACTCGTAGATGCCGCCAGCATTTTAAGGGACGAGGACGGTTCACGAATGGCTGCTATGGTTCAGGCGTTCAATGCACTGGCCCCAGCCGATGCACCGTTTACTCCGGAAACTGCAGCATCGATTGCTATGGCATTCGAAGGCGCTGCTGAAGGAACTCAATACGCCTCGGTGATGGAGTATATTGACACTTTCGTTCAGTATGTTGCCGTTCTGGACATCGAGCTGGGCTCACCGGTAGGTGACTCCGTGGCTTTTGTTATGGATAAATATGGTGCAGACATAACAGGCAGTGATAACAGTAATATCGCAGCATTCGTTGCAACGCGTTTAGAAGCTATCAGTCAGTAATAAGCGAATCTGATGTTAATTGGTTATTAGAAGAAAGCCTGCTCCTGAAAGGGTGCAGGCTTTTTAGTTAGCAGTATTTTACAACGATTGGCAGTTTTCCTATTTATTAGCTTTTGCGATCGGCCCGTAAGCAACCTGCCTGATTGTGCGGATTTCTTCTATGCGTTGCTCTAATTTTGCCAATGTTGCTGTGTCCCCCGCCTTTTCTACCGTATTCAAAGCCTTGCTAATCAGTCTTTCCACTTGGGTGTAATCCCCCTTTGCCTGACTAATTTGTTAGTGTAAATTCTTTTCTGTAGATTCGGTATGAGACGAGCGTAGCGATCCGAAGCGAGGCCACACGCGAAATTCGCTTGAAAAATGAGGGTCATGCCGCTCTCCTATAAGACTTTTAGAACACTCTAATTAGGAGAAAAAGACATGACCCGGGGAAAGAACAATAACTTATTGGCAAGTTTTGATGCAAATGGTAAATGAAAATGGCCTGGAGGCAGTGTGTGAGCTTGGTGCTCTGACCTGCGATGGTTATGTTGTGTCCGGGAGCGACACAATTCGCATTGTTCCAGGATGAGGATAGGTGCGGGAGATATTGAAAAAAAATGAAATTTTTTTGAATTTATGTGTTGACAGATGCGTCTTTTCCGATAGAATCAGGTATTCGGATGGTCAAGCAGGGATTATACATCGTTGCTTGGCCATTGGTTTCTTTATGCGTTATGCTCTTTGACAAGTAAACAGTTAAGCCAGTAAAGCAGCGAAAGTGCAGCCGAATCCGAAACGTGTGCTATGTCGGAATCGGCTTAAATTAGATGTATTTGCGGGTTCCCGAACGCATTTTATCGCGTTTGGGGGTCCTTCTCAGCACTTTCGCACGAATTAGTGTTGAGCTCTGTACGACGATAACTCGGGCTAATGCCTGAGTTTCGACGATTCAAACTGAAGGGTTTGATCCTGGCTCAGAACGAACGCTGGCGGCGTGGCTAAGACATGCAAGTCGAACGGACCAGTAATTTATTATTGGTTAGTGGCGAAAGGGTGCGGAATAAATAGGTAACGTACCCCGCGCTTCGGGATAGCGTCGGTTGCTTCGGCAACCTACCGAAAGGGGCGGTAATACCGGATAATATCATCTGTCGATGGGCGGATGATCAAAGATTTATCGGCGTGGGAGCGGCCTATTTCTTATCAGCTTGTTGGTGAGGTAACGGCTCACCAAGGCGACGACGGGTAGCGGGGCTGAGAGGTTGACCCGCCTCATCGGGACTGAGACACTGCCCGGACCTCCACGGAGGGCTGCAGTAACGAATATTGCGCAAT
Organism: Phycisphaerales bacterium; assembly: GCA_030602885.1. Classification (GTDB taxonomy): domain Bacteria; phylum Planctomycetota; class Phycisphaerae; order Sedimentisphaerales; family Anaerobacaceae; genus JAUVYV01. Next base: position 20,886 of record JAUVYV010000043.1, read on the forward strand.
GGGCGAAAGCCTGACGCAGCGACGCCGCGTGTAGGAGGAAGTCTTTCGGGATGTAAACTACTGTCAGGGTTACGAAAGTTCGCTTCGGCGTATTGATCTAACCCAAAGGAAGTCACGGCTAACTTCGTGCCAGCAGCCGCGGTAAGACGAAGGTGGCAAGCGTTGTTCGGTATCACTGGGCTTAAAGGGTGTGTAGGCGGATATTTAAGCGTCTTGTGAAATCCCTCGGCTTAACCGAGGAATTGCTTGGCGAACTGGATATCTTGAGGCAAGTAGGGGTGCGCGGAACTCTTGGTGGAGCGGTGGAATGCGTAGATATCAAGAGGAACGCCGGTGGAGAAGTCGGTGCACTGGGCTTGTCCTGACGCTGAGACACGAAAGCGTGGGTAGCGAACGGGATTAGATACCCCGGTAGTCCACGCCGTAAACGATGTCTACTAGGCTGTGGAGGTTCTGACGCCGTCACGGCCGAAGCAAAAGTGTTAAGTAGACCGCCTGGGGAGTACGGCCGCAAGGCTAAAACTCAAAGGAATTGACGGGGGCTCACACAAGCGGTGGAGCATGTGGATTAATTCGAAGCAACGCGTAGAACCTTACCTGGGTTTGACATGCTTGGATGCCATCCTGGAAACAGGGGAAGCTGCCTTCGGGTGAAACTTGCACAGGTGCTGCATGGCTGTCGTCAGCTCGTGTCGTGAGATGTCGGGTTAAGTCCTTTAACGAGCGAAACCCTTGCCGTTAGTTGCCAGCGGGTAATGCCGGGGACTCTAACGGGACTGCCGGTGTGAAACCGGAGGAAGGTGGGGATGACGTCAAGTCATCATGGCCTTTATGCCCAGGGCTTCACACGTGCTACAATGGTAGTGACAGAGCGAAGCAAGACCGCGAGGTGGAGCAAATCGCAAAACACTGCCCCAGTTCGGATTGCAGGCTGACAACTCGCCTGCATGAAGTCGGAATCGCTAGTAATCGCGTATCAGCTACGACGCGGTGAATGTGTTCCTGAGCCTTGTACACACCGCCCGTCAAGTGATGGGAGTTGGGAGTACCCGAAGCCGGGTTGCCAACCTTCGGGAGGCGCCTGTCTACGGTAAGCCCGATGACTGGCACTAAGTCGTAACAAGGTAGCCGTAGGGGAACCTGCGGCTGGATCACCTCCTTTCTAGGGATAACTAGAACGTTGCCTGCCACTCGGTATCGAAGCAAAGCAATGCAAAGCAAAGCGATATCCTTTTTGGTGGTGGATGGCGCAAGTCAGGCATTTTCGCTGCAGGTTTAACTGTTTTCTTTGTATATTAAGCCCTGTGTGACCCACGGGGCTTTTTTAATTTATTCGGCGGAGCAGGGAGAGAGATTGAAACTCGTATCGCGTATTGCGTATCGCGTAGTTCGGTTTGTGGACACGGATTCCGCCAAGAGGACCCGCCAAGGGAAGGGCGGGCAAGCGGCGGGTAAAAGGCGGACAAATAACGCAGATTATGGACTCAAAATAGACAGAGAGGG
>JAUVYV010000063.1 GCA_030602885.1 Phycisphaerales bacterium
GAGTACACCACGTACTTCTGGCGTATTGACGAGGTCAATGCCTATGGCACCACAACCGGAGTCCTGTGGAGCTTTACCACCGGCGCCGCCGGCTGTGTGCCCACAACTATGCACGTCGATTCCATCACAGTCACCGCTGTCAGTGTCGGCGGCGGCTATAGTAAAGGCCGTGCTGAAGTGGTTATCGTGGACAACTGCGGCGACCCTGTCTCAGGCGCTTTGGTAAGCGGCACGTTCACCGGCGATATTAATGAGAGTGGCTCAGACACAACCGACGACAACGGTCTCGCTGTGATTGACACAGTCGGCACTGCAAGGCCACTGAAGAGTTTGACCTTCTGTGTAGATAGTGTCACCGACACCCTGACCTACAACGCCGACGACAACGTCGAGATCTGTGATAGCTTATAAGCTCAATATTGTTGAAATATTGTGAGCGGCAGTCGTGCTCATTCGCGAGCACGACTGCTTGCTCAGATTATATGTAGAAAGGAGAGGATAGATATGGAATGAATAAACAAATTAAATATTTTTAGAAGTATTGTTGAAAATCTGTTTTGTACAAAGTTTTTTTTAACCACGATTTTGTGGGAGAAAGATCATGTGTAAAAACATGTGTAAAAAATTGATTTGTTTAGGGATGCTCGTTTTCTTGAGTGCTCCGGCCGGTGCAGCTACAGGTCTGACAGAAGATTTTAACGACAATATTCTCACCGGCTGGGGAGGAGAGGTCTATTATGTGCTCACGGAAGAAAACCAGGAGTTAAGAATAGATGCCGATAAGAAAAACAACCAGTGGGCATCGTTTACTTATAACTTTGCAGCTCTCGATTTGTCGAGTAATCCCCATTTCACCATCAAGGTCAAGGCCGACAGGGACCTGAATATTGGCGTATCCGTGTGGGATACGGGCGACAATTATTCCTATCCTGTCGTCAGCGGCTACGTCGAAATAGTCGCTTCAGATGACTATGAAGTCTATTCGTTCAACTATGCCGGTATCAGCGGGGTTGACCTGAGCCAAATAAAGAGGCTCAATTTTGTCTTTAACCCTGAGGCGCCCGGAGCCCAGACCACGGTCTATTTTGACGACCTGAAGATAGGCAGTGATTCTTTGTTGACACCGAGCATTACCGAGATTCCAACGCAAAACCATATAATCAATGCTCCTGAGCAAGAGGTTTTTTTCCGGGGAGTATCCGATGGTGCAGGCGGAACCAGCGGCATCGCGATAACGGCGGTCAGCTCGGATACAGGGCTGATTCCCGACCCAACCGTTGATTACACCGCAGGGGCAACCACCGGATACCTGATATATACGCCGGTGGCGAACCAGACAGGAACGGCCAATATTGCCGTTACTATTTCGGCGCCTGCCGCCGGGACCGATAAGGTTCTGCACTTCGACGTCGAGGTCGAGGAGAACATGGCCCCTCGCATTTACCAGGCGGATGACCATGACGGCAAGGCGGGAGACGAGTACGTGCTAGAGCTCGCCGGGATCGATGACGGAAACCCCAATGGCAGACAGGCGATTGCCGTAACGGCAGGCAGCTCAAATACGGGGTTGATTCCCGTCCCTGCCGTCGGCTACACATCCGACGACTGGTACGGGACATTGACGTACACACCCACATTAGGGCAGACGGGCACCGCCACCATCACCGTTTATCTGCAGGATGATGGAGGAACGATTGCCGGTGGAGTCGATGTGAACCAGATGAGCTTCAACGTTTCCGTCTATGAAGAGATAAACGGTGAGCCGACGATCGATTCCATTGACAATGTCTCCGTCCTTCGGGATGTCCCTGAACAAACCGTTCCACTAACCGGAATCAGTGATGGAGACGGAGGTGTGCAGACAATCACGATTACGGCATCAAGCTCAGATGCTAATGTCATTCCAACACCCAGCATAGTCTATACCTCACCCAACCCCACCGGCGAGTTGAGATTCACGCCGGCTGCCGGGCAGACGGGAACGGCCACCATCACGGTGACGGTAAGCGACGACGGCGGGTCGGCGAACAACAACGGCGACCAAAGCACCGAGGTAACGTTTGACATACAGGTTCGCGTGCCGCCTATCACCGGTTTCGAAGATGATTTCGAGGACGGGATTATTGACCCTGCCTGGTTAGAGACCGGCGAAGGCGCCCATACGTGTACCGAAGAAGATGGGGCGCTGAAAATCGTGGTCGATAAAGTAGCCACAGGCAACAAATGGGCAGGTCTTTGGTATGCAATTCCGGATGAGCTCGACATCTCTGAGAATCCATACATTAGCATAACGATGCGGACCGACAACCCGGATGATATGCTTATATTCCTCTGGGACTATAAGGATGCCTACAACACCGGAGGGACCGTCACCCATGATGTTGGCACTACATTTGTTGAGTATTTCTTCGACTTCACCGACAAGTACCTGCAGGGCGACGGCGAAATCGTGGACTTTTCGAGGATTAAGGCACTGCTGTTCAACTTTGACCCCGGCGGGTTGCCCTTGTACCAGGGCACATTCTACTTTGAGGATCTGCGGGTTGGGGACAAGGCCAACGTCCCGTTTGTCATGCCCGTCGCAACCATCGACCCTGCACCTGATGCTGCTATCGCGGAGAACTCACCTGAGCAGACAGTCGATCTGACCGGCATAACCGATGGTAATGATGGAACCAACCCGGTCACACTCAGCGCTCAGAGCAGCAACACCTCGCTTATTCCAACTCCTGCTGTAAGCAGCGTTGTTGACGGAAATGCAACACTGACCTACACACCTAATGCAGGCGCAACGGGGCAATCGACTATCACCGTCACGGCCTCGGCGGCCGGCTCCGATGACGGCTCAATCGCATTCGATGTTGACGTAGTAACCGTCGATGCCGGCTCTGCCGTAACGGTCGATATTGATCTTTCGGTGACACACCAGGAGATTGACGGCTTTGGCGCGTACTTTCACAGCGGGTCGGATCTTCTTCTCGACCTGGCAAAAGACATCGGAATGTCCATGCCTCGCTTCGGAGTAATCGGTACCGAGTTCGAGCCCTACAACGACAACAGTGATGCGAGCATCATCAACCTCGACGCCTTTAATAACTCCGCACTGCCTATGGACTTCATGAGAAGATTAAAGGAAGAAACAGACATCGAGAAATACATCGTGACAATGTGGAGTCCGCCGAGGTGGATGAAGAAGAACAAGTGCCTCGAAGCGGTAGATTGGGCTACGGACAACATACTGCAGCCGTATTTCTATGCCGAATACGCCGAATCCATGATCGCACTGATTAAGGCGGTCAAGAACCAGACGGGCATCGACCTGTACGCGGTGAGTCTGCAGAATGAGCCGCAGTTCAACGAGCCGTATGCCTCCTGCGTGATACTGTGGGAAGAGTACGCAGACCTCGTAGCTGTGGTCGGCCCCATATTCGAGGCAGAAGGCATTACCACCAAGCTGTTCTTCCCCGAGGCCCTGCTGGCTCAGGGCAGAATCGACGATTACATCCATACATTGAATGCCGACCCGGTCGCAAGCCAGTATATGGACATCGTAGCCGTGCACAACTACGACGCGGACGGCATCAATGTCGGTGGCCCCGGCGCTGAGGGCTGGGCCAACATCTACTCCTGGGCACAGGAGACGCCTGCTAAGCCGACCTGGATGACCGAGACATCAGGCCATGCCAACAACTGGGACGGGGCGCTGACCCTTGCAGGTAATCTCTACAACGCCCTGCACTACGGCAATGCCAGCGCCTGGGTCTTCTGGTCGTTTGCAGTGGATAAGCAAAGCGAGGTGTTCGGTCTGGTGGTTGCCAATGAACCTTCGTCTCGCTACTACGTCTCGAAGCAGATTTACAAATTCGTCAGGCCCGGAGCGATGAGAGTCGATGTAACTTCTTCGGACCCCAACATCCTCGCCCTGGCGTTCTCTCATGCAGCGGACCAGACCGTCGCGTTAGTTCTTACGAACCGGGGCACTACTCCCTACGTGGTCAACGTGACCGGCAGCGGTCTTCCGTCAACGTTTGCATCCTATACGACAGCCGAGTACAAAGGCTGCGAACAGGGTCTGGATGTCACGGACGGTTTGATACTTCTGCCGACAAGCAGCATGACAACGCTTTACGGACAGATGGGCCCGCCCGGACCGCCCGAACAGGCGAGCAATCCGAGCCCGGCCGACGCTGCAACAGGTGTTAGCACCTATGCGAATTTAAGCTGGACGGCCGGTTCTGGTGCAACTTCACACGATGTGTACTTCGGCCTGACCAGCCCCGGTGACTTCCAGGGTAATCAGCCGGGTACGACGTTTGATCCGGGGACACTGGCCGATGAAACCACCTACTACTGGCGCATCGATGAGAAGAATGACTATGGCACCACAACCGGTGTCGTCTGGAGCTTCACCACGGGCATCGGAGGTGCCACAGGTACGATTCTGCGCGAGTGGTGGACAGGCATAGGCGGTACGCTTGTCTCAGATTTGACGTCAAGTCCCGATTATCCGGACAACCCGTCCGGCAGCAGTGAGCCGACATCATTCGAGGCGCCAACCGACTGGGCCGACAACTATGGGACACGTATGCGCGGCTACGTTTATCCGCCGACAACCAGCGACTACACCTTCTGGATTGCATCCGACGACAACGGCGAACTCTGGCTGAGCACGGATGACAACCCTGCCAATGCGGTACTGATTGCCAATGTCCCCGACTGGACAAATTCAAGAATCTGGGACAAGTACCCTGAACAGCAATCCAGCGCTATCTCGCTGAATGGCGGCCAGGGGTACTACATAGAAGCGCTGCACAAGGAAGGCGGCGGCGGCGACAACCTAGCAGTCGCATGGCAAGGTCCGGGCATTTCGCAGGCGGTTATCGATGGTGCGTATCTCTCACCGTGGGCAGGAGGTGCACCTCAGCCACCTGGACAGGCGAGTAATCCCAGTCCCGGCGATGGTGCAACAGGTGTGAGCGTCGATGCCGACCTTAGCTGGACGGCAGGGGCCGGTGCCGATTCGCACGATGTGTATTTCGGCACGACCAGCCCGGGTACGTTCCAGGGCAATCAGCCGGGTACGACATTTGACCCCGGCGCGTTAGCCAATGATACGACCTACTACTGGCGTATCGATGAGAAGAACGTTGCCGGCACAACAACAGGTGTTGTCTGGAACTTCACTACCATTGCGGCGCCGCCCGGACAGGCGAGCAATCCGAGTCCGGCCGACGGTGCATCGGCGGTCGATGTTGATGCCGATTTAAGCTGGACGGCGGGGACAGGTGCAACAAGTCACGATGTATACTTCGGGACGGTGACCGAGCCGCCTTTTGTCGGCAACCAGACTGAGACCACATACGAGCCCGGCACTATGGTTGAGGTGACGACCTACTTCTGGCGTATCGACGAGGTCGGTGCCGGCGGCACCACAACAGGTGTTGTATGGAGCTTCACGACCGCAGCGGCTCCTCAGCCGCCGGGCCAGGCAAGTAATCCAAATCCTGCCGATGGTGCAACAGGTGTGAGCGTCGATGCCGACCTTAGCTGGACGGCAGGGGCCGGTGCCGATTCGCACGATGTGTATTTCGGCACGACCAGCCCGGGTACGTTCCAGGGCAATCAGCCGGGTACGACGTTTGATCCGGGGACACTGGCAAATGATGTCACTTACTACTGGCGTATCAATGAGGTCAATGCTGCCGGCACAACAACAGGTGTTGTCTGGAGCTTTACAACCGAATCCGTAGCGCCACCCGGTCAGGCGAGCAATCCCAATCCTGCCGACGCGGCGACAGATGTTAGTATAAATGCCGACTTGAGCTGGACCGCTGGTTCTGGTGCCGATTCACACGATGTCTATTTCGGCACGAGCAGCCCGGGTGACTTCCAGGGCAATCAGCCGGGTACGACGTTTGATCCAGGCACTTTGGCCAACGATACGACCTACTACTGGCGTATCGACGAGGTCAATGCCGGCGGCACCACAACGGGCGTTGTATGGAGCTTCACCACCGAATCAGCGCCACAGCCGCCCGGACAGGCGACGAATCCGAATCCCGGCGATGGTGCAACAGGTGTGAGCGTTGATGCCGACCTGAGCTGGACGGCAGGTTCAGGTGCAACTTCTCACGATGTCTATTTCGGCACGACCAGCCCGG
>JAUVYV010000042.1 GCA_030602885.1 Phycisphaerales bacterium
CGGCAAAAAAGCAAACCCAAACAAACCCAATTCAAACCCAATTCAAACCCAATTTCAGCCCAAACAAACCCAAAGCAAACCCAATCAAACCCAAAACGAACCCAATTTTCAAGCGACCCGCCAGGGTCGCGCAGACCCCGCACCTCCCTTGTCTTGCTCTTAGCCAAGTCTCTTGTCAAGTATCTCCGAGACCACCTTGGGGTTGGCCTGGCCCTTTGTCTTCTGCATCACCTGGCCCAGCAAAAACCCCCGCGCCTTGCCGCTCTTCTTGCCCCCCGCCCTGACATCCTGCACAGCCCTTTCGTTCTCCGCCAAAACCTCATCAACTATCCGCTCAAGCTCGCCGGCGTCGCTCTTTTGAACAAGGTCAAGCTCTTCGGCCAGGACCGCCGCCCCCTTGCCGGTCTTTACCATCTCCTCGAAGATTGTCATCGAAGCCGTAGCGCTCACGTCCCCACCCTCGACCATCTTAGCCAATTCCCCAAGCGCCTTCGCCTCAACACCTAACTCGGCAACGCTGCAACCCTTCTCGTTCGCCAGCTTCAGACCCTTCTGCGTCAGCAGATTGCAAACACGCTTCGCCTCTCCGCCCGCCTTAACCACCTCCTCAAAGAATTCAGCCGTCGCACGTTCTGCCGTCAGAACACCCGCATCGTAGTCACTTAACCCATACTCCCTCACGTAACGCTGCTGCTTCGCCAAAGGCAGCTCGCACAACCGCGATTTTATATCCGTCAGCCACTCATCATTCATCTCCACCGGCACCAAATCCGGCTCAGGAAAATACCGGTAATCGTGTGCCTCCTCCTTCTCACGCTGCAAAACCGTAATCTCCTTTCCATCGTTCCAGCCGCGAGTGCTCTTATTGCCCATCTCCATCACCCTGCCCGTCTCGAGAAATTCGTCAAGCTGCCTGCCCACCTCATACTCCACGCTCCGCTCCAGCGCCCTGAAGCTGTTCAGATTCTTAATCTCAGCAATCGGCGTCTTGTATTCCCTCCCGTCCCTGCTGATAGTCAAATTCACGTTCGGCTCGAAACGCATATGCCCCTTTTGCATATCCGCTTGTGAAACCCCAAGGTATCGCACCACCCGCCGTAGCTCCTCCGCCAGCGCCCGCACCTGGGCGGCACTGTTCATATCCGGCTCGGTCACAATCTCTAACAGCGGTGTCCCCGCCCTGTTCAAATCAACCTGCGAATAATTACCCGCCGTGTGAAGGTTCTTGCCCGCATCCTCCTCCAGATGCACCCTTATTATCCTTATCTTCTTCGTCCCCACGTCGCCGGCCGCTATCTCGATGTACCCATTCGAGCCGAGCGGCAAATCGTACTGGCTTATCTGATAATTCTTCGGTAAATCCGGATAATAGTAGTTCTTCCTGTCCCACTTCGTATGCCCTGCTATCTCGCAGTTCAAAGCTAAGCCCACTAAAACCGCAAATTCCACCGCCCGCTTATTCATCACCGGCAGAACACCCGGCATCCCTAAGCACACCGGACAGACTCTGCTGTTCGCCACCGCACCGTACTCCAGCCCACAGCCGCAGAACATCTTCGTCCCCGTGCACAAATGCACGTGTATCTCCAATCCCACAACGACCTTGTAGTCTACTCCACTCATAGTGTCATTTACCCGCTTATCGTTGGCCTCTTAATATGCCAATCTGTCTCTTTTTCAAACATATGTGCTATGCGGAGCAGCTTCTGCTCATCGAAAACAGGAGCAATTATCTGCAATCCTATCGGCAGGTTGTCCCCGTCAAACCCACACGGAATACTTATCCCCGGCACACCCGCCAGATTTGCCGCTATTGTGTAGATATCCGATAGGTACATAGTCAGCGGGTCATCCACCTTCTCACCAATCTTGAATGCCGTCGTCGGCGAGATGGGCATCATCACGCAGTTACATTTCTCGAACGCCTTCGTGAAGTCACCTCGTATCAGGTTCCGCACCTTCAAGGCCTTGAGATAATACGCATCATAGTACCCGCTCGAAAGCGCGTATGTCCCCAACATTATCCGCCGCTTGACCTCCTTGCCAAACGCCTCCGCCCGCGACTTCGAATATACCTCAACGTAATCGCTCGCCTCCTTCGTCCGATGCCCGTAATGCACCCCATCGTATCTCGCTAAGTTGCTCGATGCCTCCGCCGTCGCAACCATATAGTACGCCGCAATAGCATAATCAAAGTGCGGTATCTCAATCTCGACAACTTCTGCACCAAGGCCCTTATACACCTCCAGCGCATCTGCAACTGCTTTCTGTACCTGTTCATCAGCCCCCGCATTGAGGGCCGGCACCACGCCAATTTTCAGACCGCTCACCGGCTCATCGAGCTTCTCAAGATAGTCACAAACCGGCGCCTCTCTTTCATCCACACTCGTGCTGTCCCGCTCATCGTGCCCCGCTATCACGTTCATCAGCAGCGCCGCATCGGCCACCGTCCGCGTCACAGGCCCTATCTGGTCCAGACTCGACCCATATGCCACAAGCCCATACCTGCTCACCCGCCCGTACGTAGGCTTCAACCCCACCACCCCGCACAGACTCGCAGGCTGCCTGATAGAACCACCTGTATCCGAACCAAGCGCCGCATAGCACATCCCAGCCGCCACCGCCGCCGTCGAACCGCCGCTGCTGCCGCCCGGCACCCTGCTCGTATCCCACGGGTTCACCGTCTGCTTCAAGCCCGAATTTTCCGTACTCGAGCCCATCGCAAACTCATCTAAGTTCGTCTTGCCCACTATCACCGCATCCGCGCCTAAAAGTTTCTCAACCACCGCCGCGTTATATGGCGAATGGAAATTCTCAAGTATCTTCGACGCGCACGTCGTCGCACCGAACGTCGTGCACATATTGTCCTTCACCGCCACCGGCACCCCTGCCAATTCCCCAACCTGCTCACCAGCCGCTATCCGCTTATCGACCTCTGCCGCCTTCGCAAGCGCCCGCTCCTCGAACGTATTTATGTAAGCACCGACTACCGGCTCGTATCTGTCTATCCGCTCAAATACCGCCTCGGTCGCCTCGACGCTGCTTATTTCGTGAGCCGCTATCCTGTCACGCAGTTGTCTTGCACTCAGCTCTTCCATTGCTGATATATCACTTCTTCCTGTCACTTATCCGATGCTTGAGAAACCAGTCATAAAGCTCCTGATTATTGTAGGTCTCGGTCCAGGAATCGTGCCCCGCCTCCGGATAGACCGTCAGTTTCGCATCACCACCCAGCTTCTCAATGGCCTTGACAATTTCGGCAGACCTCGATAGTGGAACGGTCGTATCCTTCGCTCCGTGAAAAGCCCATATAGGAATATCCTTCAGGTCATCCGCAAAGAACGGCTCGATACCCCCACAGATAGGCGCAACAGCAGCAAAACGTTCGGGGTGCTTACGCGACAAAGCCCAGCTTCCGTAACCGCCCATACTAAGACCCGTCAGATAAACCCTGTCCGTATCCACGTCATATTTCGACTCGATATAATCCAGCAAGGCTATAAGCGTATCGACCTTTTCAGGCCACCACACCCCTTCCGGGCACTGCGGCGAGACAACGATAAACTCAAAATCTTTTCCCTCCTCAACCAGCTTCGCCGGACCATGCTTCTTCACCAATTCCAGATTGTCCCCTCGTTCGCCCGCCCCGTGCAAAAACATCATCAAGGGCCACTTCTTGCCACCCTCCCCATACCCTTCCGGCAGATACAGCAGATACTTGCACCCAACCTTCTTCGTTATCTTCTTCTCAAAAACCTTATCTGACTGACGCACCGAACCCGAACCCTTCTTCATCGTCTTCTCCTCAACCGACATACAACCCACCAGCAATAATACTGCAAATACCAAACAAACCGTTCCCTTCGTTCTCACGCTTAACACCTCCTGACCTTCTATACCAAAACTCACCGCCCTGCCGTCGCCTCACCTCCACGACTAACCGAGCGCCGCTACCTGTCTCGAAAGCCACTCGAAGCTCTTCGCCGACCTCGCCTCGCCACCGCACTCTAAGCAAAGCACTCCACCAAAATCGTTCTTCTTAAAAACCTTCAGGCACTCAACGATATTATCCGCATTGGCTCCGGAACCAACGTAAACATCACTCGAAATTATGCCCGTCTCCTCCCCGCGAGCGTCTTTAGCAAGCTCCGGCGCCACATCCTTGACATGGCAGTGATGCACCTTATCGATGACTTGCGAGAGAAACTCCTGCGGCTCCCACCCGGCTACGTATGTATTGCCGGTATCGAAATTAATCCGAAGATACTCGCTGTCGTGACATGTAACCAACCGCTTCATCTTCTCAGGATGGTTCGTAAGCTGGCCGTGCGGCTCCAGGCACACTGCTATCTTGTGGCGGTCCGCGAACTTCAAAACCTCACCAAGGTGATATTTCATAATCACGAACCCCTCCTCCTCACTCATACCCGCCGGCAGCTTGTCGGAATCCGTCGTCGCAATCGCATCTACACCCATCTGGTCCGCAAAAAGTATCGCCATGCGCATATGCTCGATACAGCGGTACGACCACAGCGGATAGTGCGCATCGAGGCAGCTGACCTTCAAACCGCGTCTCTCGACCATCTCAAGTATCTCAAGCGGGTCGTCCAGCATGGTTATATTCGGGATAAAACCCTGCCCCTGAAACAAATCAATACCCTGCATCATATTCAGCTCGGTATATTCGGCCCCCATCTTGGCAATACTGTCGAGTGTGTACTCTATACTTCTACTTTCGAGACGATAGTTGTCTGTGTGAATACCAACTTTCATTATTAACTCCTTCCTTTCGCTCTTATAGTGCTCCCGGTTGAAATTTCCCGTTCGTTCGCGGGTAAGTAACTTTAGAACGACAACTTAAAATCTCACTCGCGGGAATTTATTACCCTGAAGGGTATATTTGCCGGATTCGACGCCATTGGCCGGAACGTTTCCATGCGCGGTCCAGACAATGGCGTTAAGCATCATTCTTCGCAGCGATTCTATCTGCCAGTTCTTATGAAAATGTCCCCCTGACGTACCAAAACTTCTTCCACCGTCAGGACGCTCATATACCCATGCAACGGTCTGCTGACTCGGGTTTTCATCCGGCTTTGAGATTGTAAGCAGTGGCGTCACACTCCTACCACTGTCATTGAAGCGCAGACAATAGTAGAATTCATCCTTTGCACTGAAGTTTTCACAGCCCCCGACAACCGGATGTTCGGGCGAAGCGAAAGTGAAATCATTTCTCTCGACGGGGTTTTTGGAATAGCCGTCCTCATACATACCGCCAAGCCAGCCAAGAAAACTCGATTCTATCTCTTTGTCTTTCGGCGGAGCTATCGCGTAGTGGATGCAGACAAAACCGACGCCTTTTTTCATAAGTTTATCGACCTTCTCGAGCACATCTTTGTTGGCGAGCGGGTGGTTCTCAAACCCGTCACTGTATATCACAATTGTGTCGGCGGTATCGAGAATGTCGGGCCTCTTATAGAGCTCGTCCTCGAATACATAAGTCGTCTTTATCCCTGTAACGTTCGGGGAGCTATCGAGGCACTTCTTGAAAAACTTCAGACCTTCTGTGTGCCGATGTGAACTTGCATCGTGGGAGTTCTTGCCTGCGACAAACAGTACGTTTTTCTGTTCGACCGGCTCGAGCCCTGCCGTCCAGGCGCATCCTCTGCGGAAAAGTTCTGCTACCGGCGGATTACTTATCGCCTGGACGTCATGGCCGAGTACTGAATGGAACACCCTGCCCTTGCCGTAGTTAAGAACGAAGGCCATCGGATAAACCTCTTTATCGACTTTCGAGACGGCAGATGCGAGCACCTCAACAGGGGTATCGCCGACAAGGCAGGTGTAAAGCTCATCGACGGTCTCGAAGTCGCCCAGGCCCTTTGTTATTGGATGGGTCTTATTGACGATATTAACGGTGAATCGGCCGTATGGGTCGTGGGGACGTTTATCGGGGTCCCATACTCGACCGGCAATCTTCTCGAATTCGTCCCAGCCCTGAAACGCGCCGCAGGCAAAATGAACTAAGCCAAGCCCCCCGCCATCCTCGACAAAGTTCCGCAAACTCTGCTGAGCTTTTTTGCTGGGGTCCGGTCTTTCCCAGTTCATAAAGTGCAGGACTATCGTGTCATACTGCTCGAGCTCCTCGGATGCGAGGTATTCGGGGTCATCGACGATATCGACGCTGAGACGTTTGTCCTGCTCCAGTGCTTTCTTGAGCACCGGCGAGGTCTCTTTCCACAAATGACCCGGATAATCAATCCCGGTCACTATCAATACTCTGACGCCGTCGGCGCCTTGTGTCTCCCTATGACCTGCGAGGTCCTCACGATATTTCTGATAGAGGTCCAGGATTTCCCCGTCCGAGGTGCGAGTCGTCACGACAAGCCGTGAACGCACCTTTGCACTCTGACCGGCCTCGATGTCTCTGCCGAAAAGCGACAGATACAGCGAGTAATGGCTTTCCCCTTCGTATGGCGCCGATATCGCAAAGCAATCCTTCTCCGGTGCCATCAGGACAACCGCCAAATCGCCGCTTAGTCTGCGTCGCACGCAAAGCGGCGCCCCCATTCGGACCGCGTCGGCCCAGTCCACCGGATGCGGCTCAATCTTCCACCGCCCGTCCCGAATAAGAGAAACCGCAGCATCATCCCGCCCGAACATCTGCCACTCACCGGCCTCCTTACTTACCAACCGAAGAACCGACTTACCCTTCCCCTCTCCAGTCTCGCCGACGTGCATGTAAGGCGACACAAAGGCCTCATCAAAATAAGATGCGAGGAACACTTCAAAATCCTCTAAATCCGCCCCGGCCTTTACAACTGTTTCAACGTCAAGCGTCGAACTGTCACGCCAGCGGTAGGTGGAAACCATTTCAAAGGCTCGCTCTTGCACTGCGGGCCATGTTACCTGAACCGCCCCGTCACTCAACAGCTTCGAGCTGCTCGGCCATTCCCATGCCGCGTTCCCATACCGCTTGTTCGCCGTGAAAATCCGATAGTAACTGACAATGCCGGCGCCGCGATCAAGCCTTGCCCCTGACTGCAGGTGCGTGACCGATGACAATCCGAATGATGTGCCTTCCCGGCAAATCTTACCGCGGAGCGTACCTGTATCGAAAGTGTAGCCGCCGGCGTCATCCGTAGCGAAGGCGAGTGGGGTCGGCTCAGACGTGACGTCAACGGACCGCGCAATACGAAAACCGATATGATCCATTTGAGGCAGCCACCATTTGCTCTTCGGCAGTTGCGGGTCGTTCATCCGCCACCAGTCCTCTTCGAACCCTCTGGCAGCGCAGCGGACCTCTGCTGCATTACTGTCATAGTAACCGCCTCGCACGACATGTACTTTGCCGTCGGTCGGGCCTTGCCTTATTGGCTGTTCATAAGCTGTCGGGCTGTAAAAATCGTGTACCCATTCCTGGGCGTTGCCGAGCATGTCGTAAAGTCCCCATGCGTTGGCTTTCTTCGTCGCCACTTCATGCGGCTCGAAATCGGAGTTCTCCTCGTACCAGGCATAATCACCCAGTTTTTCAGGATCGTCTCCAAAGGGATATGTACTTTCGGTTCCCGCTCTTGCTGCGTATTCCCACTCGGCCTCGCTCGCAAGCCGATACTCTTTGCCGGTCTTCTGTGAAAGCCATTTGCAGAAATTCACGGCGTTGTGCCAGGTCATCGCAAAGGCTGGGTATTTGCCGCTGTATCCCATACTCAGTTCGCCATAAACCGGCGTCGGCCCGGTCATCGCATCAAGCCCGGCTCTGTCCATGTACTTCCTTGCAGTGTACGTCTCATAGTAGTATGCAAGGAAAAGCCCCATAGTCGTCTCGGTGGTGCACAGGTAGAAGGGGCCTATTTGCACCTCGTGCCGTGGCCCTTCATTCTCGGCTCTGCCCTCTTCGCTCGAAACACTGCCCATCATGAAAGTCCCGCCCGGTATGTACGCCATATCGAATGAAATTTCACCGCGCTCCGTCGTGGCAACCCTCTCTGTATATCCGCCAGGGTTCTTTTCCTGCGAGGCGTTCGTTCCGGCGAAAAGCAAAACAGAAAGCACTGCCGACAGGACCACCATATTCATAAACGTGTATTTTGACTTCACCTCTATTACCTCTAATGACTTTACAGCAGCCTTGTCTTGCCCGGAACCGGTACAGGATAGCTGCCGTTGGCTGCGAGCTTAACTGGCGGCTCCATACCGTCGTGGCAATCCTCAGGTCTCGGTGCGTAATAGAAATCTGACTTCTTCATCTGCTCCATTGTCACCTCTTGACCGGTATAGCACGAGATTTGACCCATCACACCGGCCATCGTACTGGGAACCATATAGTCCCCGTTATTCACCGGCTCACCGGAACGAATGGCGGCAAAGAGAACGTTATGCTCTATCTGGTAAGGGTCGCACCGCTCCCTCCATCGCCAGTTTGTCTCACCCCATATACGGCAGCCCATGATATCCGCCTTGCCCTTGCTGCCGAAAACAATGCTCGAATACTCGTCATAGCAACCCGTAGTCGTTCGGCAGAATGCGTAAATCCGTACCCCGTTTGCAAATTCATAGATGACCGAGTGATGGTCAAAGACATCGCCATAGATAGCTTTTATCATGGAAGAACGCCCACCCAACCCGTGACATTTAACCGGAACCTCGTTGTGCATCACCCAGCTTGCCCGGTCGAGATTGTGCACTAAAGACTGAGGTACATCGTCTCCGCTGAGCCAGCGAAAATGGTACTGTGTGCTGCACTGCCACTGAACCTCCGACAAATCACTCTTGCGGTCGATTATAACATAAGGTGCTCGAAGAAAATTCTCTTCGATTGAAACCACATCGCCTATGGCGCCGTCATGAATCCGCTGTACCGTCTCGGCATAACCCGTGTGATATCGGCTGTGAAGACCCGATACAACGCAAAGACCTTTCTGCTTGGCAAGCTCCACCGCCTGCTGCATCTGCTTCAGACCGGCGGGGTCAATACCGTGCGGCTTCTCTGTAAACACATGCTTGCCCGCCTGAATCGCTGTCATCGTATGAAGCGGATGAAACTTCGCGGCATTCGCTATTAGAACAACGTCCGATGCCTCTATGACATGTTTGTACCCATCGAAGCCCTCGAAGCAGTGGTCGTCGTCAACCACAACCTGCTCGCCCTTCTGTTCTTTCAGGACCTCTCGTTTCTCTTTAACGCGGCCCATGAAAATGTCGCACATCGCAACCAACCGAGCACCACTGTCTGCCGTTAACGCCTGAGCACCGGCGCCCGTATTGCGCCCGCCGCAGCCAATCATCCCCACCCGGATGATATCGCTCCCTGCCGCATACACACTCCTGTTGACGCCCAGCGCCCCTAATGCCGCTGCCGCTCCCACCGTCGTCGATGCCTTCAAAAACTCCCGTCGATTAACCTTTTTCGTACCTGACATCCGTTTGCCTCCTAAATCGAAAATCTTAACAGACTTCCGTTCCCCTACGCTCCGCCGCCCTCATCTAATATCTTCGGCACCTTGAAAAATTCCCCGTCTCGCTCCGGCGCATTCGCTAATGTCTTCTCTGTCCCCAACGATTCTGCCACAACATCATCACGAAACACATTACTTACCGCCAGGCAATGCGCCAGCGGCTCCACACCATCCGTATCAAGCTCGTTCATCTTCTCCACGTATTCCAAAATCGCGCTGAGCTGCCCCGCAAACTCTTCCACCTCCGCGTCACTCAGCTCCAGCCGACCCAGCTTCGCAACCTTCCGCACCTGCTCCTCATCGATTCTCTTAGCCATAGCAATTTCCCACTAATCAAAAAGGCGAGGCAAATACCCGCCTCGCCCTCGTAATCCGAGATTAAAATCTCTCTCAGCTCGCTGCCTTCTCGGCGGGTTTGTAGTTTCGTTTCACCGGCTTCTGAACTAATCCCATCTTTATCGCCTTGGCAGAGACCCTGATTCGGCACACCCTCCCGTCAATAACCGCCCGCACCTTCTGGATGTTCGGCTTGAACTTCCTCTTCGATATCCCCGTAACCTTCCGGCCGACACCGCCAAGGTACTTCGCCTTACCACGCCTCGCGATGCTCCTGCCCGCTATCGTTCGCTTACCCGTAAAATAACACTCTCTCGACATTAAGCTAAGCTCCTAATCGTGGCATGGGCATCTTGCCCATGCAAATATTCTCTTTCACGCTCGCCACGGACGCCGCCGCTTACACCCGGAAACCACCTTCTTCGCTATCACAACGTCCTCTGATACCTGAAAATCGAACATACCGACCACTGCAAAGTCGGCGCCGTTCTCAAACGCATACCTGAATCCATCACGCGGATGGACCGCACCTGCAGCCAATACTTTATAAGCTAACCACGGTTTGTCAACCTTTTTCATAAATTCAACCGTCTCCTCCGGCTCCATACACCAGTAGTTATCCTCATCATAGCTGTCTATAACCTCCCTGTCCTGTCCGGGCCGCCGGCTCGACCAGTAATCCGTACTATGCAGCGTCTTCATGTAGAAATCCGCATTTATACCAGCTTCTTCGCACTTTTGAACCGTTCTGAGGGAATGACCTGCCACACCCGCAATCAGCCCGTTTGCCTTGATAAAATCCACACTCTTGCCAAGCAAATCAACCTTCCCGCTTCGGCTCCACGCATCACCGATGTTCCCAACCACAAACGCCCCCACCGCCCCGTTATCTATAGCCACCTGGATATTGCTCTTCACATCCTTCTCATCCGGATTCACCTGCGCAAGCCACTGAATCCCACCGCCCCGCTCGCCCCAGTACTTCCGCAAAACCCTGATGCTGTTCGCCCCTTCGCCGTTGCTCGCTACAACGGTATTTATCCCTCTCTCCTCACATATCTCCAACGTCTCCATTATCTTCTCGTCCGTGAAGTAATTCTTCAGCAATTCCGAAACATATATCAAATCCCGGCTATGCGCATACCCGTTAAAAAGGTTCCCCCCGCAAATCAGCCGGCTTATCTTCACATCCCCTATCTTCCCGCAAGGCATCTCACCGGCGCTCACACCAGCTTTACCGCCCGCCCCTTTCGTCTCCTGCGCAAGCAGCGCCCGCTCCTCAAAGCTCATACCCAGTGCCGCCGCAGTCGAACCCAGCACCGACCTTCTCACAAACTCGCGACGATCTATCCGCTCTGACATTCCAAAACTCCACAAAACTCAGAAAAGCCCTTCACCACAGTCAGCACCTCTCCTACGCTCTCCACGCCCGCTGCCGCCTCGCTAAACCGCTGCTCAATATCCCCTTCGCTATCGCTGCATCCTCCCTCGCCTGGAAATCGAACATCCCCACGCAGATGAAATCGGCCCCACCCTCGAAGGCATATGCAAAGCCGTCCTTCAGCCGAATCGCGCCCGCCGCCAGTACCTTAAACGCCACCCACGGCTTCTCAACTTCCTTCATAAAATCAATAGTCTCCGCCGGTGTCCGCGACCAGTAGTTGTCCGTTCGACTCTCTACCACCATCTTGCTCTGCTCCGAGGGCCTCGCCGACCAGTAATTGTGCTGATGAAGAGTCTTTACATAGAACTCCGCTCCATAATCCGACGCCTCACTCTGCACAATCACCTCAAGCTCGTGAGCACCTATCCCAGCCGGCACACCCTGACTCTTGATTATCTCCATGCACTCGCCCAACAAATCCAGATGACCGTCACGAAGCCACTCGTCACCAATCACGCCCTGAATATAGACCCCCGAAGCACCCTTCTCTACACTCGTTTGTATATCCGTCTTAAGGTCGGTTATCTTCGGATGCCCCTCCGCAATCCACTGCATCTTCCCGCCACGCTCCTTCCAATACTTCGGGAATATCCGGTAAGGCCGCTCACTCGGGTCTGCTATTATCGTATTGACTCCGCATTCCTCCAGAATCTGCATCGTATCCATCACCTTCTCGTCTGTGTTGTACGCACGCATCAGCTCATCGACATACCTAAGGTCCCGCGAATGCGCCCACCCGCTGATAAGATTGCCCCCGCTTATCAGCCGGCTCACCGTCAATTTACCGATCTTGCCCATCGGCATACCCTTCGCACCCGTCTCAGCCGCCGCCTTCGCCTCTGTCGTCTCAGCACCCCTGCCCACTCCCCCAATACCAAGACCCAATCCTGCACCCGCACTCGCAGCAACCGTCTTTCTCAAAAAACTCCGCCGATCTAACTTCTCAGACATGACACACACCCCTAATAAATGTCCACGTGATTCAATCCAAAACCAACGGTATTATACCACCGACAATACTCTTCTGCAACCACAAAACCACCTTTAGCCGCCGGGGCCCGCCCTATCCTCCACTTCAACAGCGGCGCAGACCTCAACCACTCAGGAAAAGTCGATTACACCCACCTCGACATGCTCGCCGAAAACCGCCGCCCCTGACCGTCACTTTGCTTCACTTATCCCCTGCCCTGTGACCTTCCTGAGATACGCCACCTCCGCCCTCGTCAGCGCCCTGAACTTCCCCACGCCGATGCCTCGGTCGTCGATTTTCCCAATACGCACCCGCTTCAGTGACTTGACCTTCAGCCCCATCCTCAACAGCATCAGCCGAACCTGTCGATTACGCCCCTCGCCTATCGTCATCTCCAGCAGCGACTCATCACGCCCCCGCTTTAGAACCTTCACCCCTGCCCTGCCTGTCCTGAGCGCAGCCGAAGGGCCGGTCTTGCCGCCCGCAATCCACACACCCTTCTTCAGCTTCTCTATCACCCCGCTCTCGACCTGCCCCTTGACCCGCGCAACGTATGTCTTCAGCACTCCGTATCTCGGATGCGTCAGCCGATTAGTCAGCTCACTGTCGTTGGTCAGAATTATCAACCCCTTCGTATCAACATCTAATCGCCCAACGCAAAAAATCCGCTCCCGGCATCTCACTATATCTATCGCCTTTTTCCTGCCCTGCGGGTCCGAATTCGTACAGATAACACCCTTCGGCTTATTCAAAAGAAAATATACCTTCCGTTCAGGCCGAATCTTCCGCCCCCCTACAGTTATCACGTCCCTGTCCGCATCCACAAAAACCGGCAGCGTATCGGCCACCTTCCCGTTGACACGCACCGCCCCCTCCAATATCAGCTCCTCGCACTTGCGCCGCGAAGCCACCCCAGCCGCCGCCAGCACCTTTTGTAACCTTTGTCCCGCCACCGAAAATCCTTCAAAAAAACAGCCAAAAGCAAAATCCGCCTACCGCCCTGCCGACCGACACAAACACCTCATCAATCGGCCCCGCCAGCTTCCCACCGAATATCAGGCCCACAAACAAAAACACGTTCTTTATCCAGTGTGATGGACGCAGTATCAAAAGATAATTCCTCATTGTCCTCTCTTGCAACTACTCACCTCTGCCTGTCCTTCAATAACTATTGACTTATTCCGCCGAAAACCTCGTGTCACGGGCATCCTGCCCGTGAATGTTCTGTCGCATTATATACGATGTGATAATGGCTTGTACACACCCAATGTGCCTATCCGACCTGACCGGGGTCCGGACAGACGTATCTCCTGAAAACCCCTCGCTAAGGCGATGCCTGGGTATTTCTCGATTGCAAAACCCCACTTGACCGCGGAGCACCCGGCGAGTATAATCTAATACGCTGCGAGCGTATTACTCCATAACGCTTGATTTTGGGCGTTGTCATTCCCGCGAAACTTGTCCCCAAGGGATTTACCCGCTATTCGTGTGGCGGGGCGGGGACGCGGTGTAAAGTGTTACGCCGGCAGGCGGAGATAGATAAATGCAGAAATGACCTTGCAATGAGGGAAGATGTGATTAGATTATAGGGGTATTAAGGGTCGGTGCCCGAGAGGCTAAAGGGGATGGGCTGTAAACCCATTGGCGTAAGCCTACGTTGGTTCGAATCCAACCCGGCCCATTTCTTTGGGGGATGTGGCGGCAAGGCAATTCGCCGGAGGCAGAGAGTCACGCCGAGCGGTTTCGTCTGCCGGATTCGTGTCTAACCCCAGGAAGGTCGTTCTCACTTGTCCGAGCATCCGTATTCGCTGGGGGCCCAAAATGCCGGATATATTCGGCCTGACCCCCTGTTTTTAATGCACACTCTCCACACTCCACTGCACCCACCATACGCAGCATACGGCCTCTAAATCTGCAAACCCGCTCTCACAAAGCAGACTTGATCAGCGCCTTGATTGCTGCCTTGATATGCTCCGGCGGCTTCGTTATTTAACTCAAACTGACCGTTTTGTCCGCACCTATAAACGCAACTCACCTTTTGACAAGGTATTATGCGCCATAAAAACAATAATAAAATCAGCCATCCGCCAACGGCGGATTCGACAATTTTGCATTTTACACTTTGATTTTTGCATTTTCAAACTGACCCTCGGTCAGTTTGAATATTTAAGGAACACGACGGGGCTATTTCCTCGTCTTCTGCGTGCGCAGCCAGTTCACGGGCGCCCGGTCGTCAGTGAGCACTTTTGCGCGCGAGTCCGGATGTGCGTTAGGGTGCAGCCGCTTCGCGACCGTCTGCATATTGAAGGCGAACCTGTGTTTGCGCTGCAGCCTCTTCGCCTGATCCACGGCCTCTCTGACAGTAAGCGTCGGGCAGGCAGGCCCGGGCGCTGCAAGCATGGCATTGGTGGAATAGTCGCCAACAAACACCTGGCACCGCCCGAAGACGGCCAGGAAGGTCTTGAACTCCGCATCGAAAAGACGGTTGGTGTAAAAGACGTTCGCAATGACCACGCCGTCATCGGCGAGAACGCCTTTGACCTCCTCAAGAAACTCCTTCGTCATCAGGTGGAACGGGATATAGTCGCTGTTGAATGCGTCCAGGACAACGAGGTCGTATTTAGGCACGGGGTCGGTGCGGAGCTGCTTCTTGATAAAAATACGGCCATCGGAAATGTGCACCCTCAGCATATCGTCTTCACGGAAGCCAAAAAATTCCGTTGCTATTGGCGGAATGTCGGGGTCTATTTCCGCCACATCAATCTCACACGCAGGGAAGTAATAACGCATCTCTCGCGGGATCACTCCGCCGCCCAGCCCCAGCACAAGCACCCTTTCCGGCTCCGGCTCATACAACAGCCCACAGAAGGCCAGCGTACTGTACTCGGTCATGTGCTGCCGTAAATTATTCAGATTGACCTGGCTCTGGACCTGGACGCGAGGCTGCCTGCCGAATCGAAGAGTTGCAACAGGGCCACTCCGGTAAACGAATATGCGGTGATAGAGCGAATCCTTCTTGTGAATCAGTGGACCGAACTGGCTGGCAGATGCCGCGCCCACAAACAACAACTGCCAAAAGGCCGCAATGAAAAAAAACAAGATTAGGACCGCCTTGCGCATCCTGTTTTCCATCGTCTGCCTCCTGCCGAGTCATCTCATCGTTATAGCATAGCAACGAGTGTACACTCATACACCCGGCCGAGGAACCCTGTTATATGCACGTGAGCCATTATACCTTTTCTTGTCCGCTGCCATTACGGCTTTCGAGAATTTGTTCCGCCGTTTTCCCTTCGGCTCGGCTGCTGGAGCTCCTTCTACGATGCAAGGCCGCCTGTAACACAATTATGCCACCCAGAGCCACTAAGACAACGCCCGAGCTGCATATCGTGAGCCGTATAGAAAGAAGCACAAGGTAGAACGCAGTTACCACGCAGCCGGCGAAACTGGCCATGGTGGACAAGGCAAGCACCAACCCGGCATTAAGTCCGGAATCGCTCGCTCGCCTCGTCAGCCAGCGCACTGCGGTCGGCGTTACCGTGCTAAGCAGCACGGTCGGCGCGCCGAACAGGGCAAGAGCAGCTAAAAGAGAGCCCCATTTCTCGTCCAAACCAGCATTGAATATCCCGTCGCACACCGGCTCAACAAAGAACGGCATAGCACACAGCCACGCCCCGGCCGCCATCAGATTCATCCCCAGCGCCCGCTGGCTGTTGGCTCTTCTCGAAAGCCATCCGCCTAACATGTATCCGGCCGAAATGCTGAGCAGAAAAACCCCTATCACACTGCCCGTTACCACGTACACAGCACTGCCAAAGTACGGAGCGAGCACCCTTACGCCCAGTATTTCCAGCTCCATCACGAACCAGCCGCAGACGCACGCGATAAGGACAATCGCCACGCCACGGCCCTTGCCCCCCTTTACACACTCCGCCTTCTTGGATGATTGCTGCCCCATCTGACTAAAACTCCCGTCCTGCCCAAATATTCATGCGGGCCTTTCGATAATACAACACCATAGCACTTTTTCTTGAAATTTCAACCCCTTCTGATAAGCCCACGAGTGCTGCTCACCGCTTCACCTTGCCGAAATACCAAATTTTACCCGCCGTAATAGTTCTTTGAAAATTCCTTTCTCTAATTCAAAAGGTAATGGCTGATTATTAGTTCCAAACAATAAAGCCCACGGACGAAAAGTCCGTGGGCTTTATTCATTGAGGGCGTTACTTTATCCGCTCTCAATTTGTTGTTCCATTGACGATCAGGTCGTCACTCTGTCCACGGTGAGAGATACGCACCGTCGATAACCGCCTGCGAAATGCCCGGACCCTGCCATGCCACTGCGACATGGTCGTTGCTGCCGCCTTCCTTATGCAAGGCCTCGATGTAATAGACATTGCCGCCGGTCAGCGAGATGGAGCTGGACTGCTGCTCAGGGTACTTGTCCCAGGTTTTTGAACTTGTGTAGCCGGGGACATAGGCGATTTGAGATACATTGTTGGGGTCGTCGTCGGTGCTTAGCCAGAGTTGGCTACGGTCGTCACTGGCAATCCAGAATGTATAATCGCCGGTCGTCGGCGGATAAATGTAGCCCCGCATACGTGTCCCATAGTTGTCTGCCCAATTGGTTGGGCCCTCGAACGACGTCGGCTCATTGCTGCCGGACGGGTTGTCCGGATAGTCGGGGCTGGATGTCAGCTCAAAAACGTATACTCCGCTGATGCCGGTCCAGTACTCGCGGAGGATGGTACCTGTGGCTCCGGCGGCGGTTGTAAAGCTCCAGACTACACCGGTAGTTGTACCGCCGGCATTCTTCTCGTCGATACGCCAGTAGTATGTGGTACCGGTGGCCATGGTACAGGGGTCAAAAGTGGTACCACCCTGGTTGCCCTGGAACGTACCCGGACTGGTCGTGCCGAAATAGACATCGTGCGAAGTTGCGCCGGAACCAGCGGTCCAGCTTAAGTCGGCATCGACGCTCACACCTGTTGCATCATCGCCGGGATTCGGATTCGTCGCCTGTCCGGGCGGCTGTGGCGCTGATTCGGTCGTGAAGCTCCATACGACGCCCGTTGTGGTGCCGCCGGCACCGACCTCATCGATACGCCAGTAGTGGGTTGTCCCCTCACTCATTGTGCCGGGATCGTAGGTGGTACCGGCCTGGTTCTGTACAAACGGAGGCGAAGTGACCGTACCGAAGTACACATCGTGCGAAGTTGCGCCGGAACCAGCGGTCCAGCTTAAGTCGGCATCAATATCGACCGCTGACGCACTGTCGGCAGGATTGGGATTAGCTGCCTGGCCCGGTGGTTGAGGTGCGCCTCCTGTCCACGGTGAGAGATACACACCGTCGATAACCGTCTGCGAAATGCCCGGACCCTGCCATGACACTGCGACATGGTCGTTGCCGCCGTGTTCCTTGTGCAAGGCCTCGATGTAATAGACATTGCCGCCGGTCAGCGGGATGGAGCTGGACTGCTGCTCAGGGTACTTGTCCCAGATATTTGGTCTTGTCCAGCCGGGGACATCAGCGATCTTCGATGCATTGTTGGGGTCATCGTCGGTGCTTAGCCAGAGTTCGCTGCCGTTGTCACTGGCAATCCAGAATGTATAATCGCCGGTCGTCGGCGGATAAATGTAGCCCCGCATACGTGTCCCATAGTTGTCTGCCCAGTTGCTTGGGGCCTCGAACGACGTTGGCTCATCGCTGCCGGACGGGTTGTCCGGATAGTCGGGGATGGATGTCAGTTCTGAAACGAGTGCTCCGCTGACGCCGGTCCAGTACTCGCGGAGGATGGTACCTGTGGCACCTCCAGGGATGGTTGTAAAGCTCCAGACAACACCGGTTGTTGTGCCCTGAGCGTTCTTTTCGTCAATACGCCAGTAGTACGTGGTATTGTAGGTCATGGTACCGGGGTCAAAAATGGTACCGGCCTGGTTGCCCTGGAACTCACCCGGACTGGTCGTGCCGAAGTACACATCGTGCGAAGTCGCGCCGGAACCAGCCGTCCAGCTCAGGTCTGCGGTCGTGCTTACATCCGTTGCACTGTCAGCCGGACTGGGATTAGCTGCCTGGCCCGGAGGAGCTGGAGCGGTACCTGTGGTGAAGCTCCAGACGACGCCCGTTGTGGTGCCGCCGGCACTGACCTCATCGATACACCAGTAGTACGTGGTATCGTAGGCCATGGTACAGGGGTCAAAAGTGGTACCTGCCTGGTTGCCCTGGAACGTACCCGGACTGGTCGTGCCGAAATAGACATCGTGCGAACTTGCGCCGGAACCAGCGGTCCAGTCCAAATCGGAGTCCACACTGACATCTGTCGCCGCATCAGCCGGGCTCGGATTTGTTGCCTGGCCCGGCGGTGGCGGCGGCGGTGCATTGGGCTCATAAAGCTGGCTCTGCGGGATTATCTCTTTGGTCTGGCTTGCACTTGACCATAACAACTGTGCAGTCGCGTTGCCGCCGTTCTCGAAGTAGTCCATCTGGATGTCATATTGAGTGCCGGCTGTAAGGGCAATGGTTCCGCTGTCTTCAGTTTCCCCATGGAGGGTCCAGTTATCAACTATAGACTGGCCGTTGACCCAGAGACGGACGCCATCGTCAGAGACTGTGTAGAAGGTATAGGTCTCTGAGTAGATAGGCTCGACGAAGCCTGTCCATCTTACAGAGAAGCTATCGGGGTCGACGTTAGGGTCTGGTGAGCCGCTGCCCCAGGTGAAATCGACGTTCGCATCGACTCTGCTTAATACGAAGGAGGTGAAGTCCGTGTTGTTGTAGTAGTCACCCTGCAGGCCGGTTCCTGGGCCGGGTGCGGGCGTAGTCACAAAGCTCCAGATGACACCAGTGGTTGTGCCGTAAGCGTTCTTCTCATCAATACGCCAGTAGTAGTTAGTCATTTCAATCATTACACCGGGGTCAAAAGTGGTACCTGCCTGGTTGCCCTGGAAATCGCCCGGACTGGTCGCGCCGAAATAGACATCATGCGAAGTTGCATCTGCCCCTGCCGTCCAGCTCAGATCGGCAGTTACACTTACGTTCGTCGTAGCATCAGCGGGGCTCGGATTTGTTGCCTGGCCTGGCGGTAACGGCGCGGCTTGTGGAGTTGCAGAGACGGTGTTCGACGGGCCGCTTTCGCCGATGGCGTTCTCCGCGGTGACATAGTAATAGTAGGTCGTGCCGTTTATGACGCTGGTGTCCGTCCACGAGCTGGATGTCGGTGATGCCTCCAAGTAGTAATTGCCGCCAGTTCCGCGATAGACGTTGTAGTTGACGGCACCTGCCGAGTTGTCCCAGTCGAGGTCAACCTGTCCATCGCCCGGTGTAGCAGCGAGGTTTGCCGGTGCATTAGGCGACTGAGGAGTTGTAAAGCTCCAGATGTTGCCTGTGGTAGTGCCACCATCGCCAACCTCATTGATACGCCAGTAGTAGGTCATATCGTTGGCCATAGTGCCGGGGTCGTAGGTGGTACCGGCCTGGTTGCCCTGGAACGTGCCCGGACTGGTCGCTCCGAAATAGACATCGTGCGAAGTCGCGCCGGAACCAGCCGTCCAGCTCAGGTCTGCGGTCGTGCTTACATCCGTTGCACCGTCAGCCGGACTGGGATTGGTTGCCTGGCCCGGTGGTTGAGGACCGCCTCCCGTCCACGGTGAGAGATACGAACCGTCGATAACCGCCTGCGAAATGCCCGGGCCCTGCCATGCCACTGCGACATGGTCGCCGCCGCCGCCTGCCTTGTGCAAGGCCTCGATGTAATAGATATTGCCGCCGGTCAGTGAGATGGGGCTGGACTGCTGCTCAGTGTACTTGTCCCAGATTCTTGAACCTGTGTAGCCGGGGACATCAGCGATCTCCGATACATTGTTGGGGTTGTTGTCGGTGCTTAGCCAGAGTTCGCTGTAGTTGTCGCTGGCAATCCAGAATGTATAATCGCCGGTCGTCGGCGGATAAAGGTATCCCCGCATACGTGTCCCATAGTCGTCTGCCCAGTTGATTGGGGCCTCGAACGACGTTGGCTGACTGCTGCCGGACGGGTTGTCCGGATAGTCGGGACTTGACGTCAGATTTGAGACAAGCTGACCACCTATGCCGGTCCAGTACTCGCGGAGGATGGTACCTGTGGCACCTGCGGTGCCGGTGGTGAAGCTCCAGACGACGCCGGTGTTTGTGCCGGTAGCGTTCAGTTCGTCTATTCTCCAGTAGTAGGTCGTGACTTGACTGAGCGTGCCGGGGTCAAATATCGCACCCGTCTGGTTGCCCTGGAATGTGCCCGGACTGGTTGTGCCGAAATAGACATCGCGGTTGGTTGCATCGGAACCTGCCGTCCAGGATAGGCTAGTGCTTGTCAGAACTGCGGTTGCGTCGTCGGCCGGGTTCGGATTGCTCGCCTGACCAGGCGGAGACGGTATAGTAAAGCTCCAGATGCTGCCTGTGGTAGTGCCGCCGGCGCCTACCTCATCGATACGCCAGTAGTATGTGGTACCGGTGGCCATGGTACCGGGGTCAAAAGTGACACCGGCCTGGTTGCCCTGGAACTCACCGGAATCCGGCGTCGGATCGGTGCCGAAGTACACATCGTGTGAAGTTGTGCTAGCGCCTGTTCCCCAGGACAGATCAGCGTCTGCGCTGACATCGGTTGCCCCGTCGGAGGGATTAGGGCTGTGAGCCAGACCGGGCGCGCCGGGGACATCACCGAGGAGATCCCGTACAGCTGCGAATTTGTAGTTTCTGTCGGGGTCTGTAATATCGTCGGTGAGTCCCCATGAGCCAAAGCGACTGTAGCCGCTGGCGAGCGTAAGGTAGCAGAAGTACCCACCGCCCTTAGGGAACCAGTTGTCTCTGACGTCGTGAATCATCACATCCTTCATTCCCGGCGCGCGTTCGGCAGCGAGTTTGTTTGCGATGTTGTTTACATCACCGCCACCTGTGTCGGAGCCGGCTTCATAGGTGAGCAGCCCGCCGGGCAGGTTCCAGTTGTTGGCAATCGCCACAAGCTCTTGCCTCTTTACTACGCTGGTGTTGGAGTTGTCCCACATCGCATCGAGGATTTCCTGGGCCGTGCCCGTTGTACACATGGGGCTGCAGTGGTGATAAGGTGCACACCCAAGTCCCCAGATATACTGGTTTGGCGGGCCGTAGTTGGCGTTAATGTACTGCATCTGGTAAGCGAACTGGCTGGGTATAACGAACTGCCAGCAGTGGACGACACGGACTCTGTCGTTGATTTCAGAGGCGCCCCAGACGTTGGCGAAAATGTTGGTGACATCAACAGTCCGTTTTGCGTGGTTCTCGTCCCAGCTGAGGCCGATGTCCGTAGCCCAATCGCTGTTGTAACCGGACTGAGGGAATCCCCAGTTCCAGATTTCGTTGCTGCTCTCGACGTAGATATTCAGATTGGAGTTGAGGTTGTCCCTGAAGAGCGTTGCTAATTGTGTGACGTAGTCGTCGGAGGCGCAAACGGGGACATTTATCCAGGGGTCCATGTTTACCTGGTTTGAGAGCCAAATGACGGTTTCCCAGCAGGCACCATTGCGTCCATTTCCCCAGCGATTCTGGGTGATATCGGTCCACTGCTTTCTATCGGCCCACTCAATCTGCTGTGGATAGAAAGTTCGTAAATCGGCCCAGCGGTCTATGAGGACCCAGGGGTTGGCTCTCCAGAAGCTGAAGCTTGCTGACTGGAGGCAATCGATGAATGGGGTGTGGAATATCTGAGTTGTATCGGCTGGATAGCCGGGCCTTATTGCCTTGAGGTTAGTAAGCCCTGTGTTGGTGCTACTGCTTGATGTGCGTTTTGTGTTTGTAAATTCCACAACCACGACGTTGGTCCACGGGTCGGAACTATGGACGATCAGGTCAAATGAAGTGGTGTTCAAGCCGGAATCGTAGCTCTGGTTGGCAAGGGAGGCGTCGCCCGATAAAATGGCGAGTGTTGCCTGGCCATTGAATGAGCATTTGTAGGTTCCGACCATATTCGGTGTGAACTGTTCGGGGTCGTCGATTTCGCCCCCCCAGGCCTTGTAGGGCCGCATGTCCCAGAGGCAAGTAAAGCCGTCAGTTGTTGGCCAGCCGTTGGAATCGGTCGGTGCCAGTCCGCCGCCGATGGCATCAAATTGCCTCGTCGTCTTAGCTGCATCGACAAATGGAAGAGTCCACCCCATTGACACACCCACCCCAATCTTGCCGGGGTAAGTCTGAGCAAAGACCGATGCGCTCATGACCAAAAACAAAACAACAGAACTTAAATAAATCAATTTTTTACACATGCTTTTTCTCCCACAAAATTGTTGTTAAAACTTCTACAAAATACGATGTCGATACTACTCACAAATACTTCTTTTTTTCCGCTCCTGATTTGCCACCTCCTTTGCACCGTTGTGCCAAACTTTTCCAAAGCCCATTTCAGTTCATCGATTTATGTTTATCACGCACCAAGTGTGTGGTTGTCAACGGCGGCAATTGAAGGGCTGAAAATCGAGAAATGATTGCCCCTGCTGCGTCGCTGAGCGGCGATAGTGCTGGCGTACCACCCAACCGGCTTCGCCATCTACCCTTTCCTTCATGGCCCATCTTCCGCCTCCACGAGGAATTCACAGATACACCGCACAACGGCTCCCTTGGGCGCGCTGTGAATGTTCGTTGAGGCCGACCAGGTAAGAAAATCAAGTGCGACTCCTCTTTCAAATTGCTGTGATCCTTTGTACAGGCCTCCTGTGCCTTGTCAAGTGAATTTTATGCTTTTTATCACTTTTTTTGCAATTAGGCCCCGACCACTCCCCTTGGGATGGCAAGGCCACGGTTCAAATCTCCACACCAACCCGCAATACACAATTTTACCCGGCGAGCCGGGGTTCTTACTTCCTTGTCCTGGAGTGCTGCTCACCTGGCCCGCTACAGGGGATCCCTTCTCTCTTCCTTGTCCTCGAGTGCTGCTCACCTGGCCTGCTACAGAGGATCACTTCTGACCTCACCCTTCCGCATCAGGCCCCCCATTCATCTTACATAATTCTCCCTTCACCATATCTCATAGTCTTTTACCGCTCCCAACAGCCCAAAATCCGCGAAAATCTCCCGATCCCCGCCCCTCCACACCAACCCGCAATACACAATACGCGATACGCTCTTTAATCTCTGCGCCCTCGGCGGTGAAAATCTCA
>JAUVYV010000035.1 GCA_030602885.1 Phycisphaerales bacterium
CTCAAAACCCCCTTTTTTTCGCGTTTTTTTGCCTTTTCACAGCCATTTTTCGCAGATTTTTTCAATTTTTTTCAAACTTTCGCACGTTTCCCCGCAACCGAAAACCCGCCCCGTTTGCCCCTCTCGACCCCGAATTCGCCCTTTCCGCCCATTCCTCCACCCCCCTCTCCTAACCCCTTCCAAACCCTTTTAAACCCTACTATTAGATATTCTAATACTACCCCCCAACCTCCAATTCTGCCATCCCACCCCACTCCTGCCGCTCTACCCCCGCTAACCGCTCAAAAAACCTAATTTCCTCCAGTTCATATTCCCCTATTGACGAAAAGACAAAAGCCGCTAATATGGCTCATTATCGCGGATGTGGCGGAATTGGCAGACGCGCAGGCTTCAGGTGCCTGTGGGCTTCGGCCCGTGGAGGTTCGACTCCTCTCATCCGCAGTTACCCCCCAAAAAACACAAATTAACCTAAATACAAGGAAACTTCCTCTTCCACATCCTGCTCATATTATCTATGGTTTTAATATCCCCCCCTAACCCTGTTACGAACGGCCCATGCTCGAACAAAACCAACTCTTTAACGAAAAACGCAACCACAGGCCGATAAACTAAGTGAATGAGCCTGAATTATGCGCGTCTTGCGCCCTTCTTTCTTCGTGAGGCTTATATGTTAGAAATTGCAAGAACTTTTGAACAGTCCGCCGCACGCTTGAATTCTATCGCCTTGATAGCATCTGGCCTGGTACTACTGCTTACCGGCCTGTTTCTCTGGCTTGGCGGCCTTCGCTTCAGAAAAATCCTCTTCGCTGTCATCGGAGCCACCTGCGGAATCGTCTTTGGATTCTTCGTCTCCGGCTGGAATATCCTCCTCGCCGTAGCAATAATCGGATTAGCTGCTTTCCTCGCAGTAAAGCTCGATGATATTTTCATCGCAGTCGTCGCATCCGTCCTCGCAACAGTCGTCGGCTTCACCTATCTCATCTCACCCTACATCAAAGGTTCCGAGGACCTGTTCCCGCTCATGCAACAGGCCGTTCTCGATGTCCCGTACTACAACTGGGCTCTGCTCCTGCTGCTTATAATCATACCCATCATCGGCAAATTCTACTTCCCTTCACTCACTACTGCCTTGGCCTGTTCGGCCATGGGCACATTTATCGCCGCCGCCGGAATCACGCTGCTCGCCCTCTCTATGGGTAATACACTTTCTCGACACATAGCTCAAAAATACACCCTCTCTTTAGCCCTCTTCTGCGGTCTAATTGCGCTGGGCACACTTGAGCAGCTCTTCCTCGTTAGAACCGTAAGAGTCCTAAAGGGACCAAAGGTCACTAAGATAAAACCGAAAAAGAAAAAAGGCAAAAACACCGGCCAGGACGAAACACAGCAGACCCCCACGGCAAACTGGAGGACCACATAGTATAAAACCGAACACACCGTGCCCGGCACGCTGAGTCGATATCGACCGGCACAAACGAAGGAGAATATACATGGATGGCCTGACAATTCTCGCTCAGACAACATACACCTATGGTTACGAAGAGCCCCTCGTTGACACCCAGTTTGTCTCGCGATTCCTCCAGTATATGTGGGACCAGATTACCATTATGACCTGGCCGCAATCCGTCCTCGCCATCTCTCTCGGCGTCATCTACCTCATGTACGGCTGGAGAATCTTCAAAGCTCTAACCGTCATCAGCTTCGCACTGCTCGGACTATACGTCGGAATGTGGATCGGCGCCCAGTTTGACAAGGTCCTCCTCGGTAGTCTCCTCGGCCTGGCCCTGCTGACCATATTGTCCGTCCCACTTATGAAATGGGCTGTCTGCATCCTCGGCGCCGTCGCCGGCGGTGTCCTCACCGCAGGTATCTGGTACGCATTCAAACTCCCCGAACAATTCGTCTGGGCCGGCGCGCTCGTCGGTTTCGTCACAGGCGGTATGATCGCATTCGTCGTCTTCAGAGTATCCGTCATGCTTTTTACTTCGCTTGGAGGCGGTGTCCTCATAATCATGGGCGCCCTCGCACTCGTCTATCAATACGAAGGCATACAAGACCCACCCACGAACCGACTCTACGACATCTACTTCAACAACAACTGGTTCATCCCCGTCCTGCTCATCGCAGCCACACTCTTCGGCATGCTCCTCCAGTGGCGCTTCGTAAAAACCTCAAAAAACTGGACCGTCTGAGCCCGTCACCCCCACTGCAAGACCGTGATTCAGCAATGCACGTCTTTTCGCCTTGAAAACCGCTCCATCACCATTTACAATGCACTCCCGACACTGGACTATTTAGCCCCCAATTTTATTGGGGGGTTGGTTTAGAAAACATAACACGCACAACAACGAATAACGCCCTATGTTTGACGCATTAACACAGAAATTTAACAACGTTTTCAAATCCCTCTCGGGCAGAGGCCGTATCACCGAAGCAAACGTCTCGGACGCCGTCCGCGACGTCCGAAAGGCCCTGCTCGAAGCAGACGTCAGCTACAACGTCGCAAAGCAGTTCTGCAAGGACGTCACCCAGGCCGCCATGGGTGCCGACGTAATCAAGTCACTGCACCCCAGCCAGGTCTTCGTCAAAATCGTCAACGACCAGCTCACAAAACTTATGGGCCCCGTCGATACAAATATCTATTACGTCTCACCGGGCCCGACAGTCGTCATGCTCGCAGGCCTCCAGGGCGGCGGCAAAACCACCACCGCAGCAAAGCTCGCAAAATACACCGTTGCAAAAGGTAAAAAGCCCCTGCTCGTCGCTGACGACCTCCAGAGACCCGCTGCAATCGAGCAATTAGTCACGCTTGGCGAGCAATTGGGCATCGAAGTTTACAGTGAAACAAGCAAAAACGCCGTAAAAGTTGCAAAAAACGCGCTAAAACACGCACAAAAAAACGGCTTTGACGTCGTCGTCATCGACACCGCAGGCCGACTGCACATCGACGAAGAGATGATGACTGAGGTCGCCAACATTGCAAAGGCCGTAACGCCCCACCAAATCTACCTCGTCTGCGACTCTATGACGGGCCAGGACGCCGTCAACTCCGCGAAGGAATTCAACGAACGGCTCGAATTGGACGGCGTCATCCTCACAAAGCTCGACGGCGACGCAAGAGGCGGTGCCGCCCTTTCCGTAAAGGCAGTCACGGGAAAACCCATCAAGTTCGTCGGCGTCGGCGAAAAGCTCGACAAGCTCGAAGAATTCCATCCCGACCGTATGGCATCCCGTATCCTCGGCATGGGCGACGTCGTCACGCTCGTCGAAAAGGCACAGGAGCAGTTCGACGCAGAAGAAGCGCAAAAGCTCCAGGCCAAGATGGCCAAGGGAAGCTTCGGCTTCGACGACTTTCTCAAGCAGATGCAGGCCGTCAAGAATATGGGCGGCATGAAGAGCATGCTAAAACTCATGCCCGGCGCATCCCAACTCGGCGACCTCGACCTCGACGGCAACGAAATCGGGCAGATGGAGGCAATCGTCTATTCCATGACACGCAAAGAGCGGCAGAATCCCGACCTGATTGATTCACCTCGCAGAAGGAGAATCGCGGCGGGGTCGGGTACTCAGCCGCACAATGTCTCCTCACTCGTCAAGACCTTCATGCGAAGCAGGGATATGCTCAAGTCCCTGTCCGGCGGAAAGCTCGGCGGACTAAAAGCCCTCATGTCCGGCGGACTCAACATCGGCGCGCTTTCACAGCAGATGGCGCAGGGCAGAAAAATCAAACAGCGCTCAAAAAGAAAACGAGTCATAAAAAGAAGAGGAAAAATCAAAAAACGCCGCTAAAAAAGGATGTTTGTCCTATGACACAGACCATTACCCGCCGTCGCTTTGTCAAATCCCTCGCGGCAACCGCCGCCGCAACCTTCCTGCCCGGCTGCAATGGCGGCCTTTTTTCAACCGAAGCCAGGCGGTTCTCCGACAGGCCGAACTTCATAGTCATCTTCATCGACGACATGGGCTACGGCGACCTCGGCTGCTTCGGCTCTAAGGTTCATCGCACTCCGAATATCGACCAAATGGCCGCCGAAGGAATCAAGTTCACCAGCTTCTATGTCACCAGCGGCGTCTGCACCCCATCCCGCTCATCTCTGCTGACCGGCTGCTACCCGAAACGCGTCGATATGCACCAGGACTCCAAAGGCCGGTGTGTCCTCTTTCCCGCTGCACACAAAGGACTCAACCCAAATGAAATCACCATCGCCGAAATCCTGAAATCCCGCGGCTACGCCACCTGCTGCATCGGAAAATGGCACCTGGGCGACCAGCCGAAGTTCCTGCCCACCCGGCAGGGCTTCGATTACTACTACGGCATCCCCTACAGCAATGACATGGGGGGATCCAAGCAGACCAAACCCCCGCTGCCCCTGATGCGAAACGAAACCGTCATCGAAGCGCCCGCAAATCAGAACACCCTAACCCAACGCTACACCGCCGAAGCAACCAAATTCATAAAGAAAAACAAAGACCGCCCCTTCTTCATCTACCTGCCACACTCAATGGTCCACAACCCCCTCCACGCAAGCAAAGATTTCCGCGGCAAAAGTGCAAATGCCCGTTATGGCGACGCCGTCGAGGAAATCGACTTCTCAACTGGTCGGATCCTCAACACGCTAAGAAAACTCAAGCTCGATAAGAACACCCTCGTCGTATTCACCTCCGACAACGGCGCCTCAAACCAGTTCGGCGGCTCAAACGCCCCACTGCGAGGCCACAAGGGCTCCACATGGGAAGGCGGCATGCGAGAGCCCTGCTTAATGTGGTGGCCCGGTCACATCCCCGCAGGAAAAACCTGCTCCGAAATGGCCATAACAATGGACCTGCTCCCAACCTTCGCTGCTCTCGCCGGTGCATCGCTGCCCGTTGACCGAACCATCGACGGAAAAAACATCTGGCCGCTTATGTCGGGAAAACCCAACGCAAAATCACCGCACGAGGCATTCTACTACTACCAGATCGACCAGTTACAGGCCGTCAGAAGCGGAAAATGGAAATTGCATCTCCCGCTCAAAGAGAAAAAGAAGAACTGGGGCGAGCCCGACCTCGATGTCCCTCTGCAGCTATACGACCTCGAAGCCGACATCGCCGAATCAAACAACCTCGCCGACCGGCACCCGGAAGTAGTCGAACGCCTCCTCAAACTTGCAGAACGCGCAAAGCTCGACCTCGGTGACACAGAAATCCCAGGCCTCAACACCCGCCCCGCCGGATGGCTTGTCTCACCAAAACCACTCTTGATGAAAAGATAATGGTCGGCTGTGAGGCCAACATGACAATAGACGAATATCTCGGAAAAGTCGCCCAATTCGCCGACAGCCGCTACGGCCGAATGGTCCGCAGCCGGTTCAAAGACCACCGCGGCTCAAGTGAGTTGGCCATGCTCGCCAGCCCCACTGCCGACGAGATCGAGCAGCTAAGACGCGCCGTCGCCATCATGACCCCCTCCGAAAAGCAAAACGCCGACAAACTCACCGACGAGCAAATCCACAAAATCGCACAAGACGCCCGAACCGAACCCGCCCTGCTCGCAATCTTCATCAACGGCTACGCCCTGCATCAGAAACGTTCGCCGTAGTGTATGACAAAGCATAGGCGAGGGAACAAAACTTTTAGGGGATATTGATGATTAGGACAACTATTGTCATCGGCCTGACGATGTGTCTGGCTTGTGGCTGTTCAGCAAGCAAATGCGCCGGCGATCACACTAACGCTGCGAAAATCAATATCATCCCGAAGCCGGTTGAGATGACTGTCGGCAAGGGCCTCTTTCGCATCGACACCGACACAAAGATTTATGCCCCCACTGCCAACACCGAAGCAGAGCAGATAGCAGAGTATCTCGCCGAAATGGTCAAACACCGTACCGGCTCTGGCCTGGAAATCAGTCGGTCCCGCACCTCCCAAACAGAATCCAATGCAATCACATTTCACCTCGAACACCGCGACGACCTCGGCAGCGAGGGCTATATCCTTTCCGTCCGTCCCGATTCAATATTAATAACCGCATCGCAGCCGGCCGGGATGTTCTACGCCGTCCAGACCATACGCCAGATGTTGCCCGAGCAAATCGAGGACACAACCAAAGAACACTATATCAATCTATCCGTCCCCTGCATTTACATAAAGGACAGACCTGTCTTTGTGTGGCGGGGCCTGCTGCTGGACTGCAGCAGAGTGTTTCTTGAAAAGAAGTTTCTCCTCAGATACATCGACCTGCTCGCCCTGTACAAGATGAATATCCTGCAGCTCCATCTCACCGACGACCAGGGCTGGCGTCTCGAAATCAAAAAGTATCCCGAGCTCACCGAGCTGTGCTCGGAATTCTCCGACAGGTACCCTGATGCAAAAGGCGGCTACTATTCGCAGGACGATATAAAAGAAATGGTCGAATACGCCCGCCGCCGCTATGTCACCGTCGTCCCTGAAATCGAGATGCCCGGCCATTCCAGCTCCGTCTTCGTCGCATATCCGCATCTAAGCTGCAGGGGCGAAAAGACCGAAATATTCCCCTTCTGGAAAGGCCCCACAATCACGAAAGACATCTTCTGCGCCGGCAACGAAGACGTTTACACCTTCCTTGAAAACGTACTCGGCGAAGTCGTCGAAATGTTTGACTCCGAATATATCCACATCGGAGGTGACGAGGCCCCCAAGGACAGGTGGAAGGAATGTCCCAAATGCCAGGCCATGCTCGCCCGTCACAACCTCACCGATGAAGAGCATCTTCAGGCCTATTTCACCCAGCGAATCGAACATTTCCTCAACTCCAAAGGGCGAAAGTTAATCGGATGGGACGAAATACTCGAAGGAGGACTGGCCAAAAACGCCGCCGTAATGTCCTGGAGAGGAACAGTCGGCGGCATCAAGGCAGCCCGGATGGACCACTACGTCGTAATGTCTCCCACCTCCGCCTGCTACTTCGACTACGACATAAGAACCACGCCGCTAAAGGAAACGTACCTCTACAATCCCGTCCCCGCTGAGCTGCCATCCGATAAGAGAAAATTTATCCTTGGCGGCCAAGGCAACATGTGGACACAGTCGGCCCCCACCGAAACCGCCATCGACAAACATACATTCCCGCGCCTTATCGGCCTGTCAGAAGCCCTCTGGACGCCATCTGAGCTGAAGGATTTCGACGACTTCCACAACCGCCTCGGTGCCCACTACCGCCGTCTCGACATAATGCACGTCAAATACGGCCCCGAAAAATAACACAATCCCAAAAACTGACCCCGGCAAAACTTGACACCCGCCCGGACACACATACAATCTCCTGAAGAGTGTTACTGTTTTTAAGTTAATGCTATGTCGAACAGCGGATTTGAAGGCAAGGTCGCTCGCCCCTGCACTGTTCGCCGGCGGTGCGCCTTTGAACATCCTGTGGCTCTACTTCGCCGCCCCAATAGCCGGCGCCGTCCTCGCCGCCCGGCTGTACGACATAATCCGCTCCGATAAAGACCGCATCCCCTCAGTCCCCGCCTTTGATTACCCCGAATCCGACTAATCCCTCCCGCCACCAAAAACGTGACATGGGCATCTTGCCCATGCGTATCACGGCCATCTTGGCCGTGATTATTATTTTCCCCCAACAACGCCGAAGACATAAAAAAATTAGTAAATGGTAAATATTCAATCGTAAATTCCAACACTTACCCATCCTCGCCTGCCCACAGGCGGAATGTTTACAGATTTTCTGCCTATTTAGCAGGATATATCGCTTTACTGAGCTTGGAGGGCCAAATATAATATGTGCTTAACATCCGGGATTTGCGAGACCTTTGGACCTCTGTTAGATATTTGAAATTCAAACGACCACTGCCAATTGGCACCTTTTTCTTTGTGAGGGGCAATTAGCGTTTTGCATGATGGATTATATGGGATGGATGGGAATGACAATGATACAAACAGTCTTGGATGAACAGTGAGGATTTTTATGACTGAGAAAAAGAAAACCTGTTTTGTGATTGGGCCGATAGGAGAGCCTGACTCAAAGATTCGCGAGTGGTCGGACACATTGCTAGAACACATTATTAAACCTGCGGTTGTAGCTTGCGGATACGATTGCCCGTTAAGGGCAGATGATCTTCGTAATCCAGGGATGATTACCCATGACATTATTACTCATCTTTTTACCGACGATCTTGTAATTGCTGATTTGACCAATTCAAATCCTAATGTGTACTACGAACTTGCTGTCCGGCACGCTGCTAAGAAACCTGTCGTTACGATAATTAAGCAGGATGAGTCATTACCGTTTGACAATAAGGATCTCAGGACTATTCCGGTGGACCTCCCAATCCATATAGCAAATAACGCTATTCGACAAATCAAAGAGCACATCGTAGCAGCCGAGAAACTTGGAGAGAAAGCAAAGAATCCTATCACAAATTCTATAATGATCAATCTCATGCAGTCGAGTAGTAACGATCAACAACAGCAGCTTGGAAACATCCTATCGACACTTGAGGGAATTCGATACGACATTGATGACTTGAAGAAACAAACATCTCTGCAGAGTGGCATTTTTGCTCCACCAGCTTCAAAAAATAAAGAGACTTCTTCACCTACGGTACAGTTCCTGTCTGATCTTATGGACCAACACCAGAAAGAGGCGAGAGGTAGAAGAAGGTCCTCTTTCTTGGAATCTGAAACATGAAATACTTCTTCCCTGTCCCTTGAAGTGCCAGTGTTAATCTTGTGTTAATCCGTGTCTGGCAATAATTCTCTGTGTCCTCGGTGTCCTCTGTGGCTATAATCTATCCTTAATCCGTGAAAATCCGTGCAAATCCGTGGTTTGAACCTTTTTTTGTTACTTCGTGCCTTCGAGACTTTGTGGTGAACCAAAAATTTCACTTGACAAACAACTTCCCATGAAGTATAATGTTCACCGAACATTGAGAAAGTGAATACTGAATCACAAATTCGGAGGGTTCAACAGTGACCGCCCATTTACAAGATGTTATATTTTGTTTCTCAGCCCTTGAACTTTTTCAAAAATCAGCGTTAATCAGCGTTAATCTGTGTCTAAAGCCCTTCTGTCTCACGACTTACCACTCTACAGTTGTAAAGAACTCTCTACAAATCGCACTTTTTATGCAAAACGAACCCAATTTTGGCAAGGCCCACAATGAACTTAACTCTATACCTGAAAAGGAATTACGAAAATTATTTGCCCCTCCGAACGGTGAAAAACGAACCCAAACGAACCCAATTTTAAAAATGCGAGAAATGAACCTAACACTTTATCAAACAAAGACTTAAGCCCAAAAACACAGCTTTCGCCAAAGAAAAAAACGAACCCAATTTCGAAAACAGGCGAAATACCCCCTAACTCTTTACACACGAACGCATTACGTCAAAAACTACGAATTACGCCAACAAAAAACGAACCCAATTACGAACTCGAAGCGAAGCGCAGATCCCTGTGGGGATGCTTACTTGGAACCGCAATCCGGGGGTCAATTTTCCTCTCCCCCCTGCGTCCTGCATTCTGCCTTCTGTATTCTACATTCTGTATTCTACCCCAAAAAATAATGTTTGATTCTGCGATAAATTTCGCTATATTACTCGTTTCGATTGATAAACGCGTCTCGTGGCCGCTAACGTAAAGGCCGTGGGAATTGATTATAAACGACGAAAAAGGAGCATGTAATGGCAGTTAAAATCAGAATGTCACGTCTGGGAAGACGGCACCGCCCGTTCTTCAGAATCAACGTCATTGACTCTCGCACCCCCCGCGACGGCAGAATCCTCGAAAAATTAGGCCACTACGACCCCCTCGAAAAGAACACCGAAAGCCAGGTCGTCCTCAACATCGAACGCGTCAAATACTGGCTCGAAAAGGGCGCAATCCCCTCTGAAGCCGTCTCCGACATTCTGCTCCGAAAGGGAGTTAAACATAAACAGGCCGAACAACGCACCGCTCGACGGGCGCGCGCCAAGGCAAAGGCCAGAGCCAAAGGAAAGCCCTTTGACAAAGCCGATAGAGCAGCAATCGTAAAAGCTGCTGACGCAGAAAAAGCTGCTGCCGAAGCTAAGGTAAAAGCTGCCGAAGAAAAAATCAAGGCCGAAGCAAAGGCCGCTGAAGAAGCTAAGAAAAAAACTGAAGAAGAGGCCAAAGCCGCCGAGGAGAAGGCCAAAGCCGACGCAGAAGCAAAGGGAAAACTGACTGAGCAGACCGCAGCACAAGCCGCCGAGCCCGCCGCTGCTGAAGAAAAACCGACCGAAGAACCAAAGCCCGAAGAGCAAAAAGCAGAAGAACCCCCAGCCGAGGAAAAACCCGCAGGAGAACCTGCAGAACACCCTAAGCCCCGGGAACCGAAAGCCGAACCCCAGGAACCTGCGAAGAAACCCAAATCCGAAGCCCTCGCAGAAAAGCCACCGGCCGAAGAACACAAGCCCGAAACCCCGGCAGAACAGCCGAAGCCCGAAGAGCAAAAAGCTGAAGAACCCCCAGCCGAGGAAAAACCTCTAAAACAGCCCGGGACTGAGGAACCGGTAACCGAAGAAAAGGCCGAGACCCAGGCCACAGAAGAAGAAAAAACCGAAGACGAGCCGCAGCCCGAAAAAGCCGAAGAACAAAAACCCAAACCCAAGGCCAAAAAAACAAAAGCAAAACCAAAAACAAAGAAAGATAAGCCTGAACCAACCGAGGAAAAACCAAAGGCCAAAAAGCCCGGAGCAAAGAAGAAAGCTAAGCCCGAGGAAAAACCCGAAGAACCAACGGCTGACAAAAACAAAGAAGAACCTCCCGAGAATGAACCCCAAAAAGAGTAATGCGTATCGACGTCCTTACTCTGTTTCCCGAGATGTTTGAATCGCCTCTGAGCGCCTCGATACTCAAGCGTGCTCAGGAGGCCGGCATTGTCGATATCCACCTCACTGACATCCGCAGCTTCTCAAAGGATAAGCACAACAAAGTCGACGACCGCCCCTACGGCGGCGGCCCCGGCATGGTAATGATGTGCCGGCCAATCTTCGACTCCTTCGAACACGTCGAGAA
The DNA here is from genome assembly GCA_030602885.1 of Phycisphaerales bacterium. Classification (GTDB taxonomy): domain Bacteria; phylum Planctomycetota; class Phycisphaerae; order Sedimentisphaerales; family Anaerobacaceae; genus JAUVYV01. The sequence goes on from JAUVYV010000035.1 coordinate 11,009, forward strand.
ACTCGCACTGGAAAAACCACACACCATCCTCCTCACCCCACAAGGCCAACCCTTCAACCAGAAAAAAGCTATCGAGCTTTCAAAAGAAAAACGCCTCATCCTGATCTCGGGCCGATACGAGGGCTTCGACGAACGCATCCGCATCGGCCTCGGTGCCGAGCAAATCTCAATCGGCGACTACGTCCTCTCCGGAGGCGAGCTTGCCGCTATGGTCGTCATCGATGCCGCCGTTCGCCTGCTGGCAGGCGCCCTCGGCGACGAAGACTCCTCAAAAGACGATTCCTTCTCCGAGGGCCTGCTCGAATACCCCCACTACACCCGCCCCGAGGTTTTTCGCGATATGAAAGTCCCCGATGTCCTGCTCTCAGGCCACCACGCCGAAATTGAAAAATACCGCCGCGACCAGGCCCTCAAGCGTACAAAACAAAACCGCCCCGACCTGCTCAGGGACAACCCGCCTGAAGACCAATAACCGAACCTCAATGCTCACCACTTCTTCACCAGCGGCGTTACATACAGTATCAAAAAGAAAATTACCGCCAGCGCCACAACAATTCCCACCACCCACTTCAGCTTCTCCCACGCCGACATCGCCGCCTCACCCCTTTTTCCCTTCTCGATCTTCCCCCATCCGATGGCCGACCAGACCCGCTCATAGAAGTAATACATAATCATCCGCGTAGAATGATGGTAAATCACTATCGCCGTTGCCATCAGCGACGCACTCCGGTACTTCGCCGGCGTCAGCGCCAGAATCAGATAAACCCCCATCCATGTCCACGCTATCCCTATAACACGCCAAATCAGCGACTTAGTCACCGACCGCCGACGCAGCTCTATAACCGAAGTTTTCGCCATAATCCCATATCCCCTTGCTCAACCAACAGAAAATGCCCTCTCACCAAAAAACTGCTCTCTTCAGCAGACCACCATACCTGCTCGAATTCGAGCCGACGAAACCACACCTCAATCGATGGCTAACACGACCTCACCATTTACCGCTGTCAACCCCAATTCCTTTTTCCCTTGCCTTCTCCGTCTTTTGACGCTACATTTACGCCATCAGCCGCGTATGGTCTTGCTTATCATACCATATTCCCGGCAACGAAACTCTAACTTACAGAAATGAGGTAAAAATCATGTCTCAAATACCGAACTCAAGAAGCATATCACGGCGTCGTTTCCTAAAATCCACCGCCGCACTGGCGGCAGTCGGCGCGGTGGCGCCGCAAACCTTAGGGGCAGAGAAAATGAAGAAAGAAAAAAACATCCCGGTCGGCGTCCAGTTGTGGTGCGTTCGCGACCTCGCCGAAAAAGACTTCCCCAAAACAATTGAAGCCATCGCCAAGATGGGCTACGAAGGCGTCGAATTCGCCGGCTTCTACGAACACAAGGCCCAGGACCTCCGCAAAATCCTCGACGACAACGGCCTGCTATGTTGCGGCAGCCACACACAGAACGATACCCTCATGCCTGACAAAATCGACGCAACCATCGAGTTCAACAAACTCCTCTCCAACAAGTATCTCATCGTGCCCTGGCTCGGGGACCCGGAGAAAAGCACGAAAGAGTTCTGGCTTGAGCAGGCCGAGCGATTCAACAAACTCACCGAAAAGGTAAAGCCCCACGGAATGCAGGTCGGCTACCACAATCACTCCCACGAATTCAAACCAATCGACGGCGAAACCCCATGGGACATCTTCGCGCAAAACACCAACGAAGACGTCATCCTCCAGCTCGACACGGGAAACGCAATGGGCGGCGGTGGAGACCCGGTTGTCTATCTGAAGAAATACCCCGGCCGGACCGTCACCATTCACCTCAAGGAATTCTCTGCAACAAACCCCAAAGCCCTCATCGGCGAAGGTGACCTCGATTGGCAGAAGATATTCTCAATCTGCGAAACTACCGGCGGCACCAAGTGGTACATCATCGAAGAAGAAAAAGAGGTCTATCCGCCTCTGGTTGCCATCGAAAAATCCCTTCAAAACTACAAAAAGCTCCGCGCGTAGATGCCTCTGACAGAGATTACAGATGAGATATGAAAGGGCTATAGGTCGGCGCCAGTTCCTTTATCTTGTTGGCGGTACCGGCGCAGGAGCGATAGCTTATGTCGCTGGCTGTCAGGGCGGGTCGCTTCGGTGTGAATCTACGTTTACGTACTGCAATCCGATTATAGAACGTTACCTTGCCGACCCGTGTATAATAAAAGATGAAGGGGTTTACTACCTCTTCGCAACGGGCAAGGCCCCGGACGAGCGATTCATACAAATCTACAAGTCGGACAACCTGACCGACTGGACGTTCGTCCGAGGCGCCGTCACCAAGGGCAAGCCAGGCTCGTGGAACCGGCGGAACTTCTGGGCGCCGGAGGTGGTCAAGCTGGATGGCAAGTACCATCTTTATTACACGGCGTCGCTGGAGAATACGCCGAAGAATACGGGTAATCGTGTGGGGCTGGCGGTGGCGGACAGCCCGGAAGGGCCGTATGAGGACCGAGGGGCTATTGTACCGAACGCGTCACTGGACGGGCATCCGTTTGCCGATGAGGACGGGACGCTGTATCTGTACTACACTATCGAACACGGCAACAGCTTGGGCCTTACGGCCGGGCAGATATATGTTGATAGACTGGTGGCGCCAAATCGGGTAGCGGGTGAGCCGAAGCAGTTAATAAGCCACCACAAGTGGCAGGAAGGACCTTTCATTCTGAAGCGGGATAAGACGTATTTTCTTACCTATAGTACAGGTGCGTGGACGAACGAAACATATAACCTTCGCTACGCGGTTGGCGAATCACCCACGGGGCCATTCATCGAGCAGCCAGACAAGATTCTGGAATCAAACGAGTTCGTCAAAGGGCCCGGCCATCACAGCTTCTTTACCGGGCCGGATGGGAAGACATGGATTGCGTATCATGGTTGGGATCCGAAGTTCACGGCACGATATCCAAGAATCGACCCGCTTGTGATAGACGCAGTGCGCTTATCGTCTCCGGGGCCCACTTCAACTCCGCAAACCGTTAAGATAAAGCAATGAAAACAGGCACCGACCAGATGGAGCCATTGAATCGTCGATACTTCATGTCACTCGCAGCCGGGACTGCGGCCGCAGCCTTTTGTCATCTGACGGGCTGTCGGGACGGCCCGCGCCCGTCGGCACGCCGCGACAAAAGGCCAAACATCATCTTTTTGCTGACCGACGACCAGCGATGGGACACGATGGGCTGTATGGGCAACAAAATCATCCGGACACCCAATATGGATGCCCTTGCTGCAAAGGGCTGTCTGTTCACCAATTGCTTTGTCACCACGAGCATCTGCGCCGCCAGCCGGGCGAGTATTTTTGCCGGCCAGTACGCCCGGCGAACCGGCATCCACGACTTCGTTACCAACTTTTCACCCGAAGCCCTTGCCGGGACCTATCCGATGCTCCTCAAGGCAGATGGCTATCGCACCGGCTTTGCAGGCAAGTACGGCGTCGGTCGAAGCGAAGAAATGCCGCGGGACAAATACGACTTCTGGGCCGGTATCGGGGGCCAGCCAAGATACGAACACAAAGACGGCGCGGGCAATTACAAACACTTGACGAGTATTCTTACCGAACAATCAATCAAGTTCCTTGACTCCTGCACCGCCGGGCAGCCCTTCTGCCTGTCGGTAAGCTTCAAGGCCCCGCACGTGCAGGACTCAGACCCCCGCCAGTTCATCTACGACCCCGCCTACAAAGACCTATACGCCGATGTCACTATTCCCACACCTCTGACCGCCGACCCGAAATACTTCCAGGCCCTGCCCGAGTTTCTTCGTGAGTCCGAGGCCCGCCGACGCTGGAAAATCCGCTTCTCCACACCCGAAAGATACCAGGAATCAGTCAAGGGTTACTACCGGCTGATTACCGGCCTCGACGTCGCCATCGGAAAAATCAGAGCCGAGCTGACGCGCCTCGGCCTTGCCGGCAACACGATCATCATACTCACCGGCGACAACGGCTTCTATCTGGGCGAGCACGGCCTCGCAGGAAAGTGGTTCCCGCATGAAGAATCCATCCACGTCCCCCTCATCATCTACGACCCAGGAGCACCCAAAAACCGCCGAGGCCAACGCCGAGATGAATTCGCCCTAAACATCGATATCGCCCCCACAATCCTCGACCTTGCCTCAGTCCCCATCCCAAAACGAATGCAGGGCCGCTCCCTCGTCCCCATCGCCCGCGGCCAACACCCTAAATGGCGAGCCGACTTCTTCTACGAACACCTCTTCCCACACGCCACAATCCCCAAATCCGAAGCCCTCCGAACCCAGCAATACAAATACGCCCGTTACATCGAATTCGGCTACGAGCAGCTCTACGACCTCGTTAACGACCCCCACGAAACCACCAATCTCGCCGACAAACCCGAACACGCCGACATCCTCGAAAAACTGCGAAAACGATGCGACCAGCTCCACGACAAGGCAAAGTAATACCCGCTCAGCATCTAATCCACGATTTATTCCCGGCTTTTCGCAAAATCCACTTGTATCCCCTCTCGAAATCCGTATAATGACTCGTTTACGAGTGAAGCCCTCGGCACTATTCAGGTGCCCCGGGAAAATAATTCCGAAAAAAAAATATCTCTCTGAGTCCTTTGTGGCTAAAACAGGAGAAAACCATGAAAACCGAACTGCTTGACGCCGTCGAAAGCAAGAGCTTGAAAGAAAACGTGCCGTATTTCGAAATCGGCGACATCGTTGACGTCCACTACAAGATCAAAGAAGGCGAAAAGGAACGTATCCAGGTTTTTAACGGCACGGTAATCGCCCGCAAGGGACGTGGGATCAATGAAATGTTCACCGTACGCAGGATGGTAGGCAGCGAAGGTGTCGAACGTATCTTCCCTCTTAACTCGCCCAACGTCGTCAAGATAAAGCCGATTCGAAGCGGAAAGACCAGAAGAGCAAAACTCTACTTCCTCCGCAAACGCACCGGAAAAGCCGTCAAGCTCGCACAGCAGCATTCCGACCACACCGTATCCAGATAGCCGCTCGAAAACAGCCGTCTAACGCCACTGGTTGGGCACGGATATGCGAGAGTTGCTCCCAGATAAAAACAAGCTTCTCGGCCTTTCACGCCGCTGGGCCGCTGTCATCGTGCTCAGTGTTGTTTGTGCGCAGGTCGCAACGGCTCTTACCGAATCCGATTTGCGAATTGCCGGCGCCGAGTTCACACTTGTTACAATCCCGCCCGGCTCATTTCTTATGGGCTCTGAATCCGGCGATGGCGACGAACAGCCCGTCCACAAGGTCACAATCGATTACTCCTTCGACATTGGTAAAACAGAGGTTACCGTCGGCCAGTTCAAAGCATTCGTTCAGGCCACCGGATACAAGACCGACGCCGAGAAGCACGGCGGCGCATTGCACTGTCCCTGTCCCGAACTGCTTGGCTTTGCCCGAGACTTCTACTGGAAAAAGCCTCCTTTCACACAGACCGAAAAACATCCCGTCATCTGTGTCAGCTTTAATGATGCAACCGAATTCTGCAGATGGCTCACTGAGGAAACCGGCCAACACTTCCGACTTCCTTTTGAAGCAGAATGGGAATACGCCTGCAAAGCCGGAACCACCGGCGACTTCGCCGGTGACATAAAACAGATGGCATGGTTCCACAAACCCGCCGATGCAGGCACTGCGCCGGTGGCGTCAAAGAAACCCAACCCCTGGGGACTTTACGATATGCACGGCAATGTCTGGGAATGGTCTCAGGACTTCTACAATTTGAATTATCGCAGTGCACCGACCGACGGCGGGCCCAACCTGATTAGCCTACTCCATCCCGCCGTTCGCCGCCGGGTACTGCGAGGCGGCGCCTGGTGCAAACCGACCACATCCTGCACAAGCTCTTTTCGACTCCCTGCTCACCCTGCCTTCAGAGAGACCGGAACCGGCTTTCGAATTGTCCGCTCGACTGCCCCCCCACCCAAAACCGAATCGCCCCCTTTGACGCAAAGCAAAACGTCCGAAAATCGCTCTGAAAGCAGCCGATTACCTGCCCGGATTGTGCTCACGGTGGGAAACACCGACTTCAGGTTCAATCGCATCGAACCCGGCAGCTTCATCATGGGAAGCGAACACGTTCCTGTCGATGAATACGGCTGGTCGTATGAATTGCCTTCACACAAAGTGACAATCAACTATGGGTACTACATGGCCACTACTGAGGTTACGCTCGAACAGTTCGACCTTTTCGTTGAAGACTCCGGATATGTCACCGATGCCGAAAAGTACGGCTTCGTCTTCACCTGCCTGCCTGAGGGCACTGCCTGGCACTATGAGATACTGGCGGACTGGCGATTCCCCGGATACGTCCAGACCGACACCGAGCCCGTTACTCACATTACATGGTACGATGCAATGGCGTTTTGTCAGTGGCTCAGTGAAAAGACGGGCCGGATCATCCGCCTGCCTTCTGAAGCAGAATGGGAATACCCCTGCCGTGCAGGAACCGCAGGAGATTACCCCGGCGAGTTGCACGAACTGGGCTGGTACCTCTGGAACAGTACCTTCAGAACTTCCCCCGTCGCCCAAAAAAAGCCCAACCGGTGGGGGCTCTACGATATGCACGGCAACGTCTGGGAATGGGTGCTGGACCTCTGGCATCCGGATTCCAACACGGTCCCCACAAACGGTTCTGCGCGTTTCGAATCCGCCCTTCTCGATCCGGCGGGCATTACTCGAGGCGGTTCATTCGCAAACCCTCCCTGGCTGTGTCGGTCATACAGCCGAATGAGAACTACCATCGGACCAAGAGCCCACTACAACAACGGCTTTCGAATTCTCCGCGAAATCGACGCTGCCGACTTCAAATCATTTCTCCCTTGATGTTTTAACTGCAAAGTGGTATTGATTTGTCAAACCTGTAATTCCCGTTCCCGGGCGGTGGTTATGATTAGGTGCGAATTTTTATCTGTCAGGAGCCGGCTTCGGGATTAGTAATTGATTGAAACCTTTTGACATTTCTCTTATTTGAATCCGATTCGAATGTTCGGTATAACTGCAAAGGCCCCCTCCGATCCCAAACGACTCGGCCGATGGGGCGAACGACGCTGCGAAAAATTCCTCAGACGAAATGGAATGAAGCTGCTCACCCGCAACTTCGCCTGCAAGGCCGGCGAAATCGACCTCATCATGGTGGCTCCGGACCGCTCCATCGTCTTCGTCGAAGTAAAGACCAGAGCATCCGAAGACTTCGCCGCCACCGAAGAGGTCATCACAAAACCAAAACGCGACAAGCTCGCCCGTACCGCCCGTTATTTCCTCGCCGCCAACCAGATCGAAAACCGCCCATACCGCTTCGACGTCGTCACCATCACCCTCAACCACACAGGCCGTCCCCAAATTACCCACTACAAAAACGCCTTCGTGAGATAACCCATGGAACTGATTGATACACACTGCCATTTGACCTTCGACCCATTCACCGACCAAATCGAACAAGTCCTCCGGCGAAGCCGCGAAGCAGGAGTGACGTCCTGCATCACCGTCGGTACAACACTTGAAGACTCCCAAAAAGCAATCGAACTGGCCGAAAGACACGACAACCTCTACGCCACCGTCGCCGTACACCCCCACGAGGCAAAAACCGTCACCGACAAGACAATGGCACAACTGGAAACGCTCGCACAAAGCGAAAAAGTCGTTGCCGTCGGTGAGACGGGGCTCGACTTCCACTACGACTTTTCAACGCCCGAGCAGCAAAAGGAAGCCTTCACCCGCCACCTCGAACTCGCCGCCGACCTCAATCTGCCCGTCATCATCCACTCCCGCGAAGCATTCGACGAAACCCTCACAATCATGAATGAATTCCAATCCACTCTGCCTAAGGTCGTCTTCCACTGTTTCTCCGGCTCTGCCGAACAGGCCAAAATCCTCCTCGACAAGGGATGGTACATCTCCTTCACCGGCGTCGTTACCTTCAAAAACGCAGAAAAGACCCGCGACGCAGCCAAAATCGTCCCCCTCGACCGCCTGATGCTCGAAACCGACTGTCCCTATATGTCCCCCGAACCAATGCGTAAGCAAAAAGTAAACGAACCCGCCCTCCTCATCCACACCGCCCGCTTCCTCGCCGAACTCAAAGACCTCGATTTCACCGATTTCGCCCGTGCCGTTACCGCCACAACGAAAAACTTTTTCGCCCTGCCTTAGCCCCTGCCCCGCCCTTAACCTGACTCCCACCGCCACAACCGCTGCCGCCCCGCCCAGGCCAACCAAAAAAAACACAATCCTCTCAAAATTTCCTTGACAAAACTCCCCTAAATAGTGTAGAAGTTATGTTATGCTGCGCTGACGGAAAATGGGAGGTGGCGTTGCAGTTACTCGCTGACCCCCATACCTCGCTTATTCCGTTTCTTTTGGTTAAGTTCTTTGACCCGATTGGAGGAATATCATGACAAGCCGAAGCGTAAAATCCTGCAAAACCACGTGCAGAGTCCTGCTGCTCTTGCTCACCTTCCTATTCACGGCAACTGTTGTCTCCACTTCATACGCTCAAGCACCAGTCGGAGACTACGGTGATGCACCCGAACCGGGCTTCCCGTCGCCTTGGGACGGTCCGACGGTTGGTATCAAGGTCGGCGCTGCTTTGGAAGTAGAACTTACGTGGGACCGTGGCTATTACGTAGCTGACACGAACGGCCATCAGATATACTTCGGGACCGACTTCAACGATGTTAATGAGGCCAATACCTTAGATCCGGAGTACATAATTACCAAGACAGACCCGAACTATACGGCTATGGGTCTGGAGCTTGGCGAGACGTACTACTGGCGTATCGATGAGGTGAACGAGGCCGGTCCTGACCCATGCATCTGGCCGGGCGACGTCTGGAGCTTTACGGTAGGCGACTACCGCGTGGTGGACGAATTCAATTACGCTAACTTCGACGATATGAACGAGTTCTGGAAAATCAATGCGATCGATATGGACTATACCCTGCCCTGCTCCACATACGGCGGCGCCTGGATAGACCTCGACCACGGCGAGATGTCATATTCTTACGACAACAACGGGACGGGGGGCGGCGAAGATTACTTCTCAGAGGTTCGCTATGAGTTTGCAGTTCCGGTTGACTTTGGCTACGGAGATGCCGAGACGATTTTGAGAGCGCTGGCGCTTGACTACACGGGAAATTCGGGCAACGCGGCAGACCCGAATTACGACAGGATGTACGTGGCCCTGGAGTCTGCGGACGGCAATATGGCAATTGTGTCGAATCCCGACCCTGACGCTCAAAAGAAATCAGGGAACTGGAACATCGACCTTGACGAGTTCATCGACGCCGGAGTTGATGTTCAGAGCGTTGTATATCTGTACCTCGGCTTTGGAATCCAGTGCAATCCGAATCCAGGCACGCCCGGCGGCGAAGGTGTTGTGAACTTTGACAATATCCGGGTGTATCCGCCGAGATGCGTCGGTCAGCCGGGCTACAGGCAGCTCGGTGATTTGAACGGCGACTGTACGGTCGATATCAAGGATATGAAGCTGCTGTCGAACCACTGGCTTAAGACCGACCGGATTACCGGAGCGCCGGTACCTGTTGCGGACGACGACCCGTGTATGATGGCCCGCTGGGAGTTCGAGGGCAACTGGGATAACGACCCCAACGCCAGAATTGAAGCGGACTCAAATGGTATTCCTTATGGCACGCCTCAGATTGTTTACGATGCCGAGCGTGACAGCAACGTGGCGTATTTCGACCAGGTTGATGTCAACGACTATGTGATGTGCGGCACGTGGGGCCAGGACGGCAACTTCCTCGGCAAGTCGCTCACACTTATGGTCTGGGCGAAGCAGACGCAGGCGCTTGGCTGGTGGGCCGATATGATCAGCAAGGGCGAGTCGGCCGAAAAGCTTGAGTTCGGGTTTGTCCCTTTTCTCGAGAGGCGGGTACTCTTCACTGGCAGCGGCGTAGTTGCGTGTCCGGCTACGGAACTGGACTTCGATACGTGGTATCACATTGCCGGGACCTATGAGAAACTGCCGGATGTCAATGGAGGCATCTCTCGGGTCTATATCAACGGGCGTTTGCACGAGGAGCAAGACGGCAACGAGATAACGTACAAGCCCTCGCACAACCCGAATTACGACCCGAACTGGTGCATCGGCGCTCAGGACTACGAGGGTAGCGAGACCGATGTTCCTCCCTACCGTCCGCACATCGACCGTCTGTACTACGGCTACCTTGACGACGTTCGTATATATGACCGGCAGCTTAGCGAGGAGGAGATTATGTGGTTGGCCGGCAAGACGATGCCGAATTACTATGCGATTTTGCCGCCTGCGTCGTACGCGGACATCTACAGTCCCGACCCGAAGGGCCAGAAGATAGTCAACTTCAAAGACATCGCAAAACTTGCTCAGGAGTGGCTTGAGTCCGCCCTCTGGCCGGTTATACCTTAGCGGGGCAGCGTTTTGAACAGCAACCGAGCCGTTTTGAGTATGCAACAAAGCAGGAATCCATATACTCAACCCCACACTTTTATTGCGGAGCTCGTCGCCGGCCACACTGTCCTCTTCTTACCCTGAAGCCCGTCTCAGCTCACAGGCCCCAGCTTGTGCCCCGGCCCAATCGTGTACAGCCGCTTCTTCGCCTCCGTATTGATGTGCGAGCACACTACCCGCCCCACGAAGATAACATGGTCCCCCACCACCGTCTCCGATTCCAGCTCACACTCGAAATTCGCCACCGCATCGCTCAAGAGAACCGAATCTATTTTCTCAGCCGGCTCCGCCGCACAGTCAAATTCAGCCAGCTTGTCGATGTCTCTGCCCGACCTTGACCCGAAAAATAGAGCCGCCTCCCCCTGCTCCGACGACGGAAACGCTAAGCTAAAGCACTTCGAATGACGAATACACCCCGTCGAATAATGTCCTGCCGCAACCGCTATCGCTAACATCGCCGGCTTGCCCGACGCTGTCATCGTCCACCCCAAAGTCACCGGATTCGCCTTGCCGTTCTTATCCTTCGCAATCGCTATCACCACCTGCTCCGGGTATTTGGTCTTCATCGCCTCTGAATATTCAACCTGCTTTTGCATTTGATTTCCTCCGCAACTGCGTCTATATTAACTCACCAATAACACGATACGATTCTAAGCCTAAGCAGAACTTTCGCAAGGAGAAAAAAGTGAGCACAATCGGTTTTCTCGGTGCCGGCAACATGGCCGAAGCACTCATCAAGGGCGTAATCAACGCAAAACTCTACGAACCACAGGACGTCCTCATATCAGACGTTCGGCCCGAACGCCTCGATCTTCTAACAAAACAATACGCCGTCACACTCGCTGATGACAACACTGCACTCGCTGCCAATGCCGATACCCTCGTCCTCAGCGTAAAACCTCAGAATATGACCGAAGCGCTGGACAGCATAAAAGCTGCCTTCAAAGCCGACACCCTCGTAATATCAATCGCCGCCGGCATCAAGACCGCAAATATCACCGCCGTACTTGGCGACGTCGCAATCGTCCGCGTCATGCCCAACACCCCCGCACTGATAGGCCAGGGCGCAAGTGCCCTCTTCGCAAACGAAAAGGCAAAACCAATGCTCGATAAAGCGATGCAAATCTTCTCTGCCGTCGGTGTCGCCGTCGTCGTCGAGGACGAAGACCTCATCGACGCCGTCACCGCCGTCTCCGGCTCAGGCCCCGCATACTATTTTCTGCTGATGGAAGAAATGATAAAGGCAGCCGTGGAACTCGGCCTGGCCGAGGATGTTGCAAAGGACCTCGTCCTCCAGACCGCAAAAGGCGCTGCTCTGCTCGCCGTCGAACGCGACAAAGCCGGCGAAACACCCGCCCAGCTTCGCCGAAAAGTCACCTCACCAGGCGGAACCACCGAAGCCGCACTAAAGGTCTTCGCCGAACGCAAATTGCCCGAGACTATCGCCGCCGGTATCACTCGCGCTCGCGACCGCGGACGAGAACTCGCAAAATAACCTACTCCACAACTATCGCCTCGACCGGACACTCATCAGCCGCCTGCTGAGCCGCATCCTCATACTCCGCCGGCACTTCGTCAACCGTCACCTCGGCCACAGTATCGCCCATCTCAAACACCTCCGGACAGGCATCGACGCACAACCCGCACGCAGTGCACGTATCCTCTATGCTCACTTTCATGCCATACTCCTTTACTGAAACAATCTCGAATTCTATGAAAATCTATTAGCTTTTCCGCCCTGTCTGTTCAACAGAAAATTCCCGAATCCGCATCTTTCTCTGGAAATCGCCCCCTGCCGTGTTATACTGGCACTGGCCAGACATTAAATATTCAATTGAAAAAACTAAATGTTACCGGCCGGGTCCCATGCAGACCGAGCCCGTGAATCTGGTCAGGCGGGGAACCGAGCAGCCATAAGCGTGGCATTGGCCGTGCCGTGGCAAACCCGGCCGATCTTTTTACAGTGATAATCGATAATCAATTGCCATGGCCTACACTGTACTCGCTCGCAAATACCGTTCGCAGACGTTCGACGACGTCGTCGGCCAGGACCCTATCGCCCTGACCCTCAAAAACGCTATCAAATCCGACCGAGTCGCTCACGCCTATCTCTTCACCGGCACAAGAGGCGTCGGAAAAACCACCATGGCCCGCATCCTCGCAAAAGCCCTCAACTGCCTCTCATCTGACCGGCCCACCACCGAACCATGCTGCAAATGCGACGCCTGCACCGCTATCAACATCGGCGAAGACATCGACGTAATAGAAATCGACGGCGCCTCGAACAACGGCGTCGAAGAAGTCCGCCGACTCCGAGAAAACGCCATCTATCGCCCTGCTCGATGCCGCTTCAAAATCTACATCATCGACGAAGTACACATGCTCACCGTCCAGGCATTCAACGCTCTGCTAAAAACCCTCGAAGAGCCGCCTTCACACGTAAAATTCATCTTCGCAACAACAGAACCGAACAAGGTAATTGCAACCATCCAGTCCCGCTGCCAGAGATTCGACTTCCGCAACATCGCCCCCGTGCTAATCGCCGCTCAGCTCAAATTCATCCTCGAAAAAGAGAAAATCAAATACGACGACAACCTCATCCTGCCGCTCGCCGGAATGGCCGCAGGTTCAATGAGAGATGGCCTCTCCCTCCTCGACCGACTCATCAGCACCGGAATCGAACCACTCTCCGCAAAACTGCTCGAAGAATACCTCGGCTGTCCAAACAGCGAAATGGTCTATAACCTCGTCGCAAAAATCGGCCACTCCGACGCCGCCGCAACCCTCGCCGCCATTGACGACCTTATCAACACAGGCCTGTCCGAAATCCAGATCGCAGACGCACTCGTCGATAGTTTCCGTGACCTGCTCGTCGTCAAAACCGCCTCCGCCGACTCCGGCCTGCTCATCCTCTCCGACGCACAAAAGCAAACCGCAAACGAACTCGCCGAAAAATTCGACATAGCCGCACTCATTTACAACATCACCACACTCGAAAAGCTCCGCTGGTCTCTAAAGAATTCCGAAACCGCCCGACCCCTCCTCGAAGCAGCCCTTTTGCGCCTGGCCCTAACAGAGCACTTCCTCAACGTCGATGACCTGCTCAAAGCTGCACCAGCCCCCGGCAGCGCAGTAAAAAAAAACGCACCGCCCCTGAACGTAACCACTGAACACACAGCGCCACCTGACACTCAACGCCATGCCCCTGCCCTCGACAATATAGAGTCAATCAGGAGCAACTGGCAGAACATAACCCGGATGGTCGCCGCCAAACTCGGAAATGGCACCGCCGCCCTGCTGAATCTCGCCCTGCCGAGCCGGCTTGAAGACGGACTGCTTACCCTGGCATTCCCAACCTCCTGTGAAATGCAGATGAAGATGTGCCAATCAAACGGCCGACTCGAAAAAATCGAATCTCTCCTCGCTAAGTCCTCCGAAAAACCCGTCAAAATCACCCTCGAACTCGCCGACATCGACGACCCCAACCGTCCCAAAACCCAAAGCCAGAGACAAAACGAGCTAATCAACGACCCCGCCGTTAAAACCGTCGTCACAGGCCTCGACGCTACCATCACCGGCATCGAGGAAGACTGAAATTGCGATTCCCCTGCCCCACCATCCGTCATTTCGACCGAGGCCACAGGCCGAGCGGAGAAATCTACTCAAATTCCCCACGCAAAGCGTGACCGACGGCAAATTATCAATTATCATTTACCCATTATCAATCAGGCTACGAAATACGAACGACGAGCGACGAACCATGACTACTGTTTACACTGAAACCCTAAACAGGCTCATCGAAGAACTCAGCCGGCTCCCCGGCGTCGGCCCGAAAACCGCCGAACGGCTCGCATTCCACATCCTGAGAGCCGACACCCCCGAAGCCCTCGACCTCGCACAAGCCATCGCTGACGTCAAAAACAAAATCAGACGCTGTAAAACCTGTTATAACCTCTCCGAATCCGACACCTGCCAAATCTGCGCCGACCCCCACCGGGACAAATCGCAAATCTGCGTCGTCGAACAGCCCAAGGACATCGTAATGCTCGAAAAAACCGGCGCCTGCAGATGGGTCTATCACGTCCTCGGCGGACACATCGCTCCACTCGACGGCATCGAGCCATCCGACCTCACCATCGACCGGCTCATCGAACGAGTCCGAGCCGGCGGCATCACCGAAGTTATCATGGCAACCAACCCCAACATGGCCGGAGACGGCACCGCACTGTATATCTCCTCACTGCTAAAACAAACAGACGCCAAAATCACCCGCCTCGCACGAGGCCTGCCAACAGGTACAACAATCGAATACGCATCAGGAAAAATACTCACCGACGCAATCATAGGCCGACAGCAGTTGGAATAATCCTTCGCATCCACCGCTTGCCCCATCACACCCGTGAAACTTGCCCGGCGCTCCGTTCGACGGGGCGGCAATCCAAGAATAAAAACCGCCGCAAGCTTCGCTTGCTTCCTTATCGTTTAGCCCCCGTGCCCTTACGGCGCGGGGGTTGCAAACGCCAGGTCCGCTTTATGTTTCGCACCACCTGCCTGCCCTCTGGCGGGTTTACCCGCAGTGTAATCGAGGCGAAGCAATCTCAATCCAATAATCTTGTCGTTCCCGCGAAACCTGTCCCCAAGGGAGCTTGCCCGCCTGGAGTTTACCCTCGGGATGATTCTTACTTGGCCTGCAACAGAGGGAGAGGAAAGCTTACCATATTGAGGCCGCAGGCCTCAACATTTCGCCCGGCCTGCGCCAGAATGCCCCTGTTGGGTATCCTCTGGGCCGGGACGCTTGTATCGATAACGGAAACTCTGGAGAGAATCCGAACCGATTCAACGTGAAAAGATGCCCGCATTAATTATCATTACCAAGAACGAATTTTCTGTCACCTCCCTATTTTCGTCGTTTCCCCATCGCCAGCCCCCAGCCCAGTGCGATCGTTCCCACACCGATCATTAGGCCCACGCCGTTTAAGGCGAGCAAGTGTAGCTCCAACAGTGTTTCAATTCCATGTCCTGGAAGCTCACTCTTCCGGACCACATCGCCCGTTTTCTCCCTGTAGATCAAATATTCGATATGAAGCGAGAAACCCTCGCTGACGAGCCTGGCCCTGCGCAGCACCTCTTCCTCAAATCCCTCGAAGTACCCTGGAATCCCTGTCTGCAAATACTGGTCATCTAACGGATGCGCGTACACGAGACCTGTGAACACATCTTGGTATTTAAGCTTTCCCTTGACTCTTGGATTAAACGGGAACATGTCGAAGGGTTCTTTTCCAAAAGGTGATCCTTCGAAATCAAATGCGGCAGGCCGGTTTCCTGTCTCCTCAAACGCCACGTCCCACAACCCCCCAGCGATTGGTACGGAGATCGCGATGCGGGTGTTCAGCAATACGTTAGCCGCACGGTTTCCGAAGGTATCCTTAAGAAATTCGTAGGTGTTAAACCGCTTCACCTCCGGCGATCTGCCGGTCAGATCAAATGCGTGCCGATAGTTCATGACAACCAGGCACTTGGGCGGTGTGCTCCTCGATTCAGCTAACCGGCCCATCTTCTCGATCACACTTTGCGCCATCCGCTCATCGCGGTTCCGGAGCGAACGCCGGAAAGCTTGGTACTCTTCTTCCTTGGTCAGATCCGACCAGTTGACTGGCATATCGGTAAAGTGATGTTGGATTCGTCTGTCAACCGGCAGGGACTGATTCAACGCATACAGACGCGTTAGGTAAGTGTAGAAGTTTGTATTGGTCCACGCGGGCCAGACGGGCCAATTTCGCATTATGTGTACGACACGTTCTTGGATCTCGCTAGCACCCAAACCGTCGGTAGTCATGAAGTTGTCCATGTAAGCTTGCATCCCCACTTGTCCGTACTCCGTGAACACGTGCCCAACTCTTTCGACGAATCTCGGATCTTGCAACACTTCGTATATGAACTCCCACTGAGACCCTTCAGGGTGCATGCGTTCACAGAGCACGACCACGTCGTATCGGTCGAAGAGACCAATAATGTAGTCGACGGGTGTCGCCTGCCCATGCTTCAGAAAGGCCGCATACGGCCCCGTAGAGCGCATGCTCCGATATATTGCCAGCCGGCAAGGTATCCAATCCTGTACCTTGAACTCCATTGCCTTTGTACCCAGACCCAGGATCGCTGCCCCAATAAGGGTGACGAAGACCGGCCATACACGCCCGCCAGAACCTGTCACCCGCCCAACGTTTGTCCCCGCCAGTTGGTCGTACCAAGTCTGTTTTGCGATCAGATAATAAACAAGCAGCAAAAGAAGCACTGGCAGCAGGATCAGCATGTCGTATGCCGTTGGTACCCAAGCCTGACCCACCAGCGCCCTGCCCAGAATGACGGGCATCACCACAGTGATACCCCATTTGCCCAGAACTTCCCGGACCAGAGCAACCCGCAGGCTCAATCGGTCACCTGTTTTAGTAGAAACAGTGATCCCCATTAGCCTCTTCCCAATTGTCTGCCCACTCCAGGCAAGCAGTGCGGTTCCGTAAACCGCAGCCAACACCATATACAGTGGCTCAAGAGATATACGTAGCCGTAAGATCGTGGTGCTCGTGATCAGCAAGGCAGCAATGGAGTAGATCACAAATGAATCGATCCACATCGCCGCAAGCCGCCGCCAGAGCCAAGCTTTGATGTATTTGTCATCCATGGAGCTCATTACTGCACCTCTCCCGCACTAATCTGTGTGTTTTGCAATGTAGAACTGCATCCTATCACACGCATATTTTTAAAGATAACAATGATTATACAGTCTGTAAAAAACGGCAAACGCAGACGGTCTCCTTCTGTATAAGAAGCTGCCGTTTTTTCTTTTGCTCGCTGGCCTACAACGGCATGCTACCATGATCAACAGATAACGATAACTCAATCAAACGCCTTCTATTAGCTCTATTCTAACAAATTTTATTCCTCATACTGACCGATTTTTGTGGGCTTGGCCACGTCGCCGAGACCCCTTACGGGGCTGCGCGTTTGATATTTAGGCCCAACTATATACTAAATACTATATACTATATACTAAATACTAGCGACTATCAACTCCCAATATGCCAGTCCTATCTGACTAAGTGTCCAATTGCCTCTAAACCCCGTTTATCAATACTAAAAACGCCTTTTTTACGCCAAACTTGACTTTTCGCATATTCCCCCCTATATTAAGGTAGCCGAATGGATTGATTACTGAACCGGGCCGGTGAGCATTCACCAATAATCAATTCTTCTGATGGTTTTACAAAATACTCGTCCCGAGGCGATATGGCGGAGGACTCGTCCGCCGCAGGCGGATTCTCCGTAAGGAGTCCTTAGGACGACAAT
The DNA here is from genome assembly GCA_030602885.1 of Phycisphaerales bacterium. Taxonomy (GTDB): domain Bacteria; phylum Planctomycetota; class Phycisphaerae; order Sedimentisphaerales; family Anaerobacaceae; genus JAUVYV01. The sequence goes on from JAUVYV010000035.1 coordinate 28,838, forward strand.
TTTGCATTTTACTCTTTGATTTTTGCGTTTTCAATCAGCCGTCCGCCGCAGGCGGATTCAACAATTTTGCATTTTGATTTTTACACTCTCAAACTGACCATCGGTCAGTTTGAGATATTAGGGTTTAGTGCCTAAAGGCAAATGCCCTCTTACGATAACAACCTGATAGCGCGAATCCAGCAGGCAAACGACATCGTCGATGTCGTCGCCGAGCACATCGCCCTAAAGCGAAAGGGACGCGAAATGCTCGGCCTCTGTCCCTTCCACGACGACCACAAACCCTCGATGAACGTCTCCCCAATCAAGCAAATATTCAAATGCTTCGCCTGCGGCGCAGGCGGCGACGTCTTCAAATTCATCCAGATGCGGGAAAACCTCTCCTTTCCGCAAGCCATCGAGCGACTCGCCGAACGAGCCGGTATCGAATTGCCCCGCCCAACAGGACGCAAAACGAGCGACGAGCGACGAACGACGAGCGACGAAATCGATCCCAACCAGCTCGCCCGACTCAACTCCTGGGCCGCAAAATACTTCCAGAAAAACCTCGCCGAAAAACAAAAAGGCAAAGCCGCTCGCCAATACCTCGCCGATAGAAAAATATCACCCGAAAGCATCACAAAATTCCGACTCGGCCTCACCCTCGACGAGCCCGACCACCTCTGCAAAACCGCCGCAAAAGCCAACATACCAGAAAAGCTCCTCCTCGCCGCCGGACTCATCGTCCCGGGCCGAACCGATAAATTCGTCAACCGACTGATGTTCACCATCACCGACCCCACAGGCCGCGCCATCGGCTTCGGCGGACGCACCCTCGCCGACGAAGGCGCAAAATACATCAACTCTCCCGCAACAGCGCTCTTCGACAAATCAAACGCCCTCTACGCACTCGACCTCGCACGTCACCGAATCGTCGAAACAGGCACCGCCGTCGTCACCGAGGGCTATACCGACGTCATCATGGCTCACCAGTTCGGCCTCACCAACGTCGTCGCATCACTCGGTACAAGCTTCACCACTGGCCACGCACGTACCCTCCGACGCTACGCAAGAAAGGCCGTCCTCCTCTTCGACGCCGACACAGCAGGCATCGAAGCCGCAAACCGTGCCTTACAGACCGCACTCGCCGGAAGAATCGACGTCTCTATCGCTGTCATACCCGGCGAAAAAGACCCCTGCGACTTCCTCCTCGCTCAGGGAAAAGATGCACTCGATACACTCATCAAAAACGCAGCCGACGTCTTCTCCTTCAAATGGGACCGCCTCACCGAACAGCTCAAAGCCGGCGACACCCTCGCCGCCCGCAAGCAGGCCGTTGACGATTACCTCGAAGCCCTCGCCGCAGGCATAGCCGCCGGAAATCTCCCGCCCATCGATACGGGCCTCATTGTCAACCGCGTTGCCGCCGTCATCGCACTTGACCCGCGCGACGTAAAAAACGAGCTAAAAAAACGAATCGCACGCGCCCGCCGCGCCGCCTCCTACGACACAATACACGCAGAAAACCGAAAAGCAGCAAAGCTCGACCTCGGCCACGGCCTCGCCGCAAACGCCCAGCGAGAAATCCTCGAAGTCATCCTCAACGCACCGACCTTCCTCAAAAAATACGATAATCAAATCACACCCGACACCTTCGACGTACCTGCGTACGGACAAATCGCCCTCATACTCACCGAAACAATCAAGCAAAACTCCCAGCCCACGCTCGCCGAAATACTCGCTCACGCCGAGTCCACCGACCTCGCCAACCTCATCGTCGAGCTTGCCACCGTCGGCGAGCAAAAGGCAAACTTCAAGGCACGGCTCAACGGTGCACTCGACGCCGTCAAACTCGCCCAGAAACAAAAAGACAAAGCCGAAATCAAAGAAATCACCGACCAAAAACAGTTCATAAAACGCGTAACCGAAAATACCGAAAAACAAAATCCCCACAACGTGGGTATGGTGTGATAGTCCTGAAATACCAATACCAAATTCTTGAGGACAGTTATCGTGGCAAGGAAGAAAACAAAAACGCAAAAATCCCCGGGGGCTGAAAAGAAAGACAAAAAAACCAACCCAGACACCACCGTCACCCCCTCCGACACCGCCCGGCAGGGCGAAACGCAAAAAACTAAAAGCGAAAAACGAAAAGACGGCGAGGCAAAAATAAAGGCCGTCATCGAAAAAGGAAAGAAAAAGGGATACCTTACATACACCGAGCTCAACGACCAGCTACCCGAAGACGCCGCCACACCCGCACGCCTCGACGCCCTCCTCGCTCAGCTCGACGAAATGGGTATCAGTCTCATCGACGAAACTGACGTCGAAAGGCACATCGCCCATCATCCTCCCGACCACGATGAAGAGGATGAATTCGAGGCCTCCGAAGAAACCGAAGCCCAAACCGTAGAGGATGAGCACCTCAAAGAGGACAAACGCCTCGAAAAAGAGCTCGTCAGCCCTGAAGTCCGCCGCACCGACGACCCAATCAGAATGTACCTCACGCAGATGGGAGAAATCCCTCTTCTCGTCAGAGCCGATGAAATCGCCCTCGCAAGAAAAATCGAGCTCTCCAGAATGGCATTCAGACGAAAAATGCTCGAATGCGACTACTGCGCCAGAGCTGCCGTCACCATCCTTCAGCAGGTACGCGAAGGCACACTCTCATTCGACCGAACAATGAAAATCAGCACCGCAGAAAATCTCGTGAGAAGCGTCATCAAAAAACGACTGCCCGATAACCTCGAAACCGTCAACAAGCTCCTCGATATTAACCAGAACCTCTTCAAAAAATATCTCGACCTCTCCGCAGGCGCCGGCGACGCCGAACAAGCCGCACCTCTCATGAAGCGAATTATGAGAAAACGCCGAAAAATCGCAACACTGCTTGAAGAGCTCTCACTGCGAACCAGCAGAATCCAGCCTATGAAGGACAAACTGCACGGTATCTGCGCCAAAATGCACCAGCTACAGACAATCATCGCCGCCGGTCCAAACGGTGAATACACCATCGAGGATATCGAAGCCATGACACAGGAGCTCGCCGGCATGCAGGACCTTATCACCGAGACCCCCGCCAATCTCGAAAAACGACTCCGAAACATCGACCGAATCTTCCATCAGTACGAAAAAACAAAACGCTTCCTCTCCGGCGCAAACCTCCGGCTCGTCGTCTCAATCGCAAAAAAATACCGCAACCGAGGCCTCAGTTTTCTCGACATCATACAGGAAGGAAACACAGGCCTCATGAGGGCCGTCGACAAATACGAATATCGACGAGGATACAAATTCAGCACTTACGCCACCTGGTGGATTCGACAGGCAATCACACGTGCCATCGCAGACCACGCTCGAACAATCCGAATCCCCGTACACATGATTGAAACCATGAGCCGACTGCGAACCACAAGCAAAATGCTCCTCCAGCAATTAGGAAGAGAGCCAACCATCGAAGAAATCGCAAAAGAAGCCGAAATGACCATCGAAGAGACCAGACGCGTCCTCAAAATCTCAAAGCACCCTATCTCTCTCGACAGACCCATCGGCGACAGCGACGACAGCTACTTCGGAGACTTTATCGAAGACGACGAGATCGACAGCCCCGTCTCAACCGCCACACAGAGCATGCTCAAAGAAAGAATCGGCCAGGTACTCAGAACACTCTCATACCGAGAACGAGAGATTATCAAGCTCCGCTACGGTATCGGCGACGGCTACACATACACCCTCGAAGAGGTCGGAAGAATCTTCAAGGTCACACGAGAAAGAGTCAGACAGGTCGAAGCAAAGGCCGTCAGAAAGCTCCAGCACCCCGTCCGCTCAAGAAAGCTCGAAGGATTCATCGACCACCACAAAACTCCCATACCACAGTGACAGCCGCTCTAAAGGCCCGATTTACATTATTTTTTTTAAATTTTTCCTGGCCCAATGGGCGATAATATATGGTATAATGCCCGGCTTAATGAGCTTATTCTTTCGTCTCTCAGGAATATGCTCCTGCAAAAATGTGAGAGGCATACAGTATGTTTATGGCCTGAAAAGGCCGAAGGAGTCCATGTGAGTACAGGTATAGTCAAATGGTTTAACAGTAAGAAGGGCTTTGGGTTTATCGTCCCCGACGACGGCGGTGAGGAGCTTTTTGTCCACCACTCCGAGATCAAGACCGATGGTTACGCTACACTCGAAGAAGGACAGGCGGTCGAGTACGAAATCGGTGAGGGCAAAAAGGGACCCTGCGCGGTCAACGTCAACCCAAAGTAAAACACGCAAGATGTGACCACAAAGAAGGCCTTGCACCGCAGGGCCTTTTTTTTATTCCCCCGCCAACCTTGTCATTCCCGCACCTCTTGTCATCCCCAAGGGAGCTTGCCCCTAAGGCGGCGCCGAATCCGCATATTTAACCCCCAGATTACACTCTGGGGGCACTCTCTTGCCCGCCACAGCTCAGCGAAGCCGGACCACCATTTTACATAGTCAATTGTAAATCGTAGGTAGTCAATTCGCAACACCTGCACCCTGCCTGCCCCCAGGGTGAGCTTGTCCCTAAGGGGCTGACTTGGATCCACAGACCGGGGGTGACCCCGCCTCTGAACGCTAAAGTTCATCCCGCCGCGCAGCGGCCGCCGCAATTTTGCATTTTGATTTTTGCATTCTCAGGATTGCTACCTAAAGGTAGTCGACCAATAAGTATCACACCTTACTATCTCTCCAAGGAGTTTACCTATGTCTGACATTAACAAGGAAGTCGGTTTCAAAATAAGGAGGAGAAAAGGGGTCAGAGGAGAAAAGGGGTCAGGAGCATTTTCTGTGTCGGAGGAGAAAAGGGGTCAGGAGCATTTTCTGTGTCGGCCCCAGGGGGAAAAGGGGAGCTGGCCCCCGAAAAAGCGAAATTCGTACGAACGGTTGAAACGACCGTTTGGCGCAAATGCGCAACGCTCTGCGCCTTAAATTCCAAATTCCAATTTTTTTTTTACTCTTGTTTGCATAAGCACTTACGCAAATCGGC
>JAUVYV010000126.1 GCA_030602885.1 Phycisphaerales bacterium
GCAGCGCCCCGGGTCCATCATCGAAACTACACGATGGCGCTACTCATGCTCGATGCCGGTTGCCGAGTTGGTGAGCTCGTGCAGCTCGAGCAAAACCAGCTAATTTTCCACGACACCCCCGTAAACGCCCTGTCCATTTTCAAACACCAGGCCAAAAACAAACACGAGCGCACAGTACCCATCTCAGAGCGCCTTCGAAGTGCACTGGAAAAGATGTACAAATGGTGGTGGTATACTGATCACGATCACGGAACCCGCTACGCCTTTTACTCTACCTGGTGCGCACGCCCACTCACAGTCCGCCAGGCCCAGCGAATCATCACCGACGCCGGCAAGCTATCTATAGGCCGTGACATCCACCCACATCTTCTACGTCACACGTTCGCAACCAGGCTGATGACAAAAACCTCGATGCGAGTTGTCCAGGAGCTGCTGGGTCACAAAAACCTCAGCTCAACACAGATCTACACACACCCGAACGGAGAGGACCTCAAAAAAGCGATTGACTCACTCGACAAAACGGATTAACTTCACCGTGTGTTTAGGATCTCAAGGATGGCCAAACAACGGAAAAGGCATCGTCTTCCCTACTGGATACGCAGCCAGGAATTCCGGCTTCTCAACAACAGCGAAAAAGACTTCCTCGGTTGGCTTTACTCTATGGGTCCCGACACGTGCTGGCTTTGGAACTGGAGGTTGCAGAAAAAGTTTCATCGATGCAGACGCACAGTTCAGTACTGGCTTGCGAATCTCAAGGACCTTGGCTTCATCTGGATCGAGAAACCATTCGGCCCCGAGCGCAAAATACACACCCGACTAATCCCTTCCCCTGAGCACTGGATCAAGCTGATTGGTGCCCTGGCACTTAGCAAGAACCTCAGCAAACTCAAGCGCCCACGTGGAGCTCCTCGAAGGGCCCCGCGGGCTATTCAAAAATGGCACAGTTTGGCCTTTATCGAACAGACCAGGCATGATATAATCAACGAGCTGGTCCACCGCGGGGAATCCTTCGAAACAGCAGAAAAAGTCGCCAACGAGGTAATCAAAAAAAGCCGTGAGAAAGCCGACAAAAAAAAGGTATAGGGGGGTGCAGAAAATTGCACCCATAATCTTATTAAGAGTAAAAGACAACTCTTACTGGGAAAAGCGGAATTTCGACACCGTCGAAGTGGAACTTCGACCCTGTCAAAAGATAATTTTTTTCGCCTCAAACGCCGGCGGGCTTGGCGGTTCAGTGGGGGGGGAATCGGGAAAGATTCCAGCTATGGGACAACGACAAAACAAGACTGAGATCGTGTACGGTGACGACTGCTTACGCTCATTCGATGCAGGCAACACTCCGAAGTATCTCTACGTTCGCTTTTTAGAACTAATCACATGTCCCGGTGCGTGGTTTACCCCTCCTAACGATCGAGTCTTTAGAGTAGAACAAAAACCACTCGCATCCTGTGAGTGGTTCCTCCTCGCTGATCCTTGGATGATTGATGTCATCGTTAGGGCCGGCCCTGTGGAAACTTACATCGCACTTCACAATGACACTGACGGACTGGATTATTTCTTTTGCACTGAGCCCGGTCCTCTCGATGAGGGCTTCGTTTTTCACAACGAAATCACCGAGTGCAATCTGGGGTACGGTGCAAAGGGGGGAATCGCCACCATCACCTGGGGCCTCGAGACAATGAAACTGATGGGACTGTTGAACATCAAAGCTGCGGTTGATCTCTTTATGGAAATGCGCCCCCTCGATGACGGCTCGAAAGTTTACAAATACTGCAACCTCAGGGACGCCACAAACATCGCAATCAAATACGAACCCGACTGAATCCGGGGGTGCTGCGGTACCAGCC
>JAUVYV010000059.1 GCA_030602885.1 Phycisphaerales bacterium
TACTGACCCAGATCAATAGCAAACTACCATCATCAGCCGACTGCAATGTCGCTTTCTATACAGAATACGACCTGATTCGGACAGGTCCCGCCAGAGATCCCAAAAAAATGTCGCAAAATAAATGTCGTTTTTCTCTTGACAACGATGTCGCTTCGCCGATACACTGATATCAAAGAATGTCGTTTTACCAGAAAGGACCAAATCATGAACCCTGAACAACTACTCGTCGAGGTGGCCATCGCCATCAGGTACCGGTGCATCTCAACAACGCACCGCTGGCATGTGATTTACTACCAGGACCGTATCACTTGTGTCCCCTCCTATGAAAATGTCCCCACCGAGATAATTCTCACTGTCTTTACAGAACACCAGATCAAAGCAGGTTTCACAGACAAACACTGGGACGACATCAAAACCAAAGTCACAGAATTTTACAAGGAGCTTCACAAATGAGACCTCAAATCAACACACTAACTTTCGATGAATGCGATAAGCTACTCCGGTACCTGCAGCAGCCGCGAGACGACGAGATCAACCCCCGTGTCTACCATCGCAACTACGCCATGGCACTCATCATGCTTGACACCGGCATAAGGGTCGGCGAGCTCGTGCAGCTTCGTCAAAGTCAACTATGGTTTTGCGAAGAGCCTGTTCAAGCATTGAACATCGAGATCATCCAGGCAAAAAACAAACACGCTCGCACAATCCCAACTACTACCAGACTTCGCGAGGCAATCGAACAAATGCACCGCCAATGGTGGCTCAGTAACTGGCCCGAGGGAACACGTTACGCCTTTTACCAGACCCGCCACACGTTCCCACTAACGACCCGCCAGATCCAGCGAATCATCAAGTCGGCCAGTGCTCAATCAATCGGCCGTGAGGTCCACCCGCATCTTTTGCGTCACACCTTCGCAAGCCGACTGATGCGTAAGACCTCGATGCGTGTAGTTCAGCAACTCTTAGGTCACAGCTCGATTAGCAGCACACAAATCTACACGCACCCGAACGGCGATGACTGCCGGAAAGCCATTGACGCCTTGAACGAAAAAGAGTAATATGTACATCACGAGAGAAAAAAATTGCTACTGTCACACTTGCAAAAAAGACTTTCACTATCTCGGTATTGCTCGTCACCGTGCAATGCACCGTGACAAAAAGGAAAACTGCAAAATCTCATACACCAACGGCGAGAAGTTTCTGCATGAATACGGTCAGCTAAAGGCTGAAAATGGAACGGCGTAACCCGTACAAGTTTCGTCTCTGGTTCTCGAACCAGAACACCGATCTATTCAACGACCGGCAGAAGCGAATGGTCTATCATTTCCTCGCCTGGGGACCCCGCGGCTGCGACTCCTGGAACTACAAGCTAGCGCTAGTATTTCACTGCTCAAAACGCACCATCAGACGGGACCTCAGACACCTCGAGAAGCATACCCTCGTCGACATCAGGGGGGCGTTAGGCAAACACAGGCAAATTATAGCCATTCCATACCCGAATCGGGCCACCTGGATCCGGGCAGCATTCAAAGAAACAGCCCGAAACGTGGGGGACAAATTTGTCCACCATCAAAGACGTAGTACTAAGAGTACTATTAATCAGCAACTCGATGGGCTTCTCTACAGCACCCGGTTAACGACTTGCGGTTCAGTAGGTGAGGTCGGGCGTTTTATCGAGCAAACCAGGCACAAAATCATCAATGAACTGGTCCATCGAGGAACTAACCGGAACCTAGCAAAAAACATCGCAAATATCCTGTGCAAAAAGACACTGAAAAAGGTACAATCAACTCATGGGACAACGACAGAATCAGACTGATATTATTTATGGTGACGACTGTTCTCGGGGTGGATGGGACGCCGGCAAAACTCCGAAGTACCTTTACGCACGATTCTCTCAAATAATTAAATGTCCCGACATCCCGCCACGCGAATACTTTACCCCGCCAAACGACCGTGTTTTCAAGCTGACGCAAAAAATAGACAACCCCTGCTGGTGGCTTTACCAAGACGATAATTGGCAGGTAGGTCTTCGTGTTCGTGACGCCCCCGCCGATATTGCCCTGTACCTGATAGACAAGCCATTCGATACGGGATATTTTTGGAAAGATTTTCCACCACCGGTTGACGAGGGCACCGTCCACTACAGCGATTATCGTGATTGTGTATGGAACGGAGCACACGATGGACTGGGTATCGTCACCTGGCGGCTTGAGACGCTTAAAATTATGGAGGCCTTGAATATGGCACCCGCTTACGATCTCTTTAGTGAGATGCGGCCGCTAGTCGACGGCAACAAGGTTTATAAATTCTGCAGACTCAAAGATGCTACGAACATCGCGATCGAGTTCGAAGCAGACTAATGAGAGTAAAACTGTCTTGTTAATTAACCCGGTTAAGGATTCGTTCCAGGGCTGCCGGCGATCCTGCGCAGGATTCCGCATTTTCAGGCCAAAAACGAACGTCCCTGTCGCTATCGATTCCACGGACCATAGAACAATTACACACTTTTGGCATTGCCGGGGGACATCATTTTTAAATTGCCGGCAAATGCGGGGGTGCCAAACTACCCCCGCGGTCCGCACAACGCAGCACAGCCCATCCTCGCAAACTTTTTTTTGTTTTTTTCAAGTTTTCTGTTGACACCACCCGAAATAACTCGTAGGATACACCAGGAGAAAGCGAAGAACGCAGCATAACCCCCTCCAGTGCGGACCCGGCCGGGAACGGGTCCGCGTTTTTTTGTAGCTCTTTGAAATGCAAGTCATCCACGATCACCCACTTACTGGGTGTCGCGTGGCTCTGCGATGCGGACTCGGCCGAGAACGGGTCCGCACTTTTTTTTAACGCCTGTTTGGAGGTTTCATTATGGCACTAGTAAAGTACGGAGCCGGGATCGTCCAGATGTCCGGCTCAATCGCTGGTGACGTTCACGCCAGAAACCGTTTCGGTAACTACATCCGGCCTAGAACGAAGCCGGTCAATCCCCGTAGCGAGAGGCAAGAGTCCGCAAGAGCAATCGTCGCTTTCTTCGCGGAGTACTGGCACCAGGATCTAACGGCCGTCCAACGTAACCTCTGGGGTGTCTATGCCGCCGCCGTCGCAATGAAGAACCGGCTCAGCGATTCCATTCACCTGACCGGCTTTAATCACTTCATTCGATGCAACGCCGCATTCAGACTAATCAACCCTGTGGCCATTCTTGTAAACGCCCCTACAACCCTAAGCTTACCTGAACAAGATACCCAACTTGTCTGCAGTGAAGAAACAATTGCCGCTCAAACATTCACTTTCACATGCGACAACACCGGGTGGGGCGTCGGGATCGAAGACAAAGAACACATCATGCTCTACCAGGGCCAGCCTCAACTCGTAAGTCGTAATTTCTTCGGAGGTCCCTGGCGGTATATGGATGTCATCGATGCTACCGAGGGTGCCGCTGGTACAGGTACCTATGATGCCAGCTTCTCATTCGCTCTTGGACAGAAAGTCTGGTTCCAGGCGAGAGTCCGCATGCTCGACGGTCGAATCTCTACCCTCTGGCAACTCGGTCCGAGAACAATCGTAGCCGACATATAAACAGCAACAGTGTTCAAGTGGTGACATGGTCGATCCACCGTATAGGATTAAGAACATGATGCCGGGAATGATCATGCTGTGGTTCGGTGCCGTCGGTAACATCCCATCCGGCTGGCATCTGTGCGACGGCACAGTAGGGACACCCGACCTGCGCAATAAGTTTGTCCCCTGTGCCGGCGATACGTATGACCCGAACGATACGGGCGGAGCTGATTCGCAAACCCACGAGTTCACAGGCAACGGCCATACCCACGGGATCCCCCAGACGCCGGGCTGTCCGGGGGCCGGTCCCGAACCATGTCTCGACGGCCTTTACACTGATTCCGAAGTTGCGGCCGGGACGACAGACGCCGCCGACAACCGGCCACAGTATCACGCACTCTGCTATATCATGAAACTTTAACCCGGGTACACCAATCATGGCGATCGTCAAAACAGGCGGTGGAATAACTGATATCCGCGGTGGGTTCGGTGGAGTTTATTTTCACAGGGACCAGACCGGCCTGCACCAATGCAGTAAACCGCGAAACATAAAACGCCGGTCAGCAAAACAGGACCGCCAGCGTAGGGCATTTGCAAAAGCACGGGCATTTTCAACAGACTTACGAACACTCAGCTACAATATATTCAGATGTGCCAGTGGTCTCGAGCCGGCTGATCCACCCATCGACTACAAACCAGGGGGCATCTAAAAATATGCAGTGGCTAATCGACATCGTACTCGAGAACCTCAAGGGTATGATTATCCTGTGGTCCGGTGCCATTGTTGATATCCCCGATGGGTGGCATCTCTGCGACGGCACAAACGGCACACCGGACCTGCGTGATAAGTGGGTTTGCGGTGCCGGTAGTATCTATGATCCCGGTGATACTTTCGGTACTTTCAGTCATAGGCACGACTTCACAGGAGACGGCCACAGGCACAACCTGCTGGCATATCATACTGTCGCAGGAGGAACACCCTACGATGACCTCACGGATCTTGTCCCGGCAGTCGGGACCACAGACTCTAAAAGCACTGTTCCGCCCACCCGTGCTTTGTGTTATATTATGAAACTTTAAGGAGACAGTGACATGCAGTTAGTTATAACATTACGAAAAGAAGTTGCGGACCGGGATGAAGGCGAGGCCCTCTTTACTCTCGTCAAAACCCGACTCGAGGACAAACCCGAAGTCAAGGTAACCGGCCATGTCACCAATCACTTCGAACTCGAGGAACCACCGTCTTGAGAGAAGACACCAAAAAAATCTGCGATTTACTCGACAAGGCAGCTGATCTCGTCGAACAGAACAGGCCTGAAGAATGTACTCATCTCCTCGCTAAAATCGCTAAACTCTTGACCCAATGGGTAGAAAGGCACCTCAACCCATGAAAAGTGTCCCGTTACCGCAAATACAGGGCGGCCGCAATAGCTCAGCGAGGACCCGTCCTATGAGTAACCCAGCGTTTATATGCTCGATGGTGGGCCTGCTTGTGTGCGGCACAACAGAAACCGTCCCGTCCTATCGGCCTGCTTGCATTATACGCCTTTCCACACCAGCGACAATGTCTTTGACTTCTATCTCCATACCACATTTTAGCGTTACTCCTTTCCGCTGGGCCCGACGATTCGGATATCAACACGAAGTAACGCATACTTGAAAGGATTTGTCAAATGAAAAATATCTGGAAATTCATCAGGCACAACAAGGGCATGTTCATCGGCGGAGCGATCGCACTAGCCGTTCTAATCTGGACCTATGGCTGCCAGTCCCAGGTGACCTCCATCGTCAATCCTACCGTCCTTGTAACTCGTGCCGAGCTCAAGCTCGAGGTCGACAACTACCTTGCCATCGCGGAGATTAAGTTCGCCAACCTTGACAGACAGGATTCGATAAAGAAAACACTCTTCAACACAGCAATCGATTTTATGCAGGGCGGAAACGTCAACCCGGCTGCCGTTGCCCTGGTCATCGGAAACATCCTTGGCCTTGGAGCGATTATTGATAACGCATGCAAAAGAACTCATATTAACACCTTGAAGTCAAACGCCGACGCTTAGCCCCCTCGTGTACTGCGTGGCAATGTGTGCACAACCAGGTGACTTTCAACGGCTCATCGTAACGATCGTGATGTTTGACGAGGGGTCCCCGATTCCCGCACGCCTCACATCTGTCGGGTTTCTTGATCCGGCCGACTTTCAGTGCATACGCCGCGATCTCACGACACCGAATTTTATGGTCCCTGCTCATGCTACCTTGCTTTTCAGGGCCTGCCCAATTCGCTTTAGTTCATCGTTGCAAAACTCAATGTCTCCAACTTTGTCTTTTGACGTCCGCTTTATTTCCTTTTGCAGCAGAAAAGCATAATTTCTCAACAATTGTTTCGTATCCATTCTCATTCTCCTACTCTACACCGAATTTTAATTGACCTTGCCATCGCTCAATATGATACAATACTTTCATGGAACCGGAAATCAAATATCGCCTGGCAAACGAAAAAGCCCGCGACTTCCTTCCGACGAGCTCGTCGCCGGCCCATTCTCAGGAAGTCGCGGAAAATTCGACTCGAAATTTCCGATAGTGTGTATTGTGTGTGTCTTACTGGTAGTATGTGTGTCTTACTGGTAGTGTATGTGTCTTGTGTGTGCGAGCGAAAAGAAAAACCCTATATAGCTAACACGTACACACACAAACAAAATAACATTACGGCCAAATCTACTTTTCCTCGAAAGAGCAACACCACAAAACAACCAGAAACCAACCACAACACGGCCATACGTATATTTCAAAGTCGAGGACGACCGACCCAAAACACAGCACGTACAAAAAAAACAACAGCTAACATACGACCTCCCCTATATCACAAAATCGAGGTAGAGCCCCCCCCGTCTCCCTACGGTCGACGGGGTTAGGGGCTGTACATCCACAGGCACAATCGCAAACCGAAGGAACATCACATCCTAAGGAAAAACAACACCCCACCCACCCACCCATAATACACAGCAGCATACGCAGTTGGTGTTGTTGTTTTTTCTTTTTTTTCCTTTTTGGCCCCGGGGTCGTTCCTCCCCCGCCGCCGGTGCCCTGCGCAGTTTCCCAGCGCTCGTGTCCGCCACTCCGCTTTTTTTCTCGACAATCTATTTGAATCGGGTCCCGTCAGTATTTACCCACAATCGGTCAAACAGATTACTCGAAAAAAAACAGAACGACGGTGGGGACACTCCCTTATTTTTTTGTAAAACAAAGAACTACATACTGAAATTCGTTCAACGTACGAATTTCTGAAAAATACCAGGGTTATTTTTCGACTGGTAGGTGATTTTCTAAAAACTTTTGAAGCAAAAGTTTTACGGGGTATACGAAAATCACGAGAAGTTTTAAACGACAAAACTTCTTTGTGTCAAAGACAACAACGGTGCGAATCCGTTGGGTGCATTCTTTCCTCGACATTGATCCGCACAAAAGGAACCTCGCAAGGCGAGAGGGATTTCTTTCGGGATTGAGTGGGAGGCTGCCTTAAAAAAACGCTAAGGCCGCCCCGTCCCCCACCCAATCCCCTGGGGGGGTGCACCCCCCCACCCAGCCCATCGTTCGCAAAAAACAAAAATCTTTATGAGATTTTATGCTAACGACAACGATGTGCTGTTGGGGTGATGGAATGGCCTGCATCCCTGCAGGCCGGGGATTATCTTACACGGGGACGGCTCGTTCCTCACACGTCCCCGCACACGCCCGCTGCCCACGGTGCTGGCTCGTTCCTCACACAGCACGGGCGGCGGGCGTGTCTCACGGCTCCCTGCCCAGGCAACCTGGTCCGCTCGCCGCCGGCCAGATTCGCATTCGAGTCCCATTCACCGACCATTCGAGTACCACTCCCATAGTCTCTCGACTAATTGAGACACACAAACCCCCTTTTTGCCCCCTGAGCCTCTCCAGAATCGATTTACTGACCCAGATCAATAGCAAACTACCATCATCAGCCGACTGCAATGTCGCTTTCTATACAGAATACGACCTGATTCGGACAGGTCCCGCCAGAGATCCCAAAAAAATGTCGCAAAATAAATGTCGTTTTTCTCTTGACA
>JAUVYV010000020.1 GCA_030602885.1 Phycisphaerales bacterium
CGAAGAACATGAAGATTCTGAGAATTGGTTTAACCACGGATTGACACGGATTATCACGGATTTTTCTTTTTGGGGTTACGGATTTTGGGCTGTTGGGAGCGGTAAAAGACTATGAGATATGGTGAAGGGAGAATTATGTAATGCGAATGGGGGCCTGATGCGGAAGGGTGAGGTCAGAAGTGATCCTCTGTAGCGGGGCAGCCGTGCACCAGACGGTGCTACGGCCAAGTTAGCAATCCCTTCCTCTGTAGCCATGACAAGATAGGGCCGCTCGAGGACAAGCGAGGGTAAACTCCGGCCACGAAGATTACAGCGGGCAGATTGGCTTTGTGTTCTCGGCATGTACTGCCTGCGTCCACTGAATCGCTACGCGCTTCTCTTTGGGAGCCAATCTTTTGAATCACCGGCTGAACCAAGTCTGGACGGAGGATTACACGGGGGTCCCGTCGGCCCGCCAGAGAGGGTGGCGGGTGGACGTCAGTAGGTGGCAATGAGACCTAGCGCCAGGAGGAGGGATAGAGTGTCAGTGCCCGCCAGCCCGCCAGTGGCGGGTAAGGTGGATATTTGTTGACGGGGGTGGTGAATGGAGACAGGCGTTCTTCTCAAAGCGAGCTTTTTCAGAACGCTCCGCCTTCGATCACGGAAGCGTGCGCTTCCATTTTTGACCGGCTGAACGAAGTCTGGGGCAGGCACGAAGTAACAAAAAAAGGTTCAAACCACGGATGGACACGGATACCCCCCCTTGGGGACAAGCTTCGGTAGGCACAAGTTTGCACGGATTTTTTACCGCCGAGGACGCCCTCTGTTGAAAAAACAAGGTAGCAGGCACTCGAGGGTAAACTTCGAGCGCAGAGGGATTCAGTCAGCAGGTGTACTCAGCGCGGGCCTTGCTCCAAACGAGGTTTGTCCGCAGACCCTTTGCCTTCGTCCACATGAGCTACGCTCATAATATGAGCTGACTGAATAATTATTGATTGGCTTTGTGTTCTCGGGATGCACTGCTTGCCAAGCAAGCTTGTCCGCAGTGCCTTGCCTCGTCCACTGAAACGCTTTGCGTTTCTCCTTTGGAGCCAATCTGTCCTATGGGTGGGTGAATGGAGACAGGTGGCAATATCGCTGGAAACAAAGGCCTCATTAAAGAGGCAGCCGTGAGGTGTGCAATTAGAATACAGGGTAAAGGCCATTAATAAGGCGGGCCAAAGCGAACCCAGTAATACAATATCGCTCGTCTTATGATTACTGGTAAAGTTGGTCGGATATCTTGCCGATTATAGTATTGGAAATTTGGGCATTACTGAAAGGCGCTATATTAAACGGTAGCGCCTTTTGGTGTTTTATGGCTTGATGAAGACAACACGAAAAGAATTAGCCACAGAGCACATCGAGGGTCACAGAGATGCCATTACGAACGAAACGCGGCGAGAACAAGTTTACACTGATTAACACCGATTTTTTAGACACGGACTAACACCACTGATTTTAAAAATGTACCGTTACGCCTATTCTATATGTTTGTACAACGTTTGAATTAATTCGTCTTCTCCCATTATTCTTCTATGATATGCCCCAGATAGCTTGGTTTTTTCTCGACTAATAAAATCTTTTTCAATATTCGTTAGTTTTCGATCTTTCGTATTTCTTAAGAATATATCAATAAAAGTCTTTCTTGCTTCATCGAAAATCGACAGAGGGTACATTTCAAGGAAAGACTCCTTTGATTGCAAGATATCTGCTAACAATATCTCTTTTCTATCATCAGGCAAAGTGTGCCATTTGCTTGGTCGTATGAACCAATGGTCACTGCCAAAGATCATAAAGCTTTCAACCATATTTAGAATAGACAGATGGTGTTGGTAATGAAATTTTATGTATTCATCGAATATTTTTTTATTCTTTTTGTTAGTTGCACATACAATGTAGGTTTCTTTGTTAGTAGGAACAATATTCATAATTAGTAGAAATTCAGTATGAGAACCATTAATTTGTAACTCTGAATTTGCAAAGCCACACAAAGCTATCGGCAGAATATAATCTATAGTAAGTGCAGAAAAAATTATATCGCTTGATTTGGTATCATTTGTTATTTCGCTAATTATTGTATCAGAATATTCTTCTAAGAGGACAAGAGATTTGTTTATATACTTAATCATCTTCTCAAAACTTAGCAATAATTTGTCTCCGCCATTAATTTTTATTCCCTTGATTTTATCGAGTTCTATATGATTTTTTAATAAACCACTTACATACTTTAAACTTTCTCTTTCAACGACCTTTTCATACTCTCTATATTGTTGATTTAGAACAAAACTCTCATTTTTCCTAACAACTATTTCACGACAGATTGCTCGATACGATTGCAGCAAAACTTTTTTGTAAGTATCAATTTTTGCATCATTTTCGTATATCGAAAAAAGCTTTTCATGTTCCTCACAAAATCCCGGAAATACAGAGGCATTATTTATACCGACACTGTTTATCTTTACTTTCAGTTCTTTGCCATATTCATCAACATCTGGTTTTAACACATGTCCATTTTCAGATATTATATTTAATGAAGCGCTCTTGGGAATGGAATGTGACTTTTTTATAGTTCTCTTTGTGCATGTTGGGTATATACATTGCCTTGACTGTCTGTGGATCTTATTGCTTTTATAAGATATAAATTTGAGAAAGGGGGAATAATATCCGAATTTCTGACAGTCGAACATATTCTCAGAAATGTTATCTAGTAATGAGTCCAACGCCTTTTCTATTTTTATTTTATTTTCTTCTTTCATCACGTGCAGCTGGTAAAGTAAAGTTCAACCGAATTGTTGGCTGTTTATTTAAATTTCTACACTCTTTGTGCCCTCGGTAGCTAAACAAACGATTCCGTTTTTTCTTTGCAGATTCTTTCTATTATACACAATCATGTGTGCTTCTTTATTTTTTTTCGGTGTTATTTGTGCCTTCCGATAGTTTGGCTAAATATGCTTTCAAGTCATCACCCTGAAGTTTTAAAACTTCTTTCCTCTCTGACGTTACTGATACCCGTACTTTATCTTTAGGCTGGTTACTGGCCTTGGATAGCATTTGAGGAAAAATAGATGGTAGAACATATTTTGTACCTTCACCTGGTTGTAGTGGGGACCTCTTGGGCGGATACTCTTTGAAATTCAATGCAAATGTAGTATTTCCAAGTTCTGGCCCTTCATCACCCCAAGTAAGAGCAACAGATTTTATATAGACGGGGACCTGACCATCATTGTATATTTCGAGTTGGAGAGCTGTCACGTTCTCGCGGGGTTCTATTTGTACAACTGTAATTGAAAGGCTCCCTTTTACTCGTTCCTCGTGCTTTTTGCAATAAGTCCATATTTGCCATAAGAGGGATATACCGGCAATTATAAGACCGGTAACCGCTATTATTGTTGTTATTATTATCAAAGCACTATCTACGCAACGATGATCTGTGGTTAAACAAAACTATTGATTTTTGCTACGCAACTGGTTTGTAATTATATCTATTGCCGCAAAAACTGCAAGATTTACTTTTTGCTCTATTCACTATTCACGAATCCTTTAACGGCAACTCTCTCGCACTAAGCTCCTCAAGTCGGCTTATCCACCAGCATGCTGGCGAGGCAACAACAGTTTATTTTTCCCCCGCACTACGCTGAGTGCGGGGTCTGCGCTAGTGCTACGACTTTGGACAAGTTCATCCGGGAAATTCGGGCTATTATAGGGTGCAAGGTGCAGGTTCTGGATTCCCGCTCCCCGCCTGCGCGGGGACAAGCTTCGCGGGAATGACAAAAGGGCATTCCTTGCGCATGCAACCCCGCAACGCCCTTCGGGGTTGAGGGGGCGAAATAGTCGCCTGTGGGACAGGCGAAGTAGGGAAAGCATACCTCCGCCTGCAACCCCCGGTGAAACCGGGGGCTAAGGTCGCCTGCGGGGCAGGCGAAGTAGGGAAAGCATACCTCACGCCTGCAACCCCCGGTGAAACCGGGGGCTAAGGTCGCCTGTGGGACAGGCGAAGTAGGGAAAGCATACCTCCGCCTGCAACCCCCGGTGACCCTCCGTTTGTAGTGTCTGCGGAGCTCACCTCGAGGGCAAGCAACCGGGGGCTAAGGTCGCCTGCGGGGCAGGCGAAGTAGGGAAAGCATACCTCCGCCTGCAACCCCCGGTGAAACCGGGGGCTAAGGTCGCCTGCGGGGCAGGCGATGAGGGTAAGTGGACCTCACGATTGCGCCCCACCGGTGAAACCGGGGGTTATATACGTCGCCTGCAAGGCAGGCGAGCGGAATGATCCCCGAAGTCAAGGACTTCGGTAAAAGGGTAAGCGATCCTCACGCCGGCAACCCCCTTACACCTTCGGCGCTGCCTCAGGCATGAGGGGGCGAAACAAAAGTTGCATAGTATCGAAGAGGGGGTATAATAATGGGGATTTTATGATTTTCGATTTTCGCTTACTACCTGCGGGGACAGGTTTGCGATCCCCGCTTAGGGCATGCGAGGACAAGTTTACGATTGAGAAGGGGAAGAGGAGAGTGCCAGGGTATTCGAAGGTGCCCCCGGCCAAAGGCCGGGGCTAAATATGGGTGGTAGAGAGATGCGAGTATCTGCGATAGTGGCATTGGTGGTGCTGTTGACGGGAGCGTTTTGCGTTGCGGCGGAGAGCAAGCCGGGGCAGTCGGAGCAGGAGAAGGCGAAGGTACTGCGTGAGGTTGCGCTTAACTGGGTCAGGGTCGGGACGGCACAGGAGAAGCGAGGGCTTCATTCGGCGGCAGAGAGGTCTTTTCTTGTGGCCAAGGGATATCAGGAGTATCTGACGGACGCCGAGCACAGGCAGCTCAACGAACGGCTGCAGAAGACGCACAAGCTCGCGGTTGAGCGTGAGGCGGTGCTGGAGCACGTGCGGACGGCGAGGGAATTGGTCAGGATGGGTCAGCCCATCAAGGCAAGGGCGCATTTCGAGAAGATTCGTGACAGCGGTTACCTGACGAAGCAGGAGCGGGAGCTGATAACCGGAGAGCTGAAGAATATCGATGAACATTTCGACGAGCAGCGGGGAGAGGTTACGGAGCTATACAATCGGAGCATAGAATACTACCGAGCAGGTGAGCTCGAGAAGGCGCGTGAGGGATTTCTGGCGGTGTCGCGGTACGGTCTGCTGGTAGCTCCGGAAGGGCACCGTCCTGAAGATTACCTTGTTCAGATAGATAATATTCTGATGGAGCGGCTGAGTAATCTTTTACCTTCGGAGACGCGGCCTGCGAATCGTTTTTTGCAGCTTGTGCCTTCGGAGCCGGCGCAAGCTGTCGGGGACAGTGGTACGGAGGGTGTCGAGGCCGGTCCAGCGCGGAGCGATGAGGCAGAAGGTCAGGAAGAGGTGGTGGATGTTGCCGAGCCGGCGGTGCAGGAGGGCAGGGCGGCCGAAGAAGAGGTGGGGGAGAAGAGGGCGAGCATTATACGCAGCTACACGAGAGCGGTGCTTACGGATACGGCATCGAAGGTGGCGGGTTACATAACGAAGGGCGAGTACAATCGGGCGATGGAGGTGGTGAGGAAGGCAGAGGCGGTAGTAAGAGAGAACCGGCAGTTACTCGGCGAGGCGCTTTATGAGCAATACACGGGGTGGCTTGGGCAGTTGACGGACAGGATTTTGTCCGACCAAACGGGTGCTCGGGCCAAGTGAGGGCGTAATCGTCGCAGGGGCGGCTGTTTGTCGTGCGTTTTTGGGGGATGTTATTCGGGCGTTTTTGGGCTTTGAAGATGCGCGGGGGGGTCGGGTTTGTCCGGGTGGGGTGGCGTGGAGGTGCGTTGTCGAAATCACCCTATTTTAACTTTCCGGGGAGGTCGAATTTTTTCTAAATTAACACAGGTATTTTACGTAGATTTTGTGTTTCGTGCTTGATTGCAGTGCTGTAATGGTTAATAATATAGGACTTAGGTCGTTGTGGGGTGGCTTGTACGGCGTGCAGGGTCGGTGCAAGGATTTTTTGCTTGCAAAAAAGGCCATTTCTTTATAGACTGAGGTATCAGAGGTATAACCTTACCTAAAAGTGGCGGGTGTATTACTGATATTGTGTTTTTTTTGAAAAGTTCCTTTGAAAGGTAGTTTCATTTGGAGGAGGTCGGTTTTGGACAGGCGCATATTTTCTAAAAGGCACTTCGGCAGAAAACCCCTATTTGTGCTATTGACGTCACTGGTGCTGGTGACGGTCTCTATGAGCGGAGTTGCACGGTCTGAGGACGACAAGGAGAAGGTTGTCCGCCAGGTGGCTCAGAACTGGATTCAGATAGGGACAGAACAGTACAAGCGAGGGTTCTATTCTGCTGCGGAGAAGTCATTGCTTCGGGCGAAGGATTACGAGGGGTACCTGACGGCATCTGAGCGTGCGATGGTGCAGGAAATCCTTGCGAAGATTCAGGAGGCGGCGCTCGAGCGCAAGGCAGCAATGGAGGTGATAAAGTCTGCGGACGGATTAGCTGAGCAGCAGAAGCTTGCTCAGGCGCGGGCGCACCTTGAGACGCTTGCTGCGAGCGAGTTTTTGACCGACGAGGAGCGTCAGGTAATCAAGGCCCGGCTTGAGAAGATCGATTTGCAACTTCGTGAGCAGAGGCAGGAGATATCGGAGCTTTACAATCGCAGCGTCAAGCATTTCGAGTCGGGTGAGCTGGAGAAGGCGCGTGAAGGATTTTTGAAGACAGCGCGTAGCGACCTTTTGGTGACGCCTGCGGGTGAATCGCCACAGGACTACCTTGTGAAGATAGACAACATACTTGCCGGCAGGGCAGGTGTAAGTGCGCCGAGCAGTTCGGTGCTGGCACCGGCAGCGGAGCGCAGGGTCGAGGTGGTTGTGGAGGAGCTGCCGTCTATTGCAATTGAGCCGGAGCGCAGGGTCGAGGTGGTTGTGGAGGAGCTGCCGTCTATTGCGATTGAGCCGGAGCCGGTGGTATCGGCGGTGCCGATTGAGCCGGCGGCGGTTGCTGCAGAGCGGGCGCCTGGTGCGGGCGTGGGCGGTGACGGCGGTTATATAAACGAAATCAACCGCAGGAGAGATGTGATACGAGGCAGGGTCAAGGCGGTTGTCACGGATGCCCTGGCGAAGGGGCAGAACTATATGGGTCTGGCGGAGTATGACAAGGCCAAGGAGGTGGTGGAGCAGGCACAACGTGTTGTGTACGAGAACAATCTACACCTTGGTGATTATCTTTTCAATCAGTACAGCGGTTTGCTGAGGCAGATGTCGGAGAGGATAAGCGAGGGTGAGGCGGCACAGGCGGAGTGGATGGAGCAAGAGAAGCGGACGCGAGCGGCTGTGTCGCAGCAGGAGCATAAGGAGCGGATGGCGGCTGAGCGGGCGAAAAGGATAACGGACCTTCTGGAGAATGCACGTAATTTCCAAAAGGAGCGGCGTTATGAGGAAGCGCTGGGGCAGTTAGGGATATTGCTTACGCTGGATCCTCTGCACGACGAGGCGTTGCTGCAGAAGCAGCTTCTGGAGACGACGGTCAGCTTTCGCAAGCAGCTTGAGCTGAAACAGGAGAAGGGCAAAGAGCGTGCCAGTATACTTCTTAAGACTGAAGAGGCGGGGATTCCGTATGCCGAGGAGATGACGCATCCGAAGGACTGGAGGGAGATAGTAGCGAGTCAGTGGCGTCAGCCGGAAGAGGCGATAGGTGAGGATCCGCTTGATGCGGCAGTTGAGAAGCAGCTTGATGAGATAGTGGATCTTTCGGATTTGTCACCGGAGATGCCACTTAGTGAGGCAATAGAGGTATTGGAGAGCTCGGTTGCGCCGCCTTTGGAGATACAGGTGAACTGGGGTGATTTGTATAACAATGCGGACATAGACCAAACTACGGCGATTAACATGGACCCGGTGCGGGGCAGGCCTCTCAGGGTAGCATTGGACCTTCTTCTTGATGCGGTCTCAGGTGGAATAGTTGAGCTTGACTATGTCATCAGAGGTGGTGTGATAGTTGTGGCGACGAAAGATTCACTTCCGAGTGACTACGAGCTTCGCGTTTATGATGTGACAATTCTTGTCGGTCGTCCGGCCGACTACTATGTCAGCGCCAGCGGTGGCGGCGGTGGTGGCGGCGGCATGGGTGGCGGCGGCATGGGCGGCGGCGGTGGCGGCGGTGGCGGCGGCGGTGGCGGCGGCATGGGCGGCGGCGGTAGCGGCGGCGGCCAGCAGGGGGGAATTGCAATGGAGTGGTTCTACGAGCAGGAGCAGGAGCTTGACAGGGATACGCTTCGGCAGGAGGCGCAGGAGCGGATGGATAGTCTGCTCGATATTATTCAGGAAAACGTTGACCGAAACAGCTGGGATGTTTATGGAGGCGAGGCAACGATAACGCCCTATCAGATCAAAAAGCTTGTTGTCTATCAGACGCCGGACAACCATCGTCAGATAGTCAAGCTTCTTCGGGACATGCGTAAATCGCTCGGCGACCAGGTGGCCATTGAGGCGAGGTTCCTGTTGGTGGGTGAGAATTTCATCGAGGAGATCGGGATTGATGTGGATGCTCGTGTGTGGTTTGGCAACGAGATGGAATGGTCGAATTGGCGGATGGGTTCGTTTGAAGCGGTAGCTCCGCAGCCGTCCGGTCTTCCGGGCAGCTGGGATTTCGGAGAGGTTGAGTGGCCGACCGGTTTGGGAGAGACAATTCGCGGCGGAGCGATGTTAGGGAGCTTTGGCGGCTCGATTCTTGATACATTGCAGGCGAACTTTCTTATCCGAGCGACGCAGGCGCACCGTGATGCTGAGTCGTTAGTGGCTCCGAAGGTTACGGTGTTGAGCGGAGAATCTGCGACGCTGCAGGTACGCAGGACGATTCGCTATGCGATTCCGCCGGACATTTCCACCATGGGCGGCACAACTGGCGGCATCGCTGGTGGCGTCGCTGGCGGCATCGGTGGCGGCTCACAGGGTCTGACTCAGAATATCTGGTATATACCGACGGGCCCGACGCTCAATATAACACCGACAATAACACATGATAAGAAGCACGTTGTGCTGAACATAGTGGCTGAACTGTGGGATTTTCTTGGCTTTGACAAGCAGACGATTGAGGCGCCGATACCGGCAGGTGTTGGCGTTGCGCCGCAGGTCCTCGAATACGACATATCTCTTCCTCAGACGGAGAGGTCGAGGGTGAAGACAAGGGTAAGCGTTCCAGACAGAGGGACGCTGCTTTTGGGCGGTCTTAAGACGACGTCGAAAGAGGACAAGGAAGCGGGCGTACCGATACTGAGCAAGATCCCGGGTATTGGTCGGTTGTTCACGAACCGCAGCAAGGTGAGCGACCAGAAGGTTCTGTTAATACTGGTCAAGCCGACGATTATATTGCAGGAGGAGGCCGATGCGGAGGCCATAGCCGCTATGGAGGGCATGTTTTGATAGTAAAGCAATTTTCCGGGGGAAGCATGAAAAGCCGTTTGGAGTTATCAAGAGGTATGAAACTGAAAGTTGTAGTCAGTCTGGTGGCCGTATTGGCTTTTGAGGGTGTTGCAGGTGCGAAGACGATTTACGTACCGTCGAGGACATACCCGACCATTCAGGACGGGATAGACGCGGCATCGAACGGCGACGTGGTGGAGGTTGCTCCGGTTCCGAACCCGTATTACCCAGTGGCGTACACGGGGGAGGGGAACTGGGATCTTGACTTCGGGGGTCTGGCGATCACGGTAAGGAGCCAGATCAACCCGGATAATCCGAACTGGGACATAATAGCTTCGACGATTATCGACTGTAACGAAATAGCAAATCCTTTGACGGGCGAGCGTGTGCCTCACCGTGCCGTTCAATTTCACAGCGGGGAAGGCCCCGACAGCAGACTGATGGGTTTTACAATCAGAAACGGCTATGCGCAAGGCGATCGAGGCGCCGACGGAGGGTCGTACGCTATTGAGAATGCGGGTGACCCGTTTGGTAACTTTGATCGGATACCACCTCCCTGGTGTACAGATGTTAATACCTGTCCGCCGATAGGCCTTCCGGGTGCGGACGAAACGGACCACGGCTACGGGGGTGCGATACTTTGTAAAGGCGGGGCTTCACCGACAATAAAGTATTGCGTTATTACGGATTGTGTGGTTACCGGTGCGCGTGGAGGCGATGGGGCGCCGGGTGTGTTCGGGCCGTGGTCTTACTGGACTTTAGGTGATGCGGACCCGTGCTATCTCGACCGGATAGACGCGAATGCGACGCCTACCGTTACCTCTGACGGCCAGTGGGGTGGTCACGGCGGCGACGGTGAAGGGAACGGCTATGGCGGTGGCATCGCGTGTAGGAGTGGAAGCAGCCCGATAATCAGTGATTGCATATTTACGAACAATGAAGCGAGAGGAGGCGAAGGCGGCCGAGGTGGAAGTGGTGGTTGGGCCGAGGGTGCGCCCGACGACATTCAGGGCAACGAAAGCGGCGGCGGCGACGCCGGAGACAGTATAGGCGACGGCATGGGAGGCGCTATTTACGCCGAGAGCGGGTGTGCGCCGGTGGTGGTCAACTGTACGTTAAGTGAGAACATCGCAACGGCGGGTCCCCGCGCGAGAGGCGGTATGAGGGGTTTAGGCGATCCCACCGACCCTCGTGCTCCCATAGGTGCGTGGGGGCAGGTGTACACGTTGGGGGACATCGCCGGTGGTGCGGCCTATTACGGTTCGGGCTCGGATGCGGACTTTAACAATTGCAGTTTTACGAGCAACAGCGCCTACGACGTTTTTCCGTTCCGCTCGATTACCCAGTTGGAGGACCCTATTGTCATGGGATATACCGTGGGTGGCGCTTTGTATTGCGGCAATAATACGAGTGTTCTAATCAATACGTGCGATTTTACAGACAATTTGGGCGGTGCTATCTGGTGCGGCACCGGGTCGGCTTTGACCATCAACAACGACTATGCAGTGTCTGTTGGCAGTCCCGAGCGTAAATGCCTGTTCGAGGGCAACTCCGACGCGAGCGATTGGACTGAACTGCAGAGCTTTTCCAGAGACCTGGGTTCTGGCGGTGCAATCTTTGTTGACACGAGTAGCATCGTTGACATCCAAAACTGCCGGTTTGCGGTCAATTCGACAAAGAACGACGGCGGTGCGTTGAAGTTAATGAGTAACGCTACGATTTCGAACTGTTCGTTTGGCGGCAACGTGGCAGAAGGCGGCAGCGGCGCGTTCAGTGGTTTTGGCGGTGCAGTTGACGTCTATTCCGGCAGTATGCTGACCTATACTTTCACCGACTGCAGTTTCACCGGTAATCAGGCCTGGTCAGGCGGCGGTATATCATCCGAGACTTTTGTCGGCACGTTTACCCGCTGTTATTTTGTGAATAATACAGCCGTAGTCGGTGGGGGGATGGACCTTGCATACGGAGATGCATCTCTTAAAGAAGTCCTTCTCAGTGGAAACCAGGCTGTTTTCGGGTCCGGCGGCGGGCTGAATGGTCTTTTGATGGAGATATCGGTAGGGAACAGCACTGTCCGCGACAATTCGGCGGCGGATTCCGGTGGCGGTATCAATCTGTACCTCGGGACGGCATCGCAGACGATAAGGAACTGCCTGATAGTCGGCAACGAGGCCGGCACCGACGGCGGCGGCGTATCGTGCAGTGTGTTTGCGACGCCGGCGATAAGCAACTGTACATTCAGCGAGAATACGGCGGGCGATTTCGGCGGCGGCGTTTTCAGCGACTGGAGCTCAAGGCCGACCATAACCGACTGTATATTCAATAACTGCGACAGCGGTGCCATACACGAAGAGGATTACGGCGGGGATGCGGAGGCAAGGTTCTGTTTGTTCTATAACAATCCCGACGGCGACTACTATGACTCGCAGACAGGTACTTTGTTTGACGGGCCCGGCGAGGTCGGGGGCATTCCTGGCGGCGGGACGAACCTTTACGGTGAGCCGTTGTTTGCCAGCGGCGACCTCGGCGAGTACTACCTAAGTCAGGTTTCTGCCGGTCAGGGTATGGACAGTCCGGCGGTGGATGCGGGAAGCGCGGCGGCAGCGAGCGTGGGGATGGATGAGTTCACGACGCGTACCGACAATGTTCTCGACAGCGGGCAGGTGGATATAGGGTATCACTATTTAGACAGCGGGATGGTTGCGACTTTCCAGTTGACGACGGGTGTAGCGGGCGGGCAGGGCACTATTGAGCCGCCGAGCGGGACGTACTTTGCAGGTACGGTGGTTACTCTTACGGCGACGCCGCGGAGCGGCTGGCGGATTAAGGCGTGGATGGGAACCGACGACGATTCTCTAAAGACCCAGAGCAATACTGTTGTGATGAGCTTCGACATAATTGTCTCTGTTGAGTTCGGGCAGCCGAGGACGCTTTTGGTATCCGTTGGCGGCGGTGCTGGTTATTACCCGACTATCCAGGAGGCAATCAACGACGCCGAAGACGGCGATACGATAGTGGTTTATCCGGGGACGTATTACAGCGGTTATCAGAATATAGTGGTGACAGTGAACAAATCGATTGAGATAAGGTCGCTGGACCCGGATGACCCATGCACTGTTGCGGCGACGGTTATCGACGGGCGTGCCGGCTTGCCTGGGGAGAACCTGATGGGTGTGTGGTTTCTGCCCGGTGCAGGTGTCGGGACGGTGCTGAACGGCTTTACGATTACCAACTGCGGTGGGCAGCTGCTCTCGGGTTTGCCTGGTGACAGAAACCAAGGCCATCCGGACGGATACGATGGTGGAAGCGGTAGTGGAACGGGGATAAGGATATCATCGGGAGCTTCGCCTTTGATCAAGAACTGCATAATAAGTAATAACCAGAGTATGGGTGGTAACGGTGGCGATGGAGTTAACGCCACTACGGATGAGAACGCCGGTCGGGGCGGCTGGGGCGGCTATATTCACGGCGGGGGCGTGTATTGCGGTGTGGGCAGCAGCCCGCAGTTTCTCAACTGCCGGATTATCAACAACATTGCCCAGGGCGGCAGCGGCGGGGCCGGTGGCAACGACACGGACCCGGGTGGAGAGGAGAACTACGGAGGAAACTGGAGCGCATCACAG
This sequence comes from Phycisphaerales bacterium, assembly GCA_030602885.1. GTDB lineage: Bacteria > Planctomycetota > Phycisphaerae > Sedimentisphaerales > Anaerobacaceae > JAUVYV01. Next base: position 13,016 of record JAUVYV010000020.1, read on the forward strand.
GCGTTGCACTATGATCCGTTCAGTTTGGATATTTTGTTTGTAGAGGGCGACCTTTGGGCATACTGGGGTTATCTCGGTGATTACTACACTTACACCGGGATGGGAGGCGGTGTATATTGTGACCAAGGCAGCGAAGTCACTTTCACGAATTGTGAAATCAGCGACAACATGTCGTTAGGCGGGATGAGCGGTATTGGCGGGGCAGCGACACCGTCCGGTTTTCTGTTAGAGCCGGAGATTGCATACCGGATACCGAGTTTTGGCGGTGGTGTTTACTGTGCGGCAGGTTCGCGGGTGGAATTCAGCCGGTGTACGATAGCCAGCAATGTCTGTTCGGATCCGAATGACGGGGCTCATCGTTTGGACCCGTACATTGGTCACGGCGGCGGGGTGTGTGCGGAGGACACGGCGGAGATGATATTCGATGATTGTAATGTCGCCGGAAATATTGCCCCTGTGGGCGGTGGTCTTCACCTTGCCAATGCCAACCCGACAGTGAAGAACAGCCGGATAACGGGCAACGTAGCATTTGACGGCGGTGGTGTGTTCGGAGAGCACGGGCAGATGAGCTTCATTGAGACAGATATTGCCGGCAATTCGGCGCTTAGTTTCATTGGCGATGTTAATGTAGTAGATGTGCTCGGCAAGGGCGGCGGTGTTCATTTCTGGGCGGCAGATGTTGACATGACCGACTGTAAAGTGAGCAATAACCAGGCGCAGACTTCCGGCGGGGGTGCGTTCTTCGGGGGCGAGGGTATATCGTCGCTGTTCAACTGCCTGATAACAGACAACTCAGCGGGTCGCAACGGCGGCGGTATCACAAATACAACTTTCTCGCAGCTGAGTGTTGCCAGCAGCACGCTCGCCCGCAACGCAGCGTCCGGACGGAGCCATGGCGGCGGGATATCGACGAGTCACGAAGCATATACGGATATCATTGACAGCATTATCTGGGGCAACTGGGGTGAGAACGGCGCGCAGTTGTCAGTGGGTACGGGTTTCGAATACGACTACGGGCCTTCGACTGTGAGCATCTGGTTTAGCGACATCGGGCCTTTAGCCGGTGAGGTTGCGATAGTGCCGGATGAGGATTCGAATGACACCGGGGCCGGTAGCAGCGCGACGCTGATAGAAGCAGGAACCATCTACGATCAGCTTGATTCTGGAGATGGGCGAGCCGAGGTGATTGTCAGCTTGTTCGAGGCGCTTGATCTGAGGGCTGAGACGGACTGGACCGACGCGGCATCGATTGCGATTCTTAAGGCGGAAGTGGCGAATCGCCAGGCGGCGGTTCTGGGGACGTTTACGGGTGATGAATTTACGCTGAGGTATCAATATGAGAATCAAGCGGGCTTTTCCGGTACGGTGAATGAAGCAGGTCTGAACAAGCTGCTTGGTAATTCATTGGTTCAGTATATCGAACCGGTACGCTACTTCAATGTTAAGATGTCTCAGTCGCTTGATTTAGCGAATGCTATGGCGATCCGTACCATGTTCGACGGGACCGGGGTATCGATAGCAATCGTTGACAGCGGTATAGATACAACTCATGTGATGCTTGGCGGCGGCGGTTTTCCGAATTCCAAGGTAATTGGTGGATATGATACGGGAGAAGATGACGCGGATCCGAGGCCGAGTATCCAACCACACGGAACAGCGTGTGCAGGTATAGCGGCAGGGGACGAACCCGATACACCTGTGGGTGACTATATCGGAGGCGTGGCACCAGGCGCGAAGCTATATGCTCTGAAGATATCGACGGATGATGACCTTTTCCCCACCGATTCTGATATTGCCGCATGGGAATGGTGTGTGGATCACAAGAATGATGACCCGGCTAATCCGATTCTTGTAATGAGCAATAGTTGGGGCGGCTTCGTTCCATATAACGACACTGCTATCGCTGATGCTGCTTCGCCAGCTATGGCGCTGGCCGCAGAAAACGCAGTTGCGGCAGGTATTACTATTCTGGCTGCGGCGGGTAACGAATTTTACACGGATGGTATTATCCTTCCAGCTGCGCTTTCGAATGTGATATCTGTGGGTGCGGTTTACGATACGACTGATCAGGTGACACCGTACTCGAACACCGCCGATATACTTGATATTCTTGCGCCGGCGGACCCGATTCACACAACGGATATGGTGGGTTCAGCGGGTTACACACCGGGAGACTACACGCCAAACTTCAACGGGACGAGTGCGGCGTGTCCGTTTGCGGCGGGAGCGGTGGCTGTTCTTCAGTCAGCAGCGAAAGCGGAGCTTGGCATTTATCTTTCACCTGCCCAGGTCAGGGCTATACTTGTGGCCACGGGTGAGCTGGTTACGGATACGAAGGTTGCGATAACCAAGCCGAGGGTGAATTTGGGTACGCTGATTGGGGCTCTTGCGAGCGGGCCGATCTTTGTCGAGGCGGGCTGCACGGATTGCGAGGTAATCGGCTGGGATATCAATGCTGTGAGCAACCAGTGGGAGCCGGACTTCGAGAACTACGGCAATATCAGTGAGGATCCGCTTTTTGTGGACGGCTATCATCTGAGCCAGGTTTCGGCTGGGCAGAGCGAGCAGAGTCCGGCGGTGGACGCGGGAAGTGACTTTGCGGTTAATCTTGGGCTGGACAAGTACACGACTCGGACGGACAACCTGTTCGACCGCGGCGTTGTTGATATGGGCTACCACTATCCGTTCTCTGTCGGGGCGGCTAAGGCGTGCAGTGTTGTGGATCTGCTTTTGGACGGCATTATTGGGTTCAGCGATTTCGCGGTCTTTGCGAGTCGTTGGCTGGATGAGGACTGCTCCGCTGCAAACGGTCTTTGTGGGGGTACGGACCTGACGTTCGACGGCGTTGTGGACCATAACGACTTGTTCTTCTTAGTGAACTGCTGGCTTGTGGAGGATACGGAAGCGCCTATACCGAATCCGAGCTTATGGGACTGGCCGCCGTATGCGACGACATCACACTCTATTGCGATGACGGCGAGGAGGGCGGTGGACGAGTGGGGTCTTGGTGTGGAGTATCTGTTCCAGAACGTGGATTACAATGATGTCAACAGCGGATGGATAGCGAGTGAGTTCTGGGAGGCGAACGACCTTTCTGCAGAGACGGAATACGGTTTCAAGGTGCGGACGCGTGATACTCGGGGCAATACCGGTAGCTGGTCTGATGTTCGCTGTGCGACGACGACGAGCGAGCCGGATGCGAACGACCTGACGCCTCCGAGCCCCGACCCGATGACGTGGGAGAGTCCACCGACTGCGACATCCTCGACGTCGATATCAATGACTGCTACAACCGCCATCGATCCGAGCGGGGTGGAATACTACTTTGATGAGACGATGGGCACCCCGGGCGGGACCGACAGTGGCTGGCAGAGCCAGGCGACCTATACTGACGACGGACTTCTGTCGGACACCGAGTACTGCTACAGGGTGCAGGCACGGGACCTGTCGATAAATAACAATATGACAGGGTGGTCGGCGACGCTTTGTGCGACGACGCTTTCGGATTCGAATGACACGAATGCACCGGATCCGCCGCCGGATATGGTCATAACCGATGTCAATACCATTATGGATCCGTACGACAATACATTTTCGGGGCAGTTCCAGTGGCCTCCGGGGGACCAGCCCTGGTGGCACAAGGTGGTGGCAGATGTCAGTATGGTAAACGACGACAGCGGAGGCCCTATCGAGATTCGGTTTATCTGTGTCTCTCACGGTGAGTTCAGCAGTGAGAGCGTGATACCGGCTTTGTACAGGCCGATTCTTATCGGCGGTACCGGGACGTATGGAAGTTTTGCCGAAGGATGGCGGCTGACTTACGAGGGCGGCAACATAATCTATGATGTTGACGTTGACAAATATGGTGGATCAGGCGCAGAGCGGACCTGGAAGGTCTGTGCGTATGATCCGTCGATGAATGAGGCGTGTTCGACCACACACCTGATCGGTTCCACGTTTTAAAGCAGACAGTCATTTCGGCTGGTGCGAGGAGGAGCCGAAATGTCCATAATAAAGGCCCCGGTTTGGCCGGGGCTTTTTCTTGCGCGGTATTAGCTGCGGACCTTATCCTTCAGGAGCTGGTATCCGAAGTGTGCGAGGAGGTAGTCGAGGATGACGATGGCGGTGTAGTTTTCGGCTACGGGCCAGATTCGGGCGGTGATGGTGGCGTCGCGTCTGGTGATTGCGGCGAGCTGTTTGTTTTCGAGAGTGTATTTGTCGATGGTTGTTTGCTTTTTGTCGATTGTTGGTGTTGGTTTTACGGCGAGGCGGACGATGATGGGCTGGCCTGTAGCAAGGCCTCCTGTGATGCCGCCTGCGTTGTTTGAATCGAAGACTACCTTGCCGTCTTCGGCGTGCATCTGGTCGTTGTTTTGGCTTCCTGTCATGTCTTTTACCGCCAGGCCTGCCCCGACCTCGACGGCCTTTACGGCGCCGATGCCTAACATTTTGCCAAGTTCTGCGTCGAGCTTGCAAAAGACGGGCTCACCGAGGCCTGTGGGGACACCTGTGACAACAACTTCGACCATACCGCCGGCGGAATCGCCTGTTGCGGAGATTTTGTTGCAGGCCTTTGTCATTTCCTCGGCGGCGTCGATGTCGGGACAGTTGACGATGTGGTGGACGCCGTATTTGTCTCTTATTTGCTCGGCGGACATCTTCGGGGCCTTGTCGCGGATGGGGTCAATCTCTTTCTCTATCTCGGCCAGGACCCTGGTCTTTTCGAGGAATCTCATATCCATGTTGATACGGCCCTTGACGTAGATTTCCTGATAGAAGGGGTCGAAGTCGCATCGCATCAGCTTGTATTTTTCGGTGTATTCGAAGGCCTTTTCGTGGTCGATGTCGGGGCATCTGACGGATGCGATTTCCCTGACGTAGCTGAAGACGTTGATGCCGCATTTTCTGAGGATTTTCTTGGCGATGGCACCGGCGGCGACGATGGTTGAGGTATATCGGCCGCTAAAGATTCCGGCGCCTATGGCGTCGTCGGCGGGGCCGTACTTGATGAAAGATGCGTAGGATGCGTGGCCCGGCCTGGGTGTTCGGTTGGTGTCCTGGTATTGCTTGATGTGGATGAAGTGGCGGTCGAGGTTGGGAATCAGTATTGTCAGGGGAGTGCCGTTGGTGTGGTTCTTGTTGCCCGCACCTTCGATAGTATCGGCAGAATTCAGACCTGAGTAGATTATGGGCAGATCCGGTTCTTTTCGGGGACTGCTCAATTCATCAGCGCCGGGCTTTCGCAGCAGCAAATCGGCGTAGATTTCCTGTTCGCTAAGCAGCATTCCCGGCGGGTGTCCCTGAACGACTGCGGTGAGGCCCTCCTGATACGAGCCGCCGGCAACGGTTACCTGAAAGATTCTTCCTATGTGACAGCCAATCATTTTTCTGCGTTCTCCTTAAAATAACGGGTCGCAACTGTTAATGCCGGAGCCGAACCATCGCCCGGCCCACGGAAACGGGCATTGTAAAGAATTTCGCCATTTTTGCAATGGCCAAATCGCCCCAGGGCGGGCCGGACGGGTCTGCGCGGCTCCGGCGAGTCGGGTGAACTGGGCCCGGCACCACGATGGGTGCGGGGTTCTGCGCGACCTTGGCGTTGGGTCCCCTGCTGCTGGGCCATTGGAGGAGCAGTTCCTCTGCTGCAGGACCAAAGTAGCAATCCCTCGAGAACAAGCGGGGATCTGCGCTGCCCTCGACAGGCTCCGGCAGCTTGAAAATTGGGTTCGTTTTGGGTTTGATTGGGTTTGCTTTGGGTTTGTTTGGGCTGAAATTGGGTTTGAATTGGGTTTGAATTGGGTTTGTTTGGGTTTGCTTTTTTGCGGCATTTTCCAAGAAATTTTCTGTAAGTCCTTTTGATACATAGATTTAAGGGATGTCTAATAATTTTGACATTGGGTTTGTTTTGCATAAAAAGGTTGTAAATTGCCAGCAAGTTAAGTTGGGCAGGATAGGCGGTTTGGTTTTTAGACACTGATTCACACTGATTGACACTGATTCTTGAAAAAGTTCAAAGGCTGAGAAACAAAATATAACATCTTGTAAATGCGTGGGCATTGTTGAACCCTCCGTGTTTAGAATTTAGTATACCCGCCTTCGCGGGCACAAGTTTAGTTTTTAGTATTTAGATGTTAGGTGGGTATTATACTATATGGGAAGTTAGATGTCAAGTGAAATTTTGGTTCACCACGAAGTCTCGAAGATTCTGAGAATTGGTTTAATCGCGGATTACACTGAGAGAGGTGATTGTTTTTTGTTTTTGGTTTGGGTGGACGAATGTTGGTTTGAGTCAGGGAAGTGATTGCGTAGTCGAGGGGGATAGCGGTGGAGGATTACACGGGCTTGGGCCCAGGGGCGGGTCGGGAGCGGGGAAATGGATGGGTATTCGGTGACGGTGCGATGGGGGATTACACAGGCTTGGGGCCAGGAGATCGCTGAGAGGGGTGCGCCGCAGGGGCTTGAAACCGCTAAATATTAACGACGGAAAAGGCTTGCTTTCTCGGGCTATTTAGATATTATTTGGGCACGGAAAGTGGTGGAGGTCCTTATGCTGATTAGGAGGAAAACAAAAAGGTACCGCATAGGGGGTTGGCGGATACCGTTATTTCGCCCCTAATGACGAAAAGATATGCCAACAAAAAGCCAGAAAATGTCCCCTCTTTTACGCACTTGACTAATTACGGCTACTATGATAAAGACGTCATCCGATAGGATATAAGGACAAACATTGCTCGTGAGGTAAAGGATGGCCAAAGTGCCAGCCGCGAGTGGTTCTGCAAAAAACGTGAACTAATTGTTTATGAAATCTATAACCTGAGGATATACAGATGGCTTATCCCTCTGTGGACCAGTTACAGAAAGTGCTGACGGAATCAGTTTTTAGTTATGCGAAAGACTCTAAGAAAGCAGCGGGGCGTGCTCTTGGCATGCTTGTCGAGGTGGTGACATTTTACCTATTGACGGCGTGGGGACTGGAAAAGTACATTGCTATTGAACGGAGGTTGCCGGAATATAGCAATGAGGATATAACCCATAATGTTGAGTACTCCCTTCACCCGAGCACTTTAGTTGCTCGTCTCAAATTCGGGATAACAGAACTTCCTATTTCCGTTGCCAAAATAGCAAAGGCGTTGCTCGGTGCAGGTAAGATTAAGGACATGGAGACCCGTAAGAGCCACCAGTTGCTCTCATCTCAGCTTATTTTGCGAAATGCTTGTACGATTGCTGAAACCGGAGATAGCTTATTGGTGGCATCACTTGAGGATTTCACAGGGACTGCAATGACTGTGGCTGTACATCGGCTTCACTGTCATCCATACGCAATTGCCGAGTGTAAGCGTGTAGGGGTTGAAGAAGGCACAAAAAAGGGGCCTCAGACAATTGAGAAGGCGAAGCAAGGAGCGTATGTTGCTCGTACGATATCGTCATTGCAGAGGATTCGCCTCGCAACAGGAGAGATTGGTGGCGTAATTCACCGCGCCGATGGTACGTTGCAGTTTAAGATGTACGGAGAGTTCTTGGAGGAGGTAATTGCATCGGATGATAAAGACCTCTTAGAACATTTTATCCTCACGGTAGGTGTTGTGAGCAATCACGGCAACTGGTTCACATCCGATGACCACAATAAGGAACTGAAGGTTCTCGCTCAATCATATGACTGGTTGCTTTTCTTGACAGATAAGGGACTTGGCGACTTTGTTACAGACTTAATCACCGCGCCATCGAAAGAATTTGAGCCAGTGCGTGATGCATTTCTTGTAAGTTATACGGGCAAGAGTGGCTCAAATCAGTTCACAAAGGTTCAGATGAACCTGAAAGCAGACTTGCTTTTGCAGAAGTACTTCCAAGATAATTTTGATAGGATACAGTCTTGGTTCAATATAATATCACCGGAAGGTAAAGACCTAAAATCTTTGCACGATGAACTTCATAATCTCACGCAAAAGGACTGGAGCAAAATTCACGAATGACAGCGGGCAGAACAATTAATTCGAAGAGCTGGGATTGGGGAACACCTAAGAAATATGTGAATGCAGTTCGTAGGGTTTTCGGTGGTAATATCGACTTGGATCCGTGCTCAAATGAGTACTCAATTGTCGGTGCAAAGACAGAGTATCGCTTGCCGGAGCATGATGGCTTAGCGGAATCATGGGATTACCGCACAATCTATGTCAATCCTCCGTACGGTTCAGACAAAGAACACGGGACAAACATAAGACGCTGGCTGTACCGGTGTGCAGAGGCTCATATGAAATACGGTTCCGAGGTACTTGCTCTTGTCCCGGTCGCCACCAATACAGGGCATTGGAAGAACTATGTATGGACACAAGCCACGGCTGTATGCTTCCTTTACGATACGCGACTACGTTTCTTAGTGAACGGAGAGGACGAAGGGAAGGGGGCTCCAATGTCTTGTGCTATGATCTACTGGGGTGAGAACTATGATAAGTTCTTCAGTGTATTCCTAGAATTTGGTGCGGTTACTGACCTCCGTCCACTTCGTGGTCACCGGATTGGGAAACACAGTAAGTTAGTGACGCTGTCGCTCTTTGGGCAAGGCCACGAATAGACTGCGTTCACGTACATCATTGTTAGTGTATATGGCATTTACTTTGCATCGTCATCAAACAGGCAATGTTGAGGGGCGAAGGTGTGATTCTCTCAAAAAGCCGCTTTCGGCCTTTAAGCTGCAATATACCGTCAAACAGCAAAATAAGGCAAGGGTTTTATTGCCAAATCGGCAATCGGCCATCATTAGAACTATGTAGTACAAGCTTCGGAGGAGGGGGATGAGATTTAATATTTTCGATTTACGATTTGATATTGAGAGATTGAGGCGTGCCAGGGCACGCACTTATTCTGCGGACCCCTCGACAGGCTCGGGGTGACAACGAAGCGTCGCGGGGATGATCCTCTGTAGGGCGGGGTTATTTTGTTGTTTTCATGTTGGCGCCGAGGGTGGTCATCAGCTCGACGAAGTCGGGGAAGGTGACGTTCATTGCCTCGGCGGTGTCGATGGTGCAGTCGCCGATGGCCAAGCCTGCCAGAGAAAGGGCCATTACTATACGGTGGTCGGAACGGCCATCCAGAAGGAAACCCCCAGTGAAACTGGGGGCTAAATATTCAGGGGCACGGGCGCCTTGTATGATGAGGCCGTCGGGGAGTTCTTCGGAATCGATATTCATCTTTTTGAGTTCGGCGGCCATGCAGGCGATACGGTCGGTCTCTTTGGTTCTGGCCTGGGGGACGTTTACCAATCGAGTCTCGCCTTCGGCGAAGGCGGCGGTGACGGCCATGGCGGGCAGGGCGTCGGGGGTGGCGTTCATATCGATTTCGACACCGGTAAGCTGGGCGGCCTTGATGACGACCGAATCGGGGTTGACGGTGATGTCGGCGCCCATTTTGCGGAGGTAATCGACAACGGCCTTGTCGGGCTGGCTGTCGGCGAAGTCGAGGCCGGTAAGTATCACCTCGTCGGCGATAAGGGCTGCTGCGCAGAGAAAGAAGGTTGCGCTGGAAAAGTCGGCGGGGATGGCGGCATCAAAGGCGCCGTAGTGCTGGGCGCCTTTGATTTTGAAATTTCTGAAATCGTTGTTTTCGTATTGGATGTTCTGTTTGTCGAGCCAGTCGAGTGTCATTTGCACGTAGCCGGGCTCGTTGAGCAAGGTGACATCGATTTCGGTATCGTCCTGTGCAAGCGGAGTGCAGAGCAGCAGGGATGAGAGGTACTGGCTGGTGGAGGCGGCGATGGTGGTCTTTCCGCCTTTGATTTGGCCTGTGACGGTAACAGGGGGTTTGCCGTTGTTTTTGATGCTGGTGCACTTTGCGCCGAGGTCCTGGAGCGAGCTCATGAGTGGGCCGACGGAGCGGGTCTGTATTTGCTCGTCGCCTATGAAGGCGGTGCTTTGGCCCGGGGATGCGAGGGCAGCCGAGCCCATTGCGATGCGAAGGGTGGTTCCTGAGTTGCCGACGTCGATGGTTTCCGCCGGCGGCTTTATCTTTCCGCCTGTGCCTGTGACCAGCCATGCCTTTGGAACGGAGGTATCGATTTCTGCACCGAGGGCTTTGTAGCAGCGAACGGCCGAGAGGGTATCGCTGGAAGCGAGTGGGACACGGATGGTGCTTTGGCCTTCGGCAAGCGAGGCGATAGCAATGGCGCGGATGGTGTGGGACTTCGAGCCGGGGATGGCGACTTTGCCTTTCAAACGTGATTTTGCGACAACGAGCTTCATAGCGGGCGGTATTTTAAGGGGAAATGGTCGTTTTGTCGTGATAAAAATGTGGCTGTGTACATGGGGCCGTGCGCGGGCGGTGATTGGCATCTGACGTGCGTGGTCTGTGGAAATACAAACCCGCCGGCCGATTTGGAATCGGCCGGCGGTTCGGTTCACCGTCTTAAAATTTAGTTCCAGACCTTGACGCCGGGTGCGGCCTTGCCGTCGCTTGTTACTGCGCGAAGCATGAACTCGTACTCGCCCCAGTCCTGGTCAACCTTGAGCAGGATAAGGTTCTTGCCCTTGTTGAGCTTGACGGGGTAGATTTCCTGGTCGATTTCAGCGCCGCGATAGACATGCTCAGTGCCGATGAGCTTGCCGTTGAGCCAGAGCTTGTATCCGTCGTCGGAACCGATACGGATTTCGACGTCCTTGTCGGCGTTGGCCTCGAGCCAGCAGGCACAGTAGCAGAGGACGTCTTCCTGGTCATAATCGAGTCCGAGGTGCTCGACGGCAAAAAAGCTAATTTCCGTATAAGTTGACAGGTACTGCTGCCATTTAACGGTGGTGCCGTCGGGCTTGCTGACCTCCATTTCGTTGGTGGGCGTATAGCCAGCTTCGCCGCCGAGATAATCGACGTTGAAGCCCTTGTTGTCGGGTCTCTCACCGGGATTGGGGAACGGGCCGACTATAAGCCAGTGTGTGATGAATCCCTCTTCGTCCATCCAGTTTGAGCTGAACTCGTAAGGGCCCGCTGTGGTGCCTGCCGCCTTTTCCATCGTGGGTTTTGCATCTGTCCTGGCCTGTTCTTCGCAGCCGGCGATGAAGGCACACATGGCCACGAGTGCCAATACAGAGATACAGATGCGGAATTGACTTTTGCTCATAACACAACTCCTTTCAAAAAATTTGGACTACTATTTTTTTCGGCTCCGAACCGAAGGTTCCAAAAAGCCGGGAACATACCGGTCGCAGATTCTTCGGCCGGCCCTGGTCGGGTCTGGTTTAGCATAACCGCGGGCCTGCGACAAGGGTTTTTCTTTAGCGGTAAATTAACAGCCAAGCGGGGTTCGTGCAAGATTATTTCAGTGGTGGCGACAGTTTTTTGTGGAGCCGCGAGGGCCTGTGTGTAAAGTAGCGAACTTAGTGAAGAGGGGGAAGTTACAGCGTGGGTGAAGCGAGAGGGGGTTATTGGGCGGATTGTCGCCAGTTTGAGGCGAGGATTTTGAACAGTGTGGAGGTGTGCGGGGTCATAGTCGCATTTGCGGGTGAAAATCACAGGTTGTTGGCATCGGTTTGAGGTTTGAACCAGTCGGTGGTCATTGTGAGGTGCTGCAGGAGAAGCTGCATGTCCGTTGCGTCGATATTGCCGTCGGCGTTGATGTCGCCGAGCAGATAGTCGTCCGGTTTTTCAATGTTGGTAAGAATGTTTTGGAGCATGACTTCTAAGTCTGTTGTATCAACGGTACCGTCGGCATTGAGGTCATACCATAGAATGTTTTCTCTGTCGTCTGCCGGGCCGACGTTCCAGGCGAGGGCGTAGGGTGGTGTCGGATTCGGCTGGGTCGCGTCGAAGATGTTATTGTATAAGATGACTATTTCGTATTCGGTGTAGTTCGGGTCGGCTGGGCGCCATATATGCTCGACGTTATCGACGGCGCTGTCACTGTAGTCGAGCAGATAATCTTTGTCGGGGTTGTTGGGGTCGATGGCCCAGCATTCGAGGCGGAGGTTTGCATTCATTTCAGGCAGCGGCTCAAAGGGGAAGGTGTGGGCGTAGTGTTTGTTCCAGCAGACGGTAGCAGTTATCATTTTGTCGGCAGGAACATCAATGGTTATTCTGTAAACGGCTTCGGGTTTTTCGTTTTTCTGTAACTGGTTAAGGTCCCAGCCGGTATTCGGGCAGACGCCGGGTTCGATTCGGCCCGCAATTAGCTGATTGTAAGCGCGTGCGGCATTTACCATACCGGCTCCCTGGACGTAGTCGAGCGGGACATCGTGGTCATCGTCTTTTGTGAGCAGTCCTTTGCGCCAGAAAGGCAGTTTCGCGGCTGAATTCAGGAGGATGGTTTTTATTACGGCGTTGCCGGCGCTTGGCGAGGCGGCGAGATTGAGGTTCGGGTCCTGGTTTGCCTTTTGGATGAGCAGTGCAGCGGTTCCTGCGACAACGGGCGTTGCGAAGCTCGACCAGTTTCCTGCCGGGACGTAGTTGTTTGGGTCGTTGTAGTCGGCGACGATGCAATTGCCCGGCGCTACGATATCGGGTTTGCATCGTCCGTCTGCGGTGGGGCCCGCACTGGAGCGGTCGGGATAGGCCAGCGAGAAATGTGACAGGGTTGCAGCAAGGTCGGCGGCGTTTACAGAATCGACGACTCCGACACCGATGACGTTTGCACCTGCGCCCGGGTACAGGACCGGGTCACAGGCCCTGCAGCCGTTGCCGATGCCTGCGACCACGGTAAGGGCGTATCGTTCGGCGAGGGACTCGATTCCCCTCGTCCACCAGTCGTCAAACGGGTTGCCTATTCCGGCGACAATTATGTCGGCGTCGGGTGGTGAGCCGGTGGAAACATTGTTTACGAGGAAGTGCCAGAACTCGTAAACGTCTATACGGGCCTGGGGTGCTGCGCCCTGGTAATAGAAACTGCCGAGCAGCTCATCGAATGCGTTTTTGTCGCTGCCTGCGAGAATAGAGCAGATGGCGGTAGAATGCGGTGATACGCCGGGCACGGTAAAGTTGTGGTCGTGAAAGTTGAGCAGTGCATCGGCGAAGCAGTTGTGGTAGGCGGCGGGGCGGTAGTCGTTTAGCGGTCGGCCATCGGCGTATGTCATGCTCCTGGCGATGACGGCAAAAGTGATACCGGTACCTGTAAGGTTGGGGTCGAGCTGCCTGAGCTGATATATGCCAGCGTAGTTGAGTGCTTGCGGCTGGAGCGGGTCTGCATCGGGCTGCCGGGCCATGGCGGCGCTGCTTAGCAGTACCGAAGCCACCGCGAGGCATGCCATAAAGCAAAAGCCAAGATTTTTGTCAGCAGTATGAACCAATCCCTTCCTCCGACAAAAAAGGACGAATGCGTGCACCAGTCTTGTTTTGCATCGCCACAGCCTGCCATGTGGGCTCGACTTGCCCACTGAGTTTAGTTGTTCTACACTCATATGATACCATGAAATGCACCCGTTTTCAAGCGAATTAGCGGCCAAGCGGCGTCTATTTAATTTATAGGCAATATTTCGGCAGTATCAAGGCCCTCGGTAAGCAAAATGAGCGAAAATGGCCCGTTTGGGCGGAAAAATCCGGTGTGGGTCATCGGTTTAGCCCTGCCGGAGGTTATGGCTATCGGGACGCTGCTACTTCGTGTCTGCTTCAGGCCCGCCAGTGGCGGGTAAACATCGCCAGAACGCTTTGAAGAATTAGGGCGAGAGAGTTGTCGTTAAATTCGTGAATAGTGAATTGAGCCGTGAATTAAATGTTGTAGTTTTTGACCGGAAGGGTGCCTCGCCGGCAGGCGTAGTATTTAGTATGTAGTATTTAGTATTAGCGATCAGCGACTAAAGACTAGCGACTAATCGCGAGAGAGTCGCCATTGAAGTCGTTAATGGAGAAAAATCGGCATTTCTGAGTCAACATCGCCGTTGGGATAGACGCTCTATTCTTATAAAGGACTTTCTTTTCGCGAAATAAATGTTGTAGTTTTTGACCGGAAGGGTATAATTTCAAATCAGCTAACAACGAGGGCTTGAAACTGGGCGGACAGTTAATTGATTATTTACGATTTACTATTGATTATTGGTATTTTGCCGAAAGCGCTGGCAGTGATGAAAATTCGAAAGGAGATTGTGTCGTGGCAAAGGAAAAACAAGAGATAATTGACGAGATCACAACTCATATACAAAAATGTGGCGGAAACTACAGTACTTGGTATGTGGGTATTAGTAAAGATGCAAAAGATAGACTGTTCAATGAACATGATATCAGAGAAAAGAAAGATGCATGGATTTTTAGGACAGCTGGCTCATCTCGAGTTGCTAGAGACATTGAAGAATATTTTGTAAATACACTAGGCACAGATGGCGGTACAGGTGGTGGAGATAATACTACAGATATGGTTTATGCTTATAAGAAGGCTGCACATACCAATCCTTAGCAGATTTAATCTGGAGTGGTTATGCTCTATAAAAAACCGTTAATAGTAATATGGAAACAAATTTATTAAAACATATCCCTAATTTCTCTTCAACTAGCTTTTGGATTAGCCCAAAAGGTGCTATAGGGGCATTGGTAATTGGTGTTACAGTTGCTGGGGGCCTCATTACACTAGGTTGCATACCATCAGTACCTTTATGGAATATAATTACGATTATCAGCCTTATAAGTCTTTCTGTTCTAACATGGCTACTTATAACACAAATCTATCTTCGGACTGGAAAAGGGACCAAAATCGGTCTTGCTTATGATGGCTTTTCTATTGAACGTAAGGATTGGAACCGAACCCGTGATACATTACGTGATTTGTTTAACAATGGAAAAATTGGAAATCAAGTGTGTCTTCGGTTTGTTCCCGTCAGAACAACAAAGATAGATCAATGTGCCAAGAATTACATGAAACGCTACGGTTTAACGATTCTCGTGGGCATACAGGAATCACCTCAAATAAATAAAAAGAATCCTAAACATGACCAGCATCCTTTTTTCCCTGAGATTTGTGTTAGACTTACAAAGAAGGTAGAAAAACAATTTGTTGAAACTAACTTAAAACATACCATTCAAATCATTATGCAACGCACGAAAACGATCAAAACTCTTTCCAATGTTGTAGAAGCTCGTGCACATAATCTACATGATATGATGCTCCTTTTGATAGCAGCATTATGTTATCGTGAGGGAAAATATGAGGATTGTGCCGCAATTTCGCGATATCTCGAACAATCACTTTCTTTAATAATGAGGCCGGATCAGGAACCTCGAAACCGAATAAGATTATTGGCTATGGAAAGCTACTTGCGACCAGCAGAGGTTCCTATTCTCAATCTCCCACCATATGATAAACTTATGGAGATACGTAATTTTGCAGAAACCGCCTTAGATTATTTTCAAGATTCATATCTTGTCCCTCTTAGTTTGGCCAGAATCCGATTTTTAACGGGTGATACTGATGGAGCCATTGAACTAACAGATCAGTACAAGGCTAAAATTGAGAAACTTCAGAATGCTGGGCGAGAGATTACCGATAGAGCTTTGGTGGTTTGTTTCCTTAATTCAGGCTTTCTTGAGTTTATCCAGGGTCATTGGGTAAATGCTTACAATGACTATTGTGACATGTTAGCCGTTGATGAGTATCGCAATGAAAATTGGGAAGGAATTATCGAATTTATTGACTATGTTGAAACATTGGATCGCTATGAAGGTATCTGCTATCTTCAAACACTTTATAGATTAATTGCAGACCAATCTGTCCCAGCTGAACTTCGGGCAGCGGCGCAAAATTGGGTTAATCAAGACGATTCACGCGAGGAACTCAGGACTTTAATATCACACAATTATCCTTCATTAGCTAAAAAATCTGAAGAGAGAGTCGGAACACGCGAACAACAGAGAAAAACGAAACAAAGAAGCAAACGAAAAAACAAGGGGCGAAAGAAGAAGAGAAGATAGAACCCGTCAGCGATGGCTCTTTGGGCATATTTCCTGCTTTTTTCCCCTCAAAATCAGTTGACATTGTGGCAACTCTCTCGCCCTAAGTTTCTTCTGAGAATTCAGGCCAAAGCGGGCTGGCGAGGCACGCCCACGAGACGCCAAATTCAAGCCACGAACGACGAATTGCCCCCTATTTCTTTTTCAGGCCCAGGTCGTGGGCCTTTCGGTGGGTGGCGGACAAGGAAGTGAGAAGTGATCCTCTGTAGCGGGCCAAGTGAGCAGCACTATAGGACAAGGAAGTGAGAAGTAAGGAGGGCGGGCAAGGTGGATATTTGTTGACGGGCGGGAAGTTTTTGGGTAGTATTATACTCTTCCTTCTAATAGTGATGCCGTTTTCATTATAGCCCAATACGATGCAGCTATGAAACAATACAGGGATAAACATTATGGCTATGATGATATGGAAGAAGAAGATCGGTGGTTTACAAGTAACTGATCAACACAAGGGTAATTAAAGATGTTCGGCCATATTCGTTTTTCGTGGACAGGTTAAGAAATACAAGTCATTTTCAAGCAAGGAGAAACAGCTATGGGTGATAAGGGGAAAAAAGATAAAGGCAAAAGAGAAAAGCAGAAAAAGGCCCAGTTTACTCCAAAGGAAAAACGAAGATTAAAAAAAGAAAACAAGAATAAATAATTGCCCCGTGCAGTGTATTGTCGTTGATGAGTTTTTTGCTTTGATAAAGGTGCGGGGTTGGGTAGTATGTGGTTGGGGACAGAAATTTGATTTAGATGGATATAAACGAGCGGAAAAACGTATTAGTGACCTGTGGGCCCGGGCTGGAAGGTTATCTAAATACTGAGCTTGGAGGCCTGGGCTTTGAAATAGTCAGCAGTCATACCGGCGGTATTATCACTCGCGGTTCATTTACCGATTGCATGAAACTGAACCTGTATCTGCGAACCGCTTATAACGTTCTCTATCTTCTTAAAGAATTCCGATGCGGCAGCAGCGAATCGCTCTACAAACAAGTCAGCAATCTGCCGTGGGAAAATATTATCTCACCAGAGGAATATCTATGCGTACTTTCACGGGTCGATACCTTCTCGATTAACAACAGCATGTACCCGAGTCTGAAAGTCAAAGACGCAATCGTCGATCGAATATACAAAAAGGCCGGTTCGAGGCCCGATAGCGGGCCGGATAGAAGCAAAGTCGTCGTCAACCTTTTCTGGAAGAACGACAGGGCGTGGATATACCTCAATACTTCCGGATTAAAACTCTCCGACAGAAACTATCGCAAGATGCCCCACAAAGCCCCGCTGCGAGAATCGTTGGCCGCGGGAATCATCATGGCTACCGGCTACGACGGTTCGCAGGATATTGTCCTGCCTATGTGCGGCAGCGGTACGCTCGCAATAGAATCGGCTCTTATAGCGATGAACAAACCGCCAACCGGCCTGCGAAGCAATTTTGGATTTACACACACCAAGATTTTTGATGAGCAGATATGGAAGCAAATGCGAAATGATGCCCGCAAAGCTGTGCGCAAAGGCCCGCTGCAAAAACGTATAGTTGCAACAGATATAGATGGGGAAGCTATCACCGCAGCCAGACAAAACGCGAAAACCGCAGGGGTCGAACATCTAATAGAATTTAAGGTATGCGATTTCGCTGATACCAATGTTCCGAAGGGCAAAGGCATTGTAATAGTCAATCCCGAATACGGTTTGCGATTAGGGGAACTCGAAAAGCTCGAAAAAGAATATAAACGCATCGGAGACTTCTTCAAACAAAACTGCGCCGGCTATACCGGCTATATATTTACCGGCAACAGGAAACTCGCCGGGAAAGTCGGCCTGAAAACCTCGGCTCGCATGATATTCTTCAACGGAAAAATCGAATGCCGCTTGCTGAAATATGAAATGTACGAAGGGACAAAACAATCCTGAAAACGAACCTGGCCAAGCGAATGGCGTGCAAGCGGCGGGTAAACTGCGCCCGCCCCACCAAGGTCGGGCAGGGAGGTTGTGGTATTGGGGGTTGACGGGGGTGAGTGGGGGGTGTAAGCTTTTGGGTTATGGAGAAGCGCTTGGTAATAAATGCCGATGACTTCGGGCTCTGCGAAGGGGTCAACAAAGGGATTGTGCAGGCGTATAAGAAAGGTGTGCTGACGAGTGCGAGCATAATGGTGAATATGCCTGCGTCGGAGCAGGCGGCGGGGCTGGCGAGGAAGACAGCCGGGTTCGGTATAGGTGTGCATCTGAATCTTACGGAGGGTCGGCCTATATCGGAGGCGGCGTGTGTGGGTTGTCTGGTTGACGGGGCGGGGTATTTTGCGTATTCGCCGGGCAAGTTAGCGTTTCGTTCGTTGGTGAGCAGTGATGTGAGGGTGGCTGTCGAGGCGGAATTGACTGAACAGGTAAAGTGGGTCGTTCAGCGGGGGACCAATCCGACGCATTTGGATTCGCACAAGCACGTTCACAGCTTTCCGGCGATTTTTTCGATAGTGTGCAGGATAGCGAGGCGATTCAACATTGGTGCGATTCGGTATAGTTATGAGCCGAAGTACGTCTGCCAGGTTCCGTTTCCGCTGACGGATGCGGACGGCAGGGCGAGGGCGCGGAGAGTCAGGCTGATGACGAAGGTGAACCGTATGCAAAACGCGGACTTTTTCAAGGCGGATGCTCTTTTCGGTGTGGCGCATACGGGCAAGATAGGCGTGAATTTCCTGAAGGCGGTGTCGTTGTACGGTACGGCGGCGACGGCGGAGCTTATGACCCATCCGGGTCTGATGTACGACATAGACGGCGAGAAGACGAGGTTGGTGAGGCAGCGGGAGGCGGAGTTGGCAGCTCTTTGCAATCAGAAGGTGAAACAGTATTTCGAGGATGCAGGTGTGAAACTTGTGCATTATGGAGAGCTTCGATAGGGTACATATTGATTGTTCGGTGGTGGTGCCGTTGTACAACGAGTCGGCGGTCGTCGGTGAGCTTTATGAGCGGCTGAGCAGGACGATGACGGGGACGGGGCTGTATTACGAGCTGGTCTTTGTAGATGACGGGAGCGAGGACGATACGTTAGAGCTGGTGAAGGGGATTGCCGCAAAGGACAGTAAGGTTGTAGTAGTTGAGCTTCGGCGCAACTTCGGGCAGACGCCTGCGCTGGCGGCGGGGTTTGACAACGCAAGAGGACAGATAATAATTTCAATGGACGGGGACCTGCAGCATGCGCCAGAGGAGATACCGAGTTTTATCGAGAAGATAAACGAAGGTTACGATGTGGTGAGCGGGTGGCGGAAACGGCGGGTCGATAATCTTGTGATGCGCAAGATACCGAGCAGGGCTGCGAACCGGCTCGCGTCGAAGATAAGCGGTGTTGATATCCATGATTTCGGAACGACGTTCAAGGCGTATCGGCGTGAGGTCATCGAGCAGCTTCGGCTTTACGGTGAGATGCATCGATTTATTCCGGCGTTGCTGTCGCAGAGCGGTGTGAAGATAGTCGAGATACCGATAACGAATATAGTGAGGCCTTCGGGGGCGAGCAATTACGGGATAGGCAGGACACTGAGGGTAGCGTTTGATTTGATAACGCTTCGTTTTCTTTTGGGGTACGTGACGAGGCCTTTGCACTTTTTCGGAAGGGCGGCTTTGTTTTGCATAGTGGTAAGTCTGTTGCTGGGTTTGTACATACTGTTCGACAAGCTCTATTACCACGTGCCGATTTTTGCAGCTCACGGTCCTTTGGCGGGGCTGAGCGCGCTGCTTCTGTTGGTCGGGGCAATCTTCATAGCAACGGGGCTGATTGGCGAGATGATAAGCAGAGTTTATTTCGAGTCGACGGACAAGAAGATATATTCGGTGCGTAAGATACACCGCAGAGAGACGTTGTCGGCGGATTAGTAAAGTGAAGAGGAAAAGAAGATCGCTATCGGGTGTAGTTGTTGCTGTGCTGATCGCGGCAGCGGTGGTTCTATTGGTGCAGCATTTTCATATCAGGAATTTTCATATTGTCCAGGCGGATGCGCTTTATACGAGCGGCCAGCCGAGGGGGATGGACTATACGCGTCTTTTGTACAAGTATCATATCGGGACGATTGTAAATGTTCGCTCGGCGGCTGAGCACCGCGAGAGAAACTGGTACCACGAGGAGATAACGTGGGTGAGGGGCAACGGGGTGAGATACTTCGAGTTTCCGCTGGAGAGGGACGTCGGCAATGCCGGGTATTTCCCGGACGCTGAGATGCAGCGAGAGTTCTTAGAGATAATGGCCGATAAGGAGAATCTTCCCATTTTGGTACACGGCAGCAGCGGCAGGGGCAGGGTAGCAATGCTTACCGCAGTCTGGCTTGTTAAAGCTGAGGGGCAGTCTGTTAAGCAGGCCATCAAGACGGCAGAGGAGGTCAAGGCGGAGCCGCTGGTCGAAGGGGAATTGGCGTTTGTCAGGGGGCTTGCGAATTAGAGGCGCCGTCGAGGATGTCGGTGTCGGGGTCGTTATCGTGGTCGGATGATTTGTGAAAGAGGGCACCGGCTACTATATTGCTTTTATGCCGTTCAGCATTCGACTGCTCATAGACAGTGTCAAACCGGTTGTTTTGACGAAGTTCATCAATGTCCTTTGCGAATGCGACAATCCAGCAGTTTTGGCGGTACAGTTTTTCGAGTTTTTCCTGTGACTGTATCTCGCGTACAGGTCTTCCGAAGTAGTTGATAAATCTGGCAGAAGCGACATTGTAAACCACCAGGTCATCTGAGGCAGGCACTTTTTCAGCAACTTTGAGGGTGAATTGCCTTGATGGCTCATTATAGTCGAACGGGTTCAGTAAACCGACGTAGCTGACCATTACGACGGCTGTGACACCGACGAAGACGGTTACAGTACCCAAAGCCGGTTTTTTTCGTGCAAAGAACATCGCGACAGCAATGGCAAATAGCATCACTGTCAGGGCAATTGCCACCGCAGGGGTGAGCAGCCGGCGATCGGCACAGGCCGCATAAACAGGCAGTGCCACTGCCGCTGCAATCGCAAAGAAGATGTGACCTCGAAGAACGTTTCTTGCGTATCGGGGTGTATATGCTTTTCTAAGGAAGGTCATATCTTCTATGAGTATTCCTATAAGGATAGCCATTGCCGGTATGAAAGGTAGTATGTAGTGCTGGCGTTTTCCGGCGTTTATGGTGAGAAACGCAATACCGACAACGAACCAGAGCCAGAGGAACATCATAACCGGCCTCTTATTTTGCCAGCATTTGTAGAAGGGTGCAGCGAGGGCCATTGGCAGGAAGGCGGCCCAGGGTGCAATGAACATGAACATTCGAGGCAGATAGTAGTAGATTGGCTTGTTGCCGGATGCATAGTCCCCGAAGAAGCGGTCAACGAATTCGTGCTTCCAGAGTGTGAGGTCCCAGTTGACCCTGTGGGCGATAGCGAGCGGCCAGGGCAGCACTATGGCCAGGAAGATAAGTGTACCCAGCACGGGCAGCAGCCGGGGAATTTTTTTCCAGTGTCGGAATATCGCCACGTAAAAGAACAGAGGGACAAGAAGAATCGGTATTGGCGCGGGTCCTTTTGTGAGATTTGCGAGGGCGAAGCTTATCCAGAATATGAGCATGTAACTGATTTGCGCCCGGCGGTTTTCTTCAGTAATGGCGGAATAGAAGCTCAAAAAGCACAGGATGACGAAGAATGTCATAGCCATTTCGGGTCGTGCGCTGTGTGCGTAACGGATGTAAGACAGAGATGTGGCCCAGACGGCGGCGGAAAGCAAAGCGATTCTAAGTGAGAGCCAGCGGTTTACGAAGTAGAGGATTGCGGCGACGGAGAGGACTGCGAATACGGCGTTTGGCAGGCGGGCGCTGAACTCATCAACTCGGCCTGTGAGCTTTGCCACCGAGGCGACAAGCCAGTAGGCAAGAGGGGTTTTCTGGAGCCGCGGCTGGGCATTGAAGGTGGGCATAACCCAGTCGTCGCTTTGGAGCATTTCGCGTGCGGTGACGGCGACGAGGCATTCGTGATTGTTCAGGGGTTGTG
Organism: Phycisphaerales bacterium; assembly: GCA_030602885.1. Taxonomy (GTDB): domain Bacteria; phylum Planctomycetota; class Phycisphaerae; order Sedimentisphaerales; family Anaerobacaceae; genus JAUVYV01. The sequence continues at coordinate 34,899 of JAUVYV010000020.1, forward strand.
AAGCAAGCGTCCAGGCGGCGTTTACGGCTGAGAGAGTCAGCAGTCCGCAGAGCAGCAGTGTTTTTATTGCGCTGTTGTTTTGGTTTTCTGCCATCTGGCCGGTGTTCATAAGAAAATGTTTGGAATTAGCTTATCAGTTTGACGATTTCGTCGAAATCGTTAGGTGCTTCGGTCGGCGGGTTGCTGAATTGGCCCTGCTTTTTGTTGTGGTAGTTGACGGTGACGTTTGGGTCTTTGAGGGCATGTCCTGTGAGGACGCAGGCGATTCGCTCGTCAGGGTCGATTATGCCTTGTTCTCTGAGGAGCTTTAGTCCGGCGATTGATGCTGCGGAGGCGGGCTCGCAACCGAGGCCGAACTTTCCGACGACTGCCTTTGCGTCGCAGATTTGCTCATCGGTTACGGCCCGGACTACGCCGTTACATATATCGATTGCTCGGAGGCATTTTTTGAGGTTGACGGGTCTTGAGATTTCGATTGCGGAAGCGCAGGTATGCGGTGAGAAGCTGCGGTCGGTAAGGTCGGCATAGTAGTCGTCGATGATTTTTCGGTTTACGCTGCCGTTGTTCCAGAGCAGTTTTTTGTTGTTGACGAGGTCGTTGAGTGTATCGGCGCCGGTAGCGTTAATAATTGCCATACGCGGCACGCGGTCGATGAGGCCGAGCAGTTTGAGCTCAAAAAAGGCCTTGCCGAAGGCGCTGGAGTTTCCGAGGTTGCCACCGGGTACGATTATCCAGTCTGGGACTTCCCATCCGAGCGTTTCGATGATTCTGTACATTATAGTCTTTTGGCCTTCGAGTCGGAAGGGGTTGAGGGAGTTGAGCAGGTATAGGCCGAGCTCGGAGCAGACGTGCTGGACCTGTCGCATGCAGTCGTCGAAGTCGCCTCGGATTTGGATTGTCTGTGCGCCGTAATCCATTGCCTGGCTGAGTTTTCCGAATGCGATTCTGCCGGAACCGACAAAGGCGGTGCATTTGAGTCCGCAACTGTGCGCATAGAGCGCTACCGATGCGGAGGTATTGCCTGTTGAGGCACAGGCGCTTGCTTTTGCGCCGACCATCTTTGCGTGGCTGAAGGCAGCGGCCATACCGTTGTCCTTGAATGAGCCGGAGGGGTTAAGTCCCTCATACTGAAGGTATAGTCTGCCCGGCTTGATTTTGACGTAGTCGGCGACCAAATCGTTTTGCTGGAGGATGGTCTGGCCTTCGCCTATGGTGACCTTGTAAGTGTCGTGGCAGAATCCGAGCAGCTCGCGGAATCGCCAGACGCCGGAGAAGTCCAGAGGGTTATCTCTGTTTGCCCAGCGTCTGCCAAAGTCACTGAGTTTTGCGGGGACTTCGAGCATGTCCCAGTCATACAGTGCGTCGAGCAGCTCACCGCATTGCGGACATTTGAAGATGGCCTGGCCACAATCAAATTCTGCTCCGCATTCGGGGTTGATGCACTTTTGGAAAGCAGCATCAGTGTGTTTTGGCATAGCAGTCAGACGCTCCTTGTATATGTATTCACTGCCGCTGTTTCGTCCGCCGGTTCGGCGGAGTCGCTTTGGGCGTTGATGCTGCGGATCAAGCCGGGCAGCTCACAGAGCTTATCTATTTCCCAGATACCTTGCGGTATTTCCCTGCCGATGTTGGTGTGGGCCTTTTTGAGGGTGGCCTGCATACCTGCCTTTATAGCGGGTTTGGCATCATTGTCAATTCTGTCTCCGACGAACATAATGTTTTTGAGCGGCTCTGCGATTTTCTCGGCTGCCGCCGTAAAAATTCGAAGGTCGGGCTTTCGGAATGGGAACTGGTATGAATAAAGGTGAACAGAGAAGAACCGGAGGATATCGAATTTCTCAAGATGTTTTTCGAGCGAGGTTCGGCTGATAAATGTGTTGGAGACGATGCCAAGTTTTAGTCCGAGCGCCTTGAGGGCGTTTAAGGTTTCGACGATATCGGGTTCGACGGTAGCGCGTTCACTGAGCGGCTCGTACCAGAGCCAAGCGAGGTGCTGCCACTGGTCATCGTCGAGCTTATAGCCGGCTTTGATCCCTATTTTTCTGAGCAGCTCGAGGGAGTCGAAGTCCCTTTTGGTGGCACTGGAGAGGAAGTAATGTAGTCGAACCGAAATCAGGTTGCGGTAGCAATACTGCCTGAAGCCGGAGACGGGCTGGCCGGCGGACTTGAGGAATTCATAGGAGCGTTCGGCGCCCCTTCGGAACAGCTCGGCAGTTTTGACTTTCCCGAAGTTCAGCACGGTATCACCGAGGTCGAACAATACGGCTTTGACTTTTGTGTTTGCCAATGGTTCTACCTCAAAGGGGGCAGGTCGTCGGCGAAGACGTCCCTGACCCAATCGAACATTTCCTCATCGGATATGGCGGAGACCCTGTCGGAGGCGTACTCGGCAGTAATTTTGTCTCTTATTTTAGTTACGCGTGGGTCGTGTTTTGCGATTGTAATTTTGAATCTTGCTTCGAGCCAGTGCTTAATGCCCGCGGCGCCGGTTTTGTCGGTCATCGCGACGTTAACGGGGCGGCGGAGCAGTTTTTCCGTGTCGAAACAGTTGTAGATTTCCTCATTTTTGAGCAGTCCGTCGGCGTGGATGCCGGCACGGGTAACGTTGAAGTCTTTTCCGACAAGCGGATAGTTGTGTGGGATTTCAAAGCGCAGCTCCTTTTTTACGTATTCGGCCAGCTCTGTGATTGCGGTGTAATTGACACCTTCGGACATTCCCTTTATTTGTGCGTGCTCAACGACCATTGCCTCGAGGGGCGGGTTTCCTGTTCTTTCTCCGAATCCAAAGATGGAGCTGTTTGCTGCGGAGCAGCCGTAGAGCCAGGCGGTTGCAGCGTTGATCTGTACCTTGTGGAGGTCGTTGTGTCCGTGCCATTCGAGGCGTTCGGAGGGGACGGGGATTTCGCGCAGGCCTGCTATGAGCTTCGGAATTCCTCGCGGCAGTGCAGCCTGGGCCCAGGGCAGGCCGAAGCCGAGGGTATCGCACAGGCGTATCTTGACGGGCTTGCCATATTGTTCAGAGAGTTTCATCAGCTCGGATGCGAACGGGAGGACGAATCCGGCGTAATCGGCTCGGGTTATGTCTTCAAAGTGACATCTCGGTATTACGCCGTTATCGAGAGCCGCCCTGGCGATGTCGAGATATGCTTCCATCGCCTGAGCTCTGGTTTTTCTGAGCTTCAGGAAGATATGGTAGTCGCTGGCTGAAGTGAGAATACCTGTTTCATCAAGCCCCATTTGTGTAACGAGCTTGAAGTCGGCGGGTACGGCTCTTATCCAGCCGGTTATCTGGGGGAATTTGTAGCCGCGTTCTTTACAGAGCTCGACGGCCTTTCTGTCTCTTTCGGAGTAGAGAAAGAACTCGCATTGCCGAATGAGTCCTGTGTCGCCGTCAATCTCATGCAGGAGGTCGTATATTTTGAGTATCTGCCGGGGTGTGTACGGCGGCCGGGCCTGCTGGCCGTCCCGGAACGTCGTATCTGTTATCCAGATGTCATCGGGGATGTCGAAGTCAACTCCTTCGTTATCAAACAGTGCCTGCGGAAATTCGGTATATGGAAAAACCTCTCTGTAGAGATTGGGCTGCTTGACATCTTCAAGTTTTGGTCGTTTTTTCGCCATTTCTGTCTCCTAATTCATTTAGCGGCAAATCAGCAATAAGGATTATTGTACTTTAGTCCGGGGTGGATGTAAACAGGCGTTTGGTTCTGTGGCGATTGGGCCGAAGCAGAGGGTTTTGGCGAATAGCCGAGGTGGGATTCGAACCCACACGCCCTTAACGGGCAGGGGATTTTAAGTCCCCAGCGTCTGCCATTCCGCCACTCGGCCGGCGAGGGCAAGCTAACTTATTCCTGGACAATATGCAAATCGATTCTGCGTCCGGGACGGGCCTGGTTACGTTCGCAGCCTGGTGCGAAATCAGGAGTTCCTGCAAATCGGGCCTTGTTTTTGAAAAGCAGATTCGCTTGGCGCTATGTTTTGAAGCGGGACACAAAACCGCGGATTTTTTCGGCGGTTTTTTTCCGGCGGGTATCTCGAAATATTGCCTTGAGCTGGGGGTTGTTCGGGTAGGCCTCTATTGCTCTTTTGATTCTCTTTGTGGCGTCCTGTGCCCTGTGCATTGCTAAATAGACAACGGCCGAGTCGCGCAAGGCACCGACATGGTCTGCGTCTATATCGAGGGCGTGGGCAAAGAGCTCGGCGGCATCTTCGAGGCGGCCTTTTATGGCGTTGACAACGCCGAGATAGTAGTATGCATCGGCGTTGGCGGAGTCGGTGTCGATGGCTCTGAGCAGGCAGTGCATTGCATAATCGAGCTCGGGGTCATCGAAGGACTTTTGGCTTTTGCCGTCGTGAGCGATTTTGAGGAACATCGAAGCGATTGAAACGAGAACATTTGCATCGGCCGGCGCCAGTTTTACCTCCGAAACGAGGAAGCTTGCTGCCTTGTCCTTTTGGCCCTGCATCAGTGCGTATTGAGCCATTCGGTAACGAGGCCCTGTGAGTGAGCCGTCTTTTTCGATTGCCTGGTCGAAGAGCTTCAGTGCCCGCTCATAGTCGTTGTTTTGAAAGTCGATTTCACCGAGATAGAAAAGTGCCGTTGCGGTGTCGGGCTTTAGTTCGAGTGCCCTGTGAAACTTTTCTTTGGCAGATTCGATGTCACCGGTCTCAAGCAGGAAGAGCCCGAAATCGACGATTACATCGGGATCGCCGGGGTTGATGCGCAGCTCTCTGAGGAAGTGCTCTCTGCTTCGTTCGAGCTCGCCCTCGGCCCAAAGTGCCTGTGCGATTCGATAGTTTATTTGTGGGTGAGTCGATTCGAGCTCAGCGGTTTTGACCCAGCAGTGGATGGCTTTTTTGTACAGGCCTCGACTGAACAGACTGTTTCCGATGTTGTAATAGCATAGTGCGCAGTCGGGCTCAATCTGCTGGGCGAGATAGAACATCTGTTCTGCGAGGTCGTGCTGGCCCATTTCGGTATAGGTAATTATTCGATTGCAGTAGCAGGGCTCGAAAGAGGGGTCGAGCTGCTGAATGTGCTCGAATGTCTGGATGGCCAGGTCGTAGTGGCCTGTTCGAGTGTAATCGACGGCGAGGGAATTTAGTATCTCCATATCGACGGGATTGAGCGCGAGAGCGATTTCATATTCGCTTATGGCCTCGTCGAATTCGCTGATGGAATCGAGTGCGAGTGCCTTGTTGAAGTGCAGGGAGCAGCTGGAAGGATTTATCTCGATGGCGTCGCTGAGCTCGGCAAGGGCCTGTGGTATCTTGCCGTCCTCGTATAGCTCGTAGGCCTTTTGTGCCTTGCGTTCGCTGTTGTCATACGGGCCGAATGGGGTGTCCTCGAAGAGCATATAACTGCACCGCCTCACACAGAACTTCAGATTTTTCCGGATACACCGACAGTATATTCACCTGGTTATCGCCATGTGGCGGCGGCCGGGTTAGCGGTTTTTTGCGGGCTGGGAAGGGTTTTTGCAGGGGGGCAAAATTTTGCTGGCTGTATGTGCTGTAAGTTCTTATAATAGGAGAGGTTAAACAGGTGTCGTACTGTGTGCCGTCAGGTTTGAGCAGGGTGCGGAGTCTGTTTTTCTGGAAAGCCGGGGCCGATAGTCTTATAATGTCCTGCGGGACTGAAACCGGTGATAAGCCGATTACATTGTGTTGGTGCCTGACAGGTAAAGATTTTTGGGAGCATTATACCTATGGTGAAAGAGATAAAAGGACAATTGAAAGCGAGCAAAGGCAGCTATGCGATTGTGGTGAGCCGGTTTAACGAATTCGTTACGGCGCGTCTGCTGGACGGTGCGATAGATTGTCTCAAACGTCACGGTGCAGGCGAAGAGCAGATAAAGGTGGTGTGGGTACCGGGCTCCTGTGAGATAACGATAGCGGCGAAGAAGCTGGCCGAGAGCGGCGAGTATGCTGCCGTGATTTGTCTCGGGGCGGTGATAAGGGGCCAGACACAGCACTACGATTATGTCTGCCAGCAGGTGGTACGGGGTATAGGGCAAATCAACTATGACTCGAAGGTGCCGGCGGTGTTCGGTGTGCTGACGTGCGAGACACTGGAAGAGGCGGTTGACAGGGCCGGTACAAAGAGAGGCAATGCCGGTGCGGATGCTGCGCTTACGGCGATGGAAATATCAAGTGTGCTCGAGCAGATCTGAGTCGATCATTGATAATTCAAGAGCAGTCGTTAGTTGCGTTATGTGAAGGGCCTGGGCGTGGATGTAAGAACGAAGGCGCGTGAGCTGTCGATGCAGGCGTTGTTTCAGCTTGATGTTCAGGGGTCCGGGTTGATGGCGCAAATCGAGGATTTTTTTATTGAGAGCGAGGACAATGATTTTGTTCGGCGTCTCGCGGCGGAGTGGACGAAAGGGACGTGGGAAAACCTTTCTGCGTGCGACGGGCTGATAGAGGGTTCGGTGATAAAATGGAAGATGTCACGTCTTTCGCTCGTTGATAAGAGTATTTTGCGATTAGCGGTTTACCAGTTGAAGTTTTGTTCCGATATTCCGCCTAAGGTTGTGATAAACGAGGCGATTGAGCTTGCAAAGAAGTTCGGCGCTGACAAGTCGTCTGCGTTTGTGAACGGTGTGCTGGATGCGGTGTTGAAAAACATTGTGTCGCAGAGGCAGGGCAGGTCGGCAGGAGAGGGCGGTACGAGCCAGGGATGAGGAAAATCGCGGTATTAAACCAGAAGGGGGGAGTGGGCAAGACCACAACGGTGGTCAATATTGCGGCGGCCCTTGCAAATATGGGCCAGCGGGTCTTGGTTATCGACCTCGACCCGCAGGGACATCTGACGACCCATTTCGGGGTCGATCCCGAAACGATAGAGGCGGGGGCCTACAAGGTCCTCATGCAGTCGGCCAATATCGAACAGGAGATGCTGCTTGTTCGGGCGAATCTCTGGCTGCTGCCTGCCAATATAGATTTGGTCGGGGCGGAGAGCGAACTGGTGAGCGTTGTAGGCAGGGAGACGATTCTACGCGAGGCACTTGCAGGTCTGGAAGATAAGCTTGATTACCTTTTAGTGGATTGTGCGCCGTCACTTGGACTGCTGACGCTAAACTCGCTTGCGGCCGCCGAAGAGGTGCTGATACCGCTTCAGCCGCACTTCCTGGCGTTACAGGGATTAGGTAAACTGCTGCAGACGGTCGAGCTTGTCAACAAGCGGATTAACCCGAAGCTACGGGTCAAGGGGGTTTTGCTTTGCATGTTCGACAGCAGGGCGTCACTGCCGAAGGAGGTCAAGGCCGACATCGAGCAATTTCTCGATAATGCCCGCGGCACCGACAGCGCGTGGTCGCAGGCGCAGATTATGCCCGTCTATGTTCGCAGGAACATCAAATTGGCCGAGGCGCCGAGCTACGGCCAGACGATTTTCGAGTACGAACCGAACTGCCACGGCGCGGAGGATTACAGGAAAGTCGCTGAATTCATCCACAACCCGATTGCATTTTCGGTCGAGCCGTTTGAGGTTGCAGGCAATGAGCCACCGCCTGTAGAGATAAAGGAAGTGCCCCTGTCCAATTCGCAAGAGCCGGTATCCGAATTTACGCCGGCGGCAGACGATACGCCGCTCGAATCCGAACAGCAGGTATAGATTTGAATGCACCAAAGACGACCGGTCAAGCGTGATATGCGAAGGGATTTTGATTTGACAGGAATTGCGGTTGTGGATATTATATAAATATGTCACAATGGATGAACATAATGGAGGTCAAGTAAATGATGATACTCACGGGGAAAAAATTTATATTATTGCTTTTATACACGCCGACTAGTGATGATAAAGTTAATATTCCGATTTCCGGAAGAACAAGGTTAATGAAAATGGGCTTCCTATTTAAGGAAGAACTCAAAAGCGATTTCGAGAAAGACAAAACTTTTGAAGAGTTAGCATTGCCGGAATACTTTGCATGGAAATATGGTCCTTTTTCGGGCGAACTGCTAAATGACCTTGAGTTTCTGGTAAATCAAAGCTACATTAAATCCACAAGCGGAGGCATGCCCATAGATGCTACGATAGCTGAAGCCGAATTCGGTGAATATGATTATTGGGTAGAGGACATAGATGAATTTCGCTCCAGAGAATATGAGGAAGAGTCTTTCGAGCTTACTGAAGAAAAAGGTGTTCCAGAAGCACAAAAAATTTGGAAAATCCTTTCTGAGAACCAGAAAAAAATAATAAGCGAATTCAAAAAGGTATTAAATCAGGCATCCTTAAATCGGATACTGGAATATGTTTACAAGAAATACCGGAAAGATGGTTATATTGACAGGTCGTTAATCAGAGAAAGGTATCTAGCATGATAGAATCTCTGCTTGGTTATATAATCGGAGGCTTCAGCTTGCTTGCAGGTTTATCTGTCATGCTTATTCGCAATGTTGATAGCGAATTGTTGGATAGTAGGCGAACTATAAAAGACCAATTTATTGCTGCCTATAAGGAATTTGCTGAAAACACAATTGGAGAAGCAATTGACACAGACAAATTGAATATGTCCATAAGGCGCTTAAAAGATTTGCATTGCGCAAGCCATTGGGATTTGATAAAACTTAGAATAATTGAGTGGTTGATAAGCAAGTCATTTTTATTGATGATACTGGTGTGGGGCTTTGTGGCAACCTTTTTGTTTATTGGACATTTAGGTTTTGACGAGAATCGTACTGTCTGTAGAGTTATTTTTCTTAATGTCTTTCCCTTCTTATTACTTGTGATTCAAATTCTCTATGTCGCTTGGATGGTAAATAGAGAGCAATATCTTAAAAGGATTAAAGAGGCATACAAGAATTTAGAGTATCCGTCATGACCGAACAGGCAATTGTAAATGCAGTCGTTGAAACACTCATGGTAGATGGATTTACCGTCGCAACTGAGGTTGCAAACTTTTATCGCAGTGCTGATATTGGAGCCCTATCCAGAAATGGTGATGTGTGGGTAGTCGAATGTAAGGTCTCGAATATTGGTCAGGCGATAAAACAGGCAAAGACACATAAATTGTCTGCGGATAAGGTTTTTATTGCGACGTTCTATAAAAAGACACGAGAAATAACTCTTAGAAGGATTAGGGAGGCAGGTTTGGGATTGTTTTATGTTATGCCGGATGGTTCTGTAAGCAAACCGGTTGAGCGGCCTAAGCGAAATAGGCCATGGGGATTGGCAAGGAAGAAGCTTTCAAAAAGAATACTTGAGTTGAGGGAGATTTATGGCTAAACATATATATCATTACAACACTCATGCGGAAAAAAGATATTTTCTGGGGCCGGAGCATCACGATTTGTATGACATTATTGCTCTAAATGGAAACATTGTATCCCATACGCCACCAGCGATAGCAGCTTTTCTTGCTACTGCTGCGAAAGATTTTTATATTGATCCGCAGACTCATGCCTTTCAACATGCAACTATTCATCTCAAAAGGGATGTCAGTGACAAGAAAAAGAAAGAAAAGCCACTATATAAATTTAAGCCATCAATCAAAAAATTGGCAAAGGAACGATTAGGAACGCCTTTTTCTGATGTAATTACAAAAGATAGACCAATAAATCCGACGCTTTTTTTAGATAATGGTAAAATTAAGAATGATGTCATAGATATTGTATGCCAAAGTGTTAAGAGGTTTCAACTGGATATGATTGAAAGCGAACTGGATGATGAGGCCAAAGAGCTAATGGGAGAGCCTTCCACCTTCCTACCCAAGTTTGTAATTGCACCATATTTTTATCTGTCAAAACACCATTGGAAAGAATGGCTTAAGATTAATATATCCTGTTACCAAAGAATGAAAGCACTTGTCAAAGAAGTGCCGACGTATTTAAGTCTGGTTGTTTCAAAAGAGGCCTTGGATAACGATGGTGCTATTGTTAGTGCATTATCGACTGTGAAACCTGATGGATTGCTATTGTGGATTGACAGCCATGTTGAAGAAGAATTAAGAAAGTCTGAGGTGGAAAGATATATCCATTTTCTCCAGGGGCTCAAGGGCACTACCGAGACTTTATATAACTCCCATGGTGGGTATTTGTCTATTTTGTTATGCCATTCTGAAAAAGGATGTTTAGACGGTGTAGCACATTCGGTAAATTATGGCGAACATCGAAATGTTATTCCAATAGGCGGTGGGTTGCCAATGGCACGCTTTTATTTGCACTCGCTACACTCACGATTAAGATGGGGTGATGTGGTAGAAATAGTTCAACATAGGGGCTGGCTTGATTCTGTTGGTAGTTATAGGGAGAAAATCTGTAAGTGCCATCAATGTCAGGAGTTGTTTGAAGAAAAAGGTTCAGCAGAGAAAGCCTTTGATTTATATGGAAAGAGTAACCCTGTTACTATTACCCGGCGCAATGGGACAATAGTTAGATTGGAATATCCAACAAAAGAAGCTAAGCAGGCAGCAACTCGCCATTATCTTTATAATAAAGCAAAAGAATTTGATGATATTCGAGAAAAGACTTTTAGCGAACTTTTGCAAGAACTAAATTCAACATACAACGAAATTTCTGTGGATTCTGGAGAAGATGCTGTAGCACATTTGCTAACGTGGCATAAGGTTCTTGAAACCTGATATAAGTAATCATCGCAAAATTATTGGCTCAAATTCAGTTGAATTTGCGACGTTGGTAGACGATACGCCGCTCGAATCCGAACCACAGCTATAACCAAATCATACGGTCTGCAAACCGAATTCGCGTGCTGCTAATATGTGATTTTGACGGTGAGTATCGAGTCGGTTTCCGGAAGAATAGGTCGGTCGCAAGCCGATTCTTCGGCTAATATGTCGGACTATGTAGGGACAATGAATAGGCCGGAATCGGCGGAACTCAGAGCGGCTAAGGTTCTTGCGGAAGGATATCGGCTGGATTATAATCACCATCGGCCGCACAGCTCGCCGGACTATATGACGCCGGCGGCATTTGCGGCGAGATATATTCGGTACAGTTGCAGAAAGGACTTGTTATGCCGCCCGCAAGATTCAGTGTAGTTCTCCTTTTGGTTTTGCTTGCCGCCTCTATTGGACAAGGCAGGGTCTTGTTCGTTTCGGACAGCGGCAGGGACGATAATCCGGGGACACATTTCTATCCGTATGCAACCTTGCAGAAGGCGGCCGACGCTGCAGAACCGGGCGATTCGGTTTATGTACTGGCCGGTTATTATAAGGAGAAGGTTCTTATACGGAATATCAAAGGCAGCAAGGATAAGCCCGTTGTCTTCAAGGCGCTTGGCGAGGTCGTGCTCGAAGGGCCCGATGATATCTCGCTTAAAGGATATGATTTGAAAATCGGCGATTACGATATGCCGCTTTCGTCACAGGAGCATCCTTATTATCCGTATTATCCTGGCGCGGTGGTGCGGATAGAGAATTGCAGCAACGTGAGATTCGACAATTTTATTGTGCGCGATTCGAAGTGGCTCGGGATCGCGGCGTATAATTGCGAGGGGCTGACAATCTTCGGGTGTACGGTGACGGACACTATGGCGTCGGGTATCTATGTGCTGGATTCGAAAAAGGTGCTTGTCGCTCACAACGAGGTGATGCGCGCTTGCGGATATCTGCATCGCCAGAGGGTGCACGGGTCGCAGGAGTTCGTCTCGATGGTGAACTGTGTTGATTTTGAGGTTGCGTATAACCGGGTGCACGAGAGCGGGACATGGGAGCGCGTCGAAGGCAAGCACAGCGGCGTGGGGGGCGAGGGTATCGATGCGAAGGAGCACTCACAGAACGGCAAGATTCATCACAACTATGTCTATAACCTCAGCCGATTGGGTATCTATATTGACGCATGGGATGCGCAGGATTTGAGGAACGTCGAGGTATATAACAACGTAGTTCACGATTGTCTCAACGGCATAGCTATCGGAGCGGAGCAAGGGGGGACGGTTGCGGGACTGAAGATTTACAATAATGTCCTGTACCGCAATCGTGGTGCGGCGCTGGAGCTGTTTTCGTGGGGCAAGAACGGCAGAAAGAGGGACATCAAGATTTATAACAACACGATTTGCAACAATCAGGGGACAGGTATCACCCTGGGGACAGAGTTGAGTGAGAATATTGAGGTCTTCAACAATATAGCTGTCAAGAACGGCAAGAGGGACTTCAGTGCGGGTACGGCCGTGAACGTCACCGAGGGCGGGAACATCTTCGGCAGGAATCCCAGGTTTGTGGATATGGACAGGGGGGACTTTCGGCTTACGGCTGAGAGTCCGGCAATTGATACCGGCGAGGGCCAAGCTTTAGGTGACAGGGACATGGGTGACGGGCCTCGCGTGGTGGGTGAGAAGGTTGATGCGGGGGCGTATGAGCTCGGGAGCAAGCCGGAAAGCCCGCGGGCGATATTTGTATCGAAGAAGGGTAGCGACGACAACACGGGAACAATATTCAGTCCGGTCGCGACGCTGCAGAAGGCGGCGGACACGGCCGGAGCCGGGGACAGCGTTTATGTCATGCCCGGCTATTACGAACAGAAAGCCGTCTTAAAGAACAAGGCGACAAAGGAAAAGCCGATTCTTTACAAGGCCGTTGGCCGGGTAATTATAGATGGGCCAGGTGATATTATGCTCACCGGGTCTTTGCCAGAGATACGCGATGCGAATGTGTCTATCTCTTCGCCGAAGCATCTTTACTATCCTTATTACCGTGGTGCTGTCATAAGAGTTGAGGATTCGAGCCATGTCACTATAGACGGCTTTGATATCCGCGACTCCGAGTGGTTCGGGATCTCGGGGCTTTACAGCAATAACATATCGGTGCTGCACTGCAATATTCAGGATACGATGTCTTCGGGCATTTACATTCTTGAGTCCAAGAACATTACGGTTGGCTATAACGAGGTGATGCGTGCGTGCGGGTTCAACAGGCGGATTGAGAGCCACGGCTCGCAGGAGTGCATTTCAATCGTCAACTGCGACGGCTTCGAGGTGATGTACAACAGAGTTCACGAGCCGGCGATTTACAGTTGGACCGAGGGCGGGGGCACGGGTGTGGGCGGCGAGGGCATCGATGCGAAAGAACATTCCAAGAACGGAAGTATTCATCACAACTACGTCTATAACCTCGAACGTGGTGCGATTTACTGCGATGCCTGGAATTCGCACGACTTCGGCAATATCGATGTCTATAACAACGTGGTCCACAACTGTACGGGCGGTATGGGTGTCGGCGCAGAGGACGGCGGAACGGCAAGCAACATACGGTTTTACAACAATGTGATATACAACATCAAATGGGGAGGTTTCGGGATTGCATCGTGGGGGCCGAACGGGGACAAAAAGGAGGTCAAGGTTTATAACAATATCATTTACAACTGCGGTCTCGGCGGGATAAGTCTCGGCGACGAGCGAAACAGCGGTATCGAGGTGTTCAACAACATATCGTTCAAGAACGGCCCGAAAGGAGAAGACAACTATGATCCGGGTACGGCCACGAATGTAAAAGCGGGCGGCAATCTGTTCGGGATTGACCCCAGGTTTGTGAATATAAGTTTTAACAACTTCAGGTTGTCGGCAGGCAGTGCCGCGATTGATTCCGCTGTTGAGTACACCGTGCCGCCTCTTGATATGGACGACCGGCCGAGGACCACAGGTGCGGCGATGGATGTCGGGCCCTTTGAGTATCAAAAATAAAGGCAGGTAGTATGAAAAAAAGCAGACGCAGGTTCTTAAAGGGCGGCATATCGGCGCTCGCAGCCGGCTCTGCGATTGTCACCGGCAATGCCGGTAATGCAAAGGCGGAACAGTTGCCGCGCCAGACCGACAGTGTCCCCGTCACACCTGGCGCGGATAAGAAGTTCAGAACCGTGCTTACAAATATCGCAGCGACACGTGACAGCAACACGATTGTCTTTAGCCGGGCGAAGATTTCACCGAACCGGGTGACTGCCGGTGACAGCGATGAGTTTGTTGTCAAGCTCACCGTCGGGCCCGGCTATGCCAAAGATGCTTCGCGGCTTATTGTGGATTTTCCCGGCGTTATGGGCCAGTCGAGGGTTTCGTTGTGGCATAACGAGGACCACGGCTGGGCTGAGGTCTATGTCAGCAACGCGGATGTTACCTATGATAAGAAGCTGTGGGATATCGAGATAATAGATATACCCACCAAGGACAAGACTTCCTGGCGCGGGATGGCGCAGCGGATGCTTGTGTTAAATCTCGGTAAGGGCCTGAAGGAAGGTGACACAATCGAGATACACTGGGGCGATTCGCAGACGCAGCGGGGATTTGCGGTCGGCTGTAAGAATTGCACAGTCGTGCCGGTCAAGAATTACAGGCAGACGATACACGTCAGGTATTTCGACGACCCCGAGGCGGGTCTGCCGGATTTGGGCAGGTCTTTTAAGGGCTACGAGCGGCCTGAGCCGATCTGCGATGTGCCGCTAAGTTTTATTGTAGAGCCGAGGCCCCTGCATCATCTGCGATTGATTCGCAAAGTCGATAAGGCAATGCTGATACCGCAGGATGTGTTCTGGAATGTGGTGTCACTCGACAATGTGAATGATTTTATAGAGGCAAACGAAAAGCCGGCCGGAGAAGACTCGGATGTATTTACCTTTAAGGACAAGAATGTTCAGGTCAGGCCCAGGAAGGTGCCGATGATTGACTCACCGCCGATGAACGATGTCTTCGAGGGGATGAATATCTATTGGGGTGATTTGCATCATCACACGGTTTTCTCGAACGATGTGATTGAAAGAGAGCGGATGGAGCTTAGTCCGGATGAGACTTTCTGGTATGCGCGGCAGCGGGGCGGACTTGATTTTGTGGGAGTAAGTGACCATCATCAACCCTGGGATATCGAACGAAACAAGATAGGCAAAGAAAACTGGGAGAGGACCGCCGAATTTGCAGATAAGCACACGGTTGAGGGCCGATTCCTTGCTTTTGCCGGATTTGAATTCAGAGGGCCACGAGGGGACACAGTGCTGGTATTCAGGAACGCCCCGGCCTACAGCGGGATTGACAGAGCCGAATGGAAAGATATACGCGGAGCATGGCAAGGGCTTGAAGGGAAGGATTACATATCGATTCCACACTATCATAATCCCGGTTCATTACCCAAGGGACAGTGGTGGGATAATATCGACAGCGGGGTCGAGACGACGATAGAGATATTCTCCTGCCATGGCAGTTATGAGAGGCCGGATGTGCTCGAACAGAATCCGGCAATGATTAAGAGCACACGATTTGACAGAACAGCGCAGTTTTTCCTGGGCACAGGGAGGAAGTACGGCCTTGTGTGTAATTCGGACAGCCACAAGGGACATCCCGGCATCAACGGAATTACCGCCGTATTCGCAAAGTCGCTCGATAAGGATTCGATATTCGAGGCTTATCGCAAAAGACACGTGTACGGCACTACAAATGCGAGGATTCGGCTTGTGTTCACGGGCAACGGCAAGCTGATGGGCTCGGTCGTGCCGAACACTAATGAGAAGGCATTTCTTATTGATGTGGTCGGCGAAAACAGGCTCAAAAAAGTTGACCTTTTCAGGAACGGTAAGCATCATAAAAGGTTCTACCCGGACGGGACAGCATTTAAGAAGGATTATGTGGTAAAAGAAGATGGGCCGTCGAGCTGGTACTGCAGGGCGACGCAGATTGATAACCAGATAGCCTGGTCAAGCCCGGTTTGGTATGAATAGTCTCCGGCGGGATATCAGAGTTTGAGGGTTAGGAAGGTTATCATTTAAGGACAAGTACATGAAGGAGAACATAGATAAGATCATCGTGGTGGCGTATTTGGTCATCGTCACCTTAGCGGGATTGCTCTACAGTCGGCGGTTGAAGAACAAGGAGACCGACGAGGAATTCCTTACCGGCGGGCGGCACATGAACTGGTGGCAAACGGGTATGACGCTTATCGCGCAGATGTTCGACCCCGGCATTGTAGGAAATACCGCTCTGGCGTTTACATGGGGTTTCTATGTTGTCCAGTGGAACGGTGTTAATATCTGGATCACGTCCTGGTTCGCGGGGATGTTCTTTATCGCTATCTACTGGCGTACAAAGATTGTCACTACGCCCGAGTACCTCGAGAAACGGTTCAACCCGATGACACGAGGTGTATTTTCGGCAGTGATGGTTGTGATGCTGGTGAGCTTTATGTGCTGGGGGGTGTATGTGGGCGGTGTCCTGCTCAACGATTTCTTCGGCTGGAATTATTATGTAAGCTGGATTGTGCTGGCCTCGGTGGCGGGATTCTATGTGCTTGTCGGCGGAGTCAGGACGATGCTGTTTCTGGATGTCTTCCAGGGGATATTGCTGCTGCTAACTTTATTCGCGGTCGGCATTATGGGCTTTGTAATGGTGGGAGGTTTTCCCGGCATAAAAGAGTTCACATTGCTTAACGAGGCAGGGACACCTCTTAACAGTCTTATCCCGCCGATGGATTTCAGTCTTACATCAAAGACCATGTATCCTTTGCCCACGATTCCGACATATTGTGTATTCGCGGGGATGAGCTGGATAATCTGCAACTTCAGCATGGCCCAGCGGCTTCTGGCATCGAAAGATGAATCCCACGCACAGAAGGCGCTGATTGTTGCAGGTGTATTCAATGTCTTTACTTTGTTCTTAGCATACACCGCGGGTATTGCGATGCGAAAATTAGTATTTCAGGACCCAACAGTTATGATTGAACCGGACAAGGCATTCATCTTTTTGATGAATAAATTCCCTGTCGGTGTTCGGGGCCTGTTGGTTGTCGGGATGATAGCGGCATTGCTGTCGACGGTTGACGGACTTTTGGCAGGTTCGAGTTCCTTGCTGAATCAGGATATTTACAAACGGTTCATCAGGCCGAAAGCTTCGGACAGACATCTTAAGATAGTCACCCGGATCATCCAGTTCGTGATCATCCTGATTGTTCTCTTAATCGTTCCGCAGTTTATGCAAGAAGGCGAGATCAGTCAGGAACGCTCAGGGTATGAAATGCTGCTGGAGTTCCTCGGCTCTATCATGGGTGTTATAATCGCCATCTATATTCTTGGGATGTTCTTCAAACGAACCACGCCCAGAGCGTGCTTCACTGCGATGATAGTAGGCATAGCGATGGGGTTTATTCTGGACCAAAAAACAGATTTGAATTTCGCCCATATAGGAACCTTCCAGTTCCTGACGGTGTTGATACTGGGTTACTTAGGCAGTTTCCTTGAGAAGCCGAAATCCGATGCCGAGTTGACCAACCTTACCGTCTGGACGATCGAAGATGTCAAAGGTCCTTTCATCGGGCTAAAAGCCTGGCCCGGGTTGAAGTGGTGGGCTATCGGGCTGCCGATATTCTGGTTCTTGCTTACGACTGTTTGGGAAATATACATGAGAAAGTAACACGGCCTTCCAGGCCGTGCTACTAATTAAACGAATGGTGAGAATATGCAGGTAAATATTTTACATCGTCCCGAACCGGATCCGCACAAGAAGAAGGTCTTTCCAATGCAGCAGCAGATGGTGCATGAGCAGGGACTGAAAACTACAATATTGGCTACGGCGCCGGCTCTGGAAGACGCAGATATGATCGAACTGATGAAGGCCGACAGTGAGAAGTATGGCGATGAGCTTGGTTTGTCCTTCCATGCGCTTGGTACGCCGGATATTGTCGATCTGGTCGGCTTTGCGGAGGAGGCGTTCTGGCTTTATGATGAAGCCGACAAGCGCAAAGTTATCCGGTATCTTATCGATAAGTTCAAGGATGTATTCGGGTTTGAGCCGTTTAGCGCCGCTTCGTACCATTTCGATGCTTCGTCTCTGCGGATACTGCTTGAGGAGTGCCCGTCGATCAAGACAGTCGTGGGCGGGTGCTTCGAGGAAGGTGTTCGTGTTTACCACGGGTGTAACAATTCATGGTATCTGTTTAATGAGGGTATGCCGTGGGGCGCGTGGTATCCGTCGAAGTCGCATTCGCTTCGGCCTGCCCAGAGCGCCGATGATGCGTTCGATGTCGTGGCAGTGCCCCACCTGAGCCGGGACCTGGTTCTGGCGTATGAGGGCAGGAACGATTTCTGGGCTTCGCATCCGCCCAACGTTCAGCGGGGGATGGGCAATCTCGGAGATAACTGCCCGTACGATAAGAACCTGATAGACCAGTGGCGATACCAGGAGCGATTCAACAGCGGCTATTCTTATCTCAATGTCTTTGTAAGCGCGCAGTGGCTGATACCGAGCCATAACAGTGAAGAGCCGCCCGAAGTGTCTGTATCACTGTATAGACAACAGCTTGAGTATATCAAATCTTTGGCCGATAAAGGTGAAGCTGAAGTGATGACCATGACCGAGTTTGGCCAGTGGTATCGAAAAAAATTCCCCATCAACCATCGCGAAGTCAGCTTAGCTAAAGAAGTGCTGTATGGCAGCGGCAAACACTACTTTTGGTATATTGACCCTTACATGCGAGTGCTGGTGGATATGTTCCAGGGCTGTTCGATCGGCGACCTTCGGCCTTATATAGCCAAAGTGCCTGTGACCACAGGCTCGGATACGCCGCACAAGATGTTAGGCAGCTATCCTTACCTGATCCACTCGCAGTACCGCACCGGTTACCTTAATCACTGCTTTGATGGCTCGCGAACAACAGCGATCCTCAAGCACGGCGACTCGCAGGTCGACCTGGCTGATTATATCTTCAAATGTGACGAAGTTTTTGACGACCGGAAGGGTTTTGTTACTAAGCCTTCTGTGGTAAAGTTCGATGACGGAGTCGAAGTGACATTAAAGATACGCTTTTTATTTGAAGAAGACGGGCAAGTCATCATCGAGCGCGAGCTGGTCTCAGTCGAGGGCGGTGACAAAAAGCAGATCGAGCTCACCGAATACTTCAAGGGCTGCTACGGAATCACCGAGTATCCTGAAGATATGAGTGATATTAAGTTGGCGATAAATGCCGCCGAGGCTAAGAGCCTGTCATTTAGATATAAACGTCAACAGTTGTCTTCGAGTTCGGTTGACAGCGTCGAAGCGATTATTCCGCCGATTAAAACTATTGCAGGGCTCAAACCCGCCGATGGCAAGAAATGGGATGGTACCGTTGCCGAGGGGATACTCTTTAGTCCTTATTATACACTTAAGCTGACCCGCGTCCTTAAAGCGGGAGAGACGAGTCGAATATGCCTATACCTAAAAGCCATGAATTGACAATGCGATGCCCGGTCTGTTTCAATCGCGAAATAGACGTGCTGATGAGCCTGGTTGACGGACGTTACTGCTGTCTGAAGTGCAGCTACAACGGCACCGAAGCCGACGTCAGAGATATGTACAAGGACATTCAGAAAAAATTCAAATGGATTGGTAAACGGGTGACCATCGAGGACTACGACCGTTTATAATCCCATCTCAACGACGACTTCGTTCGTCTCGTTCATCTTATCGACTGGAATAAGGTTGCCGTCGATGTCGGCTCTGTTGATGGTGAGTTTCTTGACGCCCTTTTGGACACCGTCGGGGTTCCGGACCTTGATGTTAAGGGTTTTACCGCGGAACTTGCGAGTGACTGAGAATTCCTTCCAGTCGGAAGGAATGCAGGGGTCTATGTGCAGGCCGTTGTAGTCCGGGTGGACACCGAGGATGTACTGTGTGGCGGCGTAGTAGGACCAGGAGGCGGTGCCGCTTAGCCAGGGGATTCGGCTGGCGCCGTAGTGTGGGCTGTACCTGCTGTGGGTAGATTGGGCGTAAACATAAGGTTCGATTTCACGGATTTCAGCTCGGTCGTTGTAAGCGGCGGGCATGTAGGCACGGAAGTATTCGAAGGCGCGGTTGCCGTGGCCGAGCATGGCTTCTGCCATGACGGCCCAGCCCTGAGTATGTTGGAAGATGCCGCCGTTCTCCTTCATGCCTTTGTTCATTAAGGCAGCCCTTACTACCGTGTAGTCGGTTTTGTCGAAGGGTGGATCGCAGACCTGGATACCGTGCTCGCAGGCGAGATTCCCTTTAACGGCATTCATTGCCTTTTCGGCTTGTTTGTCGCTGGCAAAGCCGCTGATGATTGACCATGTCTGGGGGTTGAGGAAGACCGATGCTTCGTCGTTTTGCCTGGAGCCGAGCGGCGTGCCGTCTGCGCGGTATGCTCTGACGAACCAGTCGCCGTCCCAGGTATGTTTGCTGAGGTTGTCGTCGAGCGTGGCGAGGTGGGGTTTGGCCCACTCGACTTCTTTGGGCCTATCGAGCATTTCGCAGATTTCCATGTAGGTGATAAGCGCGTAGCGAAGCTGGAACGCGACGAAGACCGATTCACCCCTTGGGCCGAGCCTCAGGCAGTCATTCCAGTCGGCATAGAGGCCGGAGGGAAGCCCGTGCGCTCCGCAGCGAGCGAAGTTGAATTCGATCGCGCGCTTCATATGGCCAAGCACTGTGTCCTCGCCCCTGTCAGCGTATGGCAGCACCTTGTCATAAAACGAAATGCTCCCTGTCTCTTTCACATAGGCAGGGATTGCGTTGAACAACCACATGCAGTCGTCTGCCCGGTATTCTTCCTCTTCAGGTAGTTTTTCGCTTCCCGGCTTGTGTGCCCAGGGCTGGACTAAGGGCATTGCGCCGCCGGTCGAGCACTGGCCTGTTATCATCAGCTCGAGACGTTTGATGGCTTCATCGGGGATGTTGTGCCATATTCCGAGGAAGTCCTGAACGGTGTCACGATAGCCGAGGCCGTCACGGCGGGCCATGTAAATGAGACTCGCTGCTCTGGACCACGCGTAGGTCAGCAGACAATTGTATGGACTCCACATGTTCATCATGCTGTTGAATTCGGCGTCGGGGGTTTTGGCTGTCATGCCGCTGATTTTGGAGTGCCAGTGGTCACGCAGCTTTTCGAATTCGTCCTTGACCGTCTGCAGGTCGGAAAATTCTTTGACTGCCTGCTTTCCCTCTACCTGGCCCCGGCCGATACCGAGCAGGACTACGAACTCTTTTGATTCACCGGGGTCGAGGTCGAGGTCGATCTGGAAGGTGCCGCAGGCGTTGTCGCCGGACTGGATAAAGTTAGTACACCGGCCTTTTTCGACGACGACTGGGTTTGCATAGGTGCGGTACGGGCCGATGAAAATTTCGCGGTCGGTATCGAAGCCGCCGGTCTCTGCGCCGACGACGGCGAGGAACGAGTGACGAGACTGGTCCTCCCAGTTGGGGTCGTCTGGTTTTGGGGGAACATGGATGTTAGTACCGTGGTCCATGATGTTACCGATGACGTTCATCTTGACGGTGTACTGGGAGTACTGGATGTTGACAAGGTCGTGTTCGGTTGACCAGAGGCCTGCGTATTCGACGTATGTGAACAGGCGCAAGCGTCTTTTCCTCGAGTCTTTGTTGGTGACTTTTGTCAGCCAGCACTCGAGGTCTTTGCCGAGCGGCACGAAATATGTGGTTTCGGTTTCGATATTGGAGTATTCGGAGGTGATGATAGTGTATGCGGTGCCATGGCGGCAGATGGATTTGTACTGGTCCAGTGGTTTGCCGACCGGCTGCCAGGATGCGGACCAGTAATCTTTGTTATCACGGTCGTGGATATAGATGTATCGGCCGGGCTGATCCATCGGGATTGCATTGAATCGCAGCCGCAAAAAACGTCCCTGAGCGGCCGAGTGAAAGAAGCCGTACCCTCCTGCGTTGTTGGTTATTATTGCGCCGTATTGGGTGGAGCCAAGGTAATTACTCCATGACTTCGGCGTATCGGGTTTGTCGATTACATATTCTTTTCTCTCGTCGTCAAAATATCCGAACTGCATTTAAGCACAACTCCTTTCCAAAATGAGTGCGAGCTTTAGAAAATGTGGTTTCGTTACTGAATATTAACAACAAATTGGCCTAATTGCAACGCTGTTGCCGCGGTGAGGTGGTAAGGGGTGTCCACTTCTCAGGCAATTCTCTCTAAGGCGATTTTTGTCAACCTGAGATTTGCTGTTTCTAAGCCATTTGTATTTATTAATTGAATTCGAAGCAATTTCCTGCCCTTCTCCAGCGACAACAGACCGAGTGTTGTGCTTCGCTCATCATTCAATATGCCCGCTGTTGTCGCATTGTCGACGGCGGCCTGTAGTATTACATTGGGAACAGATGATGCTTCATAATCTACTTCGAGCCGGTATTGGCCGGCTACGGTGACATCAATTCTGTATTCAGCGAAGTCGCCTTGCTGCTTGAAGCCCCGGATAAACAGAGCGGCGTTTTTCAGATTGTCGCTGATTCGGACAGCCCCGCAGGCATAGACCGTGTTGGTCGTACCGGGGCCAATTTTGAAGATCGGTGCGCCGAATGAAGACGGCTCATCGAGGACCTGCTGCCAGAAGCTCTGCAGTTCTTTTCTGAGTAGATTGGCGACATCGGGCTTTTCGCTGACGATGTTCTTTGTTTCGAGCGGGTCGTTTTGGATATCGATGAGCACCCAGCCGTCCACCGGCTTGGCGGCGTCCGTCGCCGGGCCGGGGTTGAGCATCAGCTTGTAGTTGTCGTTTCTGACCGTCAGCAGCTGGTCTTCGAATCTAAGGTTATGTTTTTCTTCGGGCGGGACCGGTTTATACTCGTCTTTAATGCCTTCAGGAGTCCATGCCCGGTCGGTGGGTGGCCAGCCGGGACTTGCATAGTTGAAGTAGTTCTTCAATAGAAGCTGTTCGGCCTGGCTGAGGATGTATGGCTTTACGCTTCTGCCGTCGAGAGGTTTGCTGTCGGCGGGCAATTTGACGCCGGCAAGGTCGAGTATTGTCGGGAAGATGTCGGTGACATCGACGAGCCGGTTGACGATGGCCGGTTTGGTTTTACCCTTCCATCGGACGAACATGGGGACACGAACGCCGTTTTCCCACATATTCCCCTTATGTCCCCTGAAGTTATTCACGTACCGGATTTTGCGGTCTTCGTCGGTCAGGAGGTCGTTGACAACTGCAGGACCGTTGTCACTGGTAAATATGACAACGGTGTTTTCAGCAAGGCCGAGTTCGTCCACGGCCTCGAACAGCCGTCCAAGCTGACTGTCGAGATTTCCTATCATTCCGTACAGTGTTGAGAGGTTCTTCGACAGCCCTTTTGCCTGGTATTTATCAACGTAATCTTCCGGGGCATCCAGCGGTGCGTGACAGGTGAGGTAAGGCAGATAAGCGAAGAACGGTTTGTCTTTGCAGCTTTTCATGAAGTCGATAGCATAGTCAGTTAGTACCTTAACTGTCCAGCCGGTGTGCGTGACCTCTTTGCCGTTGAACAGCCCAACGTTGTCTTTGTGTTTGTACAACCGGGCCATATACGCCTCGTCAAAGCCACGTTCCCACGGAAAATAGCCGCTTGTTTTTCCGCTGTGCCACTTGCCCCACATCCCGGTGACATAGCCGGCTTGTTTGAGAACCTGTGAGATAAGCGTTTCGTTGGTATTGATAAAGTCCTTGCCGCCGTGGACGTGCGAGACGCCGGTGCGCAGGAACTGCCTTCCGGTCAGAAGTGACGCACGTGTCGGAGCGCAAACGGGCGAGACAATGAACCGGCGGAACTGAACGGACCGGGCGGCGAAGGCATCGAGGTTCGGCGTCTCCAGGAGCTTGTTGCCATGAACACCCAAATCGTCATATCCGAGATCATCAGCGAGTATAAGTATGATGTTGGGTCTGGAGGTCGCGTCGTGCGAGCCAAGTGAGATGTCAGGCAGAATCGCACTCAGGGTCAGTCCGCCGACACCGACGGCCGACCGCGCGATAAACTGTCTTCTACTGAGGTCTTGTCTCTTCATGCGTTTTGTTGCCTCATTAAGAGCCTATCCGAAAACCTGCTCTATTGCGGCCGGCTGCCACGAGGCCGACCAGTAGTCACCGCTTATCTTGTCACGAAGGTAGATATATCGGCCGGGCTGGTCCATCGGGACAGTGTTCAGCATGAACCTGCCCTGAGCCGCCGACTGAAAAAAGCTATACCCGCCCGCGTTGTTGGAAATAACCGCACCATACTGCGTCGTGCCAAGGTAGTTCGTCCAGGACCTCGGCGTATTGGGCCTGTCGATTACATATTCTTTTTTCACATCGTCGAAATGTCCGAATTGCATTTGTGAGCCTTTCTGACAATACTATCCGATTTCAGGATTATCTTAGTTGTCGGTTATTTGTTAATGTTTCGTTCTAAGCTACCTTGAATAAGTTTTTAGACAATAACACCCCCTTGTCATTCCCGCGAAAGCGGGAATCCAGTAGTAAAACAGCTTGAGACAAAGCTTCAATCAATCTATTGTCTAAAAACTTTGTAACAGTACCTTAGTTGTTCTCGGCGGCCTAGGCCGGGATTTTTCGCTGGGCCAGCTCGGTCTCGATGGTATTCATCGTCTTCTCATCGAGTTTGTAAAGGAGCACGAAGATTGC
Organism: Phycisphaerales bacterium; assembly: GCA_030602885.1. Classification (GTDB taxonomy): domain Bacteria; phylum Planctomycetota; class Phycisphaerae; order Sedimentisphaerales; family Anaerobacaceae; genus JAUVYV01. The sequence continues at coordinate 59,223 of JAUVYV010000020.1, forward strand.
GCCGGCGAAGCTGACGACTGCCGGTATGAAACTCATCATCAGGCGGATTCCAGTGAGGGTACCCGGCGTCTGTTCGACATTTGCCACAAAGCCGAAGTACGCCAGCATCCAGCCGGCCAGTGTTCCGCCGACCGTCCAGCCGAACTTCTGGGCAAAAGTTGCCGCCGAAAAGACAAGCCCCGTCGCTCTTCTTCCTGTCCTCCATTCGGAATAATCGGCCGAATCCGCGTACATCGCCCAGACCAGCGGCGAGGTCGGACCAAGCACAAAGCAGATAATAATCTGCAGGATAAACATCAGCACTATGTCATCTTTTCCTGGAAAATAGAACAGGACAATAAAGACGCTGGCAAGGGCCATGCAGGCCATATAGAGTATGCGCTTGCCGAAAATCTTAGCGAGAGGTTTGGTAAGTATAACACCGACAATCGTAGCTACCGTGCCGGAAACCATAAAGGCCGCTGCAAGGGCCGTGTTGCCGACGTAGTACTTGAAGTAGTACATGATGGAGCCGTTTCTGATTGATACAAACGTAAGCGTAAAGATGCCTAAGAAAAAGAGTACGATCCACGGGCCGTTGTTGGCAAGGTCCTTCAAGTCCTTTGCTATAGAAGTCTTCTGTTTTGCATCCGGCTGAACCCGTTCTTTCGTCGTGAAAAAGGTTATAAGAAACATTATTACAGCCAGCGCCGCGAACAGCCCTATAGTAAGCTGGTATCCCCTGGCATCATTGCCCCGGCCAAAAATCTCAATCAGATGTATCGTCAGTCCCTGAACGATGAGACCGCCTACGAAGGCGCCTATGAAGCGGTACGACGAAAGCGAGGTCCTCTCGATTGAATTCGGAGTAATCACTCCCATAAGAGCCGAATAGGGAATATTAATTGCCGTGTACACCATCCCCATAAGAGTATATGTGATATACGCATAGACTATCTTGCCGGTCATACCAAGATTGGGTGTTGTGAATGTCAGAACCCCGATAATGCCGAATGGCAGGACCATCCACAGAATCCACGGCCGGAACTTGCCCCATTTGGTGTTTGTTCGGTCGGCGATGACGCCCATGATAGGGTCGTTGACCGTGTCCCATATCCTCGTTATAAGAAACATTGTCCCCGCTACCGCAGCGGGAATACCGAAGATGTCGGTATAGAAGTAAAGCAGAAACAGCATGAATGTCTGAAAGAACAGGTTCGACGCCGTATCGCCCAGACCGTAACCGATCTTCTCCTTTACTGTTAACCTCTCCATTTCGCTGCTCATGATCATCTTCCTTAATGGGTCGCCATAGCGATTAATAAGACTTCTCGCCGCGTTCACCGGAGCAACAAGCCGTTATGCGATGGAGCAATGATACAGGTGCGTCGCTCGCACTGCAACCCTTTTCGCCGATTGCGGTGCATGGCCTGGGCGCGGCTGTTTTCACAATCGGGGCTTGACGCGGGTGGTGGAAAACGGTAGTCTTCAGCCCTAATCGCAGGATAATTGCCTGCGTGAACCGAAGAGTCATTTTTGAAAGGACCTGAAATGTTTACAGCTATTGTTGATGTGATGGCGAGAGAGATACTCGATAGCCGGGGCAATCCGACGGTTGAAGTTGATGTTTTGCTCGAAGATGGTTCGTTCGGCAGAGCAGCTGTCCCTTCCGGCGCCAGCACCGGCGCGCACGAGGCCGTCGAGCTGCGCGACACTAAGGCAAAACGCTACATGGGTAAGGGGGTTTTGCAGGCCGTCAGGAACGTCAATGAGAAAATCGCCCCGGAAGTCATTGGTATGGACGCCGTGGCCCAGGAGGACATCGACAAAATGATGATTGAGCTGGACGGCACACCAAACAAAGGCAAGCTCGGCGCCAATGCGATACTGGGCGTGTCACTGGCGGCTGCAAAGGCAGCAGCGTGTGCTGCTGAGCTGCCGCTGTATCGCTACCTTGGCGGCTGCAACGCCAATATCCTGCCTGTCCCCATGATGAATATCCTCAACGGCGGAAAGCACGCAGACAACAACGTCGATTTCCAGGAATTTATGATTATGCCCGTCGGCGCACCGAACTTCCCCGAAGCACTGCGAATGGGCGCCGAAACCTTCCATACGCTCAAGTCCGTATTGAAAAAGAAGGGCTACTCAACAAGCGTCGGTGACGAAGGCGGCTTTGCGCCATCGCTCAAAAGCAACGAAGAAGCCCTTGAGGTAGTGATGGACGCCATCAAAAAGGCCGGCTACAAGCCCGGCAGGGATATCGCCATCGCACTCGACCCCGCAGCAAGCGAAATGTTCGACGCCAAGACTAAAAAATATAAGTTCTTCAAGTCCGACCCGAAGAAAAAGGTCGGCAGTGACGCAATGGTCGAGCATTGGGCCAAATGGGTAAGCAAGTATCCAATCATCTCCATTGAAGACGGGCTCGCCGAAGACGACTGGACCGGCTGGGCAAAACTCAACAAGAAAATCGGCGGCAAAATTCAGATTGTCGGCGACGACCTCTTCGTAACCAACACCAAACGACTGGCAAAAGGCATCAAACTCGACTGCGCAAACTCTATTTTGATTAAGCTCAACCAGATTGGCACACTGACTGAGACGTTCGAGGCAATCAACATGGCAAAGCGTGCCGGCTGGACTGCCGTCATCAGCCACCGAAGCGGTGAAACCGAGGACAGCACCATCGCCGATCTGGCTGTGGCTACAGGCGTCGGCCAAATCAAAACCGGCTCACTCTGCAGAACCGACAGAATCTGTAAGTACAACCAGCTCCTCAGAATTCACGAGGAATTGGATACCGCCGCTCAGTACGCCGGATTTATGTTGAAATAAGAAACCAAAATGCAAAACTTGGACTTAGAACGGCAGGTGCAGAACCCCACCGAAGGGAAGAAAACTGTACCTGCCGTCGCTTTTTGACATTATGCAAGCACAGAATATCATCCGAACGCTTCTGTTCATCATCTTCTTTGCCATCGGCGCAACTGCCCTGGCAGGAGCAATACTCTGCGATGACCTCATCGAGCACTATCACAACAAGCATCTCTTGAAAGAGCTCCAAACCTCAATACAAAAGCTCGACTCCCTCAATACCGACTACGATGTCCTGCTCACCCAGCTCGAGCAGGACCCCAATCTAATCAAGCGAATCGCGCCGGCTACTCTCGGCACCGAGCCCAACGAGCCAAACACTGCCTACCCCAGAGCAACTGCACAAAAACTCGCCGCCGCCAGGCAGGCCCTGACCGAAGACACACAGCAAATCAACAACCAGACCGCTTCACCTCAATGGCTCAGCCGCTGCTGCCGGCCCCGGCGCCGCGCGATACTGCTCGCTTGCGGCGCCTGCCTCGTCCTCATCTCATTCATCTTCTTCGGCCCTGCAAAACCGGACGACCGTAAAAAAAACAGCAAACCACGCACACAATTCTAACCCAAAGGAGAGGTGAGCAGATTGGTGGGAAAAAAGATGTGCGACCACAAGGACAGGGACAAATGAAGCCCTTTTGCAGAAGCACAATTATACTTGCTGTATTATTAAGTGCATTACCTCTTGTCGCTTCTGAGCCGGCCGGCCGGCTGCAACTATCGGTCAAAGGTGTAAGTTTTGAATTTGTGCGCATACCAGCCGGTGAATTTCTGATGGGTTCGGAGAACGGCGACGGTGATGAAAGGCCCGTTCATCGGGTCAACATCGACTACGGCTTTGAAGTCGGCAAAACCGAAGTCACCATCGGTCAGTTCAAAGTTTTTGTTGCCACCACCGGATACGAGACCGACGCCGAAAGACACGGCTGGGCGTGGCATTGCCCAAACGTCGAACTCATGGGCCCGGATAAAAATCGCAACTGGCAAAGAATCGGCTTTGAGCAGACTGACGACCATCCCATCACATGTATCAGCTTTAATGACGCTGTCGCCTTCTGCGATTGGCTTTGCGAACAGACAGGACAACACTTCCGCCTTCCGACCGAAGCCGAATGGGAGTATGCCTGCAGGGCGGGTACCACCGGCGACTATACCGGCGATTTGCACGAGATGGCATGGTTCGACCAGACGGGCATCGGCGGTACCTCACCGGTTGCCGTGAGAAAAGCGAATGCATGGGGACTTTACGACATGCACGGCAATGTCTGGGAATGGTGTGAAGACATCTATCACTCCAACTACAACAATGCGCCAATCGATGGAAGCGCCAACACGAATCCCGATGTCCCCGCAGAGATAGCATCGCGCCGTGTACTGCGAGGAGGCGCCTGGTGCAAACCGAGAGAATGCTGCAGGTCCGCATTTCGATACGCCGCCCATCGGGCCTTCAGAGACTGCGGCACGGGATTTCGGATCGTCCGCGCTCGACCTCCGGGCGAACCGAAACGCTGGCCATGTCAATCGCAAACGAAATCAAAGGCCGAGCAGGGTTCATCGTCTGAATCCGAATACCCTGCTCGGGTAAAGCTCGCCGTCGATGGTCTCAATTTCGACTTCGTCCGCATCGAGCCCGGTGAATTCACGATGGGTACGGTGCTCGGCGATGAGGAAATGCCGGCGCACAAAGTGAGTATCGGCTATAACTACTACATGGCCGCGACAGAAGTCACTCTCGAACAGTTCGAGCTTTTTGTTGAACAGACCAGCTATGTTACCGACGCCGAGAAGCAGGGCTGGGCCTTCAAACGCTCGGGCCAAAGCGACTGGTATCCGGAAATTCTCATCAGTTGGCGATTACCGGGTTTCGTCCAGACCGAAAATGAGCCGGCCACGTGCATAAGCTGGTACGACGCCGTCGTCTTCTGCGAATGGCTCAGTGACAAGACCGGTCGGGATATTCGCCTGCCCTCTGAAGCAGAATGGGAATACGCTTGTCGAGCCGGCACCACAGGCGATTACGCCGGCTCCATCGGCAAGATGGGCTGGCATCGCTACAACTCCGGCGTCAGACCCCATCCCGTCGCTCAGAAAAAACCCAACGCCTGGGGCCTTTATGACATGCATGGCAATGTATGGGAATGGGTGCAGGACGTCTGGCACATGGGCTGCGACGGCGCCCCGACCGACGGCAGTGCATGGCTGCAGGCAGACAGCTTGACGCTTACCATGCGAGGCGGCTCTTTTGCAAATCCACCGTGGTGGCTGTGCTCCTACATCCACATGCGAAACGACCCCCCCTGCAGGTTAAGCTACAACCACGGCTTTCGCCTCGTGATGGACGTCTGCCGGCACAGAAAAACATTGCAGCCAAATCGATAATCGGTATAATGCACCTGCTCAAAAACAAGTGAAAGGTTTTTCGTAAGGGAGGTATGATATGTTTGTCACGCTCTTGATTGTCACGTTTGTAATCGCCTTTGCGGTCTCAACGATTGTGGTGTGCATTTTCAAAAAGCCGCTCGACAAAATTCTGGCTCGTATCATCTCCGATGAAATCAGCAGAGTCTGGGCGAAATACCTGATCTTCGCCATCTACGTCACCGGTATATCGAGCGGCGTGCGAATCTGGGACCTCGAAAAGTACATCACCGAGCCGAGATTCGAAGGGTCGAAAATCGTCCAGCTTACTTCCGAACGATGGGTCCTCGAGGTCTATCGGACGATAATCTCGACCCTGCAGGGAGTCGCCTGGATGCTGCTGGTCTTCTTCGTCTTCGCCCTCGTCGCTTACGTCATCGTCCGGGCATTCGAGCTAAAACGCCAAAAGACCGAACCAAAGCCGACCACATAGTCACCGAATCGTGAAATGAAACGCAGGGGTCGGTATTTAGCGAGGTCGGCTGCGTCGCGGCAGTGCCGATGCGGCGGGGTCTGCGCGACCCTGGCGGGTCGCTTGAAAATTGGGTTCGTTTTGGGTTTGATTGGGTTTGCTTTGGGTTTGTTTGGGCTGAAATTGGGTTTGAATTGGGTTTGAATTGGGTTTGTTTGGGTTTGCTTTTTTGCCG
>JAUVYV010000062.1 GCA_030602885.1 Phycisphaerales bacterium
CGGAATAGGTTTTCTGCGAAGCTGACCTCTTTGGCCTGAGCGTCTCCATCTTCACGAACAACCGCCGGTATCTTCGCCAGGCCAGCCTCTCCAGCCGCCACAACACGCCGATGACCAGCGACAAGAGTAAAAGTATCACCCTTACGAACAACCACAATAGGAACCAGCATACCAACCCTGCGGATCGACGCAGCCAGCTCAGCGATATCCGCATCTTTTGTATCAACGCGTTGCGCATACTCACCTACGCTGATATTCGTTATTGGTATGTTTTGCACGTCCACTCGGAGGCTCCTTATGAAGGTGAACTTTACCGAATCTTACCGCTTTCCGACCACGTACCCAGGTAAAACTCACATAGTCGCCGCGTTGGATCCCCAGCACCTTGCGCACCGCAACGGGGACAGTCATCACCAGCGAATTATGCTGCCGGAAAACACGCTTTATTACTTCTTCTTTCAGCACAATGCCACTGTTATACAAGAGGGAAGCCCCCCCTGTCCACGAAAAATATTCACTTTGGACAGTTAGTTTTTAGGACTATACCTAAACCCTTATCACCACACAACTAGTGTATATCTATTCTGGACATTAGCGCGCGCAATATCGACAATATCCGAATGTTTGGCTTGACATACAATTTACGATCCGTATAATTTGGCTTTCAGCCCCCGAAAAGCAAATACCGTACCAACCAAAGAAGAATATTCCACCGGCAAAAGGTTTCTGAGAAAGCAACCGCAGGGCGGTTAGCCCGAGTTCCCATCCGGTTATTTACAGACCGATTGCGCAGCAGCCCTCACGGCCGCTAAGCAAGCAATCGGTCGGGTTGGTAAATAAAATTGAGCGCGAGCGAATTGTTTATTTTTCCTGCAGATTTGCAATTACGACCACTCCGAGCTCCTCGCACACCGAAACGATATCCCCATCGACTTCATCGCAAACTATCACCCCCATGACCCCCCTTCGAGGCTCGAATTCCTGTACGAACAACCTTAAATAAGAAACCGCCTGGCCCACCGCCGTCATGTCCGCCCTGGGCTTAACTTCGATCACCCAGAAGACGTCACCGACTCTAGCAACGACGTCTATTCTCTTTTTACCGAGCGCGGCAGCCACTTTACGGTCCGCCTCGGTCGCATCGGGTCCTGTCGGAATCGGTGCACCAACATGAACATCATACCAAACCTCATCTATTCGAACCAACGGAGACCGCAGATATCGCGTCCACACCGCAACGTCCTCCGCCATCATGTGAGGATATGTCGGCATCACTACCGGCTTCTGGCTTACACCGAGACGAGCCAATCAGGCACCTCCGTCGGAATCGCCGAAACGACTATCGCTGCAATTACGAAGATAATGTGTCCCGTACCCGCCACGCACTCCATAACCATCCTTCGACCCTGTGCCGGCAAGAACATCTTTAATCGCCTCAGACTCAGTGTCCCACCACTATCGACTAAAAAACTCCTCGGGTCCGGACCCTGCAGGCCCATCCCTGGGAACAAAGGCTCGAGCCCGTCCATCTCGGCGGTCGTAGTTGGCAGCTGGTCTCCTAAGGCCAGACGCACCGAGGTATATTTACCGAATGCAGCGGCGCCGTAAATATTTAGCTCGTGTATGATCGCCCTATCGGGTAAACCCAGTTCTGAAATGTCCCACTGCGAATCGTCACCTACCATTTGAAGGCTGGTGAAAACTGAGTACCGCCGACTCAGGCAGTGATCCGGCAACTGTAGGATCTGGTCCATCGACCAATTTCTAATGTCCATCTTTTAACCCTCCGAAATCTCGAAGGCAACCGTTGCCTGCCACGCCTGGTTGTAAGCGTTCACAATCGTCACTGCAAACCGTAGCTCATCTGCCGTAAACAACTTCGCCATCGAAAAATGCCGGTGGAACGCATCACAATGGAACCAATTGAATCCAGCCTCTATCCCACAGGACAACGGAATAATCGGATTCCAACTCGTTGTAATTTCAAGTGCGGTAGCAGGTATCCCCGTGCCGAACATCAAATAAAAGAATCCACCAATAGCAAGCCCATGCACAGCACAGTAAGCCCAGACATCCACACTATACAAAATCAGACGATTCCCCAGGGGAGGCGTGTAACAAAAGTCATTGTTACCTATACCCGCCGGCAAGTGCAGCTCAAGAGCAATCACTCTGCTCTGCACAGGTGGTGAGTAATCCCGCCTACGCCCCAACGGGCCCGCAGGTACTATCAGCTTAGCTACCAAATTGTCACCTGGTCATCTTTTGCTCAGTCGAACAATCAGTCAAACCTCACCTTTGGGAGTGTCCTCGTTGTTCTCCTTCGACCACTCCGTAAGAAACTTGATGAAAAACTCGATGATTCTGATGATCCACCAGAAATCTTTACCTAAATGCATGACTATACACCTCCGCCGGCAGGAACAATCTCGCAAGGAAGGCAACGCATCGGGTCCTCTGCACCAACGTCAACAGACACCCGCAAAATAACGTCACTCTTACCCGCCGTTTGCAGTATGTATCGCCCGTCACGGAAGATATCGAACGGCACATGCACGTATTGCTTCAACAGATGATTACCGGGAAACTGCCAGCCGGTCAGGGACGTCAGGGCTTCGAGCCAGTGTTGATGACCGAACCAGAAACCGGGGGGACATCGCATCCGTCCCTGCATGTTGTGTAACGACTCAAAGTTCGAATGCGAATAAAACCTGCGATAGTTGTCAACCAGAATCTGTATGTACCCCAACGTCGCTATGTCTGAGGTCCCTGCCGGGAACGTGGTCCCGAACAGTACGAGCTCCGATATCGGATTACCGATTGGTAACTCGATATCATGCTCACCTGCAACCGTCGGCGTAAATGTCAGCGTTGTCATGCGCAGATAATTCTCAGGCGCTGCGTTTGGCAGCTCTACCGTCTCAATCTGTGCCTTCACCGCAGTCGCCCCGGTAAGAGCAGCAGCGTAAGTCACCTGCAAGATCAGTTCGCCCCTGGTCGAACGCGGGAAGCACTCTCTTTCGCTGTATAGGGTCCGCGTCAAAGGAACAAGGAACGTAAACGATGTCTCCTCGAGCGCAACACCGAGATAGTTATGTCCCCACGACTCGAAGCCATTAACAAGCATGCCGGCAGCCATCGCATCTTGTCCCGACATCGAGAAAATCGCTGAGCCTTTGTAGAGCACTTCTATCTTCGTCATCAGGGCAAGTACTATCGGGAAAGTCGGTATTCCGTCGGCGGCAGCGTCCGTTCTCGTGTACTTCAAGGTAAGCAATATGTGCGATAACGGATTCACCGGCAAATCGTAAGAGATGGTGGTGCCGGCACCAACGGTTTCATCTTGTGCTAGTACACTATGAATGAACTCCATAGAGCGTCACCTCCTCCTCTATCTGCCTATCCGCGCTTCTTTGGCGGCGATTAATGCATTTACAACGGCCTTGACACGCTCAAGGTTCCGCGGGTCACGCTTTGCGTACCTGGGCGGCAACGTCACGCGCTCAATCGCGTCACGGTACGGCGCGAAGTTCCTGCCGTAAAGGTCCTGTGCCAGGGAAACACCAGGCCCCCACCGGGAAGTCCCTTTTTCTAACGCACCTCGCTGCCACTTTTCGGTACCGGCAAGCTTGACCCCTTTGCCAAATCGCTTTTTGGCAATCGCCTGTGTCACTCCCATCTCGTAAGCTCCCTCCGCGGCTGCGGTGGCAACACCCCAGTCTCTCCGCGGATTCGCTACGCCAGCCTCATAGTCGGCTGTCCTTCCAGGAGTAACATCAGCCCACTTTTTCGCGATATGCTCGATCGATCTGATAAAAGCCATCAGTAAAACCTCCTTATCGAAAATACGATCATAAATTCGACTCCCGAAAAAAAAACTCCAGAATATGTCTAATTTACTAAACTACTTCACGGAAAACCGTCTATTGTTTCATTTGCAACAAACCTCCCAGAATAACTCATATTCTCCGCTCTTCGCAAAACACCCGGGGGAAAAACACTCCGCGACGGGCTTTCTCATTTCGGCTCCGCTTCATTCGTCCGAATCGTCGATGTCACTGCCAAGTAGAAGCTCTCTCATTTGCTCGAGGGAGCTTTTCCTCTGATCAGTATAACTATCGACCGTAGCCTGGTCAACCTTTACGAACAATTCGATGTTCTCTTTTTTGCCGAGTCGCTCGCAGCTGAGCTTGTAGTAACCCTGTTTCATGTAAAAGTCAGCTGGATCTCCGCTTTTCTGGTCCATTTTGCTTCGCACTATCTCTGGATTGAGCCTGGCGATCATTTCGCCTCCGATTCCCTTACCTCTGAAAGGCACCGCCACGAGCAAATGAATCAGTATATTACGATTCGTCTTTACCGCCCAACCAACAATCACACGCTCACAAATAGCCAACAGAACGTCATATTTTGCCAGGTAATTGCGCTGCCGGCCAACAGGAACAAAAAAATCATGAGTCGCCCCGGGAACATGATCTCGCTCCGCCCCGCCTGTGAGCCAATAGTCCACAAAACGAACTATCTCCTCTAAATCCTCCGTCGTAGCTGCACGATACGAAATCTCCATAGTACGCAATTATAATCGCCCTCGCCAAAATGGCGACACGTAAAGACCTTCGCTTATATTCTCCGGCGACCAACTATTCCACCCTGGTAGCGATTCGAAAGAGATATTGGAGATAAAGAATTGCGCACGGATCGTCGCCAGGGGCCCGCCGGCCCAGGCGACCAGCTATTATCGCCCTGGTAGCGATTCGAAAGTGATGATAGAAGTGAGCACATAATCGCCTCGCTTCGCTCATCGCTTCGCTCGTCGAAGCGCCCGCCAGGGGCGGGCGAAAGGCTGACGCCGATTTGTCAGCCCCCAATCGTAAATAAGACAAATCAACCATCGGCAAAGGAAGCCGCCCAATAAATTGGGCGGCAAAGACTACTTAATCCAAGCCCGCCCACCACCCTGAAACAGCAGCAGCACACATACAGTAGCAGCACAACAACAGCAACAGCAGACGACGAACCAGCCGTCGCCTCGGAGGCCCCCGACTACCGCCGTCTCCGCCGCCCCTGCTCGGCGTTTCGCCTCGCAGCTCGGGCCGGCTACGACGGCCGGGTCCCGACCTCGGCTTGTGCCTGGTCGCCGCCTGCCTTGACCGACCTACTCGTTACCGCACGCATTTACAACCGTCTCACTCTCTGGTCTGTCCGGTGTGCTACCTCTTTCGGTCAAGGCAGGCGACGACCTGGCGTCCGCAGCCGCCCGGTTCGTCTCGCTTTGCTGTATTGAACCGCTTACGCGAGAGAGTACTTTACAACAACTCGCTTTCAGCCGCGTACTCAGTCACCGGTGACGTCACCGGTGACTAATCGCCGCAAGGTTCGCCACCGTTTTCCTCCCCTCGGTCTCCCCTCTATCCCTGGCACTCCAAAATAAGGAGGAGGTATTTTACTCCGAGGGGAGGAAACCAGCTCTAATAACCTTGCTAAATTTCGATTCACCCCCAAGCGTAACTCTGCGCACTCCGCAGGGCTGCGCGCGCAGAGTTTGGTCCCCCCTCTCGAAATTTGCGAACACGGCACGAACTTAGCTTGCCCCGGGGCCCCAATTTCCCCAGGGCTGCGCTAAGTCGCTCAGCGGCTTGCCTGGTCCTCGAATCTCCGACGAGCTCACGCCCGGCCCATTCTCGCTACTCAGGCCAGGCAAGCCGGTTTGTGCTGCCGGTCGCCTGCAGGCCGGCAGCGCGGCGCCCGCGAGGGCAGTTCCCGCCCCCGGTGAGGGCGCCGCATAGACACCCCCCCCTGGAGGAACAAAAGGGGGGGTGTCATGATGAGAGTGATTAAGCCCAGACATTATATCACCAAAGGGGGACCAGCGCCAAGGCTTTTTCCCGCCGGGGGTGGCACTCTGATACCCTGTTTTCCAATCTGGGGCATCCTGAGGCGTTTTAGCCCGGACGCCTCGCCAGCTGGACCCCCAGTTTTTTAGACATAAACAGCGATTTTGAAAAAATTGTCGCCTTCTACCATAAACCCCGACCAAAAAGGCTACGATCGGCGCTTAGCCTCAAAAAAGAGTCGCAAAAAATATGTCGATTGTTCTCTTGACAGGGTGTCGCTTTACCGATAGGTTTGATATCAGACAGGTCGCAGTTGCTGTGACCCGATTATTGACCGTTTTTCGAAAGGGC
>JAUVYV010000076.1 GCA_030602885.1 Phycisphaerales bacterium
CTTAGAGAAAGAATAATCTCGGCGTTTTGTGTCTTAATGCTTTTGACGGCCATCGGCCTCATCGGCACTATCCCGCCGTTGATAATGATGATGTTGTGAGAGTCTCTCTCTTTGGTACGGTCCGCTGATTCACTCCACTGAACTATCTTATCAGCGGGCGAAATGCCCTGACTCGTAGTCGGGGCATTTTTTCTTTATTGTGTTTCCAGAATGACGTGCAATGTCACTCTCTCTGTGTTTTTTCGGCGTTACTCTGCAGCGCCGATGTCTTTTGCCCTGGCCGGCAGCCGGCTTTTAGATCGTAAACTTAAATGTGCGTTTTCTGTTTAATAATGACGATGTGACATTCTTCGATTTAAATCGATTTGTAGTTGCCCTGGTTTGCTCGTAACGCATTGTCACTCTCTCGGAACGTGCATTTTACACCAGGGGAAGGAATCGCAGCTCCGCATCGAGGACCGTCGGTAGCTCCGCATCGAGGACCATCGGTAGCTCCGCATCGAGGACCATCGGCAGCTCCGCATCGAGGACCGTCGGCAGCTCTGCATCGAGGACCATCGGCAGCTCCGCATCCAGGACCATCGGCAGCTCTGCATCGAGGACCATCGGCAGCTCCGCATCGAGGACCATCGGCAGCTCTGCATCGAGGACCTCACCGGCCGGTCCAGGACCAGGGACCTCACCGGCCGGTCCAGGACCAGGGACCTCACCGGCCGGTCCAGGACCATCGGCAGCTCAGGGCGAATCACCAGGCAGCTCTGAGATTTTTGGCTTGACAAGAAAATGAGCTGTTGTAATATTGTCCGGTACTGGCCGGTCCTGGCTGAAATTGATTGTCCGGTCCTGGCTGGTCCTGGTCGGTCCTGGGTTATTTTGATTATCCGGTCCTGGCTGGTCCTGGCTGGTCCTGGGTTGTTTTGATTATCCGGTCCTTGCTGGTCCTGGCCGGTCCTGCTTGGTATTGGTGAATTGCGTTGTTTGTTTGAAAAGGAGATTTCTTATGAAAAAACCTATTGTTCGACAACTGAAAAAAAATAAAGTTGGGAATGAGCTGGTTGTTTGTGTCGCTCCTGAAAATCGTGAAAAACTTGGTGCGAATGAGGGAGACAACTTGATGCAGAGGTATAATCCGGATTCTGGGGTCGTGGAAATCAGTAAGGTGGTTCAATCGCCTGAGCAACAACAAGATGAGACTCGCGAAAATACCGAGGATGAAACTCGCGAAAACAAATCAAGAGTCGATTTGGCTGACGAAAAAGAGCAGAGTCAGGCAGATGGAGTATCGAAAATTGCTCATTGTACGAGCTGCGGTTCGGATGATATTCAAGTCACCGGAAATCAGTTCTACTGTGGCGATTGCGATGTCACTTATGAGGTGACACCGACCGGCACTAAGGTTGTCGCGACAAATCCTATGCAGATTATTGATGACCTTGATGCTCGTGTCGAACAGCTTGAGCAGGACGTGGACAAATTAAACGGTAACTCCGACAAGGACGAAGTTGATTTTTTGGACGAAGACGAAGACAAGCCCTGGGGTTTCATTGGTGAAATTGTCGGAGCCGTGTTCGGAACCGGCGGAACCGAAGACGATGAAGACGAAGACTTAGTGCCGGTCGGAGCTGGCTCAGACGAAGACGAAGACGAAGACGAAGAAACCGAGTTAGGCGGTTTTATCACGTGGTAACCAGGCTCAACCGTCTCACAGAATACTTGTATAGCCGTTCAGCAGCTTAACCAGGGACAAACGGCACGATGCGCCTGTGATTCCTTCCCCTGGTGAAAAAAAAGGGCGTCAGCTTCCCAGGCTGACGCTATGAGTTTTCGGTGATTCCCCCTGGTGTGAGCAGCTCGTATCTTAATAAATTTTTGTTGTGTGTGGAATTAACTTTTGACAAACCGCCGAGAATCTCGTAAAAGACGTGATTGAATTTAAGCATAAAGTTATGTTTCATTAGCTAACTTTTTGTCAGACATAGGTTAATAAAACATACGTCCAGTAAGCTGAATGAAACATAACATATATATAAAGACTTATATAGTAAAGAGTTATAGTAATTTAATTAAGGTTTGATTGTGAAAACCGTGGCATAATTGACAGCGTATTCTGCGGTTGGCTGTTATACCAACCGCAGAATATGGAATCCGCTACAGACCCGAAATTGTCATCGTAGCGAGAAATTCTCTGCTGTCAATAAGTTTTTTGCAAAAAAGTAAAAAAATTATGGCAGCCGGAAACACGAAATTTGCTACGCAGGGTAGGGCAACGCAGGAGTGCGACCTGAGCGGCGTAGCAATGCGTAAAAGCAGAGAGGGCAGGGGAGCAGGGAATCTTCCATCCCCTGCTTTCTGCTTTTTTGTTCAACGCTGTGGGTTATTCCCAGGCACAAAAAGACTTCCTGCTAAACCCTTCCCAAGTCCTCAAAGTGATGGACGTCTTGGCGTGCCTGGGGATTTTTATAGTCTCATCGAGAAGAGCAAATCGTCTGCGCCCGAGCTGCCTGCCCCTGGTTATCTCTGCTTTTCGCTATCAATGCGTAAAACTTCGGAGCTGTTTCAGCTCCGTCTTTGCTAAGTGTAGAATGGAATCTGCCGTATCTGAAATAGCTGTTGGTCTGGAATCTGCGATTGGAGCTGCTGAGCCTTCTTCAGTTCATAACAAGGAAACAACTCTATCGAACTCTACTGGATACGGTGACGTCGGTGACATCGGTGACCCCGCCTATTGGCCTCAAGATGAGTACCGTACTGAGCAATTTCGTGAATATCGGCCTGAGACCATAGCTGCGATTGCGCTTTATAAAGAATCCGATGCGATTGACGGAACGTATTTTATGGAGGCTTTTAATGAGTGTCAGAGCAAAGCTAAGCTGTGGCGTTCTGATAAAACGGGACTGTTGGAGGCTCATGGTACGTCTTGTCATTTGCCTTTTTGCCCTGTATGCGATAATAAACGTGCGAAGAGTATTTATCATCGTCTTTATCGAGAATTGTTGCCCTATGCGAAGGCTGACCGTCTGCGTTCTGTTTGCTTGACTTTGAAGCATACGGGATTGAAGGAAGACATTGACTGGATGCAGACGTCCTGGGCGAAACTTAGCCGAAGAGTTGGCTGGCTGGATTATTCTGATGGGGCGGATTGGTTCCTGCAATGTAAACCGGTTGAACGTGGCTTAGAATGGCATGTCCACCGGCATGTTCTTGTGATTGGCTCTTATATACCCCAAAAGTGGCTTTCTAAGACTTGGGAGAAAATTACCGGTGATAGTTTTGATGTGTATATCCAGTCGATTAAGGGAGAAAGAGGACTTGCTTTGGCCTTGAGGGACATTGCCCGTTATGTCTCCCGTCCGGCCAATATTCTCGGTGTGGCTCCTGAACATCGGCTTGAATTGCTTCGTGCTTTGAGAGGCCGTCGTCTTTGTGGTTCGACAGGGCTTGGACGGCAAGTTTCTTTTGCTACTCGTGACCCTAATGAGCCGATGCGCCCTGGACATTATGTGGGCGACTTTGAGAAAATTAAGCGTTTGGCGAAAAGTGGAAATGAGGATGCTGAGTTTATTTTGCGTTGTTATAAGACGAACATACCATGTCCTCCGGATGTGTCCTGTGATGATAATGATTTTGCTGGTGATTTGAGTCCGGTCGAATCTCTGCCGTCGAATTTGTTCTCTGCAAATGAGCGCTCGCCCCCTGGGACGGGTGCTTGCTACTATGAGGGTGATGTCTTTGATAAAAATGTTCCCTGGTGACATTGCCCAGGGATTGTCTTAGCTGAAATCGAAATGTTTTTTTTGGGAGTATTGAGATGGCTTCTGCTTATAAACTTCGATTCGATTATGCGAAATTGGATGATGCTCGGAAAAAAAATCTCAAGGCGATTCTTATGATTTTGCTTTTGGACGGTGGATGTGAAATTGAAGTGGAACCTGTCGAGTTCCCTGATAAACTCCAATTTGCTGTTGATTCTGGGTTTACCGGTTGTACTTTTATTGTTGTTTGGGATGCTGAAAAGTCTAAGTATCGTTTCCTTCTTGATGCTCATAAATGTTTTTTGCCGATTGTGTTATCTGAGGCGTATGCGAAAAGATTGTCGAACCTGCTGATGGGATAGGGGGTGACTTTGTGATTGACCTTGCAAAGATGATTATTGAAAAACGCCAGGCCGAAAAACGCCAGGCCAGGCCGCATCTTATTGTGAGTGACGTTGTGAGTGACATTGAAAGCAGGAGATTTACAGCCGTTCTTGATGCAATGGATGAACGCATTGACCCTGAGAAAATCGAGAGAACGAGAATCGCAAAATATCTCGTAGAAAATGAGCCGGTTTTAATACGTGACCTTCTGCCGGAAGTGATGTATTACCTTCCACTACGTCGGCGGCGCTGCAGGGCGAACCCACGTGGACGTCCAGGGCGAACGCTGGCAGCGGCCGAGAAAGGATAAGAAGCATGAGATTAGATATGAATTTGGTATGGATTTTATTTGAAATGGCTCAGTGGGGCTTAATCTTTTTCTTGCTGATTCGTACCTGTTTTTCTTTTCCTCGCAGCAAGAAAAATCAGCCTCAGCCTCCTTCGGGCTGTGACTGGGACTGAAATGGACAAATTTATTAGCGGTGGTCGGTTGCCCAGGTACTTGTTTAGGCCATTGCAGTACAAAGCCGACTGCCGCATATTTTACGAAAGGATATTAAGCGATGTTGAGTTTTACAGAACATATGAAAAGAATTATCCAGTTAGCTGAGGCATCTTTAGTCCACGTGCAGGTTGA
>JAUVYV010000064.1 GCA_030602885.1 Phycisphaerales bacterium
TTTCGCATTGACAACACTCTCGATCGGATGAAGCTGCTCGAACGCCATCGGCCTGGCAACTTTTTCGTGGATTCCAACGTTGACCAGCTCAAAGTACACCGCCTCTTTTCCGAACCCATCCGGCGAACCGCTTGCAGACAAATCCCCATGTTGAAATTTGGCCTGAAAGGCCTTTAAACTACCCTTGAGCTTCAACTTGTTATTAAAGGGGGGGCATTCTGTCGTATGAGAATTTGCCCCGAATATCCTGCCTCCAAGCACCGCTCCGCACGTCAGGGCATACTTATTGCCCTGTTTGCTGTTCCTCTTTCGAGGACTTATTTGCACCTCACACCTTGCTTTCATGCCAGCAAATACCCTCTGAATCGTCCGCAAGGACAGACCCAGGTCCGCTGCGTGATCCTTCTGCTTTGCCCAGCAGAAATCGTTGTCTGCCTGCCTGTATGACACCGAACACAGCACCAGCTTATCCGACCATCCAACGTCCCTGCGCTTCATTGTCTCCACAAGCAAAGGTATGGTTTTCCCGACCATAAAATCCGTATTCAAATGGTAAGCGCAGCACCCCCACTCGCGCTCCACCCAAATCAAACCCCAGCTCTCCAGCTCCCTCACCCATCTGCGAATCGTCCCCCTGTCCACTCCCAGGCTATCCGCGTGTAAACGCATTCCGACCCGACAACAAGCACTATCGAAAGCATCGTGGCACATCTTTGCAAACAGTATCTTCGTCCCCGAGCTCAAATCACAAATCGCAGCAACCAACCAGGGCAGCTGCCAATGTGGTACCGTCTTTGAAGATTTGTTTGCCCCCCGCTCAGCAGATACCGAGCCCCTAGAAATGTTGCTTTTGCTTTGTCTATGAGCCTTTGTCCTGGCTTCTCTGGGCATCCCTGCACCCTGGTATATAAAAAATATTTCAGGAAAGGCTTGCTTTATTTCGCAGGATTGCCGATGATATGAGTAATTCGAGCTCATAATCATCGGGCCTTGACACTCCTGCGTCAGGGCCCTTTGCGGTGAGCCTTCCTTCACATTGTTATCGGAATAACACACCCGCCGGCTTTAGACAACCCTTTTTTTCGCCGGCCCGGGACCCGCAGCACGCCCTTGACAATCCGCACCGTTTCTGCTATGATACATTCTAGGTCGGGATTTTGGTGTGTGGCCAAACCCTGTTTATCTTAACTCTTCAGGAAGGAGAAATATTATGTGTAAGAAATTGATTTATTCGATGTTTGTTGTTTTGGTGCTTTTACTTGCTCTAACAAGTACAGTCGAAGCTGCTGACCCGAGTCTTGTCGGCTGGTGGAAGTTTGATGAGACATCCGGTACAACCGCCTTTGACTCAACGGGCAACGGCAACGATGGCACATTCGTGGGTAACCCACAATGGGTGCCAGGAAAGTTGGGCGGCGCACTTGAGTTTGACGGGGACGACTATCTAGACTGCGGGAACGGCCCATCTCTCGAGATCCGAGACCAAATTACGATAGCGTTCTGGTTTCAGGTCCAGGCGTTCCAGAACACGTGGGAAGCCTTTTTTTCCAAGGGGGATAGTGCGTACCGAGTCAGTCGCGGTGGTGGCAACGGCGATGGCACCCACCTGGGCATTTCCGGCACCAATGCCGGCGGTGGCAACGGCTGGTTCAATGGACCCACCATCATCACGGGCGGCGACTGGCACCATTTTGCCGGAACCTACGATGGAACCGAGGGGAAGATTTACATTGACGGCGTATTAGATGCGACCAGCCCCGCCACGGGACAGATAAACATCGAAACCGACGGCTTGTGGATTGGTAATAATTCACAAAATACGGACCGTCAACTGCACGGTCTGATGGACGATGTTCGTCTCTACAACCGGGCACTGACGGTCGAAGAAATTCGAGAGGCCATGAAAGGTATTCCTCCCGGTTCGGCTTCCAACCCGAAGCCGGCACATGAGGAGAGAGATGTGCCGCGGGAGGTGGTCCTTAGCTGGACGCCTGGTGAATTTGCAGCGCCGACAAACGGGCACAAAGTCTATTTTGGTGAGAGCTTCGATGACGTCAACGAAGCTACCGGCGCCGGCGCCCAGACCGCTGCCGGCTATGCTCCATCACAACGCCTCGATTTTGACACGACTTACTACTGGCGCATCGATGAGGTCAATGCGCCGCCCGACTCCACCATCTTCGAAGGGGATGTCTGGAGCTTTACGACCGAGCCGGTTGCTTATGCCATCGAGAACATAATCGCCACGGCCTCCAGCTCATACCCGGCAGATATAGTCCCTGAAAATACCATCAACGGATCTGGGCTGGATTCTAATGACCTGCACTCTACGGAACAGACGGCCATGTGGCTCAGCGACAGTGAGCCGAACGGGGCCTGGATCGAATATGACCTCGCCAAGGTTCACAAACTTCACGAGATGTGGGTATGGAACTTTAATCAAAAGATAGAGCCATCGATAGGTTTAGGGTTCAAAGATGTTACCATTGAGTATTCTGCCAACGGCACCGACTATACGACATTGGGTACTACTCATGAGTTTGCCCGGGCGCCTGGTGCGGCCGACTATGAACACAACACCATTGTTGATTTTGGCAGTGCAGCAGCAGAGTACATCAGGCTCACAGCTAACCGCAACTGGGGAGGCGTCCTGGACCGATATGGTCTGAGCGAGCTGCGATTCTTCAGCATACCTGTCTATGCAAGAGAGCCAGGCCCGGATTCGGGCACAACAAATGTCTCTATCGGTACAATAGATAACCCCGTTGACGTGACCCTTGACTTCAGAGCGGGGAGAGATTCATCCAGGCACGATGTTTACTTTAGCACCGACGTGCAGGCTGTGATAGACGGTAATGCCCCTGTTGCTACCGTGACCGAGGCCAGCTATGGCCCGTTGTCCCTCGATTTAGGCACGACTTACTTCTGGCGTGTCGATGAGGTCAATGAGGCTGAGACACCGACGCCAACAACCTGGCAAGGTGACATCTGGAACTTCAGGACACAGGAATATTTTGTCGTGGACGACTTCGAGGACTACAACGACTATCCGCCCGACGAGATATGGTCCACGTGGGTTGATGGATACGGCGTCCCGACAAACGGCGCCGCAGTAGGTTATCCTGATCCGGATTGGAATCAGGGAGAGCATTATGTCGAGACTGCGATCGTTCACGGTGGCGCCCAGGCGATGCCCTATTTCTACGACAACTCCGCCCCGTCAAACTATTCAGAGGCAACCTTGACTTTGAGCTCACAGCAGGATTGGACTATGAAAGGTGCTGATGTATTATCGCTGTGGTTCAGAGGCAGACCGGCAGGCTTCGTAGAAGGACCGGCCGGCACCTACACTATGACCGCCGCCGGCACAGATATCTGGAATGAGGCCGACGAGTTCCGCTATGCCTATAAGCAGTTGTCCGGCGATGGCGAGATCACAGCAACGGTCGACAGTGTCCTTTGGGTTCCCGGCGCCAATGACTGGACCAAGGCCGGCGTGATGATTCGTGAGACGCTGGAGGCCGGCTCAAAGAATGCATTCGTAGCTCTCACTAGTGGCTCGGGCGATGGCGCAACTTTCCAGTGGCGTCCTATTGCAGGTGGTAGCTCCAGTTCAGATCGTACACTGGTGGGCATATCGCCGCCTTCTGCTATCAGGCTGGTGCGTCAAGGCAACACGTTCACCGGCTATGTCTTCCTGAACGGCCAGTGGCAGCAGGAAGGTCAATCGGCTACGGTTGTCATGGGCAGTACAGTGTATATAGGCCTGGCGTTGACGTCGCATAGCTCCGGCGTAACGAGCGAGGCCGTATTCTCCGACGTCCAGACCAGCGTTAGTGGCCCGTTCACGCAGCAGGCCATCGGCGTTGAAATGCCTACTAACGATCCAGCGCAGATGTACGTGGCTTTGGCCAGCAGTGGCAGCATTCCTGCGATCGTCTTTCACGATGACCCAGGTGCAACACAGATAAACACCTGGACGGAATGGTCTATGAGCCTGCAATCGTTTGCGGCCCAGGGCGTGAACCTGACTAATGTCAATACTTTCTCTATCGGTTTCGGCGATAAGAACAACCTGCAACCAGGTGGTTCAGGTGTTTTGTTCTTTGATGACATTCGGCTTTATCGATCAAATTAGCCGGAACAGGAACCGGAACCTTAAACCGATAATCAGGCTTCAGTCCACACCACCCGACCTATAAGTGGTTGCATAAGCCTAAGATTGCGAGTCCGCCTAAACACTAAAGGCGGACTCGTTCTCAAATCGAGACTGAAAAAAACATCGTCCGAACCGGTTAATTTTCCAGACTATACACGGCACCGACCAACCGAACAAACGACTCACCAAACGAAAGACTATGCCACCAGGCACTTTTTTATATAATACTCCAGACGAACAAAGACTATAGGCCATATGCCAGATGCCAAACGCTAATATGGAACCAATCAGGAAAATCAAAACGATGCTTTATCATACCCAGCAATCTTTACGCCTTACGGCGCAAGGTAAATACGACGAGGCAGCTCTTCTTGTTTGCTCAATAGAGAACACAGCCAGACGTTGGGGTCCTCCGGAGGTCAGGAAGATGGCAATCAAAGCATGGGATCAAATAAAGTCAGGCCATTACGGAGCTGCCGATGATACACTCGGGGAGATATGCGAGCTTCTCGAGGGCATGCTCGATTAGGGTTGATAGAACAACACACATCTACGAGGCAGCAGCCGGTCCAGGGTGATACAAACTTCCTGCAGGTCGATCTAAAGTAAAGCCGAATCCATTGCCAGGCTCTGACGAGCCTGGAGTGAACCACAAACCCCCTTGTATGGACTGGCCGTTCTTTGTTTGGGCTGACGCCCCGGCAGCACATCGCACCAAGTAATAATCCCTATCACTCGCCGCGTCCTCTTAACGAGTCCGCGTCTCGACAACACACAACTCGCCGCGTCCTCTTAACGAGTCCGCGTCTCGGAATACCACAGCTTGCGGCGTTTCTCTACGTTCTCCGCCGCGCGCAACACCACAGCATCGCAAGGCACATTCCGTAACACACACCAGGAACAAACCCCCAGGTGATAGTACACGCGCAACGGTTTTACCGAATCGCCATCCCGCCTGATCTGCCCGTGAACAATAACGGGCTGCCTGCGGCATCGCCCGTAAAAAATCCCGCCATTGTAGCCTATAATCTTCCATCTGCCGATGTACGAAAAAGGACAATAACAATGGCGGGATTTTCAATGAACAGACAAACAAACGGGCTTCCGCCCGTCTGTTTGTCTAACTGTTTTTAAGGTTAGAGGTATGCTGGAGCGTTGTCGTCTACAACCAATTTCCCCGCCAGGCACGCCGCACAAGCAAGTCCATCCACCCTCCAAAGACCACCATAATCGGAACGTGCTTCGGCAAGGAGCTCTCGCACAGGGAGACTTCCTTCGCTTGCCGTCAAAACTCTACGTCCAAAGTAAGCAAGACGTCATGAGTCGCCGCACGGGTCGCCGCGGGGGCGGGTTGTCGTGCTTTCCGGGCTTCCCGGGCCCTCCGTAGTTCGGCATTGGCCCTTCTGAGCTCGAACACCCCCAACCGGTCTCATCACCTTGCTAACATCCGAT
>JAUVYV010000051.1 GCA_030602885.1 Phycisphaerales bacterium
CTGCAGAGTAAAAAGACGACTCCAGCGACCTACTATGCCGCCCTGGTAGCGCATCGAAAGAGATATTAGAGATAAAGATTATCTCACCGATCTGCGCACCAGGGCACATCAGGCGGCTGCGCCGCCCTTCGGCCTGCCGGCGTTTAAGCCTGCCGGCGTTTGGCCAGGGCAGCCCCCTCACGAATCGGAGCGCGCACCGGCGACGGCCTGAGCCGGCCGTATTGGTTGTGCAGCACCAAGGAAAGCAGCCGTTGGCTGCCGCCGGCGGCCGGATATTACATTCGCTTTCTGCCGTGTACTATGTCACCGGGGACAAAACAGGTGACATATCGCCGCAAGGTTCGCCGAAGTTTTTCCCCCCGCAAACACCCCCCTATCCTTGGCACTCCAAAATAATGAGGAGGCCTTTTGCTTTGCGGGGGGAAAACCATCTCTCATAACCTTGCTGAATTTCGATTCACCACCGTGACATCGGCTGCGCAATACGCTGCGCTTCTCGCGCAGCCGAACGGTCCCCCTCTCGAAATTCGCGAACACTGGCAGAACTTAGCTTGCTTTCAGGGGACCCCGCCCTCAAAGCTGCGCTAAGTCGCTTAGCAGCTCCCCCGGTCCTGGCATCTCCGACGAGCTCACAAGTGGCCCATTCTCGGCGCCGGACACAGGGGAGCTCCAGGGACTCGCCGGTTGCCTGCTGGCCGGCGAGCAATTTGCCTGGTCAGGCCCTCCGTGGCGAGACCAGACAAAAAACCGCCCCATGCCTGGAGGAGCAGGAGCAACTGAGGCGGTTTTGTGAAAAACTACCAGCCCCAGCAGTATACGGGTGATGGGGCGCTAGCGCCAAGCGTTTTATCCGCCGGGGTTTGTACTTTGATACCCTGTTTTCGCAACTGGGGCATCCTCGTGCGTTTTAGCCATCTCCAGCTGACTCCAGGAGCCTCAGTTTTTTAGACATAAATGCGGGTTTTTGAAAAAGTGTCGCTTTCTCCTACAAACCACGACTCAAATCAGCAGCCGTCAGTTTCGCCGGCGAAAAAAAGTCGCAAAAAATATGTCGATTTTGCTATTGACAGGGTGTCGCTTTACCGATAAGCTACAAAGCAAACAGGTCGCAGTTGCTTTGGCCTGGTTATTGACCGTTTTTCGAAAGGAAGAACGATGGAACAAAATGTGCTACTGTCTGAGCTGCGTAACGAGTTCAACCTTGCCTGCCAGAAGTCAGCTGCAGGACATGAGGACCAAGCACAAGTGCACCTGGTCAAAATGCGTGAGCTCCTAACCGATGCACCTGAGCTCGAGGCAGGTGGTGACCAAGTGATCGAAGAAAAACTCAATCCGTCTGAGGGTTGAGTTGGCGAGCATTCCGTTGTACCCGATTGGGGCACGTGGGTGTGGGTGCCCCTTTCGGCTTTTTGTTTCGAGAGGAAAAAATGAAGGGAACTGCAGACATACTTGGCAACGCGGCAGCGCTGTTCATATTTAACGATAAAACCGTCCCCGGACCTTACGGACTCTTTGCGCTCGACCGACAGCTTTACTGCAAGCCACTTCGTGACCGGGTACGTGGTGACTATCTAGTTATGCGTTTTACAAAAAAAGAGCAAGAGGCTGGTCTGCTCTCTAGTGAATGGAGACGGCTAAAACGCACTATCGTCAAACTTCATAAAGAAGGCACACTATGACAGGGACACCAGCGACACTAACTACGAATGAGTGCAACACACTTTTAGCCAGGCTCGAGCATTTCCCCCAAGGTAAAACAAAAAGAAAGCTGCGCGTCCGCAACCGTTGTATGACACTTCTTATGCTCGATGCAGGCCTGCGAGTAGGTGAAGTCGTTAAGCTCAGTATTTTCGACCTGTACTTTTGCAATGAGGCTCGATATCAGTTGAGAATCACCGAGACAATCGCAAAAAACAAGACCGAGCGTATTGTCCCACTCTCGCAGCGAATCCGCAAAGCTATAGAAGCGATGCAAGTCTTTTCCTGGTCACTAACCAAATATTTCGGACATGATTATGCTTTTCGCCCGACCCAGGGCACGTGCCGGCTCACTACACGCCAGGTAGAACGGATCACTCGTGACGCCGCTATGAAGTCACTGGGACGCCCTGTTCACCCGCACGTTTTTCGGCACACGTTCGCAAGTCGGCTGATGAGGACCACGAACGCCCGTATCGTTCAGGAATTACTTGGACATCAGCACATGAGCACAACGCAGATATACACACATCCGAATCAGCAGGATCTAAAAAAAGCAATCGACAGCCTGGACCCGAACCAGCCTAATAATGATGTCACGGAGTCGTAGTCAACGAGTATCGCCGAGATTGCGAATGGTACGGACACAATGCACACAAACAGGGACATGAGATAGCTCATCAGTACGGTACACATTTGAACAGACTATACAGGGAGCCTGAGGAACTGCAGGCGTCACTCTCTCCCCTGCAGGGACCGGCTCCCTTGTTATTGCCTCCGAAGCCGGAGCCATCGAACGAAACGCCTGAAGCCAGGCTGCAGTCGCCCTGGCCGTCGCCCCATTCTCACAGGCTTGCCGTAAAAGGAATCCCCTGTATACATCCTCGTTGACTGCCGCAAGATTTGACGCAGCAGAAACTGAAATTTTGCCATTGTGAATCGCCTCCAATACATCCTGCGGCCAGTCCAGCAGCGCAGCCTGAGCCTGTACCCAGTGATTACTTCGATGTAAACCATCTGCGAGCTCGTCCACCGTCATGAGACCTTGCTCGAGAGAATCCTTTATGCCCGCTGCGAGCTCTATCGGTGACAGGTCTTTTCGAAACATATTCTCTGCGAAGCTTATCTCTTTGGCTTTGGCTCCCGAAGCCTCTCGCACAACTGCAGGTATGTCCTGCAGACCGGCGCTTCGAGCCGCCGCAACCCTGCGGTGACCAGCGATAAGCACAAAAGAATCGCCTCGCCTGCGCACCACAACAGGAACAAGCACGCCCACCCTACGCATCGATGCAGCCAGTTCGATAATTCCTTCATCTTCAACCTCCAGGCGCTGCACGTATTCGCCTACCTCGATTTTTTCCAACGGCACGTTTTGTACGTCCACTCTTGAACTCCTTACTCAGGTCAACTTTGCCGAATCGCACTGTTTTTTTACCGCGTACCCACGAAAAATAAACGTAGTCCCCGCTGTGAATGCCTAGGAGGGAGCGTAAAGCAACGGGGACTACTAAAACCAGAGAATGGTGCTGCCTATGCACCCTTTTTATCGTTTCGTCGCGCATCCCCATAGTCATGATTATCCGGTGACTGGGCGCCCCTGTCCAGGGAAAATTGCGCTTTGGACACTTAGTTTTTTGGGACTATATATAAACCCTTGCCCCCTAAGCCTTTAAATAAGGTCATTCCAGACAATTAAGCGCGCATTATCGACAACTAGGGAATTTGCTTGTTGACAAATCTGGTTGGCGCATATAATGGCGCGGTTCATCGCCTCGAAGGGGGAAATCATCTTAGCTATACAGGGTAGCTCCACCAGCTAAAGGAATCTTATCAAGCACCAGCAAGGCGGTTAGCCCGAGACACCCTCCGGTTTTTTTCTGGCTGATTGCGCAGCCGCTCTGACGGCCGCGAAGCAAGCAATCAGTCAGGGCCGTAAAAAAAATTGAGCGCCAGCGATTTTATTATTATTTGCCTCAATTCACGATTACCGCCACGCCGAGCTCGTCAAACTGATCAACCAAATCATCATCAGCAGAATCGCAGACAATCACCGGCCAGACTTCACCTTGCGGTCTGTAATCGAGCACAAAAAGACGTGAGTAAGTAATGACCTGGCCCAGCGCAACCATATTCGCCCTGGGCTTGACTTCGATGACCCAAAATCCTCCACCAACTGCAGCAACAACATCAATCCTCTTTCGAGAGATGCCGGCAGCGATACGTTTGTCCATGTCACTTGCATCAGCCGGCAAAGGTATGCCCGCCCCCACGTGCACATCGTACCAGAGCTCCTTAATCGGAGCCAACGGCGAAGCCAGATACTTCGACCAGACCTCAGTATCCTCAGCAAGCATGTGAGGATAAGTCGGCATAACAACCGGCCTCTGGCTTACACCGAGAGCAGGCAATCAGGCACCTCCGTTGGAAGCGATGAGACGACAAAAAGAGTAGTAAGATTAAAACCATCCCCCGATGCACCAGCAAGCCGGACACTCGGCCTAAGGCCCGCCGCCGGACTTGTAAGCCGTAACCTCCTCAAACATAAGCCGCCGACTCCGCCAGTCCAGAAGTAAAAATTCCCATCATCCTGAACACCCTGGCAGGGAAACATCTTTTGCAGCCGAGTCCATTCCGCAAGTGTCGTCACAAGCTGGTCCGCCCAGGCGAATTCGACCGCGATTTGTACGGTTAGACCACTCATTGCCGATACTAAAATTTCCCAGATCACGCACTTGTCAGGGACACCGGTTCGAACAATCGTAAACACATCAGTATCCGCATCGGTTAGTCCGCCACAAGCAATTACCCAGCGCCGACCGAAACAATGATCCGGCAACTGCATGATTCTGTCTAAAGGCCAATTTCTAACGTCCATGTCACTCTATCCTTCCGATATCTCAAAGTAAAACGTTGCATACCATCCATGACCAAACCCATTTTCGATAGTGACACCAAACCGCCACGGCTGGCCTTTAAGTAATAAATTCATAGTCCAGCTAAAATGCGCATCCGCCCCCCACCAATAAAGGCCAGGCTTGCCGCCGGCAACAGTCGGGACCAGCAACCGCCAACGGCAAGCAATCACTTCGGCATCCGCAGGGACGCCGCTGCCGGCAGCTATATAGATAAACCCGCCGATGTTCTTCAAAGGCAAATAGCCCCAGAAGTACGCATCGATTCCCAGTACCCTCAATCGTTCGCCCATTGCCGGAGTGAATACATAACTCGAGACACCGGATCCCAGGGTGACCGGTAGATTCAGCCCAACCACACGCGAATATATTGACGTTGGATTTTTCACGCCTACCTGTATTCGCTGTTCTTTGTTAAGCAGCTTCGCCACCAGGCTACGGAATCCCTAACAGCCAACAAATTATATCTGCAGCAAAATCATCGTAAGGATTCTTCGTCTGTCGAGCAGACTCACGGAACGCCTTGGCGAACTTGATGAGCTCCTCTTTCAACGGGCCTGAAAGGGCTCCGAGAATCAAAGCTATCAATCGTAAAAGCCATCCGTTCATAATTATACGCCTCCACCTGCAGGAACAATCTCGCAGGGAATACAACGCATCGGATCCTCAGCACCAACGTCAACAGATATTCTCAAAATTACGTCACTCTTGCCAGCAGTCTGCAGGATGTACCGGCCGTCCCTGAAAATATCAAACGGCACGTGGACGTATTGCTTCAATAGATGATTACCAGGAAACTGCCAGCCGGTCAGGGAAGTCAACGCTTCAAGCCAGTGCTGATGACCGAACCAGAAACCAGGGGGACATCGCATCCGTCCCTGCATGTTGTGAATCGTCTCGAAGTTCGAATGCGAGTAAAACCGCCGATAGTTGTCAACGAGAATCTGTATGTATCCTCTCGTTGCAACGTCTGTGGTCCCTACAGGGAACGTGGTCCCGAACAATACGAGCTCCGATATCGGATTCCCGATTGGTAGCTCGATATCATGTTCACCTGCAACCGCCGGGGTAAACGTCAAAGTTGTCATGCGCAGATAGTTCTCGGGCGCTGCGTTTGGCAGTTCGACCGTCTCAATCTGTGCCTTTACTGCAGTTGCCCCGGTAAGAGCAGCCGCGTAACTCACCTGCAGTATCAATTCACCCCTAGTCGAACGAGGGAAACACTCTCTTTCGCTATACAGTGTCCTTGTCAACGGGACCAGGAACGTAAACGAAGTCTCCTCGAGCGCAACACCGAGATAGTTATGTCCCCACGACTCGAACCCGTTAACAAGCAAGCCGGCAGCAACCGCATCGGCGCCGCTCATTGAGAAAATCGCTGAGCCTTTGTAGAGCACTTCTATCTTCGTCATCAGGGCAAGAACTATCGGGAAAGTCGGTATACCATCGGCTGCCGCATCCGTTCTGGTGTACTTCAAGGTTACCAATATGTGCGATAGAGGATTGACCGGCAAATCGTAAGATACCACCGTGCCGGCGGCGACAGTTTCATCTTGTGCTAGTACACTGTGAATGAACTCCATATGTCACCTCCTGCCGTTCTACCGGCCAAGCCGCGCTTCTTTCGCGGCGATTAGCGCATTGACTATTGCCTTTACGCGTTCCAGATTTCGGGGATCACGCTTTGCGTACCTGGGCGGCAGAGTTGCTCGCTCAATCGCATCACGGTACGGTGCAAAGTTCCGTGCGTACAAATCCTGTGAGAGCATAACACCAGGCCCCCACCTGGCAGTCCCTTTCTCGACCGCACCCCTCTGCCACTTTTCGGAACCCGCCGCTTTGACCCCTTTACCAAAACGCTTTTTGGCGATCGCCTGTGTCACCCCAGCCTCGTAGGCTCCCTCCGCAGCTGCGGTAGCAACACCCCAGTCCCTCCGCGGATTCTCTACGCCGGCTTTGTAGTCCTCTGTCCTACCGGGAGTGACAGAAGCGAACTTTCGAGCTATTTGCTCGATGGATCTGATAAAAGCCATGATTTTTACCTCCGAATCATAAAACCGATCCAAAACTTCAACGCCAAAAAAAACATTACAAGTTACGTCTAATCAGATAAACCACTTTTTTCATGGGCAAACTCCGCGTTTAACTAAATCGGTCCCTTATAGGAACAATATATCCTACGAAACACACAGATGCCAGTCAACAAAAATCTGACTCTGGTCGCTTTTTCTCTTTGCGCAACAAGTTCCTAAACATGACATGGTGAATAATCTCGACACCAGTCTTCTTTCGGAATCGTCATAGGCCCCCTTGGAGCAAATCGATCTACCGCCGGCGGCGTCAAATAAAAATACATTCCGCCCGCACTTTCCAAACGTCCGATGTAGTAACAAATTGCACTTTGCAAACGATACGACCTGAAATAAGGAACCTTCCAACAGCGAAAATCCATCGTCCCCCAAAAACTCACACGGTCTTTCCACCCTTCGAACGTGCTCTTGTCGTAGGAATAGGCCGTGATTACGTTGCCTTCATAGCCGGTCATGGCATACATCGGCTTTTGGTTCCCCGAAACAGCAACCAAAGCGATCCACCAGAGCTGCTCTTTATATGTCCCCAGGTACAGATTACCAGGGGGATACCACCAATAGTCTTTTTCCGTCGTAGGCCCTTTGATCACCAGCACCACTACAACCGCCGTAAGAATCGCACCAAAAATCATCACTGGGCCCGTAAGCCAGGGACACGGATTCTGTTTGACCTGGGTCCACGCCGGGGCCAGGTACGATTTCTGCCAGTAGTAAATCATCTCGTTGCACTTGTGCACGTTTCGCAGCCCGAAATCATACCAGTAATGGGTAAGCAATGCTTCATAGAGAAGCCTCGCCTGCTCAGGTGTGTACCCCAGCCGGATAAACAAGGCGATGAGGTCCTTAGCCATCGGCGTTACCATTGCATCTTTGATTGGGACTTTCTCTTTTGGTTCCGGTTCCTTAGGTGGAATCAGCGACCTAGCGTACTCGTACTCAAAATGGTCCACATAAAACAATCTCATGCAAACTCATTTTAGCCTGGTCAATCCACCAGGTCAACGAGAAGCCCCCCCCTGGTCCCTGTGTGGTCCATCCTCGAGCCTGGTCCTGCTTTAGTAAAGCCGGCAGAGGTCCGCGCCCCCTGGCGACCTACTATTGCGGCCCTGGAGCGATTCGAAAGAAATAGTGACAAGAAACAACAGATCTTTCGGCCGACAGCAGAAAAACTGCCTGCCTGCGACCAACTATTGCGGCCCTGGTAGCGCATCGAAAGTGATGATAACGATAAGAATGTACCCACTTCGAAGGGGCAATCGCAGCACTGCCGGCTTCGCCGGCCTTCGGCCTGCCGGCGTTTAAGCCTGCCGGCATTTGGCCAGAGCAGCCCCCTCACGAATCGGGGCTCACACCGGCGACGGCCTGAGCCGGCCGTATTGTGATATTCGCACAAAGGAAAGCAGCCGTTAGCTGCCGCCGGCTGCCGGAGATTACAGTCGCTTTCTGCCGTGTGCTATGTCCCTGGCGTAAACGCCAGTGACATATCGCCGCAAGGTTCGCCGAAGTTTTTCCCCCCGCAAACACCCCCCTTTCCTTGGCACTCCAAAATAATGAGGAGGTTCTTTGCTTTGCGGGGGGAAAACCATCTCTAATAACCTTGCTGAAATTCGATTCACCACCAGCTCGACCAAAGACATTCGCTATGCTCTGCCTTGGTTACGAGCTGGTCCCCCTCTCGAATTTCGCGAACACTGGCAGAACTTAGCTTGCTTTCAGGGGACCCCGCCCTCAAAGCTGCGCTAAGTCGCTGAGCAGCTCCCCCGGTCCTACCTTCTCCGACGAGCTCACGAGTGGCCCATTCTCGGCGCCGGACACAGGGAAGCTGCCGGGACTCGCCGGTGGCCTGCTGGCCGGCGAGCAATTTGCCTGGTCAAGCCCTCCGTGGCGAGACCAGACAAAAAACCGCCCCATGCCTGGAGGAGCAGGAGCATCTGGGGCGATTTGGTGAAAAACTACCAGCCCCAGCAGTTTACCAGGGAAGGGATGGTAGCGCCAAGCGTTTTATCCGCCGATGTTGATAGTTTGATACCCTGTTTTCGCAACTGGGGCATCCTCGTGCGTTTTAGCCGTTTCCAGCTGGAGATTGGACCCCCAGTTTTTTAGACATAAACGCAGGTTTTTGAGAAAAGGTCGCTTTCTCCTACAAACCACGACTCAAATCAGCAGCCGTCAGTTTCGCCGGCGAAAAAAAGTCGCAAAAAATATGTCGATTTTGCTATTGACAGGGTGTCGCTTTACCGATAAGCTACAAAG
>JAUVYV010000047.1 GCA_030602885.1 Phycisphaerales bacterium
TTTGAAATATATTTTGTATCCGGTTCATGTCAGCGACCTTCAACGTCAGGACTGGGCCGAGCAGCGTAACAGCGTGCTGGAATCAGCCGTTGATGTTTATAAACGTAATAAAGCCTTACCAATATCATGAGGTAGTACCAAATATATGGATACCGTTATAAGGATAATCGGCACTGTTATCGTCTGCATCGGATTTGCGTATCTGCTGAAGCCAAAGGCGCTCAAGGCCGTGATGGCGTTCTTTCGAAAGGGTGTGCGTTTGTACTTTGCTGCGCTCTTGAGGTTTGCGCTGGCTGTCGTCTTTCTATTGGCGGCGAGGGAATGCGAAATCACATGGGTCATAATTGCCTTCGCGGCGTTGTTCTTGATATCGGGGCTTTTGATAATTGGACTTGGCCTTGAGAAAGTCAAAGGGATCCTTGGTTGGTATCTTGAGCAGCCGCCTTTTCTTCTGAGAATCGTCGCGGTCATAGCGATGGCTATCGGGCTGATTATTGTCTATGCGGCATAGGGCGAATTCTATGAGAGCACTTGTCACCGGGGCGGCGGGTTTTATCGGTTCGCATCTCTGTGAACGGCTGTTGGCTGGCGGATACAGTGTCGTAGGGGTCGATAGTTTCGATGACTTTTACGATCCGCAGGTGAAGCGATGCAATATTAAAACCTGCGTGAAAAACACAGGCTTTCGGCTGCTTGAAGCCGATATTCGCAACACCGACGCAATGATTAAATCGGCTAGTGACGGCGTTGACGTAATCGTTCATCTGGCTGCGAGAGCAGGTGTGCGACCGTCCATTGAGCAGCCGCTGCTTTATGCGGATGTCAATATAAACGGAACGATGGTCTTACTCGAGGCGGCGAGAAGATGCGGGATAAAGAAGTTCATCTTCGCCTCGAGCTCGAGCGTGTACGGCAATAACAAGAAGGTGCCGTTTTCGGAAGACGACAATGTTGACTTTCCAGTCTCACCTTACGCCGCGACGAAAAAGGCGTGCGAGCTGATATGCCACACATACTGCTGGCTCTACGAAATTTCGATAACGTGCCTGCGTTACTTTACGGTTTATGGCCCGCGCCAGAGGCCGGACCTGGCCATTCATAAATTCGCGCGACTAATAGAGCAGGGAAAGCCAATTCCAGTCTATGGGGATGGCACCATGATGCGCGACTTTACGTACATCGATGACATCATCAACGGCACCGTTGCCGCCATCGAGAAATGCGGCGGCTATCATATCTATAATCTTGGCGAATCCGAGCCGATTACGGTCAATGACCTGGTAGCGCAAATTGAAAAGGCACTGGGCAAAAAAGCTATTAAGGAGTATCTGCCGGTTCAGCCGGGTGACGTCAACCGTACTTACGCCGATGTCTCCAGGGCCGTCAAAGACCTCGGCTACAGACCGGCAACAGGCATTGAACAGGGCCTTTCGAGGTTTGTCGAATGGTTGAGAAAAGACCTGCAGAGAGCCGAATAACCATTCTTCAAGTCCCCGCATAGCAGGAACTTAGAACATTTCACTGGGAATCCAGCCCTGAATACCGTATAATATGGGACGTTCGCAGAAAACTGATTGCCGTTGGAGGATGGTGTGGCAGGATACGTCCGTGCGCTGGTCTTATGTGTGCTTTTTGTGCTGTTGTCTTCGCAGTATGCTATACAGAGCACATACGCGCTGGCGGAATCGACAGGTCAGGGCGGCTCGAATGTCAAAACGCTGCATGAGCTGGACCTGACAGGCCAGGATATCAATGTGGGGCTGATTCTCGGGCGCAACGTGCGAGTAACTCACGAGGCGTTTCGGGATGCAAACGGCATGTCGCATGCCTTCAACTACGATTTTTCCGGTAATGGGAACTTAATCTCAAGTCACGATACTCAATTAGCAGGTATTATCGCAAGCAGAGGAGGAGTCGCCTTTCCGAATGATATAGGCGTAGCACCAGGCGCCGATATTTACTGTGCAAGAGTTGCCGACAACAATGACACCATCTCGAGTTCATATATAGTAGCGGGGCTGGATGAGCTTGTCACCGTACACAATTGCCGTGTAATTACGACGGGTTTTGCCATAGGAGGTCTTAACCCGAACGGACAAAGCTTCTGGTCGCTGCTGTACGATTATTACGCTTATGAGCACGATGTGCTCTTTGCCAATGCCGCGGGCAACAACGGCTCGACACTGACGGTCTTTGCGGACGCGTTCAACGGTATTACCACGGGTGGGCTTATATTGAACGACCCCTGCGACCAATATACATATCGAAGGGTCGGCTCGATTAGCGGCACAGGCCCGACTTCGGACGGCAGACGCAAACCCGATGTTACTGCACCGGCTCAAAACCAGACGGTTCCAACCTCTTCGAGTGATACCGGCTGGACAACGGTGGGCACGACAGCGGGGCAGACGAGCTACTCGGTGCCGCATACGGCTGGCGTGGCTGCGGTACTGCTCGGTTTCGCCGATAGCACACCCAATCTCGATGACGACCACAACGAGGTGATAAGGGCGGTGATTGTGAACTCGACCTTTCCCAATATCGACGACAAGCCGGGCAGCCAAACGGACCCCGCCGACCCGAACAACACGTGGCATCCGGACCGCGGCTACGGCAGGATTGATGCCCTGAGGGCGTACGAGCTGCTCGACTCGAACGAAGTTGCCCCCGATGTAAACATAGACCAACAGAGGGGCTGGGGATTCAGCACGGTCGGGCCGGGCCAGCAGCAGACATACAAAATAAAAATTGCCAAACAGTGCCGATTGGTTGCCACGCTCGCCTGGAACCGCCGGGTCGAATGGATTGACGAAAAACGTGGTGTGCCTCCCCGGGCAAACGGAATTATCGAGCCGGGCGAGCTTCACCCGTATCTTGCCAATCTTGATATGATTGTCTATCCGCCGGACGAAGCTGACCCCATTTTTAACGAGCAGCTCTTTGGTCTCAATCCCGATGACAATCTGGAAAAATGCGACCTGCTGATTTCGGCACTCGGTGAATACGATGTCGTTATAGCTAACAGCTCCGACAACGACGAGACGGCCGATTACGGCTTTGCCTTCGAGCTGCATCCGCTGCTGGTCGGCGATTTTGCCCCCATCAACTACAAGGTGGACGGTGAAGACCTGATGACGCTTGCCCAGGACTGGCTCGCCAACGACCTCGACTCGGAACTGGCTTTAGTCCCGGACGGCATCATCAATTTTCTCGATTTCGCCGTCTTTGCCGACAACTGGCTGCAAATCGACCCCGCTTATTATCAGCAGCCGTGATGGCGCAGTTAATACAGGAGCAGGCTCCCCAGTTGATAGACGATGAACGTTATGACATAAGCGAGTGTGGTCAGACCGAAGAATTGAAACAGCGCCCATCCCCACGAATTCGTTTCCTGCCTGGTCATTGCCGCCGTCGCCACACACGGTGCGCTAATCAGGCAAAAGAGCATAATGCAAAAACCGGTCAGCGGCGTATAGTTGGCCTGGAGCTGCTCTCGGAGGGTATGCCGCCCTGCCGACTCATCGGGACCTCCCACCGCGTACACGATACCGAGCTGGGATACGAAAACCTCTTTTGCAGCCGTGGCGCCTATAAGCGCGGTTCCAATCTTCCAGTCAAAGCCGAGGGGCCTGATAGCCGGCTCAATCGCCCTACCGAGCCGGCCGACGATCGAATAGGCCAGTTTCTGCTGCTGAGCCTGCTCGGCAGTCAGGCCGGCCAGGGATGTGTCATGCGGCCTGGGCCAGCTCATCGCCGCCCACAGGATGATGGAGATGCCGAGTATTACTGTTCCCGCCTTTCGCAGATACATCCAGCCGCGCTGCCACATGTGGATAAGTATGGATTTGAAGGTAGGCATTCGATAAGGCGGCAGCTCCATAACAAACGGCGTGGTTTCACCCTTGAATATCGTAAGTCGCAAAACCTTGGCGCTGACAACCGCCAGTAAAATCCCAATCAGATAGATGAGCCAAAGCATTGGCCCTCGGAGGCGCTCAGGGAAAAAGGCAGGGATTAGCAGCGCGTAAATCGTCAGCCGGGCGCCGCAGCTCATCAATGGGATAACCATTATTGTTGTAAGCCGGTTCTGCCTGTTTTCGAGTATGCGTGTCCCCATAATCGCCGGAAGCGAACAGCCGAAACCGATAAGCATCGGTATGAAGCTCTTGCCGTGCAGGCCTATCTTGTGCATCAGGCGGTCCATTATGAAGGCCGCCCTGGCCATGTACCCGGAATCTTCGAGAATCGCAATAGCAAGAAACAGCAGGAGGATATTCGGCAAAAACACTATGACCCCGCCCACACCGCCGATTATCCCGTCAACCAAAAGCGATTTGAGCCAGTGCTCGCTGCCGGCGGGCCAAAAACCGGCAATGGTGTTGCCAAGCCAGCCGAAGAAAATCTCCAGCCAGCCCATCGGGTATGTGCCGATGCTGAACGTAAGCTGAAAAACAAGGTACATCAACAGCAGAAATATCGGCAGGCCAAGGATGCGATTTGTCACGACGGCATCGACGAGGTCGCTGGTGTTGTGCCGCAGCTCGACGGTAGTTTTGATGGTCTCCTGACATGCACCGGAGATGAAACCATACCGCCGGTCGGCGATGACCGTCTCCGGCTCATCGCCGAAGATGTCTCTGAGGTGCTCGATTGACTTTCTTACAGCATCAATAACATCGCGGTTTTGCAACTTTGTGAGTATGTCACCATCCTGCTCGAGCAGTTTCAGCGCCAGCCATCGCGCACCGTACTTTTCAGCGAGGCCGCTCTCTTTTTCGCCGATAAGCTTTTCTATGGAAGCGAGCTCATGTTCAATCTCCTCGCCGTAGGCAATTGTGTGAGTCCGCTCAAAGCCGGCCCTTTCGGCCGTCTCAATCACGGCGTCCAAAAGGCCGGTCCTGCCCTTGCCCCTGTTGCCCACAGTCGGAATTACCGCAGCTTCGAGAAGCTGCGAGAGTTGCCCGATGTCGAATACGAGCCCATTCTGCTCGGCAACGTCGCTCATATTGAATGCAAGAACCAGCGGCACCTCCATCTCAATTAACTGGGTCGCCAGGTACAGATTGCGCTCAACGTTGGATGAATCGACGATATCCACCACGACATCCGGTTTTTCCTCGATGATGAATCTGCGTGCAATCAGCTCCTCGGTGGAAAAGGCCGTAAGCCCATATGTCCCCGGCAAATCAACGACCGTCATCTCATATCCTCTGTACCGGCACAAGCCCTCTTTTTTCTCGACGGTGACGCCGGGATAATTGCCTACGTGCTGGCGCGTGCCGGTGAGCATGTTGAAAATGCAGGTCTTTCCGCTGTTCGGATTGCCCGCCAGTGCGACCGTAATTTTCTTTGGAATGTCAGCCATATATTGGAAAATCTCACCTGCAAAAAAGAGCACTACGACAAATCTTTTTGCTACAGCACCATAATCTTGTCGGCAACCCCCCTACCGAGGACCATTCTGGACATTTTAACAGCAATCACAAAAGGTCCCCTTCGGTGGTTTCTCAGGACCTTCAGTTCCGTTTTAGGCAGGATGCCCATCGAAGTCAGCCGGCTCCTTAGCCCCCGGCCTGAATCAATGCTTACTACCGTCACCGTCTCACCTTCAGGAACTTCTGATAACGTTCTGCTGTGCTTATCTTTCATATCCCTCGCTTACCTCATTCTTACCTGTTCTTGCCACGGTGCCTTGATTTGTGGAATTTCCTGAATTCTTTAGCAATGTCGTATCCGTTTCTACCGGCCTTGTTTACAAAGTCGGTGAAACCAAGCAGCCGGGAGATTATCGCCGCTCCTAATGCGTGTTCCGTCCTGCAGGCCGCATCGTGGGCGGCCCGGGCATCGACGCCAAGAACATCAACGAAAAAAGATTTGATCACCTCGTGCTTCTTGGCCACTCTCGCCGCCTCTGCAATACCGGATTTGGTCAGAGTAACGTATCCGTATGGCTGGTAATTTACCAGACCCTTCTTCGCCAGAATCTTCAGGGCCCTGGTAACGGAAGGCTTAGCCACGCCGAGACACTCGGCGATGTCCTTGCTGCGAACAACCTCGGATTCACCGGCTATATTAAAAATCGCCTCCAGGTAGTCTTCGAGCGAGGCACTCAAATTGTTTCTCTTTTTCTTGACTGTGTCCTTCATCTCAGGCACCGGACCGCTTCAAATACAAAAGTTAGCTCCACTTAACATTATAGTTAGCCGCACCTAACTCTGTCAACACCCTGTCACAGAATTTTTGCAATGCCGTCTGCGGTTCCCTCCCCCCCTGCCGTCTTATCGGCTTGAGAAGCTGATAAGACGGAGAATCTGCCGAACCGGTTTAGATAAAAAAAGTTTGTCTTTTGCTGCGACCGGCCTTAGAATACCGCTATAGTTCGGGGCGTGGCGCAGTTTGGTAGCGCGCTTGACTGGGGGTCAAGAGGTCGCTGGTTCAAGTCCAGTCGCCCCGATTCAACAACCCTTTGCAAACAAAGAACTTATGAGAGGTCTTTGTTTTCCCCTGTTGTTCGCAAACACCCGTCTTGTCTTATGCTTGTCTTTTTCAGAAATTGACCCCGGTTTGAAATCGATTATTGAGCACTGGCCGAGGTTATCAGTTGAATTACGGTCAGTAATTGTTAAGATGATATAGTCAAGTGCATGGTATGAAAGGGTAACCTTATTTAATCAAACAAAAACTCTTGTATTGAGTATATTCCTTGTGTAAAGTACTTCCTTAGTCAACTGAAAGGAGAGTGTAATCGAAAATGTCTCTTCAACCTTTTAACTGGAGTGTAGTAATTGCGGGTAGATGGAACGTAGCGATACTTACGCCGGCTTGGGTAGCAAAGAAAGTTTTTGAGTTGAAAAAAGGCACCCAGGTGAGCGTTTTAGTTCCCGCAGATGGTATATCCTCATATCAGATAGTACATCCACAGAAAAAGATTCGGGTAGTCCCGGATACAAGACGTTTAGAAATCAAACTCACTGAAATGAGTTACGAAGCCATGGGCGACGCCATGACAGCAGGTGTGCACATATTGGAATGTCTGTCAGAAACACCAGTTCAAGCAGCAGGGTTTAACATTTATTTTCAGACTGACAAACCAACACCGGAGATGATACAGATGTATGAAAATAAAGCAATTGTGCCGCTTGCTGATTTAGGATACAATGTTACTATGTGGACGACTGCAAGGGCCTTGAACTACAAGAACGGCATTCTGAACGTCACTATCCAGGGCAGGCCCGACCTATTTAGGCTTTTATGCAATTTCCATCGTGAATCGAATGAGAATAGAGATTTAGTCGATTGGTTGAGTATACCAGTTGAACAAATCAAAACAGAAATGGCGAAGCTTTGTGAGAGCCTCGAATTGACTTTAGAGGAGATTCCAAATGAGCCGAGAGAGTGATAAACAGGGGCATGACACCACGAGCAGTCCCGCAACTGAACCGGAAATGATTGAAACGAGTGTTATCGAACCCTCGCCCCCGAAATTGAGTACAAGCGCGGCAGAGCCAAGCATTGTCCGTACGATGGTAGTCTTATCAGATGAGGGCAACGTCTTGTTGCGCCATGCTCCCAGCGATGCAAGGCTCAAAGAAGCCGACACCACTGAAACATAATGTCTACCATGAAATCACCTAAGCCGACATGGTTTACTTATAAGCCTTTTGACCGGGGGGATGACTTATCACAGGGAGATATTCTTCAACCAACGAAGTCGGTCCGTAAGATTTTTGAAGACGTGCATCCACATTTTCTGGATGCCAAGTACACTGCCTTTCTTGTCTTGACGCAGACATGTGACCTTGTTCGCCGGAAAAAACGTAAGTGTGCGGCGAGATATATTAACCTTGCCGTAGTCCGTCCCCTCCAGGAAATATTGCTGAATCTCTTAGATAGGGAGTGTACGAAAATCGAAATTACTGGCAAAACAGTCGAAGGCGGATACATCAAAGAGTCCAAGAGCAAGGCAAACGACCTACTGGAAAGGATACTTAATCAAAACGAGCAGAGAATGGGCATATTTTACCTTCATCAGGACGCTGCCGTTAAAATACGAGAACCCTCGGTGGCTTTATTGCAGGTGAGCATAGCTGTTAAGGCTCAGGAGCACTATGATGCACTGGTCGACGCGCTGTGCGGACGGTTGATGGATGAATTTAGAGATAGGCTTGGCTGGCTGGTCGGTAATCTGTACTCGCGTGTGGCCACTAAAGATGTACCGGGGGAAGTAAAGGATGACCTAATCAAGCGATTCTTGCCACGTGACTATGCTGACGATGCACCATTCTGGATTCCGGAAAGCAACGTACATCAGGCTGAAAAAGACAAGCTCAACTTGGAAGGGCTTTCCCAGGAAAAAGTAGCTACCTGCCTGAAGGAGTGTAGGCCGAAACCGGCCAGGGAGACGGCAATCAAACAGGTGTTAAGTACCATCGAAGAGATTTTAGGTCCATTGTCGGGAAACAAAGCCGAGGATATTGCAAAGAGATTGAGGCAGGACCCACAATTCAACCATGCTTGTCAAAAGGCCTTATAGTGTCACGGTCAGATACATTCATCCAACCCCGTAACCCCTTCTTGCATATCATCATTAGCACTTTACTTCTTTCGGGTAAGGATAGACTTAGGCACTCTAACAAAACTTAATAATTCGTCGCCAACAGATTAGGAAACAGCCTATGATTAGGAACGCTTGATGAATATCGTCGCGTTTTTCATAACGAACACGCAATCGTCTTTGATTGAACAGCCAATCAAATGCTGCTTCGACCACATAACGAAATTTGCCAAGGCCGCTACCATTTTCGGTGTTACGTTTGGCAATCAATGGTTTGGTCTTACGCTGTCGCAAAGGCTTACGAATCTTCTCCTCGGCATCATAGGCGCGATCCGCAAGCACCTCATCCGGACGCTTGCGAGGGCGACCACGTGGCTGCTTAATAGGCGGGATTCCATCGACCAAGGCAATAGCCATTTCCGAATCATGAACATTTGCCCCGGTATGTTCAATAGCCAAAGGGGTGCCCTGGCCGTCAACAATCAAATGACGCTTCGAGCCGTTTTTGCCCCGGTCCGTGGGATTCGGGCCTGTTTTGGCCCCCCAAAAAGCGCCCGCACCGAGCAACTGTCCATGGCAGAAACAGACCAATCGATTGCATCGGCCATGCCCAATTCGTCCAGCAGAGCCTGCCATATCTTTTGCCAGACACCCGCAGTTTGCCAATCGCGCAGTCGGCGCCAGCAGGTCATGCCACTGCCACAGCCCATCTCCCGTGGCAGATACTCCCAGGGTGCGCCGGTCTTGAGAACAAACAGGATACCAGTCAGACAGGCTCGATCGCTCACTC
Organism: Phycisphaerales bacterium; assembly: GCA_030602885.1. GTDB lineage: Bacteria > Planctomycetota > Phycisphaerae > Sedimentisphaerales > Anaerobacaceae > JAUVYV01. The sequence goes on from JAUVYV010000047.1 coordinate 9,345, forward strand.
TGGGTCGACCACCTTTGGGCTTGGGTGGTTCCGGCGGAATATGTCGTTTGATACGTTCCCATAGTTCATCTGTTAGTAGTGGCTTAACCATGATAATGTCCTCCATAACATCATGTTACCGTTGCTTACAGATGTTATATCGGCTAAACTACTACTCAATTATTAAGTTTTGTTAGAGTGCCTTAACCTGCGTATCGCTCCACTTGAGCCTTGAGCAGGAAAAAAGGGCCCAGGCTGTTAAACCCGGGCCCGATTCTCACTGATACAAGCCGGTAACGCCGTTCTGCATGTCTTCAAAGGAAATATCGGCATACATATTTGCGGTTGTCGCCGGTGAAGCGTGACCAAGCTGCTTCTGAACCTGTCTCAAGTTGCCCGTTTTTTTGAGCAGGTGGACTGCCATTGAATGTCGGGCGGAATGGATTGACAATTCTTTCGGCAGACCTGCCCGCTTGACAGCGGCCTTCCAAATCTGCTGCAAGCCGAACCGCGTAAGGTCACCGCGTTCGCCGACGAACAGGTTGCCTGTCGTTTTGTCTGCGAGATAGTCTTTGATGTGTTTGACTAACTCCGGGCTTATAGCCAGTGAATCGACTACCTTCTTTTTGCGCTTGCGTCGCTGGACAGTTATAAGCCCGCGCTTCAGGTCGATGTCTTTTACCTGAATTGCCGCTAACTCCGAGACGCGCAGTCCCGTCGCCAAAGCAAGGTCCACTACCATCCAGACCAAAGGCCCGGTGATACGGCCCTTGCGTAAATCGACAATCGCCTTTGCTTCTGTGACGGTCCGCAGTTGTTTGACTTCGTCTGCGTTCATATACTTCGTTCGGTCGATAACCATAGTTTTCTCCTAATTCGTTTTGGTGTTGCCGATACAAACATACCGGCCTATATGTGGCCCTTCGTTCAAGAACCCTGCCCGCGAACCACACTTTGGGCAGCCGTGCGCAAGTCGTGAATCGTGCTTGAAGCGGTGACGACACTTGGCACAGCGTACCTGATAAAATCTCTTTGCCATATTTCCCCTTACAGCATTGAGCCGGATTCGATTTCCATTAGCATCGCCCGGCAGTTGTTCTTGTGTTTTGCCGCCAGTTTTACATAGCTTTGCAAGGGCTTTCCATTGAGATTCTCTTTTGTGGCGATGTCCCTGCAATGCTCCGCGAACACTTTTGCAAGTCCCTGATTCGTTAGCTCGATCCTTACGCACCGACTGAGCAGTGGGCTTGCGTCAATCTGGTCCTCGAATAGCCCTGATTCGCCCTCTTTAGTAGTGGTGAAGATGAAGACGACGTGAGACGGTATGCGCTCCAGCAGGCCCAGCAGACGGCGTATAATCGGCTTACGCAGGCCGTGAGATTCGTTTACTATGTAAGCCCTGCCGCCTTTGCCGCCGCCGTATAGCTGCATAGTCTGTTCGATGTCGGTTAGTGCCTGTGTGGTCAACTGGTCGGCACTGTCGAACTCGGTGACGTACAGGTCGTCTGCGCCCTGTGCGGCGATAATCCGGGCTATGGTAGTTTTACCTGTGCCCGACGG
>JAUVYV010000029.1 GCA_030602885.1 Phycisphaerales bacterium
CCGTCGGGCACAGGTAAAACTACCATAGCCCGGATTATCGCCGCACAGGGCGCAGACGACCTGTACGTCACCGAGTTCGACAGTGCCGACCAGTTGACCACACAGGCACTAACCGACATCGAACAGACTATGCAGCTATACAGCGGCGGCAAAGGCGGCAGGGCTTACATAGTGAACGAATCTCACGGCCTGCGTAAGCCGATTATACGCCGTCTGCTGGGCCTGCTGGAGCGCATACCGTCTCACGTCGTCTTTATCTTCACGACCACCAAAGAGGGCGAATCAGGGCTATTCGAGGACCAGATTGACGCAAGCCCGCTGCTCAGTCGGTGCGTAAGGATCGAGCTAACGAATCAGGGACTTGCAAAAGTGTTCGCTGAACACTGTTGGGACATCGCCACAAAAGAGAATCTCAACGGAAAGCCCTTGCAAAGCTATGTAAAACTGGCGGCAAAACACAAGAACAACTGCCGGGCGATGCTAATGGAAATCGAATCCGGTTCTATGCTTTAAGGAGACAATTATGGTTATCGACAGAACGAAGTATATGGACGCCGACGAGGTCAAACAACTGCGGACCGTCTGCGAAGCAAAGGCGATTGTCGATTTGCGCAAAGGGCGTATCACCGGGCCTTTGGTCTGGATGGTGATTGACGTTGCCTTCGCGACGGGCCTGCGTGTCTCGGAGCTGGCGGCAATTCAGGTTAAGGACATCGATCTAAAACGCGGGTTTATAAACGTCCAGCGACGCAAGCGTAAAAAGAAAGTAATCGACACATTGGCTATAAGCCCGGAGCTGATAAAGCATATCAAAGAATATATTACAGACAGAACCAGCGGCAGTTTGTTCGTCGGTGAACGTGGCGACCTTACCCGGTATGGCTTGCAGCAGATATGGAAATCTGCCGTCAAACGTGCAGGTCTGCCAAAAGAATTATCAATTCACAGTGCCCGACATTCAATGGCAGTCCACCTACTCAAGAAAACAGGTAACTTACGGCAGGTACAAAAACAGCTTGGTCACGCTTCACCGGCAACAACCGCCAATATGTATGCCGATATTTCCTTTGAAGACATGCAGAACGGCGTTACCGGCCTGTATCAGTGAGAATCGGGCCCGGGTTTAACAACCTAGTGCTCTGTCGCACATAGTATGATGACATATAGGCTTTTTTGTCGATATATCTAAAAACGATATTTTGACAAGGAGGCTGTTATGGCAAATGAAGCAAAATATGTTGTTGAATTGACAAGTGAAGAGGGAAGTCTGATTAAGCGAATGCTCAGCAAAGGTAAAGCTGCGGCTTACAAACAACGGCATGGAAGAATTCTACTGCTGGCAGATCAAGGCCCTCATGGCGGCAAAAAGATGAGCGATTCCGCAATAGCGCAGGCTTTGGCCTGCGGTCAGGCAACTGTAGAACGTATTCGCAAACGTTTTGTTGTGGAGGGATTCGAATTAGCGTTGAGCCGTAAGAACCGCACTAATTATCAGCGTAAGATTGATGGCAAGGCTGAGGCTCATCTAATTGCGTTGGCATGCAGCAAGGCTCCTGATGGATATGATTGCTGGACGCTCAGGTTACTGGCCGATAAGCTGGTTGAACTTAAAATCGTCGATTCCTGCGGCAAAGATACTGTGCATCGGACGCTTAAAAAAACGAACTTAAGCCTTGGCTAAAGCAGCAGTGGTGTATACCGCCGAAGGCTAATGCCGAGTTTGTCTGCCAGATGGAAGACGTGTTAGATGTATACCATAGAGTGTATGACGGCAAAATATCGATGCTTTGCCTTGATGAAAGGCCGGTACAATTGATCGGAGAATTACGCTCTCCCATACCGGCAAAGCCCGGAAGAAAGGCTCGCTATGATTATGAGTACAAACGTAACGGCGTCGCGAATATTTTTATGATATTCGAGCCGCTGAAGGGCAGAAGGCAATTGCAGGTGACACAGCGGCGAACTAAAAAGGATTGGGCAAAATGTGTTAAGTGGCTGGTCGATGAGCTTTACTCTGATTCGGAAAAAATAGTGCTGGTGATGGACAACTTGAATACTCATAAAAAAGCTTCACTGTATGAGACTTTCGAACCGGCCGAAGCGAAACGTATCGCCGATAAACTTGAAATACACTATACACCGAAACATGGCAGTTGGTTAAACATGGCTGAGATCGAATTAAGTGTTTTGTCTCGGCAGTGCCTTAATAAACGTATGGAAGATATTGGAAAGTTGACTGCAAAATGTAAGGCTTGGCTCAAGAATCGTAATATACAAGCCAACAAGGTAGATTGGCGTTTTACGACAGAAGACGCCAGGATAAAATTGAAAAAGCTATGCCCATCAATTGATTAGAGACAGAGCACTATGCCCTTTTTTCCTGCTCAAGGCTCAAGTGGAGCGATACCCAGGTTGACTCTATCCTTACACGCAAAAAATAAAGTGCTAAAGCTGGCAAAATAGAAAACTCTTAACGCTTTGACAATCTGGCTTCCATTTTCTCCATTTGCGCCCTGATCGGCCCTGATAATATCCCCATTTTCCGCTGAAGGGCCTGTATCCTTCTAACCTTTCTTGTGGGCCTACCTCTCCACGTCCAGCGTTTGATTTCGCTCCGGAGCTTTTTTATCTTCCTGTCAAGTACCCCAAAGATTCCATAAATGTTTGATTCGTTCCGACTGTGATATGACAGGTTGTTGCAGTTTCGGCACCGGAAGTGAACATCACCAGGCGCAAGATACAAGACCGCTACACGCCGACCGCATGATGGGCAGCCAAACCAGTACCTTACACCGCCAAAGTTGCAGGGAGTTGTTACAAGCGATACTTGATAGTCATAATCTGTTCTTTTGCCCTTTCGGTCTGTGACGGAGTATATAAGCCTAACATACGGATCGTCTGTTATGTCAACCGCTAAACCTATGATGGTTTTCTTGTCTGTCCTATTACTTGACCATATTCTTGTTCCTGAGCTATAACCCGATGACAGCATACCATCTTTTCTCAATTCACTTATTCTCAGCCTGCACGATTCATCTGCCGTAGCTTTCCTGTTATAGTAATATCTCATTATGCTTTTAACCTCCTGAAACCGAAATCATTAAGCTTTCTATACATTATTGTATGTTCTTGTTACCGCCTTGTTGCCTCAGCAAAACCTAACATTATCTAACAAGCCATATATTGCCACATATTGCCACATTGGGCCTAAACCTTAGCATTTCTTAGCATCTTTGACGGCTCAAAGGTTAAGTTTAGTAAGGTTTTTCCCGTACATTTTCGTACATTATCGTATATTTTCGCAGGTTCTTATAGGTTTCCAAAATGTTAACTTTTGCTAAGTTTTTGCCTTTTCAAGTGGCGACATTTGTCTTTTTAACCATATCCCCTGTACTGCCAGAATCTACGTTTTTTCCGCCGTCTTTCGGCCCACTCATAGACCCACGATGGACAGCGCCTGACCCTGATGTCATTTGCCCTGCACCATCTTTGCAGTGTCCGGCGTGGTATTTGTAGAATCCTTGCAGTTGCTCTCATACCGTGTTCGACTATCAATTCAAAGGCATAGTGTTTTTGCGCCTCTGAGTAGCGTCCTGCGTCCCCCAGCGACTCAAAGCAAGCTCTCGTGTCTTCATTCCCCTCTTGAATCATCATTCGGATAAGCTGTTTGTTTCCTATGCGCGGCATTACTTGGCCTCTTTGCAGTAAGTTTGAATCAGGGCTTTGATTGCCGCCTTGATATGCTCCGGCAGTGAAGGCCATACCGCTACAATTTCAGTCAAGTCAGAGGGCAGGTTTTGAGGTTGATTTTCGGCTTTTTTTGGGTTTTCTTTGTAAGCTGGTTTGTAAGCGCCTGTTTGGGTTTCTTGTAAGTCTTTGTTATTACAAAGACTTACATTTTTCAGGCGACGGTTTGCAAAACCGTTATTCGGCGGTTCGAATCCGCCCGCCGCCTTTTATTGTTACTCGAAGAGAGCGATTTGGGTTTTTAGACACAAATTCCTGACAAGCTTGGGACAAGTTAACACTGATTAACACGGTTTTTGAGATTCTGGATTCGGTGCTTGCGCGGGAATGATAAAGTATCATCCGAATAGCGGCAGAGTAGTGCAGCGCACGGTGCAACTACAGGTGTCGGTCCGTACTCTGGCCAATACGTCGTGGGGGTGGGTTACGAGTCTCTGTATCTCCTGGTTTTGTTGGTTGTCAGGCCTGTACCAATGGCGGCGAGGAGGAGCAATTCGGCTGAGACGATAAGGAAGACAGGGCCGAGAAGGACGGAGCAGAAGATGACGAATTCCTTAGTTGGTTTGTCCCAGGCGGGCCTGCAGCAACAGAGGAATGCGGCCCTGGTGAGCAGATATGCCGCGGCCGAGGCCGGCAGCCAAATGATAAGCACCCACATAACAGCCATTTCTCTATCCTCCACCTATAACCATGGGCGGGACGCCCGTGATACATGTCGCCAGCAGCGGCTTTGGCGAAGGTGCACAACACGCGAATCGGGCTACTATGGCTGGAATTCTCAGGATCTGTCCGACGCCTGTATTATACCAAATAGGAAGGCACGAATTATGATAAATCGCAGCGAAATTCTTCCGGCGGGGCGAGGGGGCTTGCCGGCGGCGTGTTGCTATTCGTAAGGTCTTTTCTGCAAAGCAGTTGCGTCGGTGGCACGGCTGAGATGAGGTATTGTCTGCGGGAAAGAAAATTTTTGTCGTGAGTCCGAAAAAGATTGACAATTTGCAGCAAGAGAGTATAATTCGTGGTTGTGTTTATTTGGGGGCCAGCGAAAGGGATGCTGGACAGGCAAAAAGACATTTGGGCGGAGGAGTATGCGCGTCGTATGCAGAAGCGCTTCGAGGAGTGGCAGAAGCCGCTCGGTATCGACGGCGAGGAGTACATCAGGTATCTGAGAAATGAGCTGGCGCAATCCTGCGAAGACCCGTTGATGAAGTCTCTTATCGAATCGATTTCGTAGGACTGCGGTAGTGAACTGTCGGTAAAGGTTATCGAAGCCGAGGGGAGGTTCCTACCTTTGTTTCCGATAAAAAAGCCCCTGCGATTAGGAGGCCGAGAATATCCCTTTACATACCTTTCTCGTTATGCGTTTGAAATACTCGTCTTCGCGTTCGCAGGGGCAAATCAGACCGTCTTTTCAACACCTCTTTTTATTTTCCTTTCGGTTTACATCAAGTTTCGCTTTGGCTGAACGTTTTTTGCATGAGAGCAAGTATGACTTTGGTAATGACTAACGGTCCGGCTATTCACTTTTTCAAGAGCAATGTTTTGACGACACGTTCGATACAGCGCATCGACAGGAACAGGTTTTCGACTTGAACCGTTTTCCGAGGCGTCGATAGCGGACAGCAAGACGCTGTTGAAACAGGTAAAGGCGCGCCGTGTCGGAGTAATTCTCAGCTTTATTAGGCTTTCCCCGCTGAACTGCAGAGCGACTGTGGGCTTTTGTCTCGTCGGTGGTAGTTTGCCCTGCTTAAATCCGATAACACACGAGTCGCGGGAGGAGATTTTCTTTGTTCAAGGGCCGGGATTTTCGAATTTTTGCCGGTGAAAGGGCAAGGCAGCGTGCAGTTTGGCTTTGGTCGTGTGTTTCGTATAGTTTAAAATAGGGGGGTAATGAAATGAGCTTTCTCAAGTCTATTTTGCAATGGTGGTGCAAGCTGTGGCGATGCGACTGGCGTTTGCCCCGCATCGATACGCACAGATGGCACAACAAGAGCGAGATCCACAGAAGGTTGAAATATCGGCATCTGTGAGAGCTGCGTGGAGGTCCATAAAGGTCTTTCTGCGGAGCGGCGAAGGTACAGATGCAGAGTATTTCCGCAGCGTTCGAGACATACGCATTTGTCAGGCGTGCAGCAGGTGGGTACGCGCCTGCTTTTGAGCGGCTGGGGTTTCAGGACGGCAACGCCGGCGGCAGGCGGGACAAAAGCAATCAGCGTCTTGCAATCAACACGTCAAACGTTCTAATATCTGCACTTGTTTTTCGGTCGTACAGCCAGTGTATTAAGGAGCCGATATGGATGCGGTGACCGTAATCCCGGCGTTTGGGAACAACTTCATATACGTGTGTCGGTATGCCGGCGAAGGCGCTCTTGCCGTTGACCCGTGTGACAGCTCGACAGTGCTGCGAGCTATCAGTGATAAGAAGCTGCAGCTTACGGACGTTCTGGTGACACATCACCACCGGGACCACACGGCGGGGGTTGCGGAACTCAAAAAGATGACCGGCTGCAGGGTGATCGGTAGTGACGAGAAGAGAATTGGCGGCATAGACCTGGTGGTCGGGGATGGTGACGTTGTACCAGTCGGTGATACGAAGATAGAGGTCATTGCAACGCCCGGGCATACCGGGACATCCGTTTGCTATTATATGCCGACGGCGAGCGAAGACGGCAGGGGGATTGTGTGGACGGGTGACACGATGTTCGCAGGGGGGTGCGGCAGGGTGCTCGAGTGTGGTATGGAGGCGATGTGGGAATCGCTTTCGAAATTAGCGGCTTTGCCCGAGGATACATTAGTTTACTGCGGCCACGATTACACGGAAGAGAACTTCGAATTTGCGTTGTCGATTATACCGAGTGACCCAGCCATACAGCATCGCCTAAAAGAAGTGCGGCAGGTGTTACGACAAGGTGGCTACACGGTTCCTTCGACGATAGGGCAGGAGAAGAAGACGAATATTTTTTTGCGGGTGGCCGAACCGGTAGTTAAAGGGGCTTTGCATATGGATGATGCGTCGGCGGTTGATGTCTTTGCAGAACTGCGGCGTCGCAAGGACAGATTTTAGTATCATAAGGTCATTGAGCTGCTAATCAGCTAATCGACGCTGAGTTTTCGCCGTAAGTTGCGCAGGTTCAGCACATCTTCTTTGTTGTATTCGAGGAGAGTTTTCAGGGCGGTGCGATTGGAGTTGTTGATATAATCCCACCAGAGCAGGACGGCTTTTCGTCCGTCGATGTCCTTTAGTTTTCTTTCGATGCCGAGCAGTGTTTCGACGACTTTGAATCCTCCTTTGAGATTGTTTTTCCAGCAGTCGTACATCAGGTCGGTGTGTTTGAATTGACTTTTAAGGTCAAGGCCAAGGGCGGTCTTTATGAACGGCAGATCGAATCGGCTGCCGTTATAGCTGTAGATTTCATCGGTGCCGCGAAGTGCTCGGAGCAGTTTTACGTCTGTCAGGTTATCTTCGATAAGCTGGGTGAATTTCACTTTTTTGCCCTGCACAACGGCGATGCCGATGACGGTCAGCTCTGCGAGGTATTTGCTCAGGCCTGTGGTTTCTATATCGATGTAGGCCCTTCGTTTCATTTTAGGAGGATGTCCTTGTAGTCGGCGCAGTACTTTTTTCTCTGGCACTGTCGGCAATATTCGCCTCGCCAGATTGAGTCGAACTGCTCCATGACGGCGGCGACGATATCGTTTTTGTCGGTGATAATGGCAGCTTCGAAATTTCTTCTTGTATCCGTCTTGGCGCCCATTCCGGCGCCGGTGAGATTCGCGCTTCCGGTGTAAACGAGGCGGCCATCGATAATGACGGATTTAAGGTGTACGCGTGGACAGAGGATGCGTTCCATGCCCTTAATCAGGTTGGGGTATTTATCGAAATCGCGTCTAAAGGCGGGGCCGGGCTCTTTGGCGTGCAGAAGGCGGATTTCAATCTGCTTTTCTATCAAATCAGAGAGGATTTCGAGAAAGGGGACCATCCTGCCGCTCTTGTGCACGTGCAGGTCTTTTAAATCTGCGGTTGCCAGCCAAAGGAATCTCTTTGTTCTCGGTATAAGCTCGCAGATGACCTTGTCGTAGATCTGCCGGTCTGCAATAAACTTGAGCACTTTCTACGCATCCGAACTAAAAGGTGCAATCGTTTTAGGCCGGGCAGTAGTTTACCTTTGGTGGGCGGTTGATACAATAGCGACGGCTTAATTAATGTATTTGAACCGTTGGAGATATGATGATGAAGATGCTAAGGATATTTGTTTTGTTGTTGCTGACTGGTGTGGTGTATCCGGATGCCGGCCGAGTGAGTGGAGCTGAGGTTGACCCGAATCGATGGGAAGAAACGATTCGCGGTTTTGAAAGGTGGGACAGCCAGAACGCTTTTCCGAAAGATTCAGTATTGTTTGTCGGCAGCAGCAGTATCGCGGGGTGGAAGACGCGAGAAAGTTTCGGCGATTTGCCGGTGATTAACAGGGGATTCGGCGGGTCGCATATGTCGGAGCTGAACTACTATGCGGAACGAATAGTGCTGCCTTACAAGCCGAGGGTCATTTTGGTTTACGAAGGCGACAACGATGTGGCCAGCCGAAAGCGGGCAGAGCGGGTATTCGATGATTACAAGAAATTTGTAAAGCTCGTGCACGACAGGTTGCCTGATACGCATATCGTTTTTATTACCATCAAGGCGAGCGGTAAACGGTGGAATCTCTGGCCTGAAATGGACAAGGCCAACAACATGATTAAAGAGTTCTCCGCCAGGGACGAGCGGCTGGGTTTTGCCGACTGTGCGACGGTGCTGCTTAAAGACGGTAAGCCCAACAAATCACTATTTCAGGATGACTATCTGCACCTGAACGACAAGGGCTATTCGCGGTGGACGGCTGTGGTAAGGCCGATTATTGAAAAGGCAATGAGGGATTAGTCAGCCACAACTGCCGGGAAGGCAAAAAAACACTTGACAATCCGGGGAAAGACCGCGTAAAGTGGAGGTGTTATAGGTCTTGGCAGGGTTTTGATTCGTAAATACGGAGTATTTCGAATTAATGTTCTGGTGGAGGAGCATCTTCGGACGCCTATTGGGTTATTTTCATCCGGTTTGATACAGATGGACTGAAATGCGCAGGAGGTGTAAGATGAGGTATTATCACAGTTCAAATTCATTTCTTAAAAAACCATTGTTTGTGCTGCTTTTGGTTGTTGGGATTGCTACCGGCATGTGTGCAAATGCGGCGCAACCGGCATCTTCAATCGGTGAAGAATATGCTTATGTGAGGATTTTCAGCGCAAAGATATCGGATGAATTGAGCGAATCACTTGATGAAGATGAAATAGAGGCAATTGCGCGTGAACAGGGCACTGAAGAGGTAGCGATGTTTCTCAAATCCGATGGTCCTGAAAAGCAGGCAGAGCGAAGGATCGTACGCTTAGGTTCTGAGGAATATGGTTATCCGCCGGGTTTGACGGTAAAGGCACGGACACATCTGGCAGAGCAGAAAAAGCGCGGTGCTTTGCAGATGAGCAGCGACGGGCGCAGGGCCAGCGAAGTGCTTGCCCATCAAAATGCTCGTCTGCAATGGGTGTTGCCCGAGTCTGTACGGTCGCCCCTATTATGTGATGTCAGCGAAAACGGCAAGCTGATAGCCAAAAACAGTATTCAAGAACGACTTTCGCCGTCCGGTTTGCAGCGTTGGCCGGAGGTAATTCGCATCGAGCTTCCACAGAGAGACTGGGGTATAATCCAGGTTTTTGAATATCTCGATGAAATGCCGGAGGGGCTTGAGCCTGTCGAGGATGAAACAATTTGGCATATGCCTTTCGGGAAGAGTGCGGTAAGAGAGAGAGACCGGGACGGAACGAAAACAAACAGTGGGGACATACGATCGACCGCGGAGGACACCAATAGTATCGAAAAGAAAGAGCCGGTTTTGTTTTCCGCTTCCTGGCCATCCTGGGGCGGAGAGATGGGTCTGCATTCCGGCTGGCAGCCGAGGGGCAGTCCCGTTCAGATTCGTTTTGATATGGATGCGGCAGCCAGGCTGTCGTCTTCGATAGCCGGTGAGTTCGATCTGGTTTATGATCCCTGTACTCGAGAAGGAGATTTGACGCTGGGGGCCAGTTCAGGGCCCGGAGAGCTTGAAATAAACTTCGGCGTGGAAATGTCATCAAGAGGGCGCGTGGGGGTGGATTTGGGGCTGAAGGAGGTTGAGTTTACGTTTGATATTCCTTACGCACCCAATTTCGACTTCAGATGTTACGATACGAATTCATTCGATTCCTATTTTATAAGCTCCGATAGTCCTGTTCGTGTGGCCGACTGGATCGAGCCACAGGAGCTGTATTCAATGGATGTTGCAGGAGTGCCGAAAATAGCCAGTGTCACTGTGGCTGCAATGGCACAGATGGAGTTATGGGCCGAGATGTGGACAGCTTCAATAACGACAGATTCAGTTGCAGATCCTGGAGATCCCTGTTCGATATCCGAGCATTGCAATTTTACATCAGAGGGACAAACACGTTCGGTAAATCTGCGTGATAACAATGCGTATATTGCAAACGCGGATTATGATGAGCATTTAGAGATGGGTATGATTGTTACTTTTTATCCGGAGGTCTGTGTAGAAGTCGATGTATGGATATACGAATGGGATTACTGCGTGTCTGTCTTCGCACTGCCTGTGAAGCTTTGTGACGGTCCGTTAGACCTCGATATCAGTTCAGAACTGCGGTTTGAAGCCACTTATGATTTTATACTCACAGCAACCAGTCCGGGAGCTGATACTGTACCGCCGCCCGATATTTACTCCGGCGCGCCGCCTACCGACATTTCCATTAGCGGCGGTGATGTCGGTGTTCGGAACCTTGGGGTGTACAGCTGGTATGACGTGAATCAAGAACATAATGTTTGCGTTACAGCCACGACCGCAGATGCTCCGGCTTATGAGTTTGATTGCTGGATATTAGACGGAAACGACGTCAATGAGATTGCAAATCCTCAATGCTGTGTTTACTTTGACATCAACGACAGTAACAATGTGTTCCATTCATTACATGCGATATTCTTCCGCGCCAAGGCGACCGAGCCTTTCCCGGGAGACCTTGAGGACAAGACAGGTAAGCTCATTACCCTTAGCTGGGTACCGGGAGAACGCGTGGCATCGCAGGATTTGTACTTCGGGACGAGTTTTGATGTTGTTGACAATGCGACTAACTTAGATCCCATGGGGCCGAATGAGGTTTACAGGGCTCACTTGAATGCTGCTGATACCGAGTATATTATCCCCGAAGAGCTTCAAGACTGCGAGACTTACTACTGGCGGGTCGATGAGGTTAATGATCCCTGCTTATGGGAAGGTATGGTCTGGAAGTTTAGAACAATCGGCTGTTGTGCTTCGGAGCCGAGCCCGCCTAATTGTGCTGCGGACGAGCCGAGGAATGTCCAGCTTAGCTGGAAGCAGGGCGAACTTGTCGCAGATGCCAATCATCATTTGTATCTCGGCACCGATTTCGACGAGGTGAACGATGCCAATATATCTACGGTTGAGATATATCGAGGTGTCAGGGACACGAATAGTTGTATTATCCCGGAACTCGCCGCTATTCTACCCACGACATATTACTGGCGGGTCGATGAGGCCAATGATGCCTATCAAAATGATCCAAGTGAGCACATCAAATACCCATGGAAAGGGGCGGTATGGAAGCTGACGGTACAGCATGTCGTCGTGGATGATTTTGAGCGTTACAACGACATCGATAAGAAAATATATGATACATGGATAGATGGCTTTGAAGATTTTAACAGCGGCTCAGAGGTTGCCCTCGAGACAAGTTCTGATTACGTTCACGGCGGTGAAAAGTCGATGAAGTATATATATAACAACTCGTTAAAGTGGCCTACGCAGCAGGGGTATTTTTCCGAGATAGCTGCGGATATAGTTAGTCTTGAGGTTAATGAAATCGGTGGAGACTGGACGGACTGTGATATTAAAGCATTAGTGTTGCAGTTCTACGGTGAGCCGAACAACGATTGCAGTGAAAATGAGCGTTTGTACATAGCTCTGGAAGATAATGATTTGCCCACAGCCGGTTATGGCTTGGTGCAATTCGACAGGGATGCCAATGATATGAACGAGTGGAATGTCGAGCTGCAGGAGTTTGCGGACCAGAGTGTGAATCTTGCAAATCTCAAAAAAATCTATATTGGCTTCGGTGAGCTTGGTAATCCGCCGGGTGGTTCGGGCACAGTATGGTTTGATGATATTCGGCTTTACCCGCCCAGATGCCGTCCCGACTGCGCTATCCCTGAAGGTGATATCGAAGGCAGAGATTGCTTTGTTAATTCAGATGACTTAGCCCTGATGGGGCGTGACTGGCTCAGGAGCGATTACATCGTTGAAGCGACTGAACCGAACAGCAATTCTCTGGTCGTCAAATACACGTTCGACACCGACCTTACCGATACATCCGGAAACGGCTATGACGGCGTTGGTGTGAACGGGCCAGTTATAACTGCGGATGGACTGCTGAGGCTCAACGGTTCTAACTTTGTGAATATAGGTAACAATTTCAATGAGAAGAAACTTTTTGACGGCTTGAGCGATTTCTCGATCGCAATGCAGTTCCAGACCGAGACTCCGGGTATTCTCATCAGCTCTGCGAGGGATAAAAACCCCGAAAATCATTCTATGGCGGTTTTCGTAGCCAAGTTAGGTCCTAATAGAGGTGCAGTTTTCTACGGTAATTATGGTCTCGGGACGGCCGGCTCAGAAGACAATCCGCTCGATAACGAGTGGCATCACGTGGTTGTTACTTACGACACCGGCAATCTACATCGCGTGTATCTGGATGGTATCGTTGGCTGGGACAACGAGTTCGATCCCTGCATTCCCGATGCCAACTTTGATACGACCCGCATCGGCGGATCACGAAACGACGAGTTCCCCGATGTGAACAGTGCTCGTGATTTGGATCTGGATTTTGTCGGTGACATCAACAGCATCCATATTTATGACTATTCGCTCTCGGCTGAGGAGGTGTGCTATCTGTTTAACGAGAGTAATGGCTGCGCCGGTTTTTTGTTACCGCTGTTCTCGTGCAGTCGACCATGCTATCAGCCGTTGAAATCCGTTGCAAATCTTGTCCCAAGAGACCCTGCTTTTGATGTCTATAATCCACTTGATCCTAATGTACTAAACTACGACCCCAACGATCCTAACACCATTGATATCGTCAACTTCAGGGACTATGCGAAAATGTCTGCGAATTGGCTTGTAGATATCCTCTGGCCATAGAAATTATAGAAGTAATTTGATCCACGGAGCCAGAGACGCTTAGGAAACTTCTGCTTATAGAAAGAGCTTTACCTGCTATAACTGCCAGGGGGTTCGCATTGGTCTTGAGAGCATTCTGTTTGCTTCGTCATCGTTAATGAACTCCTCTTTGACGGGGTCCCATCGCAGTTTCCTGCCGAGCGTCATTGCTATATGCTCGATGTGTGTGACGGTGTCGGAGCGAACCGCTATATCGACCGGGCAGACTGTCTTTTTTCTGGTTCTTACACAGTCGAGGAAGTTTCGTTGGTGGTTGTTACTGAAAGCCAGGTGAATATCGTTGGCGCCGAGCTTTGCCCGCAGCAGTCCTTTCGGCTCTGAAGCGAAGAAACCGCGTGCGGTATAAATCCAGCCGTCGCTGCCCAGAAACAAGATGCCCATCCAGTGAAGCGAAAACTGCGGCATTTTCGTTTTGGCAGTGTCCATATCCATGTGAATCATCTTGACGCCGTTTGCATAGTTGTGCTCGATTTCCCAGTGCAGGGCGGTGTCGTAAAGCCCCTCGGCAGGAAATTCGCCCCAGCCGGCGGCGTCCAGCGGGCCGGTGTTGTCGGCGTCGGCCGCCCACTGTGCGATATCGACGTGGTGGATGCCCCAGGCGCCGCCGAGACAGCCGAGCGAATAATCACTGATTAGTCCCCAGCCGCGCGTGTACCGCAGACGAGTGTACGGAGCATATTGAGCGGGTCCGAGCCACATATCGTAATCGAGCCCGGGTGGGATCGGCTGAGTTGGTTGATTCGGCACCGGCTTATACTCTGCAGAGCCGACCATTATCGTATGCAGTTTGCCGATTCGTTCATTGCGAATCAGTTCCACCGTATGGCGGAACCAGTTGCTCGACCGCTGCTGTGTGCCGAACTGAAATACTACTCCGTACTGGTGAACGGCCTGGCGTATTACCTTGCACTCGGCGATGCTTATCGCGAGCGGCTTTTCGTAATACATGTCCTTGCGGTTCTTTGCCGCTTCGATTCCTATCAGGACATGCCAGTGGTCGGGTGTGGCGATGCATACGGCATCGATATCGGGCCTGGCGAGCAGCTCGCGAAAGTCTCTATAGCCGGCGCAGTTGTTGTTGTCATACCGGCGGTTCACCCTCTCGGCCGCGCGTTGCCGATGGTCCTCAAATACATCACATACCGCCACCATTTGTACGTCGTCCTGTCCAAGAAAACTCCTTAGATGACCGCCGCCCATGCCGCCTACGCCGATGCAGGCCATTACGATTTTCTCGCTGGGGGCAACCACACCGCCTCTGCCGAAAACCTTCGACGGGACAATGTAAGGGAATGCGAGCGTTGCTGCCGCGGTCGCAGCTTTGCCTAAGAACCTGCGTCTATTCATTCGCATCGACATGTAACGACCATCCTGAAATACAAGAGTGCTTTCCACAAATAAGCGTGTGGACACATTGTACAGTTTCTTTTTGGCCTTTGCAAGCGCGGCCAAAACTTCAACGCGAATTCAAAGCCGTAATGTGCGATGCAACGGCTGCGGTAATCTGCTCGGGTGATTCGAAGGGCAAATACATCAGCCGCATCACAAAAGTGTATCGCCGGCCCAACTGATATTCGGGAATATACCACTGGAAATCCCATGCCGGATGTCCACTGCCTCCACCGGACGGGGATTGGCTGAAACGAACCTGATCGGCTTGTCTGAAGATAAACACCAGCGCCATGTCGCCACTTATCCCGTAGTACCACGGCTCGGCGAAATGGTATTTCGAGAAATTGAATACGAGTGTAAGAGGAAAGTCCGGGTCATGCGGGAAGTTGCGATTATCGTAGCGGCCCAGGTGCGTGGACAGCTTACCGTGTGCAGGTGTTACGCCCGTCACCGGCCGTGTTTTACAATCTTCTTCGCCCGCGGGGCATCCCAGGAAGTGGATATCGATAGAGTCGGGTTTGTCTATGTAGCCGGCGAAGAACAGGCCAATGTATCCGTTTTTGAAGGTTCGCTCGTGCGGCACGCATTCGAATCTCAGTTCAATCACGCTGTCTGCCAACAGCTCATATTGCAGCCGGCTCTCGAGTTTCCAGTATGGCGTTGGCGGCTGATAAAGCTCAACTGTAAAGTCGTCTATCCGCCGAATCTCCACCGGCGCTCTTCGGGGCTCGAAGAGAATATCTTCGTGCTGAGCAGTGCCATCGTGGATGTGTTCGAAGTTGAGACCTGCGTAGAAAGGGACAAAGACGTTTTTGCTGCGGTTAGTATGCGTCAATGACGCCAGGCCGCTGTAGCCGCCGCGGTGTCGGGGCAGGATGTCATCGTCCACCGGCTCGTTGTTTACGACGATCGCCCTGAGCTCTCCGCGCCGGAGCACAACATAAGGTTTATCCACCTGTTTGTACGGTAGTGGTGTTGTCGGTGCACATCCCGACAGGGCCAACGTGGACAAGACTACGGCCATCCAACTGTATCGGCGTGCTTTCATGGATTAAAATCCTTTCGTAACCGGAGGTTATCTCCACTGTTTCTTTGGTGGCGGTCAAGAGTTGTGACAAGAATCGCCCGTCAAAAGCGATAGACGAGCTTGTTAAAGATACCGCGCTGGGCGATTCCGTCGCTTCGGTAATCGTTAAAGACAAAGTAGTAGTCGATATTGTATCTCACAGGCCAGACAAAAAGCAGTGTGATGTTGTATCTTCCTTCGGCAGTATCCTCGGCGGTGAACTTTATCCTTCCGTTGGACGGCCAGATATATTCGGTGACCCACCGCCATAGCCAGACGGACTCATCACTTTCGCCCCGGGGCTGCTGAATGCGATAATCAATCTCAAATTCGGTTGTCATGCGGTCGCTGAGCTTTATCGGCTTTTCAAATCCGTATTCATCGTAGGGGACGTTCTCATAGACGCCTTTTTCGTAGGATAAACTGATTGAATTCCACCTGTCAACGCGGTTGTGTCGCAGCAAAAAGCGGTTGCTCCTGTTGTAGTAAGGTGCATGGTATCGGTCCGAACGGTAGTATCGAAACTCGAGCTCATTGCGCAGGCGAATTCCAGCCATGTGTCTGTAATAGTTGTATATCAGCTCATTGCTGTGGTTGTGGTAGTAATCGAAATCGGTGAAAAACCCGAGCCATTTAATAGGTCCTTCTTCGATGTCGCCATCATAGAATAAGGAGCCCGACGGGCCCCGGATGTCGCGTCTGGGAATATAGCCGAGGTCCGGGACAAAACCTCGTGTGATATCAACGTATCCGAGGTTCCAATCATAAGGTTTTTTCTCACCCTCCAGAGAGAAAGACATTGCGTGTGCGCTCTTGTCAATCTCACCGTCGGTATCGACGCCTTTGCTGTCACGCAGTCCGAGTACCTGAGCGTTTATCCAATTGTCGTCATTGAGAAAGACCCTCGAATCCAGCCCGCTGACAAAATTGGTTCCGTCCTTTCGATTTGAGCTTGCCCAGACGGCACCGATGTGCGAGTCGCCACTGAGGTAACGAATCGCACGGCCGATATTGTAGTGTCCGCTGATTTGGTCATCATCTCGCGTGATGTCTCCGAGGACATCAATCATTCCGAACGCCCAGTCGTCACCCTGTCCTGTCACTTTTCCGCCCGTCTCGATATCGAGAAATCGTCTGCTGTAGTAGAAGTTCAGCGGTGTCTTGAACAGCTCTGCGCCTTCCTGAAAAAAGGGTCTTTTTTCCGGAAGGAATCGCTCGGTATCTCGCAGCTCTATGGTATCGGCGTCGGCCTCCACTTGGCCGAAATCAGGATTCACAGTAAGCGCGCTGACCCACTGAGAATTCAATCTCACTGCCATATCGAGGCCGGTGGAGAACTCATTCCTGCCGCCGTCGAGCTTGCCTGTTCCGGCATTGTTCAGTGTCGCTGTGCTGCTCACATACGTCTCGAAGCGTGGCTTCGGATTTATACTAATATTTGCCAGATCCAGGCCGGTAAGCAGACCGTAATTTCGCGGTGCATAGGGTTTTTGATTCAGATATGACCAACTGCTCTGTTCCTGAAGGCCTTTTTCGATTCGATAGAAATTGATGCCCCAGGTGGCATTGTCCTTTAGCTCAAAGTGCATGTCGGCTATAGGGATGGCTATTTCAGCGAACCAGCGGTCATCAGCGATTTTACACGCAACGGCTATATTGCTGTCCCAGTTGCTGTCCATGCCGAAAAGCCCCTGTCTGGCATCCCAAATGGTCCCCAGCGTCGATACAACGAAGATATAGCTGCACCTGCGGTCACCGAACGTGTCTATTCGCACGTCCACACGGTCGTCGTTTCTCAGATACCGGTCCCTTTTGCGTTCTGTGGCCTGTATCGCATTGGGGTCGGGCTCTATACACTCGAACGCGATATATATGCACTGGTCGTCATAGAGCACCCTGACGAAGGTTTGTTCGGTCGCAGGCCTGACGTATTGTGACTCAGTAAAGTCCGTGGCAACATTTGCGTTGGCCCAGCAGGCGTCGTCCAGCCGGCCGTCGATGACGGGTGCGGTATCGGTCCGCACCGCGGCCATTGAGGGTGGCTGTTCACTCGCGAAAACCGGCGCAGCAGCGCAGACTACGAACAACGCCGCAAGGGCCGCGGTGGTCGGTTGTGGGTATCTATGTAATCTTAACAGGGAGCAATTCATCATTAGAATACGGCTATCAAGCCTGTTTTGCAGAGGATGTGGCTGATACAGTAAGGTCGTTGCTGAAATTCGCCCCGTCATATCCCTTCGACAGGGCTGCGAACACAGGGCAGGCCAAAGCCGGAACCTTTCGGAAAAGCATCCTTGCAGATTTAACGTTACGTATCCAGTTTCTACATCAGAGCGAGTAAGAACGTGTATTATACTACTATACACCAATTTTTTCAAGCCTTCATAGGCTCAAACTTAGGGGTTTTTCGACAGGCTTGTTCATAATAGAGTCCTCCGAAGCCAGAAGCAGGCGTCAATTGCTTCAGTTAAACCCGTCAGCAAGCGATAAAGGACAAAGTCGGCACTATTCGGTGGCGGCTGGCCAAAGGCTATTAACCGGTCCGTCAAATCCGGATGAGCTTCGACAATCCAGCCCAAATAGATCATCACCACCACGCTCAGCAGGACCAGCCGGCGAATCGCACACCAGCGAAAAGTTCGTATCTTCTCCAGATGGACCTGGCTTTTGAGAAAGCAAATCGCCTCTTCACATTTCCATCTGCGTATGTAGTAACGCAATACACGCTCGGCGTCTTTGGCATTTTCAACCGAAAGATTGGTAAGCAACATCAGCGGTGTGTCACTGCCTGCAAGACGAGAGACAACCAGCGTCAAGTCTTCTTCTCTGTCGGGCAAGAGAACCTTCACCTACCCGATCTGTGAGATACGCAGGGACGGTTTGCCTTTACGCTTGATGAGCTTATAGAACCGATATGGCGTTGGGGTTTGTTCGGCAAGCTGACGGGCCTCAATAGCAACCCATTGTCTGTCGCTGTTTTGCTCGAAACGGCCTATAGGCCGCGCAATAAATGCCGCTTTCCCACAAGACGAGTAACAAAACGATACTTGTTGTCAAGCCAATCATCGAACATTACACCGGCATCAAATCCTCGATTCGCTACGAGCACACCGCGATTATTCGTAAGCTCAAAGCTTCTGTGGATGGCCTTGATGACAATGGGGTTTTGTCCCGGACTGTATGGTTCTTCATGGCTGAACGGCTCGAGTAATACAGGGACGGGATTCTTGCGACTCGCTGAGACATACAATTCAACAAGCCAATAACCAGTTACCAGTTGCCTCGTGCTGCCGTCCCATACAGTAGCCAGATAGTCCATCTTTTTTGCCAGGGGTTTGGCAATTGCCGGGCCATCTGACAAACGATAGGTTTACCTGTCCGCAACAGGCCTACCATGGCGTCGCGTTTGTTGGGCAACGAAAGATTTTTGTTTATCTTTTTGAGAAAACTGTGCAGGTTGGACGATAGTAATTCCATCAAGGCTTGTCGTTTAACGCAGACGGCCCTCCTTGTGACATAAGGGTTTATAGAAATTAAACAACTACCCCTTATATCGTCATACACGAGGAGTGCGCCTTGAATTGAGCCTCCCCCGAAAAACACCCTCAAAAAACCCCGAAGTTTGAGAAATCTGATAGTCGCACAGTTTTAATCACCCCTTAGGGGCAGGCGAAGACACCAAGGCCATAAGGTCATAAGGTTGCAGGGTCACAAGGGCCCGTCAAACGGCGGGCCGGGATAAACTCCAGCGGACAGTGGTCAGGTCATAATTGCAAAAAAAAATTGGTAAAAAGCATAAAATTTACTTGACAAGACACAAGATGCCGGTACAAAGGATCACAGTAATTTGAAAGAGGAGTCGCACCCGGTTTCCTTACCCGGTCGACCTTAACGAACATTCACAGCGCGCTCAAGAGAGCCGTTGCGCGGTGTATCTGTGAATTCCTCATGGAGGTGGAATATGAGCCATGAAGGAAAGGGTAGATGGCGAAGCCGGGCGGGCGATATAGGAGTGGTATCGCCGCTCAGCAACGCAGCAGGGGCAATCATTTCTCGATTTTCAGCGCTTCAATCGCCGCCGTTGACAACCACACACTCAGTGCGTGATAAGCATAAGGGGTCAAAGTGATTATGGTTTTTGTAAAAATCGGGGGAGAAAGGAGATAAAAAATTAGGTGGAGAAATGCAAACAAGTATTTTTTGAAGAGTGGTAACGTGAACTTTCGCACTTTTTAGGCGGCTGGTTTTAATGGTTTATCAATACGAACATACCAACCTTCCGATGTCTTTATCGGAAATAAAGATAAGATAAGGAGGTTGGCATGAATACAATTATTACTTCGACATGGGATACGATAATTCAATACTTTTTCCCGATATTCACCGTTCCCACGACAGAAATCTTTCTCAATCTCGTAACCGGATGGGTTCTCTGCACCGCAAGACATACCATCACTGGCATCTTGCCATTCGCAGACCCGAAAGACACAAGGGCACACGATGCCTATCATCGCTTTTTCCCGGATGCTTCTTGGGCAATGAGCGAGTTGTGGAGACTTTTGATGATTCTGCTGGTCAGGGTGTTTTACCCAGCCGGTGTAATACCCACCGACCTGGACGATACCCTTTTTCATCACAGCGGCCGAAAAGTCAATGGAGCCGGCTGGTGGCGAGATGCTGTCCGTTCGACCGGCACAAAAACAGTCCACGCCTGGGGATTGAACATGGTGGTTCTTACGCTGAGAGTAAATCCGCCCTGGGGCGGCGAACCACTTGGCCTGCCAATCAATATGAGACTGCACCGAAAGGATGGTTTGTCCCTGATAGAACTGGCCGAAGAGATGTTGACAGAAGTTGCCTTGTGGCTGCCTCAAAGGCGGTTTCTGTGCAGTGCGGACGGTTTTTACGCTTCTCTGGCAGGAGAGGACATACCCAACACTCATATAATCTCGCGTATGCGTCGGGACGCAAATATTTGCGATTTGCTGAGCAAGAAAAGAACGAAGACAAGAGGCAGACCTCGCAAGAAAGGCAAAAAGCTTTCTTGTCCGCAAAATCTGGCAAAAAGAATACACAATTGGCAATTGGTAGAAACCCGCGAACGAGGCAAGTCCGGAAGACGGCTGGTATATGTCAGAAAAGTCGTTTGGTACAGGGTCTCGCAAAAGCCGGTGCTTTTGGTTATCAGTCGAGACCCGACCGACAAAGAGAAGGACGACTTCTTCTTTACCACTGACACAACTCTCACCGCAGCCGAAGTCATTGGAGGCTTTGCGGGCAGATGGAGCATCGAGGATACTTTCAAAAACACCAAGCAACTTATAGGTGGTCAACAACCTCAGACCTGGAAACGCAAAGGCCCCGAGCGAGCGGCAGTGGTGAGTCTTTGGCTGTATTCGGTGATATGGCTGTGGTATCTTCAGCAAAAATCGAAGCAGAGATACTTTTTTGTTCAGCCCTGGTATCCGGGCAAGTCTGCTCCGAGCTTTGCGGATGCGTTGAGTTGCCTTCGCCGTGTGCTTTGGCGGGATAGAATTAGATTTATGTTCGGTAAAAGGTTCGCACATAACAAAAATTTCGAGTTTTTAATAGAAGCACTGACTTCAGCCGCCTAAACGTTTAGCAAAAGTGCGAAAGTTCACGTAACGAAAGTGTGTATTTTGAAAAGTTTTTAGCAACGATTTTGTAGGAGAATAATTATGCATAAGAAATTGATGTATCTAATGAGTCTTGTTTTGCTGCTGGGCCTGACCTCATCGGTCTTCGGGGCCTATCTCGGCCAGTTGGGCATCGGTATCAGCCTGCCGGAGCGTTGCGAGACATTTGTGGATCAGGTGCACGAGCACTGATGGTCCAAAACAGGTGGCGATGCATTGACGTCAGGTGACGTGGATGCCAGCGGCGCGCGAGCGGGGGGATTGAGCGAGATTCGGCGGGGAATTTTGGGGCGGTGGTGGAGGGGTGGCCTGATTATCAGTATGCCGGAGGGGCTCAGTGTGCGGTGGGGTACTGTTATGCGGCGATGGTGAAACTCGGCGAGATTAGCGAGGTGGAGGCAGATGAGATGCGTTGATAGAGCAGGCGTATCTTGCGGTGATAGAGGACTATTCGGATGCTCGGTGGGCGGGATATGCGTGTCTGCGGCTTGGCAAGTTCTATGCCGGCAAGTAGGCCTGTTTTTTTACACCCCAATCACGGTCCCTGGGACAGTTCCGCGTTCAAACCAGGCCTGAACAATAAACCTCCGGCACACGCCGCTTCCTTCGCCACATCTTCACCGTTGACATCCGATGCCACCCGCTTGTATAGTATCCCTTGAACCGAAATCGAGGCGAAAATCGGCTTTGCACCCTAAATTTCGGATATGGTGGCCTGGCTCGCCACCATGGCGGATATTTAACTGCACAATTTACGGAAATATGAGCTATGAACCCTGCAATCTTTAAGGCCTACGACATCAGAGGAATATACCCGGATCAGTTGAACGAAGAAGACGCCTGGAAAATCGGCTCCGCTGTCGCCCGTTTTCTTCCCTCGCTGCTTCATGGCTACAACAGAGGCCGCAAAAACGCACGCACTGTCTGCGTCGGGCGCGATATGAGGACACACAGCCCTGCGCTTACAAAAGCGCTCATTAAGGGCATCGGCGCCGCAGGAATAGACGTCATCGACGTCGGAATGGTCGACACCCCGCACATCTACTTCGCCGTAAATCACCTCGGAAGCTGTGGCGGTGTACAGGTCACCGCCTCGCACAACCCCGCAAAATACAACGGCTTCAAAATCTCAGGACCGCAGGCAAGACCCGTCGGTGAAGATACCGGTCTGGCCGACATCAGGCACATCGCACTCTCGCTGCTTCACACAAAGGGAAAACCCACCGGCGCCGTTCAGAAAACTGACCTTATGGAAGAATACAAACAGCACGTCCTCAAATTTCTCCGGCCAAAAATTAAAAACCTCAAAATTGCTATCGACGCCTCTAACGGTATGGCCGGCAAAATGGTCCCCGCCGTCTTCGGTGATCTGCCCGTCAATATAATCGAACTCAACTTCAAGCACGACGGCTCATTCAAACACGAGCCAGATCCCCTCATCGAAGAGAACCTCAAAGACGTAAAAGACGCTGTCAAAGGATACAACTGCGACTTCGGAGTCTGCTTTGACGCCGATGCCGACCGACTAATGATGGTCGATGAAAACGGCGATACCGTCGGATGCGACCTGATGACCGCTCTGATGGCTGCCTATTTCCTGAAAAAAGAGCCAAAGTCAACCATCGTCTATGACCTCAGAAGCAGCAGGGCGGTTGCCGAAGAGATTATCAAACACGGCGGGACTCCCAGAAGGGAACGCGTCGGACATGCCTTTATGAAAAAGGCCCTCCGCGACTCACACGCCGTCTTCGGCGGTGAGCTCTCAGGCCACTTCTACTACCGTGACAATTACTATGCAGACTCGGGCCTAATCACTCTTGTCCATATACTAAATATTATTTCCGATGCAAAAGTATCTGTTAGCCACCTTATAAAACCTCTCCGAAGATACTTTGCGACCGGTGAAATAAACTTCGAAGTCGCGGATAAACAGGCAAAAATGGATGAGTTGGCAAAAAGATACCGCGACGCCCAGATTGACTACCTCGACGGTGTCACCGTCGGCTTCAAGGACTTCTGGTTCAACTGCAGACCTTCCAACACCGAGCCCTTGTTGCGACTCAACGTCGAAGCAAAATCCAGAAAGCTCCTCGAAGAAAAACTCGCCGAAATCGAAATTGTCCTCGGAAAACCCGTGGCCCGGAAAAAGGAAGCTGCCCAAAAAAGCCCGGAAAAAAAGAAAACGGCTACTATCAGGAAAAAACCGGCTAAAAAGAAAAAAGCAGCCCCCCCCAAAAGGGCGCCTAAGAAGAAAGCGAAAAAAAAGAAAAAAGCAAAGCAAAAAAAGTAATAGCAAAACAACCCGACCAGGACTACACTTGTTCCGTTACTTGAAGGAATTTTGCGAGGGAAAACTGTGGAAGTCTACACTAAAACATTCCAGACCTCCAACGGCCCCGTCGAAGGCGTCCAAACGAAATGGCCCGGATTCAACATCCTTCTCGTTACCGGCTCGAAGGGCTTCCTTGCCTGTTCCGCAATCGATGTCGATGCCTGCCAGCGCTATGGCGTCGCCGCCGCCTTGGTGGAAAGCTCACCCGACAATCCCATCGGCACCCTCGACCGCTTCGGCAATCGCAATATACTCAAAGCCAACGAAAAGGCAAAAGAGCTTGGTATACAGGAAGGTATGCCCGTCACCGACGCCTTCGCACTGATTGCATGATATTCCAAAACCCGAACGCCGGACCCAAAACGGAAGGGAACAGAAATGAAAACGAAAATACACCTCCTAATGTTCGGAGTCTTGACTGTGGTCTGCGCTCTTGTCGCCTCAGCCCAGACCGAGCTTCCAGATTACTCTGACCTCACACTGATTGGCCAGGCGAACGCCGCCCTGACCGGGATCAGGGAAATCAACTTTTTCAATCCCGGCCCTGCCGTTACCACCGAAAATGAGCAGTGGGTCAGGGACACCGCCGGCACCTCCGGCAGTATCTCTCGGACATGCGTTGCAAAACTCGAAAAAACCGGGCTCAAGGTCCACAATCACGGTTCGCTCATTAGGCCTGAACTCGTCGTTCATACCGAACTCCTGTATCTGCCCGATTCACAAGCATTGGCCTTTTATGTTCAAAGCTCTTTCTCTCGTATCCTCGCTCTTCCGGATCGTTCACAGACTAAAGTCGGGGCTGTGGTGTGGACTTCTGCTCCGATTATGCATGTCGTCTCCACCGAAGACATGTCTGAAAAGATTTCCGAAGCTGTCCTCCACCAGATCGAGGCCTTTGCCGTCCAGTGGTCTGCCGCCAATAACTCCGATGCAAAAGCACCCGATGCCAATGAAATAAAACCTCAGTCGCGCAGAGCCGCCACAAGCCGAAAAGCTCCCGGGCAGGACACGGTTGAAGCCAGCTTCGTCGCCTCGAAAAACTCAAAGGTCTTTCACAAACCCGACTGTTCCTCCGCCAGGAGAATCTTACCTGAAAATCTCGTCCCCTACAAAACAAGAGACGAAGCAATAAATGCCGGAAAAAGACCATGCAAGCGATGTAAACCGTAACAAATCCTGAAAGGAATATCGATGCACGACGAAAACAATATTCTCTTCCGCGAGGTCCAGAGATTTCCCACCTGGCTTCGCCTGCTCGTCGCCGTCTCGATGGCCTTGGCCATCGCACTTGCCGGTTTTCTCCTGGACTCGATGTTTACTTTGGACAAGTCTCCTCCTCTCTCCTCCATCGTCCTGACTGTCCTCATCGGAATGCTTCTGCCCGTGGCAATTATTCTCCTTTTCCTGCTCGTCCGACTCGAAACGTTTGTCCGCCCCGACGGCCTATACGTCCGCCTCTTCCCGCTCCACATCAAGTTCAAAAAATTCACCGGCGACGAAATCGCCGAGCACTACCCCTGCACCTACAGACCAATGCTTGACTACGGCGGCTGGGGTATCCGCTGCGGCCTCAAGGGCAAAAAAGCCTACAACTTGAAAGGGAACCGGGGTCTGCAGCTCGTCTTCAAATCCGGAAAAAAACTTCTCATCGGCTCGCAAAAACCCAACGAACTCGCCAATGCCATAAGTCGCATATGAGCGGGTCACCCTTGCTTTTTGCCTCTGCTTCAGTTACCATCCGAACAGGCTTAACTTTTTGTACGTAAAGTCCTTAAATCATAAATAGAAAATCGGCAATCGTGATGCGTCTCCAGTTCGTAATATGCAAGGTAATCCAGCGTGAGGCCTACCTCTGCGCCTCCCGCTCGCCCAACACCATCGATATCGTTACAATGCCCCAGGGCCTCCATAACACCCCCGAAAAGCTCCGCTCAGAAGTCCAAAGATCTCTCGACACAACCGCCGACGTCCAGGGCCGACCCTACGACGCATTCCTGCTCGGCTACGGCCTGTGCTCAAACGGCATCGTCGGTCTGTCTGCCGACATCCCCATCGTCGTCCCACGCGGCCACGACTGCATCACCCTCTTGCTCGGCTCCAAAGAAAAATACAAACAGTACTTCGACTCCCACCGCGGTACTTACTGGTTTAGCCCCGGCTGGATCGATACCGACTCCCAGCCCGGCAAAGAACGCCACGAACGCACGCTCAAAGAGTACATCGAAAAGTTCGGGCACGACAATGCAAAATTCCTTATGGAAGCCGAACAGAGCTGGCTCAAAGAATACAACTGGGCCACTTACATCGACTGGGGTTTTGCAAACGCCGAAAAGGAAAAGCAATTCACAAAAGACGCCGCGGCCTTTCTCAACTGGAACTACGACGAAATAGAAGGTGACCCGTCGCTGTTGCAGCGGCTCCTCGACGGCCAATGGAACGAATCCGATTTCCTCGTCGTAAAACCGGGCCAAAAAATCGCCCAAAACCTCACTACCGACCAAATAATAAAAGCCGACTGAATCCCATGGACAGAAAAACCCAACAGCGCTTCGATCGTCTCTACGAAAACACCCCGCTTGACGAAATCCCCTGGAACCACGAAGAGCCGCCGGAGCTCCTGGTCGAATTGCTCGACTCCGGCCGCGTCAAACCCTGCCGTACACTCGACCTCGGCTGCGGCGCAGGTAACTATGCCATCTACCTCGCCTCAAAAGGATTCGACGTCACCGCAATCGATATCTCGCGCGAGGCAATCAAAATTGCAAAACAAAACGCCAAAGCGAAAAACGTCAAATGCACTTTCCTCGTCGCCGACGTCACCGAAAACCTCCCCCACTTCGACAAACCATTCGACTTCATCTACGACTGGGGCCTCCTCCACCACGTCCCTCCCGAAAAAAGAACAGCTTACACACAGAATGTCCACCGCATCCTCACTGCCAAAGGATTGTATCTGTCACTATGCTTCAACCCCAAAGACACCACCTTCGAAGGCACCGGCAAAGTGAGACAAAGCAACCGCGGAACCACAATCTATCTCTCCAGCGAATCCGACCTCAAACAGCTCTGGACTCCCTTCTTCAATATCCTCGACTTCCGCGTCTTCTACATCGAAGGGAAAACCATCGCCCACACCTTCAACTTCGCCCTCTGCAAAAAATACTGATATTTAACCCCCCAATTTTATTGGGGGTTTTTCTCTCGAACCTGTAGAATCATAGACGTGATGGAATTGCTCACAATAATATTCATTGCTCTCGGTCTTGCAATGGACGCCTTCGCCGTCTCCATCGTCACCGGCACCGCATACAGACAGCTCCAGGTCCGTCACGCCCTGCGAATGGCCGCCTTCTTCGGCGCCTTCCAGGCCGTTATGCCCCTGTTCGGCTATCTCGCCGGTTACACCGTTAAGGGATACCTCGTCGCCGTCGACCACTGGATCGCCTTCGGTTTGCTCACTGCAATCGGAGTCAGGATGATTATCGAATCATTCAAAATAGACCCCCATCGCAAAAACTACAACCCCGCAAATGTCACTGTCCTGCTGGCGCTGGCCATCGCCACCAGCATCGACGCACTCGTCGTCGGCATAACACTCTCGCTCATCACCGAACAGATTATCACCGCCGTAATCATCATAGGCCTGGTCACCTTCGTCCTCTCATTGTTCGGTGTCGCCATCGGCAAACGCTTCGGCCACTTCTTCGAATCAAAAATCGAAGCACTCGGCGGCATCGTCCTCATCGCACTCGGCCTTAAAATACTCCTCTCACACCTCCTCACTTAAAACCCCGCACATTACGTCCGCGTCAACCTTGACTTTGCACGCCCTCAACGCTAACATCACTGTAGTGTGTTTTTCTCATTACACCCGCGTTTGAATGGCGAAAACCAAAAGGAGGTCGAATGCCTGTGGCCACGAAAGGAAAAGTCAAAGTCGCAATTATCGGGTCGGGCTTTATTGCCGACATTCACGCCGACTCGTTTCGGCTTATGCCTGACGAGGCCGAGGTCGTCGCTGTCGCCTCGCCTGCGGAGTACGAGCCCGAGAAGCTGGCAAAAAAGTTCAACATCCCCCGCATCTTCACAGATTACAAGGAAATGCTCGCTGAAAAAGACATCGAGATGGTCACCATCGGCGCGCCGAACTTGCTCCACGCCCAAATGACCATCGACATCGCCAACGCCGGAAAACACGTCGTCTGCGAAAAACCCTTCTGTATGACCCTCGAAGAAGCCGACGAAATGATCGACACCTGCAGCAAGAAAGGCGTCCTGCTTATGTACGCCGAGGAGCTCTTCTTTACGCCCAAATACGTCAAAGCAAAACAAATGGCCGACGAAGGCGCCTTCGGAAAGGTCTATC
Organism: Phycisphaerales bacterium; assembly: GCA_030602885.1. Taxonomy (GTDB): domain Bacteria; phylum Planctomycetota; class Phycisphaerae; order Sedimentisphaerales; family Anaerobacaceae; genus JAUVYV01. The sequence goes on from JAUVYV010000029.1 coordinate 27,884, forward strand.
TCGTAAAGCAGTGTGAAAAGCACTTCGGCCCGCACGCACCCTGGTTCTGGGACATCGCCAAATCAGGCGGCGGAGTCTTTATGGATATGGGTTGTCACGGCATCGCATTCTGCTACTGGTTCCTCGACAGGCCAAAAATCAAAAACGTCTATTGCCAGATGGCCACTCACGTCCACACCGACAAAACAAAAGGCGAGGATGACTCCATCTGCATCCTCGAATTCGAAAACGGCGCCGTCGGACTCATCGAAGATTCATGGGCACGCCGAGGCGGTATGGAAGACCGAATCGAAGTCTATGGCGAAGGCGGCGTTACCTACGCAGACCTTCACATGGGAAATGCACTTCCCACCTACAGCGAGTACGGCTTCGGATACGCCGTCGAAAAAGCACCCACCACAAAGGGCTGGACGTATCCTGTCTATGAGGAGTTGTGGAACTACGGCTTCCCGCAGGAAATGCACCACTTCGCCCGATGTGTCCGCGGAAAAGAAGAGCCGCAATCAACCGGTGAAGATGGCCGTCTCGTTCAGCAGGTCCTCTACGCCGGATACCAATCCGCCGGCACCGGCAAAAAAATCGACCTGCCATTCACACCCAAAAACGTCAGACGCCCCATCGACCTCTGGCTAAATCCGGGAAAGTAATATGAAGGAAAAAACAAGTGATACTCAAATCTCTCGCCGCCAGTTCGTAAAATCTGCCGCCGCTGCCGCCGCATTTACCATTGTCCCCCGCCACGTCCTTGGCGGTATAAACCGCACGCCGCCATCCGAAAAAATCAACGTCGGTATCATCGGCGTGGGCGGCCAGGGAACCTGGGATACCCAGCAGCTCCTCGAATTTCCTGAGCTGCAGGTAATCGCCGTCGCCGACCCTGTCAAAAGATGTGACTACAGCAAATGGTGGTACGAGACCGACCGCGGCACCGAACCCGCACGCGAAATCGTCGAGCAGCACTACGCCGAACAAAAGCAATCCGGTACCTATAAGGGCTGCACCGAATACGCCGACTTCCGCGACATGCTCGAAAAAGAAGACCTCGATGCCGTCCTCATAGCCGCAACGGATAACCTCCACGCACCCGCCTCAATGGCCGCTATGAAAAAGGGCCTGCATGTTTACTGCGAAAAGCCCCTCACACACACTGTCCACGAAGCCCGCGAAATGGCCCGGCTCGCCGGAGAAAAGAAGCTCGCCACTCAGATGGGAAACTCAGGTCAGGCCTCCGAACGCACGCGACGCGTTGCCGAGTTCATCGCCGACGGCGCCATCGGCCCCGTTCGCGAAGTCCACGACTGGACGAACCGACCCGTCTGGCCCCAGGGCCTCGGCCGACCAAAAGACACACCACCTGTCCCGGACTGGCTTAATTGGGACCTGTGGCTCGGACCCGCTCCTCATCGCCCCTATCATCCTGCCTATCTGCCCGTCCAGTGGCGTGGCTGGTGGGATTTCGGTACCGGCGCACTCGGCGACATGGGCTGCCACACCTTCGACCCCATCTTCCGTGCACTCAACCTCGGACACCCAACCACCGTCGAGGCCTGCTTCACAGTGTCCGTTCTGCCCGACCGCAGCGAATATGTCACGACCGAGACCTTCCCCCATGCTTCCATTGTTCGCTACGAATTCCCCGCAAGAGCCGATTTTCCCCCGGTGAAACTCACCTGGTACGACGGCGGTATGAGACCCCCGCGCCCGGATGAGCTTGAAGAAGGCCGAACCATGGGAAAAGGCGGCGTCATGTACGTAGGTGACAAAGGCAAAATGCTTCAGGGCAGAATCATCCCGGAATCTAAAATGCAGCAGTACAAACTGCCGCCCAAGACCCTGCCCCGTTCGCCCGGACACTACAACGAATGGGTCAACGCCATCAAAGGAGGCCCGGCACCCGGCGCCAACTTCGAATTCGCATCGCTCGTCACCGAGACCGTCCTGCTGGGCAACATCGCCCTGCGATTCCCCGACACAAAACTCAAATGGGATGCTCAAAAATTCGAATTCACCAATCTGCCCGAGGCCAATCAGTGTCTCCACAGACAATACCGCCCCGGCTGGTCCCTCTAATCTCTCGGAAATCGCCAATGGCAAAGATAAACATAACGCTCCTGTCCAACGACGAAATACAGTCAATTCACAACGCCTCTCTCGCCATACTCCGCGACACCGGCATTATGATTCACCACGACGAAGTGCTAAAGCTCCTCGGCCAGGCCGGCGCGAAAATCGACGAAACAAACAAAATCGCCCGCCTGGATGAGAAATTGGTTATGGATTGTGTTGCCAAAGCAGGCAAACAATATGTCCTGTATGGTCGTGACCCTAACAAAACCGCACGTTTCGGATATGGCGATTTTGTCCTTATGTCCAGCCCGGGTCAGTACCTCTGGCTCGACGCCAACAGCACCAAACGCCGCTCTGCCACAATCACTGACGCACAAAACGCAATCCGGCTCGGCGACGCCCTCGAAAATCTCACTATCGTCGGCTCAATGGCAAGCCCACAGGAAATCCCCGAATCCTTTCGCGAAGTATTCCTCACCGCCGAGCTCGTCAAGGGCACAACCAAGCCCACTCGAACCTGGATATACAACGGCCGAACCGCAAAGTACGTCCTCGAAATATATCGCACCATCGCCGGCGGCGAAAAGGCTCTCCGTGAAAAACCAATGATAGAGACTTTTATGGAGCCCATCAGCCCGCTCCAGCTTCCCAAAGACGGCCTCGACATCATCATCAAATTCGTAAAGGCAGGCCAGCCCGTCTCTATCGGCCCTATGGCAATGACCTCCGGCACGGCACCCGGCACACTCGCCGGCACCCTCGCACAGGAAAACGCCGAAATCCTCGCCGGCCTCGTCGTCACACAGCTCCTCGCCCCCGGAACACCCATAACCTACGGCGGCATCCCGCACATCATGGACCCACGAACCGGAATCTGTTCTTTTGGTTCCCCTGAGCAGGGATTGATGGCTGTGGCAATGGTGCAAATAGCTCAGCTTTACGGCTTCCCCGCTTACGTCAACGTCAACCTCACCGACTCCAAGCTGCCCGACGCACAGGCCGGTACCGAAAAGGCAACGTCGCTGCTCCTCGGCGCACTCGCCGGCGCCGACACCTTCGGCCATGCCGGTATCTGCGGAACAGACCATGCCGCCTCTCTCGAATGGCTCTGCCTTGACAACGAAATCGCCGCCTACGTCAAAAGAATCACTCGCGGTTTCGATGTCACCCCGGACACACTTGCCACTGACGTCGTCAACACTGTCGGCCCGAAAGGCAACTTCCTCGCAGAACCACACACCGCCAAACACTTCCGCAAAGAGCTCTGGCTGCCCAACTCAACCTGGACAAGGGACTCCTTCGACGCCTGGCAGAACAGCGGCAAAAAATCATTCGCTGACAGAATCGCAGAGCAGGTCCAAAGCACGCTAAAAACACATCAGCCCGAACCAATCGACGAACAGCTCGCAAAAGAAATCGACCGAATCGTCAACGCCGCAAAAAAAGAATTGGCGTAATATCAGCCTTTTCGAAAGGACCCTGTGATGAAAAACACCCGTAATCTTTCGCGCCGTCACTTCCTCAGCACCGCCCCACTTGGACTCTCTAACTCGAACAACGTTAGGTCACATTTAAAAAACTCGCCCGGCACTCTTTCACAATTCAAACAACGCACGTCATTCTGAGCGCAGCGAAGAATCTGGCCCTCGAACCATAATCACCGCTTCATTCTGCCGGAGAATCTGCTTGAACCCCTGAATATTGGCGCGCCATTTCTTCGCCATTTCTGCTATAATAGACCACATCGAAACGTAGAATACAGTTCGTAGGGCATGCTTTTCACACCGCCTCTACTGTTGGACGCAAATATGAAGCTCGAAATGCGAGGACAGCTCCGGCTCGAGCAGAGAATGAAGCTCGCGCCGCACATGATTCAGTCTATGGAGATTCTCCAGCTCCCTATCCTCGCACTCCAGGAACGAATCGAACAGGAGCTAAACACAAATCCCGTCCTCGAAATTGACGAAGCCGCAGACCCCGAAGATGCCGCCACCACCGAATCCACCGAAAAAACCGCCGCTGAGGCAGACTACGATGCCGGCCGGCCGGGAGAACGCGCAGAGGACTTCAAACGCGTCGAATCTCTCGACGACGAATTCAAAGACTACATCGACCGCTCAGGCCCCTTCCGGCCACGTGCAAGAACCGATGAGCCGGATGCAAAGCTCGAAGCCATCAAGAATACCGCTGCTCCATCGCAGTCCCTGAATGACTACCTCCACGAGCAGTGGCGACTCGCCGAAGCTCCCGAACCGGTCAAAATCGCTGGCTCGCTCATCATCGACTACATCGACTCTCGCGGCTATCTCTCCGTCCGCATCGAGCAGCTCCACAACAAAGACAAAAACGGCTTCTCCATCGACGACCTCAACAAAGCTCTCTCTCTCGTCCAGACCCTCGACCCGCTCGGCGTCGGCGCATGCGACCTCAGAGAATGCCTCCTCATCCAGCTCGACCAGAGCGCCGCTCATTTGACTCTCGAAAGACAGCTCATCGCCGAACACTTCGACGAGTTGCTTGAAAACCGCCTCCCTGAAATCGCAAAAAAAATGCAGTGCTCCATCGACGATATTAACCTCGCCATTCGTCACCTCAGCAAGCTCGACACCTCACCCGGCCTGCAGATAGGCCCCTCCGGAAACCACCACATCACCGCTGATGTCATTGTCGAATACGACGACGAGAGCGATACCTACACCGTTCGACTCGCGGACTCTCCCCTTCCACGCCTCAGGATTAGCGACTACTACACCAAAATGGTCGGCACCAGCAAGACCTCCGAAAAAGCCAAAAAATTCCTCCAGAGCAACATCCGCTCCGCCCAGTGGATTCTCGACGCCATCGAGCAAAGAAAAAACACCCTCCTGAAAGTCACTAAGGCAATCGTCAAATACCAGAAAGACTTCTTCGACAAAGGCCTGCTCCATCTAAAGCCGCTCCCTATGGCAAAAGTCGCCGACCACGTCGGCATACATCTCGCCACCGTCTCGCGAGCCGTCGCCGCAAAATACGTCCGGTGCTCCTGGGGCCTTGTCCCGCTGCGAAAATTCTTCTCGGGCGGTATCGAAGACGCAAATGGAAACGAAAGAAGCTGGGAGGCAATCAGAGCTAAGCTTCAGCAGATTATCGATTCCGAAGACAAATCAAAACCCCTTAGTGACGACCAGATTCGAAAAGATCTCGCCGAAGCCGGTATCGAAAATCTCGCTCGCCGAACCGTCGCTAAATACCGAAAGCTCCTCAACATCCCTGTCGCCCGCCTGAGAAAAAAATACTAACCGTCCGCCGTCTGCTGAAAGCTGTCCGCCACACGCTGTCTTCACTCCAAATCAAACGGCGTATTATCCACCGGCTCGAACCAACCTAATAAAAATTCTTCCGAATTCGCACCGTAATTGTTGATACCACCCGATTCCGCAAGCTCTCGCGCATCTACGTGCCCGTCCGACCAGGCAATATTCGCAAGCCCTTGATGCCGAAAATGTATCGAAGGCGACGAATACATACTCGTAATCATTTGGCCCGCTATCACAAAATAAGGCGGTTCTGCAAATGAATACTCGTGAAGATACGGCTGCCCATTGTCGTCAAGCCTTGCCATCGCACAATCCGCAAACATCAGCGTCTCGCTCGGCCGCTTCACCTCACTCAAACGCGCCGTCAGAGAATAACGCTCCGCGAACCCAAGCCCCTTCTGCCACACCCTGCTGCCGATATACGTCATATTGTACCCATACCCCCCACAGCCCTGCTCGAAGTTCAGACCCCACGCAGCACCTTTACGAAACTTCACCTTCACCGGACATTCCTTCACCTTCCCGTCCGCAAGGTACCCTGCCAGCGGGCCTTTAAGAGGATCGAACGGCTCATTCGCGTCACTCCGTACCCCGTGCCATCGTCGTTTTCCTCCTAGCGCCGATATTATGTCCGGTGCTGCCGCCACAAGGTATCCGTCGTTCTCCGTCGCATAACCGCTGTTCGCCAGAAATAACTGACGAAGGTTCGACCGGCAAACTATGCTCTTACCCTGCAGCCGTGCTCGAGCCAGTGCAGGCATCAGTATCGCCATCAATACCGATATCGTCGATATCACCACCATCAGCTCTACCAGGCTAAACCCTCTTTTACGCATCTCAAACTCACACCGCTCTAACCTGCAACCTGTAATCTGTGACCCTACTTCCTCCACTGCTCTACTGCTCCCCAGTCGCCCGCCAGAACCGCAAAATCCTTCAAATCAACCACATAATCCCTCGGTCCTGCAACATCGCACCTGGCCGAAAACGCACTCTCCCCGAAATGCTCCTGCCACGCCCATGCAAACTCGTGCAAATCGTCCAGGTCCACTATCCCATCCAGATTAATGTCCCCACGATACTCCTGCGGATGCAAAACTCCTATCGCCTCCAGATCGAATCCGCCCGAATCATACGTCTCCCACGCATCGTAAATCGGGTGGTTCCCATCATAGTTCCCCCACTCAGGCCAACTGCACGGGTCGACATGCTCGCTCGCCTCATCAACAAAGTCCCCGCTGCCCGGTATATCCACTATCCGCACATAGTTGATGTTGTTGATATCCACAAGCCCCGCCATAACGTTCGGCTCACCGGCAAGCACACGCAAATCGAACGGTGTCCCTCTGCATATCCCGTAACCATTCTGATGCTTGCCCGCAAGACCGTAAACGTCGCTCGCATATATCATTCCGTAATTGCCCACCGCCTCCGGCGTCAGTGACACCCCCGCAAACCGCACATAATAAGTATTATCACTCGACACCTCCACGTACCCTAATTCAGCAAACATCTCAACAAATGCATACCCGTTCTCGAATACGACAAAATCGTAACCCGCCCCATCTGAAATCACCGCATCGAACGATAACGTTATCCGCCCGCACGGCACACCGCTCGCAATTTGGCCGCTGCTCAGGTCCCCTAAGCTCACTATATCAAGATGGTCGCCTGTCACCGGCCCCAGCGCATACCACGGGTCATCCCAGTCAGGCCCAACCCCAGGCGCCGGCTCGTAGCTCACCGCCTCCGCCGCCCAGCCCCGAAACATCGGATTCAATACCGCATCCGAATCCCACGGGTCTGCCTCACGCCAGTCGTCGCCGACAAATCCATGCACCCCACGCTCATTGTAAGGCCCCGCATTCACCACACTCACCATCCCTGCAATGCTCACCACAAATACTATCGTTCCGCTTCTCACTGACGCCATCACCCTCTCCGCTGCACCTCATCCATCCTGCCCATCACACATATTTAACCCCGCAATCTTGTCCCGACGTGGTTTGTCGGGGTTTATTGTGGCCTTCGCCTGCGAATACTCTGGCGCTACGCTACCCAAGAAAGCTCACCGCTTCCTCTTCAACGCAACTACACCCAGACCCATCAGCAAAACCATACCCGGCTCAGGAACAACAATACTGTCAATCACGAAGTACACCGGCGTATTCATCCCATACTCTCCAACGTCACTGCTGCTGAGCGAAAACTCCACGCTCGACACCTCTCCCAGCGGACCCAAATCCACGTACTCCCACCCATCCACAATGTAATCCAGACCGTTGTCCGCAAAGCGATAATCGGCTAAATAAAAATCAACCGTCCCTGTCACCTCTTCAAGCTCATTCTTGCCCGTTATCGTCAGCAAAAACCAGTCCGCGTCATCGCCGCTCGCACCGCCGAACTGCTTGGCAAACATGTCCCCATACATCATCGAATAATAAGCATAGTTGTTGTTCGTCACGCTTAACCCCGCAATCACGCTCGGCATCTCCAGCATCATCGTCGGCGGCCCGCCCCAACCTACATAACCCACCGCGTAATTCGCAGAGCCGCCTTCTCCGCTGCCCGTTATCGCATTGTACTGGGCGCCCCAGTCGCTCGCCGCCGTATCCGTAATATTCGAATACGCAAATCCTTTCCACGAGCCGTACGTCTCATTGTAATCGTTCGCAAACCACGCACCACCGCTGCTAAACCCACCGCTCAAGTCCGCACCATTCCAATACGACTCACTCGCCAGGCTCAATTCCTCAAAATCAATAATCGTCTCTCCCTTAACCATCCCCGCCAACACAAATACAACACAAATACAAAGCATCACCCTTTCCGAAGCCGTCATTCTCTCTTCTCCTCACTAATACAAAAATTATTCTCATAAACTCCCCTTTCTCTCCTCCTCCATCACCGACAATCAATCCGTTAATACCACACCCAACTGAATCCCGTCTCACCTCCTTTCTATCCAAAAGAATCAATGCCCACGAAATTTTATATTTAACCCCCACCCCTGCGGTGGGGGTCCTTCAGCGCGCAAACAAAAAGGCCGTCGCTCCCGCAACAGGAACGACGGCCTTAATTCCGATAACATCTAACTCAGACCAAACTGCCTTCACAAAATCACAGCGCACCGGACCGAGTTGTCTCCGGGTTCCTTATCGCGAGAACTCCGCACACTTAACCGAATACAGGCAGGTTTTCTGACTTGCGCCCTACCTCGAGGACCCCTTCCCATCCAAAACTAATCTTCGAAACGCAAGACAGGCACAATAACACACCTGCCAACCGTTTGGGGTATAAAAGATTAGTCCCGAACAGTGGGACTACTGCCTCTCGGATTTCCGACCATTAATCGGAACGGACGCTCACAGCGGCGCGACCACCCGGGATTCTCACCCGGTTCCCTTTTTATCTATCCCAAAGCATTCAACGCTTCAGGACCCGCACTCGGCCTATTAACTTCTAAAAGAGCAACCAACAAAACTTTTACCACTCACTCTACACCACTGCAACAAAAAAACAAAAAAAAATCACTCCAATCGTGCCGAACTACTCGCTTAGCCCCGCCCACTGTGGGCGGGGTAATTCGTTGGCATTCGCCCGCCCTGCCCACATCTTACCCCCCAACCGCTGGCCACGCCAGCGGCATAATAGCCCCGTCCTCCGGGCGTGAGTGCAAACGTGAGGGATGCTTTGTTCTCACACACCCGTCCTCTGGGCCGCGGCCTGCCTGCCGCAATCGAACCGTCTGACTTCAGCCCAAGACCATGATACCTGCCTGCCGCTACGGCACGCTACGCCGTGACGAGTGTGGCTATACTGAATCCAAAAACAGGGTCAATCTGCGTCCAAACATTTCGTGAACATTCGTGATACTTCGTGGTTCCAATTTCTTTTGTGCCACTGGATGTCTTACTTACTTGTCCCAGCACGCGGTAGGCAGGGTCAAGAGGCGTTGAGATATGAGGGCGGTTTTTCTTATCGATATGATCTTTGGAGCCAGACGGCGGATAGGTACCAGATATCGTCGTAATCGACCTGGCCGTTGCCGGTGATGTCCTCGCCGGCGCCGAGCCAGCTTTCGGCGAGCGTCGAGAAGTCTTTGAAGTTGACGATACCGTCTCCATTGAGGTCGGCCTGTTCGATCCAGAACCAAGTTGTACCCATTAGCCAGTCGTCGGCGAAGAGACCTAAGTCCTGGATCCCGACGGTGGCGCTTCTGTTGAGATCTGCCGGTGATAACTGGCCGACGTAGCGGAAATCGGCGGCGAAGTATGAATAGTCCGTCAAGTCCACGAAACCATCGTTGTTTATGTCGGCAAGCAGGGCCCAACCGGCAGGAGGGGCGCTTGCTTGGTACGTTCCGCCGAACGCGCCCATATTAATTCTGTTTCTTTCATAGCCGTACTCGTAGGGGGCCGGTGAGCCGGGGTTTCCGGCATCGATACAGGGGCTGGTAATTGTGCCCCCTGTCCAGCCATTTGCGTCGGTCCACTGCCATGGGATACTGCTCAGGTGGTATTCGTTATTCTCGGGATCAATGAAGCACGGGTCCAGGTCAAGGTTGCCAAGCCCCCAGTCAATATAGCAATCGGTGGCGACATAGGCATCTGTCTGGCCGCCCTGAATGTCGGAGTATGATACGGACAGGGTTGATGGATTTGAGGCACTTAGCAAAGCCAGCTCATTTCCGAAGGCAGCGAAATTGTTCCACAGTATGGAATTCATCAGATTTACACTGCTTGCGCCGTCGCAGCAAAGGGCACCTCCAACAGCCCAGGACATGTTGTCAGCCAGTGTGCAGTTTATGATAGTAGGACTGCCCCCCAAGCAGCATATTCCACCGCCTTTGCTCGATGCCGTGCTGCTGATTATAGTGCAATTCGTTATAGTCGGGCTGCTTTCGCACAAAATGGCGCCGCCGTTATCGTGATAGCCGTTGATAATAGTCAGCCCATCGATAATGGAGTTTGGCTCTTCTCCGCTATGGAAGTGGAAGGCTCTGTGTTTGTTTTGCAGGGAGCCCTGGCAGTTTATAACCACTGTGACAATCTGGTCATTCGAGCGTGTCGCCCGGACGGTGACAGGTTTTCCGTTGAGGTCGAGGTCGATGTTACTGCTTCCAGTATAGGTGCCCGGCCGAACGACGACGTGTCCGCCTTCGGCGGCGATATCAATGCCTTTTTGTATGGTCTTGAATGGCAGGTTCGATGTCCCCAGCCCTGTGATGTCGCTTCCGTCGTTTGCGACGTAAACGCGTGCCTGTATTTTGTAAGTATAAACCCAGTCGAACTGATAGTGAGGCACGTCGTTCATATCATTGGCGAGCTCCGGAGGAAGTGTATTTAACTGGACGATGCTGTCAACGACATCCATTCCTTCCAGTACCTGCCCGAAGACGCAGTATCCGTATCCGTACGGGTCATTTTCAAGGTCAAGGTCAGTGTTGTCTGTTGTGTTTATGTAGAACTGTGACGTGGCCGAGTTCGGGTCGCTGGTTCTGGCCATGGCGATTGTTCCGCGGATGTTGCTCAGGCCGTTGTAGCTTTCGTTGATTATTGGGTCTCGCAGCCCCTCCGTTACAAGCCAGGGGCCGTAGCGTGTGCCGCCGCTTTTTACGCCCCAATACCCTCCTCCCTGGATGAGCCCGAAGTTCGGGTCGTTTTCGTTTTTGATGCGGTGAATGATGAGTGGGTCGTAGAAACCGGAGTTGACGTAATAGAGGAAGTTGTCGACCGTGATCGGTGCCTGGGCGGGGAACAGTTCAATTGTTATTGCGCCGAGAGTGGTATGCATTACCACTTTTGGCGTATCCTGGCTTGGCGGCAGGAGGTAAGCGCCGGATTCAGCACCGATGGCCAGAAGAGCCAAAAAGGCAAGGCAGGCAATATATTTCACCCTCGCACCCATTTTTAAATACTACGGCAATCTGAGCGATATAACATAGCACCCCAATAGACGTATTATACACAAACGTGGGTCTTTGGTCAATACGCAAGTGATTTTGGGCAGGTTCGTTAGGGTATTTGCAGGGGGGCCGAAAAACGGGTTTACGACTTTGAGCTGGTTTGTTACAATAACAAATTTGGTTATTATCGGAATTTTCGGGTTTTTCAGTGGCGAAGCGGATGAGTGAAGTTTTATGGTTAGGCAGGCGGAAAAAGCTATCAGGATTACGGCAGCGGCTGAGCACAATCTCAAGAATATCAGCTTGAGCATCCCTCGGGACAAGCTCGTTGTCATTACGGGAATAAGCGGCTCGGGCAAGAGCTCTCTTGCATTCGACACCATTTACGCCGAGGGCAGACGTAAGTACGTAGAGTCACTCAGCTCTTATGCGCGGCAGTTTCTGGAGCAGATGCAGAAACCGGCTGTCGGCGAGATTACGGGCCTGCCGCCGACGATTGCCATCGAGCAGCGCGGCGCCGGCGCCAATCCTCGCTCGACGGTGGCTACGACGACGGAGATATATGATTATTTTCGGCTTCTTTTTGCGCGGGCCGGCTGGCCACACTGCTGGGTGTGCGGAAGAGAGATTACGAGCCAGCATTCTTCGCAGATAGTGGATTCGATACTGAGCAGGCCTGAAGGGACGAAGGTCCAGATATGCGCGCCTCTGGTTCGCGGCAAGAAGGGTGAGCATCGGGATATTTTTACTGCGGTGCAGCGTGAGGGGTTTGTGCGTGTTCTGGTTGACGGCCGCACTTACGATATTCGCAACGCTGCCGCTCTTGAGAAGAACAAGAAGCACGATATAGCCGCGGTCGTGGACAGATTGATAGTGAGGGATTCGGTTCGCGTTCGATTAGCGGATTCGGTTGAGACGGCGTTGAAGCTGGCGGAGGGGATTCTGCTGGTCCTGGTCCAGGAGCCGGGTTCGGATAAGGCCAGCGGCCCAGAGGGCGATTGGCAGCAGGTCATTTACAGTGAGAGGTTTGCCTGCCCGGAGCATCCTGAGGCGTCTCTGGAAGAGCTGAGCCCGCGCTTGTTCAGCTTCAACAGTCCTTACGGTGCGTGCAGGAGCTGTGACGGTCTGGGCAGGACACTCGAATTTGACCCGGATATGATAGTGCCGGACAAGACGGTGTCTTTAGAGAACGGCGCCGTTGACGCCTGGCGCAAGGGCGGCAAGCGCATGAATATCTACTATAACCGGCTGATCAAGCGGTTCTGCAGGAATTTTGGGATTCGCAAATCGACTTCGTTTGAGCGGCTGGGTGAGCAGATACGCAGGATATTGATGTACGGTACGACGGCTGAGGACGAGCGCGAATATGGTGTTTGGTTCGAGGGGGTTATTCCGAATCTCACGCGTCGCTGGGAGAGCACGAGCAGCGAGTATGTCAAGGCGAGGCTGCACAGCTATTTTGGTGAGCTGCCTTGTCGGGACTGTGGCGGGGCGCGGCTCAGGCCTGAGGCGGTTGCGGTAACAGTGGGCGGCAGGAACATTCACGAGCTGAGCAAATTGAGCATCGAGAAGGCGCAGGAGTTTTTCCGGAAGTTGAAGCTTGATAAAGAGAAGTCGCTGATAGCTGCCCAGATACTGAAGGAGATAAGAGCACGGTTGCAATTCATGGTTGATGTCGGTCTCGGCTATCTGACCCTGGACCGCAGGAGCGGGACACTGGCTGGCGGAGAGGCGCAGCGGATACGCTTGGCGACGCAGGTGGGCAGCGGTCTTGTCGGGGTCTGTTATGTGCTTGATGAGCCGACGATAGGTTTGCACAAACGCGACAACGACCGGCTTCTTGGGATTTTGCGGCGTCTGACGCGAATAGGCAATACGGTCATAGTCGTAGAGCACGACGAGGATGTCATAGCCAGTGCCGAACATATTATTGATATCGGCCCTGCTGCGGGCGCTCATGGCGGCGAAGTTGTTGTGCAGGGCAGCTTCGAGGATGTTATAAAATGCCGCAGGTCGCTCACGGGCGAGTATCTGGGCGGCAGGAAGAAAATAGCGCTTCCGCCGGCGAGGCGCAAATACAATCTGAGAAGGTGCATCGAAGTCAAGCAGGCGGCGGAGAACAACCTCAAGGATATCGACGTGAAATTTCCGTTGGGGATATTCATCTGTGTGACGGGCGTTTCCGGTTCCGGCAAAAGCACGCTGGTTAGTCAGGTTTTGCTTCGGGCGCTGAGACGTCGGTTATACAGCTCACGGGAGCGGCCCGGCAAACATAAGAGTATTCTTGGGGCTTCTCAGATTGACAAGGTTATCGAGATAGACCAGTCGCCTATAGGCAAGACTCCTCGGAGCAATCCTGCGACTTATACGGGTGTTTTCGATGAGATTCGCAAGCTGTTCAGCAAGACGCGCGAGGCGAAGATTCGCGGGTATAAGCCGGGGCGTTTCAGCTTCAATGTCAAAGGCGGGCGCTGTGAATACTGTAAGGGTCAGGGGACGAAGAAGATTGAGATGCATTTTCTGCCGGATGTCTATGTAACGTGTCAGCAGTGCAAGGGGACACGGTATAATCCGGAGACGCTGCAGGTTACGTACAAGGGCAGGAATATCGCCGATGTGCTGGACATGCGGATTGCCGAGGCGCTGCAATTTTTCGCGAACTTTCCGACGATAGTGCGGTTCCTGCGAATGCTCGATGACGTTGGTATGGGTTACATGCAGTTGGGGCAGCCTTCGACGACACTTTCGGGCGGCGAAGCCCAGCGGGTCAAGCTCGCCTCTGAGCTGGGCAAGGCGGCAACGGGCCATACGTTGTATCTTCTGGATGAGCCGACCACGGGACTGCATTTTGCGGACATCCATAACCTGCTCAATGTCCTGCAGCGGTTGTGCGATATGGGAAACACGGTTGTGGTGATAGAGCACAACCTCGATGTCGTCAAGATGGCCGATTATATAATCGACCTTGGTCCGGAGGGTGGCGATGCGGGCGGAGAGGTTGTTGCAGCGGGGCCTCCCGAAGAGATAATCAAGAACAGAAAAAGCTACACGGCAAAATATCTGCGCACCAAACTCGATACAGATTACAGGGTCGGGCGGAAAAAGACGAAAGCGGGTTGATGTGGCTGAGTGGATTCAACGGGCCAGATTGTCAATTTATTATTCTGGTCTGCATGGCTGGTAATTGAGGTAACGACGGGAGGTTCTTATGGTTATTCGGACGCTTGAGTGGGTTGGAGGAGTTGACGGCTTGTTGGAGCTTATCGACCAGCGCAAGCTGCCTGGTGAGTTTGCGAAGCTGCAATGCCGTGATGTTGGACAAGTTTACGATGCGATAAAAACGCTTGCTGTTCGTGGTGCTCCTGCGGTAGGAGTGGCCGGCGCCTATGGGTTTGTAATTGGGCTGCAGAGGTTGCCGGCCGATGCTGCGTTAGAGCAGGGACTTGCGTCTTTGCACGACAGTGCTGACCATCTTGGTTCATCTCGGCCGACGGCGGTTAATCTGTTCTGGGCGCTGGATAGAGTGAAGCGGTGCGCAGAGGAGTTTGTTGTACGCAATCCGAATGCGGATGTGGGCGGGCTTCGCGAGGTTGTTTTGGACGAGGCGCACGCGATATGCAGAGAGGACGAAGATATGTGCCGGCGGATTGGGCAGAACGGCGAGCGGTTTATAAAAGGAGGCGGCGGCGTGTTGACGCATTGCAATGCGGGGGCTCTGGCGACGGCTGGTCAGGGGACGGCGCTGTCGGTGATGTTTGAGGCGCACAAGAAAAGCAAAAGATTCAGGGTTTATGCTGATGAGACTCGACCTTTATTGCAGGGGGCCAGATTGACGGCGTGGGAGCTGGCTCAGGCGGGGATTGATGTGACGGTTATATGCGACAACATGGCCGGGGTGCTGATGAGGCAGGGCAAAGTCGATATGGTCATTACCGGCGCAGACCGCATTGCGGCCAATGGTGACACCGCAAACAAGATAGGGACATATAGTCTGAGCGTTCTGGCAGAGCACCATGGGATACCGTTTTATGTTGCAGCACCGTCGAGCACTTTCGACTTGAATATAGAAAGCGGTGAGCAGATACCGATTGAGCAGCGCTCGGCTGACGAGGTCAGGTTCTGCGGGGACAAACAAACGGCGCCGGATGGCGTAGATATTTACAATCCTGCGTTTGATGTAACGCCGGCGGGGAATATCACGGCTATTATCACAGAACGGGGGGTAATAGAGAGGCCCGGCACCGAGGAGGTGCGAGCGCACCTTAAGTGATTTATTGAGCGAGGGTTAAGGGGCGGGTCAGCTTACGGCGATGACTTCTTTTAGCTCGGGGATTTTCTCTCGGAGGAGTCGTTCGATGCCCATTTTGAGGGTCATTTGCGCGCCGGGACAGCCGCTGCAAGCTCCTTGCAGGCGGACCTTTACGGTGTTGTCGGGTTCGGTAGCGACGAGTTCGACGTCACCGCCATGGCTCTGTAAACTTGGACGGATCCGATCGATTATTTCCTTTACCTTGTCTTCGAAGGTTTTTTCGACGTTGTTTTGGTCACAGCCACATTGATCACACATTGCATTTCTCCATGATTTGGTTTGGTAACTGCTTATAGTGCAATTAGTTACATAATCATCAAAACAACCATTATATCAGAGGAGGTTCGTTAAAGCCAGCTATTTTTGGTACGATTTCGAGGGGTATGATAAATCGAAACGGTCGTTGGTGTGACTTTGTTTCTGTAAATTGGACATGTTGTGATGTGGCTGGGCGTAGCTGAGCGGAGCCACATGGCCTGATAATAAAATCTGCAAAACTACAAAACTGTCTTGGTAATGCTGACGATAGTGGAATAGGCAAAAGCAGAATATCGCTTGCTTTTTCGGCGTTTTCTGGTACAATATGGGACCGGCATCGCTGGCTGAGCCATTCGATGTCAAGGTTTGGCGTTTTAAGGAATGAATGATGAAGAACGCTTTAAGCGGTATCCTAACGGTATTGGCAGTATGGGTTTGCGTGGCTGTTGCAGCACCTGAGCCGGCGATTGTACCTGCTCTGGGCGTCTGGACGATTGAGGTGACCTTTGAGAATCCGCAGCAGATTTCGATTCGGCGTGGTGGGCCTCACGGCAAGCCGGAAAGGTTTTGGTACGTTATAGTTACGCTCACGAACAACACCGGCCAGGATGTGGAATTTTATCCGAAGTGCGATCTGCTGACGGATACTTTCGAGGTGCTGGGCGCAGTGAAGGGGGCGTCGCCGGCACTGATTGGGAAGATAAAGGCGCGTCACCAGCAGAAATATCCGTTTCTTGAGCCGCTGGAAACCGTTGGTACTAAAGTACTTGAGGGCGAGGACAACGTGAAGGAAGTTGCTGTTATCTTTCCGGATTTTGATGCGAAGGCCAAGGGCGTTAAGATATTTATATCGGGTCTGAGCAATGAGACGGTGGCGGTGGAGCATCCGGTGAGGAAGGACGCAAGTGGTGGGCCGGTAAAGGTTTACCTGCGCAAGACGTTAGAGCTGAGCTACAAGCTGGGTGGGGATCCGGCTTTTCGGGCGGAGCAGAAGCTGGAGTTTGAGGGTAAGCGCTGGGTGATGCGGTGAGGGTGCGCTTGGCGCAATAAGTTCCGTAGAGCATAGATGTTAGGTTCATCAGGAGGGGACAAGTCCATCGTTTTTTCAGGTCTTGGTGTGGTTGCGGTCTGCGCGACCCTGCCGGGTCGCTTGAAAATTGGGTTTGAATTGGGTTTGCTTTTTTGCCGCATTTTCCAAGAAATTTTCTGTAAGTCCTTTTGAGGCATAGAGTTAAATGTTGTCTAATTATTTTGACATTGGGTTTGTTTTGCATAAAAAGGTGTTTTGTCGTATCTCGTATCTCGTCGTTCGTATTTCGTTTGTTGAGGCGTGCTATGCACGCGGTGTTTTTTATGACCCCGGCCTCGTAGGGCCTGGGCTAAATCAGTTGTAGTCGGGTCAAGGTGGGTGAAGGTGGTCATCTCAAAATCCTTGTGTTTGTAATTTAGTGTCAAGCTTTCATATGTTAGCTAGGTATTATACAACATGGGAAGTTAGATGTCAAGCATAAAATAGTCGTTGGTCACTGGTCTCTCGTCGTTAGCTGGTTGAGGCATGCCTGGCATGCTGAGTTTTTTAACCGCGGATTTTCACCACAAAGACACTAAGGCACGAAGAGATTTTGTAGCCACAGAGATCACAGAAACCACAGAGAATTTTTGTAAGACACTGTTTTTCTCACCACGAAGGCACCCTCTGTTGAAAAGACAAGGTAGCAGACACTCCAGGGTAAACTCCGAGCACGAAGGGAGCGGAGAAGTTCTGACAGGTCAGTTTGGTGTTCTTCGCCTAAAGGCGTTCTCGATGCAAGCATCTGCGACGCCTTGCGGCTTCGTCCACTGACACAATTTGTGTGTCATGCTGTAACTGACCCGTTGCGCATAGGATAGCCATGTTTCAGTTAACAGGGAAGGGACACGAAGATTTCAGCGGGCAGATTGGCTTTGTGTTCTCGGCAGGTTACTCTCTGAAAGCGAGCTTTTTCCGAGTAACCATGCCTTCGTCCACGGAATCGCTACGCGGTTCTCTTTGGGAGCCAATCTTTTGAATCACCGGCTGAACGAAGTCTGGGGCGGGCGAAGAACATGAAGATTCTGAGAATTGGTTTAACCACGGATTGACACGGATTATCACGGATTTTTCTTTTTGGGGTTACGGATTTTGGGCT
>JAUVYV010000005.1 GCA_030602885.1 Phycisphaerales bacterium
GCCCAGGCAGCCGCCCGCCTGCACAGCCGTTCCGTACCTGACCTGAAATTCGGGTGTGCCGCTCGCTTCCTTCAACAAACTTGCGATGACACAACTCAAACTTTAGCATATACCACCATGTACACGCTTGTCAAGCAAAAAGTCCACAAAATCCAAAAAAAATTACCCCCCCCTGCTATGTCATGACCACACCTCCCTTGCCCCCGCAACCGAAGCGCAGTTTACCCACCGTTCGTTTGGCGGAACGCAATACGCGATACTCTCCACCCCACCGAGTCACGAGAGACCAGCCACGAGAGACGAGAGACGACTTTATACTATTAGTTTTTCTAATAGTAAGGCCCCCAAATCTTCCAAAGAATTTTCTCAAAACCCCCTTTTTTTCGCGTTTTTTTGCCTTTTCACTGCCATTTTTCGCAAATTTTTTCAATTTTTTCACACTTTCGCACGTTTCCGACACCTCAACCCCCGTTTTTAGCCCAAAAATCCACCCCCGCAACTCTCTCCACCAAAGACAAAATCCATCCAAATCCTGTAATCCTGTCTAAAGAAATTACTCTGCGGCTAAATTCCCAAAAATTATCTTGACATCTAACTTCCCATGTTGTATAATACCCAGCTAACATATAGAAAGTGAATACAGTATCGTAAATTCGCTCGTCTCGGCGAAGGCCGAAGCCGTAGCCGGGGAGGGTTCAACAATGCCCACGCACTTACAAGATGTTATATTTTGTTTCTCAGCCCTTGAACTTTTTCAAAAATCGGTGTCAATCTGTGTGAATCAGTGTCTAAAAACAAACCGCCTATATTGCCCAACTTAACTTGCTGGCAATTTACACCTTTTTATGCAAAACAAACCCAATGTCAAAATAATTAGACAACATTTAACTCTATGCCTCAAAAGGACTTACAGAAAATTTCTTGGAAAATGCGGCAAAAAAGCAAACCCAAACAAACCCAATTCAAAGCCAATTCAAACCCAATTTCAGCCCAAACAAACCCAAAGCAAACCCAATCAAACCCAAAACGAACCCAATTTTCAAGCGACCCGCCAGGGTCGCGCAGAACCCCGCACCCATCGTGGTGCCGGGCCTTTTCTTTATGGCTGAATTTTATTTCCCCAACTGCTTCTTCGCCGCAGCTATTACAGCGTCAGTCGTTATCCCGAACTTTTCGAAACATACCTTCGCCGGCGCCGATGCACCGAAGGTGCTCATCCCGATGAATATACCCTTCTCGCCCAACCACTTGCTCCAGCCTAATTCCACACCCGCCTCGATACCGACCCTCGCCCTGACCTTGGCCGGTATCACCGAGTTCTGGTACTCCCTGCTCTGCATCTCGAACAGCTCCCAGCAGGGCATACTTATCACACGTGCGCCAATTCCCTCAGCCGCGAGCTTCTCATAAGCTGCCAGCGCAACCGCAACCTCCGATCCCGTCGCTAACAGCAATACATCCGGCTTCTCGCCATCGGCCAGCACATAAGCACCGCGCCTTAAGTTCTCGGCAGATGCGTACTTGTCCTGGTCCAGAACCGGCAATCCCTGCCTCGTCAGACACAGCGCCACCGGGCCTTTCGCGTTCTCCAGCGCATACCTCCACGCCGCCGCCGTCTCATTCGCATCCGCAGGCCGAATCACCAATAGATTCGGTATCGCCCGAAGCGCCGCGAAATGCTCTACCGGCTGATGCGTGGGCCCGTCCTCTCCTATACCTATACTGTCGTGCGTCCACACAAAAACGCAAGGATAACCCGACATCGCCGCCACGCGAACCGCCCCGCGCATATAATCGCTGAACACCAAAAATGTCCCCCCGTATGCACGCAACAACCCGCTCACCGATATCCCGTTCATTATCGCGCCCATCGTGTGCTCGCGTACACCGTACCGTATGTACCTGCCGTCCCACACTCCCTTCTGGAAATCCTTCGCCTCCTTCCACCGCGTATTGTTCGAAGGCGTCAAATCAGCACTGCCGCCCAAGACCAGCGGACACTTCGGCATCAACGCATCCAGCACCTTCCCCAATGCCTTCCGCGTCGCAACGGATGTCCCCACCTCGAACCTCGGCAAAAGTTCATCGATATTCACGCCGAGCTTACCTTCCGCAGCATTACGAAACTGCTCTGCAAGCTTCGGATATTTCTTCGCATACTCGTCGAACATCTTGTTCCATACCGCCTCCGCCTTAGTCCCTGCCTCGGCCTGCTTGTGCATATGCCTTCTCACCTCCTCCGGCACGTGGAATGTCTTCTCCGGGTCCCACCCGAAGTTCTTCTTCATCGTTCTTATCTCATCGACGCCCAAAGGCGCCCCATGTGCCGCCGCCGTATCCTGCATCTTCGGACTGCCGTATGCAATGTGCGTCCGTATCTTTATTATCGCCGGCCGACCCCTCTCCGCCTGAGCATTTGCCAGCGCCCGCTCAAATGCCGCCATGTCATTGCCGTCACCGCCCACTTCCTGAACGTACCACCCGTACGCCTCATACCGCTTCGCCGTATCCTCCGTAAATGCCAGTTTTGTGTCACCGTCAATCGTGATGTGATTGTCATCGTAAATCACAATCAGATTATCAAGCCCCAGGTGACCCGCCAGAGATGACGCCTCTGAAGAGACACCCTCTTCCAAATCACCGTCGCCTGCCAAAACGTAGATGTTATAGTCTATGATTGGGAAACCGTCCCGATTGAAATAGCTCGCCAGATACTTCTGAGCTATCGCCATCCCAACGGCGTTGCCGAGCCCCTGTCCCAATGGCCCCGTCGTCACCTCAATCCCAAGCTCCGGCTCATATTCCGGATGCCCCGGCGTCTTGCTCTGCCACTGCCGGAAGTTCTTCAAATCATCTAAGCTCATATCGAACCCGCAAAGGTGAAGCAGCGAATACAAAAGCATACTCCCGTGACCCGCGCTCAACACAAACCGGTCCCGGTTGGCCCACTGAGGATTCTTCGGATTATACTTCATATGTCGCGTCCAAAGTGTGTAAGCAACCGGCGCCATCCCCACAGGCATCCCCGGATGACCCGATTTCGCCCTCTGCACCCCATCCGCCGACAAAAACCTTATCGTATCGATACAAAGCTCATCAAGACCGCTCAAACCCTTTACTCTCGCAGCTTCACTCATCACAAATTCCCTGAAAACAACCTTACCTTTCATTGCCCTTGACTTTTCTCGGACCCGCCCTCCCTAACAATAGCTCTGCTACTGCGGAGGGTGCAAACGAAACAAGCACCATACTTCAAAATACCCCCCACAGCAACCCTTTTTGCTGCCCACAGCCCCAATCCGAACCACTCCGAACATCACCCGCCCACACACTTGCGAACTCACCTTTGACAAGCCCGCACATTTCTCAGATAATGTTCATTCGTTCCTGGAAAGGAATAGGTATGGAAACGGAACAGGAGCAGCAAAAAACTTTACTGCCGTTTCTCCGTCATCCGTTCCCGCGAAAGCTCCGGAGCGAGAATCCGGTTCGCAAATAAGTGAATAAACCAATGAGAAATCATCCGTACTCAGTTGAAATCCGTTTAGGAGCACAAAAATGTCTAAGCTGACCGTCACTCTTCTCGCCGTCGTTCCGTTCGTCATCATTGGCTGTGCCGCCTCGCAGCTCTCCACACTCCAGCCGCAAAGTGACATCTCCGTCCACGACCTCCGCTGCGAATACAAAACAAACCCCCTTGGCATCGACATCACTAAGCCGCGACTAAGCTGGATCCTGCGCTCCGACACAAGGGCACAGAAACAAACCGCCTACCAGATTCTCGTCGCAACCTCACCGGTAAAACTCGAGAACAATAAACCCGACCTCTGGGACTCAGGAAAAGTCCTTTCCGACCTGACCAACCAGATCGTTTACAAGGGAAAACCACTCAAGAGCCAAATGAAGTGTTGCTGGAAAGTCCGCGTCTGGGACAAAGATGGTAAGGTTTCCGACTTCAGCCGGCCCGCCTCCTGGTCAATGGCGCTGCTCAAAAAATCCGACTTCAAGGCCAAATGGATTGGATTCGATTCCCCTCGACAGGCCCTGCCGGAAATACAAGTCGGGTACAACAAAACCATAAACGCCAAGCTGCCACCCACCTGCTGCCTCAGAAAAGGATTCACACTCGATAAGCCCGTCAAACGCGCCACAATATACGCCTCCGCACTCGGCATCTATGAGCTCCATATAAACGGTCAACGCATCGGAAACGATTACTTCTCCCCAGGCTGGACACATTATAAAAAACGCATCTACTACAACACCTATGATGTCACCGACATGCTCCGCTCGGGCAAAAACGCCCTCGCCGCCGTCCTCGCCGACGGCTGGTACTCCGGATATCTCGGCTGGAACGGGAAACGAGACCACTATGGTAACAAAACCAGATTCCTCGCCCAGCTCCACATCGAATACCAGGACGGGTCAAAGGACCTCATCGTTACCGATACCTCCTGGAAGGCCAACACAGGCCCAATCATCGAGGCCGACTTCTATATGGGCGAAACCTACAACGCCACAAAAGAAATCACCGGCTGGGCCGACTACGACTACGATGACACATTCTGGAAACCCGTCGATGTCACACCGCAAATCGATGCCCCTCTGCAGGCGTACCCCGGCGTCCCAGTCAGAATCTTCGACCGTGTAACACCCGTCTCAATGAACGAGCCCGAGCCCGGAGTCTTTGTCTTCGACATGGGAAGAAACTTCGCCGGATTTGCCCGCCTCAAGGTCAAAGGTCCCAGAGGTCACAAAGTCACTCTACGATTCGCCGAACGACTCAACGAAGACGGCACCGTATATCTGACCAGCCTGCGCCTGGCTCGCGCAGCCGACACCTACATCTGTAAAGGTATGGGCGACGAGATCTATCAGCCGCGTTTCACCTTCCACGGCTTCCAATACGTCGAAGTCACCGGCTACCCCGGCACTCCGACAATCGACGACGTCACGGGCCTGGCCCTCAGCTCCGACACCCCGCTCGCCGGCGCCTTCGAATGCTCCGATGAAATGGCCAACAAGCTCTACGAAAATATTGTTACCACCCAGCGAGCCAACTTCATCGAGGTTCCCACAGACTGTCCCCAGCGCGATGAACGCCTCGGCTGGACAGGCGACGCCCAGGTCTTCGTCCGTACCGCAACATACAACAACGACGTCGCCGCATTCTTCACCAAGTGGCTCATAGACCTCGAAGATGCTCAGCGCTCCGACGGTGCCTTCCCGCACGTCGCCCCCCGCGTCGTCGTCGGTGACTGCGGCTCCGCCGCCTGGGCCGATGCCGGAATGATATGCCCCTGGACTATCTATCAGGTCTATGGCGACAAACGAGTCCTCGAAAAACACTACGACGCCATGGTCGCCTGGATCTATTTCTGCAAAAATACGAGTTACAATCTCATCCGTCCCGCCGAAGGATATGGCGACTGGCTCAGCATCAATGCCGACACCGACAAAGCCGTACTCGCAACCGCATACTTCGCATACAGCACCAAACTGATGGCCCGCACCGCAGATGCACTCGGAAGAAACGCCGACGCCAAAAAATTCAATCAACTCTTCGACCAGATCAAAAAACGCTTCAACGAAAAATTCGTCTCCGATGACGGCATCATCAAATCCGACACGCAAACCGTCTATGTCCTCGCACTCAAATTCGGCCTGCTCGACCCCGACAAACACGCTATTGCTGTCCAGAGGCTGGTTGATAACATTCGTGAGCGCAACTGGCATCTCTCCACCGGCTTCATCGGAACAAAAGACCTGATGACAACGCTCACCGAAATCGGCCGAACAGACATTGCTTACAAGCTCTTCGGCAACGACACTTTCCCATCCTGGGGCTTCTCAATAAAACAAGGCGCTACTTCCATCTGGGAACGCTGGGATGGCTGGACTCCCGAAAAAGGATTCCAGGACGCAGGCATGAACTCATTTGCCCATTATTCATTCGGCGCCGTTGCTGAATGGATGTTCAAAACCGTCGGCGGTATCGACACCGACGCTCCCGGATATAGAAAAATCATCATAAAACCCCAGCCGGGAGGAAACCTCATCTGGGCAAAAGCATCTTATGATTCCATAAACGGTAAAATCGCCACAAGCTGGAAAATCGACGGCGACAATCTCACCCTCGACGTGACCATCCCTGCAAATACTACCGCCACCGTCTATATACCCACTGCCGATGTGCTCTTAGTCACCGAGTCAGGAAAAGCCGCTGCCTTCGATCAGGTCCCGGGCGTCGATTTCCTCCGCAGCGAAAACGGCACCGCCGTTTTCCGCATCGGCTCCGGAAATTACGGTTTTTCTTCGGAAATCTGAGAACAACTGTGCTAAAATGCTTATATAAGTAAATAAATCCAAGAATTAGAGAGGGTTATGATAATGGACAAAATGAAACGCCGTGAATTCCTTACAAAATCTGTTGCCGGCGCTGCCGGCCTGTTGGTCGGTTCAAAGGTTGTCTCTGCTCAGTGCCCCCAAGAGGCCGTCACATCCTCCCCCGCAACAGCCGGTTCAAAAACTTTCGACCCCTACGAAATGGTCTCACTCGGCAAAACCGGCATCAAGGTCTCGCGCGTAGGTTTCGGCACCGGTATGAAAGGCGGCGACTATTCCTCAAACCAGACACGACTCGGAAAGCAAAAATTCGAGGCGCTTCTCAAAGAGTCATACGACCGCGGATGCCGATTCTTCGACTGTGCCGATATGTACGGCTCGCATCCGTACATCATCCCCGCCCTGAAGGGCATACCACGCGAAAACTACATCATCAGCACCAAGATACAACGATTCGACATCCTCGACGGCGAGCGCGAAAAACCATTGGTTACTTTCGATCGTTTCCTCAAAGAGCTCAACACTGATTACATCGATATGCTCCTGTTCCACTGCGTCTGGGAGCCCGACTGGAACACACGATACAAACCCTACATGGACGGCATGTATGAGCTGAAGGCCAAAGGCAAGGTCAAGGCCGTTGGCGTCTCATGTCACTCGCTGGCAGCTCTTAAAACCGCCGCCGATGAACCCTGGGTCGATTCAGTCCACGCAAGAATAAACGCCTATGGGACCGAAATGGGCGGTAGTCCGGAAGAAGTTGTCCCCATCCTAAAGCAAATACACGATGCCGGTAAAGGCGTCGTAGGTATGAAACAAATAGGCCAGGGTGCTTTCCGATACAGCCGTGAGCTCCGCGAAAAAACCGCCGACTTCGTACTCAACCTCGGTTGCGTCGATGCCGTCGTCGTCGGATTCGAATCCACAGAAGAAATTAACGATTACGAGGACGTTGTAAAAAAGACACCGGTGAAAAGTGCCTGAGAACATAGCAGTACTGTAGCACTGTTCAATATAAAAGCCCCCGAAATTCGCGGGGGCTTTTGTTTTCCTCTGCCCGAACCTCATGCTAATTAAGCGTCTGCATCCACTCTTCGGCCAGTATTGCGAAGTCCCTGAAGTTCACCGCCTTTGAGCCGGCCGGCTCTTCATCCCAAATATTCGCTATAGAGTCCAGTTCGTAATATACTATCTCACCGCCTGCCAGATATTTGACCTCATCTTTTATCAGCGCCCGATTATAGAGCCGAATATCACTCAGCCAGCCCTTGAAAAACAGCTCGGCATAATTCGACCCCGATTTGATGGGGCAACCACCTAACTTGTGCCTGAAAGGCAGCTCTTCAAAATCCTCACTCACAGTGGCACCCAGCAATACGTTGCAGTCATTATCGATGAAAATCCCGGAGCGCTCAGGATTACTTTCACCCCAGAAGTCTACTTTATCAAGAGTTCCATCCCGATACAGACGGGATATTTCCAGCTCATCATTCCAGACTCCGGCAACGTGGTACCACGTGTTATTAGAGAAAAGGTTGGTTCCTCCCGTGCCGCCTCCCGGCGATCTTGGAAAAGCAAAGTGCGACTTATTCACTCCCAGGAGCATCTGAAGCTTCCACTGAATCTCGCCCTTTGATGCAAAATTGGCCCACACCAGGGTTGTCTCCTGTTTCACCCATGCCGCAACGGTGAACGAAGAATTGTTGAAATCCGCCCAGGTGTATGGGTCCGTCCACGTGCATGGGTCGCAGGGGTCTGCGCCGAAGTTTTTCCCTCCGCCACAATCCACGTAGTCCGTACCGTCAAAGTACAGACACCAACCTCGCTGACCGTCCTCGATCCAGCTTGGGTCATACGGGGTTGTTGCGAACGTTCCGTGATGTGCGTTGCCGCTCGAATCCGTAACCGTCGTTCCGTCGTTTGGATCGTTCACATCCCAGCGTGCAACGAGATTGTCTGTTCCCGGGTCCTTGGCGCCGGCAAACAGGTCTATTGCCATCCAGTCCTGGGCCATCACATTGAAGTCGTTGATATCCACTATGTCATCGTGGTTGAAATCCGATTCCAGGTCGATCAACGGAGGTCCCTGAAGTGTCACTACGCTCCTGGCCGGTACCGTCACCGATACCTGACCGCTCGATACAGCCAAATCGTTTAACTGCCTGAAGTTCTCGTTTTCGCTCGTTCGATGAACGCTGTATGCAGTAATGCCGAAAAGCGAAGGCACGTTGATTGTCACCGAATACTGAGTTGTCTTTCTGTTTACGAACACAATTGTTACTTCTTCATCTTCATCTTGCACAAAAGCGCTAACGTTCAGGCTCAGGTCCGTCCGCATCGGATCGCTGCCGTAATCATAGGAGCTATGCCCACCTGCGAAAGTCGCCGCCACGCGCTCGGCCCCGGGCCGGATAGGCCTGAAAAACTGTTTGGCGGCAGAGTACTTTTTGCTTCTTGTCGGTATCTGCAGATCATCTGACGCAACCAGCTCGTGGGTGCCCGGCGTCGAACCGCCGGAAACGAACTGCCAGTATATATAGCCGCTGACGTTGCCCCAGACCAACTGGTCATGTATATCCTGCGCAAGGTCGAGACAGCCGTTCCAGTCAGCGTTGTGGCGACCCGCTTCCGAATTCCATGACTGCTTACCTTCTCCGTCTATCCCCGGCGCGTAAAGCCAGGCCGCCCACGGTTCAGAGGGCATTGAGTCCTTGCCCTGCCAGTAGGCCCTCCACATCTTCGCCCGCGAACTAATCGGTGCACTGTAATTATTCGTGAAAATGTGCAAAAAGTCCGTCAAATTGGAATCGGGATGGTCCCAAACCGCCTTGATGTACTGCATCTGCTGATTGAGATTGTACGGGTTTGACGGGCTGGCCCAGATATCGGCATGGTGAGGGCCCATTATCTTCTCGCTCATAAACCCTGCCCCATGCTCTGCATTGAGCTGCTCAAACTCATCTTTGACCGCCTTGAGGGCCCCGGCATACTGCCAATACTGACCGGATGGGCCATTACCGCCTTCATTTGGTTCGGCACCGGTATAATACGTACAACTGTCGAACGGATTCTCATAGCTAAGCTCGTTTTGCAGGCTGATACCATATAACGGTATTCCAAAATGCTGCTCGAAACCTCTTGCCCAGGCGGCTATATATCTGCCGAACTGCTCTAAGTTGTTGGGATCCTGAAGCAGGCGCCCGCCAATACTATCACCGCATGTCCCATCGCAACCGAATAGATAGGGAGTTTTCTCGCCCGGCGAGCCCGGCGGTTCTGTAACATGTGCAACATATGCGCCTGTCGGCCCTTTCATCCAGTGAGGCGGCGTCCACAATGAGCCGACTATCTTCACCCGCTCCGGCTCAAGGGCGTTATTCCAAAGCCACAACGCCATATTTCCTACCCCCGCCTGCGTGCTGAAATCCATAGCGGCAATGTTGTCGTTGATACCCTCAACCAGCTCCACCGGCGTAGCATAGTTCCCGTCGGGCGCAACCAGCACTTCTTTGTTCATCGGAATACGAAGCAGGTTGCATCCGAGGTATTTATAAGCAGTTCGCCAGTCGGAGTCGTAGGATGAGCCAGCGGTGCCCCAGCCCTCTATCGTCTGATACCTCGTACTCTCGTCAATCGTCACCGTCTGCCCGTTCCCTACACAACTAATCAGTACCAACACTGTCAAAAAAACAATAACTTCACCCCACACACTTTTGCTGAACATTATACTTCTCCTCATTAACTTGTTTTTCTGCTTGACTCTAAGGGCCTGTCACCATCCACTCGTTCGCCAAAAGCGCAAAGTCCCTGAAGTTCACCGCCTTCAAGCCCTCCGCTTCCTCATCATATATGTTCGCAACGGAATCCAACGGAGTGTATGTTGATGGGATACCGGCTAAATACTTTATCTCCAGTTCGTTCAACGCCCGCTCATACATCCTGACTTCACTCAGGTAACCATTGAAGAATCGCTCGGCGTATCCCGCCGCGTCACCACGAAGCGGGCAGCCG
The DNA here is from genome assembly GCA_030602885.1 of Phycisphaerales bacterium. Taxonomy (GTDB): domain Bacteria; phylum Planctomycetota; class Phycisphaerae; order Sedimentisphaerales; family Anaerobacaceae; genus JAUVYV01. Next base: position 10,357 of record JAUVYV010000005.1, read on the forward strand.
CCTATTTTATGCCGGTTCGGGTCCTCAAGATAACCCTCGCTCACCGTCGCACCAATCAGCACGTTACAGTCATTGTCGATAAACACCCCCGCACCCTCCGGATGCGCCGTACCATAATCCATCCAGTTGTCTAATACACCGTCAAGGTAAAGATACGCCGACTCATTATCCTCGTCCCAGAGCCCGGCAACGTGGTACCACTGGTTGTTCAATATCATAGCGCTGCCCCCTAAGCCGCCCGGCGTCCGCGGAAACGCAAAGTGCAAGAGGTCAAGAAAAAGCAGGAACTGAAGCTTATACTGAATCTCACCCTTGCCGACGAACACGCCCCAGTCCGGGCTGTTGTTCTGGTTTATCCAGACCGATATCGTAAATGACGAACTTGCAAAATCAGCCCACGTACACGGGTCCGTCCATGTCTCCGGGTCACACGGGTCGGCCCCTGCGTTCTTGCCGCCGCCGCACTGAATGTAGTCGCCGCCGTCGAAATACAGACACCACCCGCGCTCGGCGTCGTTAAACCACGTCGGGTCATTCACATCGGCACCGACCGCCGAACCCAACATCCCGTCTCTTGCGTTCCCGGAGTCATCGACTGCCACATCTCCTGAAGAGGCGTCCAGCGGCCACCAGGCAACAAGACCAACGTAGCCCGGGTCTTGCGAACCTGTGAAACCATCCTGCAGCATCCAATCGGTCGCCATCACGTTGAAGTCCATAATATCTACAACGCCGCTGTTATCAAAGTCCGCCAGCAACGTTTCATCCCCCAAAAGCTCACGCATCGCCTGAAACTTGTAGTTACGATCCGGATTGGCCAAGTCGTCGGTGAGGCCCCAGAACCCGTAGCGAGTGGCGGAGCTCTGTAGCGTAAACTGTATCGCTATATTGGCTCCAAGCGCAAAGAACGCATCATCGTAATTGTACTTAAGAACCTCGCCGCCTCGCGGCACACGATGCATCATAATCTTGTTGTCCAGATTCTCCAGCACACCGTTCGCCGGGGAGTGATACCCTCCCTCATAAGAGCACGCTCCACCGACAAGTCCCCACGTCGCCGCCTTTTGCACCCACTGAAGCCGGCCCGCTTCGCCCCCCCCCGTCTCGCTCATCTGCCCGTCTATGTCCGTCACGCAGGCGTCAAGCAGCTGGTCAATCGTCCTTGTGTCCGGACTCGGGTCACCTGCACTGAAATATGTCTGTCTCGCTATCGCATATATGTAGTCAGATGCCGTGCCAGGGAAGTTGCTGTTAATGTACGGAATCATATAGGTCTCGACCCACCACTTCAGCATCGGGGCGTGACAGCAAAGCATAACCCGCACTCGATTGTTCAGAGAACCCGTGCCGAAAACACTCTCAAATATCTGCGCAAGCTCTACCGTCTGCCGTGCGTAGTTCTCATGTTCATCTATCCCCAATGCACCGGCCTGAGCCGCACTCCAAATCTGCTGATAGAAAATACCGTTCCACACCTCGTTGCTGTTCTCAACGTAAACGTGCAGGTTCGGGTCGAGATTGTCTCTGAACATCGTCGCTAATTGCGTCACATAATCCGTTGTCGCTGAGACCGGCACGTTGATCCATGGGTCCATTCCCGTCATGTTCGCTATCTGTATCACATACTCCCATGCCGCCCCCTGTGGCTTGCCTATGGCATCGATCGGAACCTGCGCCGCATCAGTCACAAGCTTGCGGTCCGACCACGACAGTGTCGCAGGATAAGTTGCCTCGTGACCGTTCGTCGCCGTCACGTTCATATACCGAACCACGCCGAAACTTGCGCTCGTCAGCGTGTTTATGAAATCATCGGTAAAGGTCTGCATCGTATCACCCGCATACCCCGGCTTGATCATTTTCAAATCCGTAAATCCGGTATCCGTACTGCTTACAGCCGTCCGTTTGGTGTTCGTAAAGTCCAGATGGCAGTACGCTCGCTTCTGCGTAATGATAAGATCGAACGTCGTCGTGTTCGTCCCTGAATCATAACTCTTGTTCGCTATCGATGCCCCGGACGCGCTCAACGTCGCCTGCCCGACAAACGAACACTTGTACGTCCCCGTGTTGTCATACCGGTACTCCTCCGGATCGTCAATCTCTCCAATCCATTCCGCCACTAAGCGAAAATCCATAACAAGCTGCGCATCACACGAAGGCCAACCCTCGCTGTCATACGCCATCGTCCCGCTCGGCAGCCGGCTGTACCGGTGGTGCTCCTTCGCCATATCGACAAATATACCCCCCCCTTCACCGACACCACCAATGTTAACGCCCATCTGACCCGGATACGTCGCGCCGAACCCCGCCGCCGATATAACCATCAACGCAACGACACCTGCACACACCGATTTGCCCGACATTTCACTCCTCCTTTTCAGATTTGACTAAAAAGACCCTTTCATTTCACCCTTCATAGCTCCTCAGATGCCCCGAATTGCGCACTATCGCCCAACCCGGCTGCTTTGTCATTATACCAGATTGCCCCCCCTGTTGTCAAATCCCCTTTTTGTGACCTACCCAGCCGCCTCCACGCCCATCAGAATAATCACTCACCAATAATCATTACCTATCCCCTGTTCCCCTCTCCCGCCGGGTCCTGATGGTAAAATTGCTGCAACTCCCTATAAAGCTCAGGATGCCTCTCACTAAGCTCTCTCGGCTTCTCGAAAAACACCTCCGTCGCAACCGCAAAAAACTCAGCCGGACTCACCGCACCATAAGCACGAAGCACCGTCGGACTGTGCGCATCCACGTCCCGACGCAACTGCTCGTAATTCGCGCCCAATACACGCGCCCACGCAATAAAACTGGAGCGACGCCGAAGAACCTCGCTGCTGTCACCACGTCCTCGCGAGCTGTCGAGCTGATGCGCAAACTCATGAAACACCACGTTCTCGCCGTCATGAATATCCGCCGCACCGCGACAAACATCGTCCCAGCTCAATACCACCGACCCTCGCCGCCACGATTCGCCTAATCGAACCTCCGCACCTTCCGCTATCAGCCCGCCCTCGATGCGCCTCTTTGCCTTCGCCACGTATGCCTCCGGATATACCAATATCGTCTTCATACCCGGATAATAATCCGTCCGGCGATGCAAAAGCAAAATGCACGCCTGAGCAGCTATCGTCACACGTATCTCGTCCATAACCTCCAGACCCCGACAGCCCACAAATCGCTTCTCCGAAAGAAATATAAGTATATGCCTCTGCAGCTCTCGCTTGTCCCCTTCCGTCAGCCGACCATAGTAGGGCACATTCCTCTCGATTATACCAAGCCACTGAGCGGGAAATCTCCCCCCACCGATTCGTCTCCGCCGCCGATTCTTAAACCAGCCCATATACTTTCGCACCCCGTGACATTCTTACCTCACCTCTTGTCTCGCCGCAACCGCCCGCATCAACCGTTCTGTCTTCCCACCAGGTACCTGTCTATACTCGCCGCCGCACACTTGCCGTCCCCCATCGCCAGAATCACCGTCGCTGAACCGCGCACAATATCCCCCCCCGCGAACACACCGGCAATACTCGTCATCATATTATCATCGACCTCGATATACCCCCACTTGTTCAGCTTCAGCCCCGCCGTCGCCTTTGTCAATAGCGGATTCGCTCGTGTCCCTATCGCAACAACAACAAGGTCGCACTCAATCTCAAACTCCGACCCCTCAATCGGCACCGGCCTGCGCCTGCCGGATTCGTCCAGTTCACCCAGCCGCATCCGGATGCACCTCAGCCCCTTCACCCAGCCCTTCTCGTCACCCAGCACTTCTACCGGCGCGGTCAGAAACTCGAACTTGATATCCTCCTCCTCTGCGTGTGCCACCTCCTCAGCCCGCGCCGGCATCTGCTCGCGAGCACGCCTATAGACAATCATGCTCTCCTCCGCCCCCAATCGCTTGCTCGTCCGCACCGCGTCCATTGCGGTATTGCCGCCGCCGATTACACAGACACGCTTGCCACGAATAATCGGCGTATCCGCCCGGGCATCGTACGCCTCCATCAGGTTCGACCGCGTCAGATACTCGTTCGCCGAATAAACCCCCTTGAAATTCTCGCCCGGTACGTTCATAAAACTCGGCAGACCCGCACCGACCGCGATGTACACCGCATCAAAACCTTCCTCGCCCGTAAGCTGCTCAAGTGTCAGCGTCCTGCCCACAATCACGTTAGTTTCAATCTTCACACCCAGCGATTCGAGGTTCTCAATCTCATCGGCCACCACCCTGTTCGGCATACGAAATTCCGGTATCCCATAGACCAGAACCCCGCCCGGCTTGTGAAACGCCTCGAATAGCGTTACATCTACACCCATCTTCGCCAGCTCACCCGCACAGGTAATCCCCGCAGGCCCCGACCCGATGCACGCAACCTTCTTACCGGTCTTCGCTGCACTCGCTTTAGGCCGGCCGCTCCGATGCTCCACTTCGTAATCGGACACAAAACGCGCAAGCCACCCAATCGCAACCGGCGCATCCGTCTTGCACCGAACGCATTTCACCTCGCACTGTGTCTCCTGAGGACATACCCGCCCGGTCACCGCCGGAAGATTATTGTCCTTCCGCAGTATCGCAGCCGCACCCAGAAAATCACCCTCTGCTATCAGCTTGATAAAACCCGGTATATCAATCCCGACAGGACATCCCTCAACGCACCTCGCCGTCTTGCATTGCAGGCACCGCTGCGCCTCGCGTATCGCTGCCTGTTCACCAAGCCCTAAATTCACCTCCTCGAAATCCTTGTTTCGCTCTCGCCCCTCGCGTTGCGGCATCTCCACTCGCGGTATCGCCATCCGCTCCTTCGCACTCGGCTTTTCACTTCTTTCAACCGAATCTTCCTCGCGGCTCATCTGCATCTTCCTCAGCTTCAAATCACTGCTGTCGAAGCTTGCACTCGTGGTCCTTGTACCTTTTCAGTGTCTTTTGCTCATGGTCCCTGTACGTCGTCAGCCGATCCATCAGCTCATCGAAATCAACCTCGTGCCCGTCGAACTCGGGCCCGTCAACGCACGCAAACTTGCGTTTGCCCCCGACCGTAACACGACAGCCCCCGCACATCCCCGTCCCATCGACCATCACAGGGTTCAAACTCACTATAGTGCGTATATTCAACGGCTTCGTCACCTCCGAAACATGCTTCATCATTATCACAGGCCCGGCACAATACACCGCATCAACGTTCGTCTCATCCTCCTCCAGAAGCATCTTCAATGCATCCGTCACAAGCCCCTTCATCCCCGCACTTCCGTCGTCCGTCGTCAGTATCAGCCGGTCACTCACCGAAGCGGCAAGCTCCTCTAATATCAGAAGCTCCTTCGTTCGCGCCCCGATTATGCTGATGATTTTGTTCCCCGCATTCCGCAGCGCAACCGCCTGTGGATAAACCACCGCCGTCCCTAATCCACCCCCGATGACAACCACCGTCCCGTACTTCTCGATATGGCTCGGCTGGCCCAAAGGCCCCGCGACGTCCGCAAAGCCCTGGCCCTTCTCAAGCCGCGTCATCTCAAGCGTGCTCTTGCCCACTGCCTGAACTATCAAAGTTATCGTCCCGCGCTCAATGTCCACATCCGCTATCGTCAGTGGTATCCGCTCCGAATGCTCGAGCGCGCGCACTATCACAAACTGCCCGCACTTCCGCGACCTCGCTATCCGCTGCGCACGAATCTCGTACTGCGTCACGCCGGATCCAATGCTCTTCTTCTCAACAAGCTCATACATCGCTCTGTCCCGTACTTAGCTGCTCACACGGCAAAAAAATGCATTATAGGCATATTACCCGCCCGGTAAAATCAAAAGTGAAGGCCCCTGACATTAACCATGTCTTTATTGCAGCCATTGCCGCACAAATCGCTTCAAATAGCTGAAATGGGAAAAATCTCCTCCCCTGACCGTTTTCCCGGCCGCTTATGATTGCTTGACTATCTTCCCAATGCCCCCAGACAGTCCGGACAGAACAAATGGCCCGAGTCTATCCTCACCAGCACCTCTCGCGCCACATCCTCCCGACCGCAGCAATCGCACGCACCAGTGCTCGCCGGTATCTCACGAATCTCTATCGGCACCTCCTGGGCCTCCTCCGCATGTCCCTCTCTTTCGCTCTTGTCCCTCTCAGTCGCGACCGCCGCCTCAGACTCCTCAGCCGGTTCGGCCTCTGTTTCTCCCTGGGAATTTCCCTCCTGCTCGGCTGTCACCTCACACGCAGCTTGTAACTCTGCAAGCTCCTCGAACCTCTCTCTCGCCTCATCCGCACCGGCAAGCTCCTCTTCTGCCTTTGCCCTTGCCTCGGTCTCCTCCCTCAGTCTGTCCTCGACATCCAGCATCGCCTCTGCGTTAATTCTTGCATTCTCCTGGGCCTGGATCCTTGCCTCAGTCTCCGCCTCAAGTTTGCTCTGCATCTGTGATATCGACTCTGCTTTCGCCGCAAGTTCCCTCTCTAATTCAGCCGTCTTCTCCGCGGACGCTTTCACACCCCCCTCCCACTCTTGGCTATCCGCATTCGCAATCTCTAATTGCTCCCTCAGCCCGCTCGTCTCGCGCTCGTACCTTTCTTCCCATGCCCTTAATTGCGCTCCCATCTCCCCGCCGACCTTCGCCTTTTCCTCTATCGCCTCGCTCGCCCTGGCTTCTGCCTCACGCCTCGCCTGCTCCTGTGCCTCTGCCAATACCTCTGCCTTTGTCCTGGCCTCCGCCTCCTGCCTCACCTTCTCTTGCGCCCTCTCTTTCGCCGCGATTTCCACCTTCAGCTTCTCTTGCGCCTCGGCCCGTGCCCTGTCAAGCAATTCCAGTTTCTCTTCAACCTCAGCAAGTCGCTCTGAATATGCCCGCACGTTTTCCTTCGCCCGCTCGCCCGCTTCGACTTCCGCCTCTAACTTCCCCTGCGCTTCCACAAGCGCCTCCGCCTGCTCTGCAGCCCTCTTCTGCGCCTCAGCCAAATGCTCCCCGTGTCCTCTTGTCCTTTCTTCCAGCTCCGTTTTTCTCTGTCTCTCTGCCGCCAGCTCCTCCTTCGCCTCACTCAGCAGCTCACTCAAAGACCGTGCCCTTTCACTCGCCGCCGCTACCGACTCACCGTATGCCTGCGCCTTCTCTTCGAGCTCACTCCGCATCTCCCGCTCCACCTTCGCCCTCGCTTGCGCCTCCTGCCTTGCCTTCTCTTGCGCCTCGGCCCTCGCTTGTGCCTGCGCCTCTGCAAATGCCTCCGCCTTCACCCTTTGCTCTGCGATTCTCTGCGTCTCCTCCTCAGCCGATTCTCTCGCCTGCAATTCCTTCTCAACTCGCTGCTCGGCTTCCACTCTTGCATCCGTCGCCGCATCGACTTTGCTCTCTAACTCAGCCAGCGCCTCGGCATACATCTTTGCCTCCTCCTGCGCCTCCGCCCGCGCCTCCGTCTCGCTGCTCACCTGCGACTCAATCTTCGCAAATTGCTCAGCCAATGGCCTCAACTGCTCCTCGGCCTTTATCCTTGCCTCCATCTCAATCCTCAGCTTCTCTTCCACCTCAGCCCTGGTCTGCTCGAATGCCTTCACCTTCTCCTCTAACTCAGCTTTCGTTTGGCGCTTTGACTCAGCAGATTCTTTTACCGCCTCCTCAGCCCTCTGTTGGGCCTCAGCACACAACCTTGCCTCTGCCTCGCTCCTCGCCTGCGCCTTCGCACTCTCCTGTGCCTGCCTTCGCGCTTCCTTCTCAGCCATTGCCCTTGACTCAATCTCGCCCCTCAATTTTTCCTGGTCCTCCGCCGCTGCTTCCTCCAGTACCTCCAGCTTTTTCTCCATCTGTTTTACTCTCTCGGCATAACCGCTGAGATGCTCTTCCGCACGGGCCCGCGCCTGTGCCGCTTCAGCCGCCTCCTGCTGCGCCTCACTCAACGCATCCGCAAGCGACCTCGCCCTCTCCTCCGCACTGGCTATTCGCTCTCCGTAGTGCCTTGCCTTGACCTCTAATTCCACCTTCACCTGCTGCCGCTCCTGCGCTATCGTCTGCGCCTCGGCATTCGCCCTTTGCTCCGCCTCAGCCCGCGCCTTTGCCTCGGCATCCGCTCGCGCCTGTGCTCTGGCCCTTTCCTCCGCTTCCAGTTGTACCTTCTGTTCCGCCCTCAGCCGCGACTCCGTCTCGGATTTCAAACGCTCCTGTGCCTCAATTCTCGCTTGAATTGCCGCCTCACTTTGCTCTTCTTTCTTTGCTGCCTGCTCATCATGGTCTCTCAGCTCTTCCGCCAGCTCCTCCCTCGCGCCAATCTCCGCACTCAGCTTCTCTTCCGTCTCCGCCTTCGCCTGTCTCTGCGCCTCCAATTCCCCCTGAATCTGCTCCAATGCCGCCGCATTTTCTGACGCCTTCTCTTCTGATTCACTCCGTAGTTGTCCGGCAAGCTCTAACCTTTCCTCCGCCTCTCTCAATTGTTCCGCAAGCGACCTTGCCCTCTCTTGCGCCCGGGCAATTTGCCGTCCGAACTGCTTGGCCTTCTCTTCCAGCTCATCCCTCGCTTTCGCCTCGAACTTCTCTCGCGCCTGCACTTCGCTGCCCAGCCGCTCCTCCGCTTCCACCCTTGCCTTTGCAGCGGCCTGTGCAATCGCTTCTGCCTTCGCCCTTAGCTCTACCGCCACCTGCGCCTTCTCATCAGCCCTGCGCCTCGCATCCGCCGCTTCTGCAAGTCGCTCCTGCAACTGCGCCCGCAGCTGACCGGCCGCCTCCACCTCACTCTTCGCCTTCGCTGTCACCTCCTCATTCGCCTGGGCCTGCGCCTTGACTCTTGCCTTCGCCTCGACCTTCGCCATCCGCTCCGCACGCCCGTCCGTCGCCTCCTTCAGCTTTCTTTCAAGAGCAGCTATTCTTTCCACCTGCCCCTGTGCAATCCTCTCCGCCTTCGCCCGCGCCTCGCTCTCGGCAGCCAGCTTCTCTTGCAATTCAGCCGCCGCTGCCCTTTGAACCCGCACCTCCTCACTCACCTGCGCCAATTGCTCACCGCTGCGCCTCGCCTGCTCCTGCGCCTCGCTCCTCGCCTGCCGCTCACCCGCCAACTGCTCCTCAAGCTCAGCCCTTCCCTGCGATTCCGCCCCCAACCGCTCCCGAACCTCAGCGGTCTCCCGCTCGTACGACCTGGCCTTTTCCTCCGCAGACGCTATTGCCTCGCCGTACGCCCTCGCCTTCTGCTCTAATTCCGCACTGGTCTCCTTCACAATTCGGGCCCGCTCCTGCGCCTCATTTCTCGCCCGCTCGTGCGCCTCGGCCCTGGCCTTCTCAGCCGCCTCTCTCGTCGCCTCTGCCTCCGCACGCCTCTCAGCTTCCCGCCTCCGGTTTTCTTCCGCCCTTGCTCTCGCCTCCGCCTCGCCGCCCGCCTTCTCCTCTGCCTGCTCTCTCGCCTCAACCGCCTCTCTCAGCCGTTCCTCCAGCCTCGCCCTCTCCTGCAACTCTGCCTTGAGCATCCGCTCCGCCCGCTCCCGCGCCTCGGCTTCACCTTCCCGGCTCGCCTCCAGACTCGCCCTCTCCTCGGTAACTCTGTGCAGTTTCTCCTCCGCCTCCATCCTCGCCTGTGTCACCGCCTCCAGTCTTCCCTCTGCCTCCAGCTTCCCTTTGGCCTGCTCATCAAGCTGCCTCTCCAATTCGCCCACCCCGTTACTGAGACTGTTCACCTCATCTTCCGCCTGTGTGCGTGCCTCGCTTTGCTCTGCCAGCTCCTTTTGCATCGCCGCTCGATTTTCACTTATGTCCTCAAGCTCGTCTTTCGTTTCCGCAAGTTCCTTAGCCAACGACTCCGCATTTTCTTCTGCCTCATTTTTGGCCTCTGTCTGTAATCGCAGTCTTTCCTCAGCTTCCTTGCTCGCCTCGAAGCTCGCTTTCGCCTTCTCTTGCGCTTCTCTCGCCTTCTCCACCGCCGTCGCAATTCGCTCACTGTAAATCCGCGTCTTCTCCTCAAGCTCAGCCCGCGTCCGCCGCTCAAATTCTTCTCTTGCCTCAGCTTCCTCCTTAGCCCTCACCTCCGCTTGTGCTCCGGCTCGCTCCGCCGACTCTGCCCTCGACACCGCCCCCGCTCGCTCCTCGCCAAGCCGCTCAGCCCGCTGCTGTGCCCTCATGCTCGCCTGCGCCTCAACACTGGCTTTCTCCTCCGCCTTCGCCCGGGCCCTTGCCGCCGCCTCCAGCGCCTCTTCTATCTCGCCTATTCGCTCGACATAACCTTTTCCCCTCTCCTCCAGCTCTGCTCGCTCCTCCACCTCACCCTTAAGTCGCTCCTCAAGCTCCGCTCTGCCCGCATGCTCTCCCGCAAGCTGCTCAGCTAATTGCGCCACTTCGTCCCCGCTCTCCTGCGCTCGTTGCTCGGCTTCCTCCCGCCCTTGCCGCTCTTTTTCCCTCTGCTCCTCAGCCGCCGCTCTCTTCTCAGACTCTGACCTCAGCCGCTCCCGCAATTCCGCAATTGCCTCCCCATACTCTCTCGCCTTCTGTTCTAATTCCCCCTTCGCACGCCGCTCTCCTTGTTCTCTCGCGTCCGTTTCTGCTCTTACTCGTTGCTCCGCCTCTGCCCGCCTCTTTGCCTCCGCCTCCGCAACCGCCTGTGCCTTCGCCCTCAGCTCGATCTCTGTCTTACTTCGCTCCTTAGCCGCGATCCGCTCCTGCCTCTGTGCCTCCAGCTTCTCCTCTGCCTCCTTTAACCTACGCGCCTGCTCTTGCAACCGCTCTTCTAATCGTGCAACTGACTCGCTCAGCCCCGCTGCCCTTTCTTCGCTCTCCTGCCGCGCCTTACCGGCCGCACCCGCCTCATCTTCCGCCTTCAGTCTCGCCTCAATCTCATCATTTACTTCCTGCCCCAGCCCCTCTGTCAGCCGCCTCTGCTCTGTAAGCTGCCTCTCCAATTCCGCCATCGACTCGCCGAGCCGCTTTACCTCCGCCTGCGTCTGCTCGCGAGCCGCACTCTCACCTTCCAGCCGCTCCTCAGCCGCACTCCTGCCGCCGCTTTCCCTGTCCAGCGCCTCTCGCACTTGCGCAAGCTCTTGGGCGTACTCGCTTGCCTTCCTTTCCGCTTCTGCTCCTCGCTCGACCTCAGCCGCCAGGCCGGCACGCGCTTCTTCAATCGCCTCACCAAGCGCCCTCGCTCTCTCCTCAGCTCTCGCTACCGCCTGCCCGTAATCTCTTGCCCTCTGCTCTAATTCCGCCTTCGTTGCCTTCTCCACTTCTGCCCGCGTTTTTACCTCTGCCCTTGTCCTCTCCTCGGCATCCGCCGCCCGTGCCTCCGCCTGCGCCCTTCTCTCAATCTCCGCCTCTGCACGCTGCTCCGCACGCCCCCTCGCCTGCTCTTCGGCTTGTAATCTCTCCTCCAGCTCTGCCCTCGTCTCGGTTTCCGCCTCGAGCCCTTCGGCAAGCCGTGCCACCTGCTCGCCATAATCCTCCGCCCTCTCCTGGGCCTCGACCCTCGCCTGCGCCTCAGCCCTTAGCTTCTCTTCCGCTTCCGCCAGCGCCTCACCATACGACCTCGCTTTCTCCCTTAAACTCGCTTCCGCCTGCACCCGTTGCTCACCTTCCGCCCGCGCCTTTTCCTCAGCGCTCCGGCGCGTCTCAACCTCCGCCTCCAATTTCTTTTGCCTCTCAACCCGTCCCTTACACTCCGCCGCCAGCTTTTCTTGCGCCTCCGCCCTCGCCTTTTGCTCTTCTTCTAACTTCCGTTCCGCCTCCTTTATCGCTGTCTCGTACGCCCTGCTCTTCTCCGCAAGCTGCTGCTTTAGCTTCTTTTCAATCCGCTCTCTCGCCTGTGCCTCCGACCGCGCCTTCTCCTGTGCAACTGCCCTGGCCTTGGCTTCTGCCTCTGCTTTCTTTTCCGCCTCTGCCGCATGCCTCGCCTCCGCCTCCGCATCCTCCTCCGCTCGTGCTATCGCCTCCTCAAACGTCTCCTGCTGCGCTCTCGACTCCGCCTTTTCTTTCGCCCTCGCCTCTGCCTGCCTCAGTTTTTCCGCCCTCACCTGCTCTCGCGCCTTTCTCTTCACCCGGGCTTTTTCCTCTCGCTGGGCCTTTGCCCTTGCCCTGGCCTCCGCCTTTGCGCGCGCCTTTACCTTTTTCGCGTTGACACAGGGAACCAAAGGATGGTGAGGCCAGTGCTTCTCACCGCATATCGGACACGTCGGGACGAACCTCTCCTCGCCAGAGTTTTCCTCTTGCGTGGGACTATTCCTGCCGGCGTTTCTTTTTGCGTCCATCCTGAACACTCGTTCCGAATCAGAATCCAGCTCTCACCGCTCTTCTTGGCGCTAAGAAGTGAAACAAATATTCCACTCCTCCGCATTCGCTCTTCTAACATTTCCCCCCTCACTTTTCAAGCACAAACATTTTATAGGACCTACCTTTCCCGCCCAAAAACCACACACACCCCACAAAGCACCCCCAGCACGCCCCACCCCCCTCACCCAGCTCTGCCCAATATTCCCAAATATCCCCAATAATCCTTGCCATGGACACCTCTTTTTGCTGCAATTTACCATATATTTAGTATCGTCCCAAAGTTTGTGGGTAACAATTTCCCGAACGACCAACCGTAAGAATTACCTATGTTGCAGCACCCGGATCATTGATCTGTTCCCAAACACAAAGGGCTGCTGTAAGTCCCTGCGTACTCCAGAGCCGAGGCACAGGTCTTCATCATATCCACAACCTTTGGGACGTTAATAAGAAATTGCAGACCGGCGGGGAAAAAACGGCCAGTGGGGGGTTTGAACTGGGCGGCGGATCGGAGTCCGGGGTCGGCGCGACCCTGGCGGGTCGCTTGAAAATTGGGTTCGTTTTGGGTTTGAATTGGGTTCGTTTTTTTGCGGCCCGAAGGTCATATATTTTACGTAATCCCTCTTCTTGTATGGAGTTAGGTTCATTTTGGGGTTTTCCGAAATTGGGTTTGAATTGGGTTTGTTTGGGTTTGCTTTTCACCATTCGAAGGGGTGAATATTTTTCGTAAGCCCTTTTCAGGTATAGAGTTAAGTTCATTGTGGGCCTTGTGAAAATTGGGTTCGTTTTGCATAAAAAGGTTGTAAATTGCCAGCAAGTTAAGTTGGGCAATATAGGCGGTTTTGTTTTTAGACACAGATTAACGCTGATTAACACTGATTTTTGAAAAAGTTCAAGAGCTGAGAAACAAAATATAACATCTTGTAAATGGGCGGCCATTGTTGAACCTTCCGAGTTTTTTGTTTTTTATCAAGCTTTCATATGTTAGCCAAACATTATACAACATGGCGGGTTAAATGTCAAGTGAAATTTTGGTTCGCCACAGAGTTTTCACCACTAAGACGCAAAGACACTAAGAAATTTTGTAGCCACGGAGCACACCACAGCACCAAATTACGCCAGCGGTCTATCCTACGATTACACTCAGGACAGGTTTGGAGCGGGGCAAGCAGAGGTCACAGAGTTAAGCTTTGGCGTACGCCTCTGCAGGATGCCTTACAGTATTGCGGCGAGGGTCGCCTCGGCAGAGCCATCTGCCCAACTCAGAAGCAGGATATTATCTATTGTACGCAATTGGGGTCAAAGGGGTTGCCGCACTGTAGCCACTCCGAGCTCAACAAAGCAAAGTCGTCGAAGTTCACTAAGCAGTCGCCCGTCAGGTCATAGCTGAGCGTGCAGTGATAGATTGTAAATGGTTCGTCGCTGGTGTCATGAATACTCGTATCGTTGGCGTCAAGGACTCTGACGAGGCAATCATTGGAGTCAATTCCGGGCGGGAGCCAATCGTATGAACATGCGTCGGCGACTGAATCCAGCGGTATCCAGTTTAGACCATTATCGGTGCTGTATTTCAGGTTGTAGCCACGTGAGCAACCGCCGGCCCTGAAATCGGTCCACTCAATCGTGTGTGTCGAGCCGGCCTGGAGCGCCTCATTGCCGTTAGGACTGGTCAGTCGAATTTCCCCTTCGATTATCAGATGCGCCTCGTTGATATAGGCCTTCGCTTCCTCTAATATCATCCACGAAAATGGCATAGGAGTATTCAGCCGCGAATCAACCTGTCCCTGGCCGTCCAGAAGGAAAACCCAGCTCGGTGCACCCTGGCCATACCATAAGAATGTTGATTCACTAATGAAGCTGCAAAAAGTGTTGAAACATTCGCCAGCCTCCCATTGTCCCTGCGACTCGGGTGGATCCATCATACTCCAGGTGTAACCACCGTAGTAAAACCATTGCGACGGGTTTTCGTACCACAAATACACCTTGCCAGGGTAAAATGACCCCTTAAATCTGCTGCGCGCCTGACCAATGAAGGCCAGGGATGTGCCCAAATCAAACGTGGCCGTTAGCGTCTCATAGGTCATAAACTGTTCCTCGATTTCAGGCAGGCGAACGGTGATAGTTTCAGCGGATACTCGAATGGCGCATACTATCAGCACAACTGCTCCAAAGATTTTGAGCTTCCTCATTTTCGTTATCCTCCAAAAATAGCTTAATCCTTCAACTGTTCCCTACCACAATATTCCTGAAAAGTCAAGAAAAAAACCGAAAATGCCCGCAAAATAGGTAGAATTTTTTGACTGGCTGAACGAAGTCTGGGGCAGGGGGGCGCCGCAGGGGCTTGAGCGGGTAAATAGTAACGAGTAAAAAAGACTTGCAATCTCGGCCTATTTAGATATTATTTGGGCACGGATTGTTGAGTCGATTATGGAAATGTATGTTGGATGGTTGATTTTCGATGGTCAAATTGTTGTCCCCAGCGAAAAAATGTACCGGACACCTTTAATTCTCCCAGGGCTTTATGGACTTTCTTTCTGGAAGCTGCTTACAAATTATCGAAATAATTATTAATCGAATCCCAAGCATCTTTAAGTTCAGCGTAGTCTTCATCTTCACCTTGGTCTTTATACTTTTCGAGACGCTTGTCAATTTGAGCAGTTACAGATTCCTTAAAACCATCCGGCAACTTCTTTAGTTCTTGTTGTTTAGAAACGGTCACATAGTCTTTGCCCAAAAAAGCCCGAAGGCTGTGCATTATACCCAAGGAGAACATAGCCATCGCTTCAGCGTTAATTACTGCTGAGCCTAAAATCTCAAATATCGATATAGGCTTATGAAATTCATAGGATTTTACCAAAGAATACAAGGCTAATAACCCTATATTAGAATAAGCCGAAATATTAAGAGTTTTCCCATCTTGCAAGACTAACGGAGTTGATGTTGTGTCGCTGTCAGCAGGAGGTTGGGGTATTCCGGCCATCATTTGCTCTAATGACTGGGCTTTGTCTACCATAAGACCGGCCTTGTCAGTCATTGTGCGATATCCCTCGTCTATCAGCCTTCTCATCTCTGTAATATTTTGTGACGAGCGCTGGTCCTGAAAATACATATAGACAATCACAGTAATGGCAAGAACGATTGAGACAACAGCACTTGTGAGGCTAAGGTGGCTTACTAAATCAACATCTTTACCAAATGATAGTGTAATAAGCGCCAATAATATGATTGCCGCGATTGTTATTACACACCAGATATGTCGTTTCAAAATCTCCGCCAATGTATTCATGATCAATTCCCTTTAAAGTAAACCGGTGAGGCAAGCCTCACCCTACAATATTAAACTGCGATTTCCCATTTAACTTCATAAAAGGTGCTCCGCCGCAAGGCGTCCTCCGTAAGGAGTCCTTATGACTGCGGACTGCACGCTTTGGTACTCTTTTTGAAGCACTCCTGTACAATTGAAGGCCTACAATACCAAGATTTCATCTCATTGTCAACAACTTGGCGGCAGGTTTAGTATCCCATGTCGCAAAAGGCACAAGAAAAGCGACATATTTGTGTGAAGAACCCAGTTTTTCTTACTGTTTTGGCATATCTCCACTGTTGCCCTCCATTCCAGAACACGATTTTCAGCAGTTCCACACATCATCGGGGCTTGGCGGCTATTGCCAAATGTTGTGGATTGGATTTTTTCCGGGTCGAATTGATGTGGGCAGGCCGAAGAGAAGTAAGAAGTGGGTAAAATAGGGACAGGGGTGGATTATCGCCCATTCGGCTTCGCTCAGGGGAGGTTTTTTTCGGGTTAGTTTTTTTTCTTTTTGTATCGGTCGAGTTTTTTTGCGGCTAAGTGGTCTCGTTTTTTTCTTTTCGAGTCGAGGAGGACGAGCTCGGGCAGTTCTTTCAGCTGCTGCAACTGGTCACGGAGAAAAGCGGCCCTTTCAAAGTCGAGATTTTGGGCTGCATCAATCATTTCTTTTTCTATCCGGCCTGCAAGCTCGACTTTTTCGAATTCGTCTGATTCAAAGTGCACGGCCTGTCGAGCGGTTTTTCTTGCCTTTAGCTGGAGGTCGAGGCCTGAGCGAATTTCCTTTTTTATGGTCTCAGGGGTAATGTTGTGCTCGGCGTTGTACTGGAGCTGGATTTTACGGCGTCTGTCGGTTTCGTCGATGGCTTTGGCCATGGATTTGGTGACGGTGTCGGCGTAGAACAAGACGGCAGCGTTGACGTTTCGGGCGGTTCGGCCTATGGTCTGGATGAGTGCGGTTTCGCTGCGGAGGAAGCCTTCCTTGTCGGCGTCGAGTATTGCGACCATGGAGACTTCGGGCAGGTCGAGGCCTTCGCGGAGCAGGTTTATACCGACGAGGACGTCGAATTTTCCGCCTCGGAGGTCCCGGAGGATTTCGACCCTTTCGAGGGTGTCGATTTCGCTGTGTAGGTAGCGGCAGCGGTAGCCCTTTTTGGCAATGAAGCCGGCGAGGTCTTCTGCGAGTTTCTTTGTGAGAGTCGTGACGAGGACTCTTTCTTTGGCTTTTACTCTTTTTTCGATTTCGCCGAGCAGGTGGGGGACCTGGTTCGAGGCGGGATGGATGAAGATTTCGGGGTCGATAAGGCCGGTGGGCCTGATGATTTGCTCGACGACTTCGTGGTCGCAGAGCTCGGTTTCGAAGGGCCCCGGTGTGGCCGAGACGAAGATGACCCTGTTGAAGTTTTGCTGAAACTCCTCGAAGCGTAGCGGCCTGTTGTCGAAGGCGCTGGGCAGGCGAAAGCCGTGCTCGATGAGGACTTCTTTTCTGCTTCTGTCGCCGGCCCACATTGCGCGAATCTGGGGGATGGTGACATGAGATTCGTCGATGAAGAGAAGGAAATCCTTCGGGAAGTAATCAATTAGAGTGTATGGTCTTGTACCGGGTGCGAGGCCTGAGAGGTGTCTTGAGTAGTTTTCAATTCCGCTGCAGTATCCGATTTCGGTGAGCATTTCGATATCGTACATAGTTCTTGCCTGTAGTCGCTGTGCTTCGAGGAGCTTTCCCTGGCTGCGGAATTCGGAGAGTCGCTGCTGGAGCTCGGCCTTTATGCTTTCGATAGCGGAGGTGATTCTGTCGGCGGGCATGATGTAATGCTGGGCGGGGTAGATGAAGACCTGGTCCTCGACGGCGAGGGTTTCGGCGGAGATGGGGTTTATGTAGCTTATTTTTTCGACGGAATCGCCGAAGAATTCGAATCGGACGGCGAATGATTCATAGGATGGGTGTAGCTCGACTACGTCGCCGCGGACACGGAAGGTGCCTCTCTGGAAATCGATATCGTTTCTTGTGTACTGGATGTCTGCGAGTCGGCCGAGCAGCTCGTTTCTTTCGAGGGTGTCGCCGGTCCGGACGGCGACGACGGATGCCTTGTAGTCTTCAGGTGAGCCGAGGCCGAAGATGCAGGAGACGGATGCGACGATGATGCAGTCTTTTCTTGTAGAGAGACTTGTCGTGGTTGAGAGGCGCAGGCGGTCGAGGTCGGCGTTTTTCGAGGCGTCTTTTTCGATGTAGATGTCGCGCTGTGGGATGTATGCCTCCGGCTGGTAGTAGTCGTAGTAGCTGACGAAGTATTCGACGGCGTTATCGCCGAAGAGCTCTTTGAATTCTTCGTACAACTGGGCGGCGAGTGTTTTGTTATGGGATATGACGAGGGCGGGGCGATTGATCTGGGCGATGACGTTTGCCATTGTGAAGGTCTTGCCGGAGCCGGTAACGCCCATGAGGGTCTGGTACTTTTTGCCGGCTCGCAGGGCGTCGCTCAGCCGCTGTATTGCCTGCGGCTGGTCGCCGGCGGGCTTGAACGTACTGTTTAGCTTGAATTTGGCCATGAGTCTTAAGTTGTGCTGGCTGGAAACCCGTCAATTGTAACCTTGTGACGGATAAATCTCAAGTGCCGACAGCCTCTTCAGGAGTGGCCATGTGTTACATAATTCACAAAAAAAGGGGGTGTAGCCGATGATAGAGTATAGTGTGTGTGAAAAATGCCCCATTTGCACAGGGGGTGAGATTCTTGCTGTTTTGAGTGGATTGGCAAGGTGGCTAAGAAGAGACGTGGGACTTTTATCTTTGTTGCGATTATCGCAGTTCTGGGAGCGGCGGCGTACTTAGGTCGTGGGTTCTTTTACGGTGCGGCGACGATACATGAGCTTTTGGCGGAGAATAAGGAGCTAAAGCAGGCGATAACGAATATAACTGCTGAGGAGCAGATTGGCTATGCGAAGGTGATTTCTCAGGAGAACAGGGAGGGTAAGCTTTATACGACACTGCGTTTTGTGGAGACTGCGAGGGACGATAAGCTAAAGAAGATTTTAGAGAAGGACTACATAATCGAGGGTGACATCGTTTATTTTGATGCGCTGATTGTGAAGTTCGGGGAGAAACTGGTGATGGACGGCAGGGGGCGTGCGTTGTATCTGTGGCGGCGGGTTTATGGCGAACACATGAGCCCGAGTGAGGGATTTATGATAGAGCAGGCAGGGGCTGAGCCAGCACGCTATGCGGATTTGCTGAAGGTTTTACCGATAAAACAGCGGGAGGTTTTCTGGTCGGGTATATGGGAACTGGCGAATGATCCGGAGAAACTCAAACAGTATGATATACAGGCGATATACGGAAGCGCAGTCTATTCACGACTTCGGCCGGGGCTGATTTATGTCTTTAAGGTGAGCGCAGCAGGGCAGGTCTATCCGGAGATAGTGCCGGGTATGTAGCAGTGTCGTTTTCTCAACGATGCCAGGGCGCCGATGGCGAGCAGGGCGATGGTTGTCGGCTCGGGAATGAAGTATATCTCATCCACGCCGATATTGCCGCTCTCCTCTCCCGAAGGCCAGACCTGATCGGTGCCATCCATCTTCGGAACGTCGGATAGTTACGCTGGATGTCAAATATACGAAAAACGGAAGAGCCGCATAACTACCCTTGAGAAAAGATGCCACCAGACTTTTAAGGCAGCATTTCTTTGGCAAGCTTCCACAAGCTGAAGCTTTTGCAATGCCCAGTAAATACTCACTTGCCCTGATGTTCAGGGCTGATCTTGAGGCAGCAGGCGTTGAAATTGAGGCCGAGAGAGGTACGGTTGATTTTTCATTGTCTCAGGCACACCTTCGGAACACTGCTGGCAGCTTGTGGCATTCACCCAAAGGTAGCGCAGGAACTGATGCGGCATAGCGATATTAACCTTACGATGTCACGGTACACCCATACACTAAGAGGTCAGGCGGAGAAAGCTCTCGAAGCGTTGCCTGATTTTTCAACAAGTGGACAACAACAGAATCGCAAGACAGGAACTGACGACGATAAATGCCATCATCCTGGATTCTCTGCCATTTACTCCGCCAATTCTCTGCCAAAACGTTGCAGCGATATGCAAAGCATTGCAAAAACCTCTACAGAAAGGGAAAAAGGAAAAGCCCCGCTAATAGGACCATGAATGGGAATTTCGGCCCGGAAGCCAAGCTCGAAACAATGAGAGTGTTGGGACTCGAACCCAAGACCTACGGCTTAAAAGGCCGTTGCTCTACCAACTGAGCTACACTCCCTTTCGAGACGTAGCATAGCAGCTTGCTGAGACTGCTGTCAATCAATTTGACGGCAAAATCGAAACAGCCGAAAAGGAAAAAACACCAGCCCCACGAAATGCGCAGCTCAGAACAACGCCATGATTCTGCTGAACACAGCCGCCTGGCAAAACCAATCATTGACACGCCGGCACAAATCCCTGACAGACTCTCAGCCGAGCAGTTCCGGTGTGATTATCCATTCAACCTGCCAACGATTTTGCTCGGTCTGATTCAGACACACGATGCCGCCGTTTCTGAAGACCACACAGCCGTTTGCCTGGTCACCGGTCAAGAGCAGCGACACCAGCTTACTTAAAAACGGCATATGCCCGACAATCATCACATCACTGTCACCACCTTCGATTTCATCGGCTATCGGCACAACGTCATCGTTAGGCGCGAGGCCTTGGCGCTGCGTCCTGCCCTCGGCAACAGCAATATCGTTCGCCAGGATTTCAGCCGTCTCAATCGCCCTTTTCTTATCGCTGTGCAGGAGATGCGCGACAGACAGCTTCAACGGTCTGATGAATTCAGCAACGTTTTCGACTCCCTGCCGACCTTCGCCGGTCAACGGCCTGGCCGGGTCAACCTCCTTCGAGGCCGCCTTTCCGTGTTGCACAAGATATAGTTTCATTTTTCCGACCTCCCAAATACGCAATTCAAAAGCACACCACGATTCTACCGAAAACGGCCGATTGGCAAAACCACATTGACACGCCGGCGAGCCGAGGATAGTATACTCGTTTTTGTTGAGTGCCCGGAGTTGAGAAATATGACCGACGTAACGCTTATCAGAGGTGACGGCATCGGCCCGGAAATCGCCGAAGCTGCCCGCAGATGCATCGACGCCACGGGCGCCCAAATCAACTGGGACATCAAAGAGGCCGGAATCGACGTTATGCAGCGTGAAGGAACCCCCCTGCCCGACGCAACCGTCGAATCCATAAAGAAAAACGGCATCGCACTCAAGGCCCCCATCACCACCCCGGTCGGCACCGGCTTTCGAAGCATCAACGTCCACTTGCGCCAGTCACTCGACTTATACGCATGCCTGAGACCGTGCAAGAGCTACAAGGGCGTCCGAAGCAGATACACCGATATCGACCTCGTCGTCGTCCGCGAAAACACCGAGGATTGCTACGCCGGCATCGAGTTCGAAAAAGACAAAGACGACACTACCGAGCTGATCAACTGGATAAACATACACGGCGAAAAGAAAATCAGGCCGGACTCCGGAATAACCATAAAACCCATCTCGGTCTATGCAACCGAACGCATCGTCCGGTTTGCATTCGATTATGCCAGAAAAATGGGACGTAAGAAAGTCACCTCCGTCCACAAGGCCAACATTATGAAATACTCGGACGGGCTGTGGCTTGACGTCAGCCGCGAGGTGGCGAAGAAAAATACCGACATCGAATTCGAAGACCGCATCGTCGATAATATGTGCATGCAGCTCATCCAGAAACCCGAACTTTACGATGTAATCGTGCTGCCGAACCTCTACGGGGACATCCTTAGCGACCTGTGTGCCGGTCTTGTCGGCGGGCTCGGCGTCGCGCCGGGCGCAAACATAGGCGACAACGTCGCCACCTTCGAGGCCACCCACGGAAGCGCCCCGAAATACAAAGGCCTCAACAAAGTCAATCCGACGGCGCTTATCCTCAGCGGCGTTATGATGCTTAGACACATCGGCAAAACGGCCGAAGCCGACAAGCTCGAAAACGCCGTTGCCGCCGTTATCGCAGAGGGAAAGAGCGTAACCTACGACATGAAACCAAATCGCGACGACCTAACGGCCGTCGGCACGCGCCAGATGGCGGATGCAATCATCGGGCAAATCAAGCGTACAAAGTAGGATACGTGCCTTGTGCAGCTAATACCCTAATCAGGTTCGCAAAGCCGCAGAAACAGCTTGAGGCTATGCCGGCAACGCTGTAGATATCGGTGGCATTAAGCACTAACGTCAGTCGTATTCAATGAGCGCTGCCGACCCCCGGCGTGCGGGGAGTGCTTCGGCCACGTAAAGAAGAAAGTGCTGCCCCTGCCGGGTTCCGACACCACCCACACCCGTCCTTCATACATCTCGACGACCTTCTTCACTATCGAAAGCCCGATGCCGACATCCTCGGTATCGTCCCGGCGCGACAGCATCTGAAAGATTTCAAAAATCTTCTCAAAATACCTCTTCTCAATACCCGGGCCGTTGTCGGAAACGTGGAACTGCCAGAACTCGTCGCTGCCGACGCAGCCGATACTGATCCGACCCTGCGGTTTGTTATTGTACTTCACCGCATTGCCCAACAGATTCCTGAATACCTGAGCAAGCAGTTCTCGGTCGCCCACCACAACAGGAAGCTCCTTGTCGAACGTTATCTCAATATTCTCATCAGGAGGTACTATCTTGCTGATAACGTCCTTAACCAGCTTGCCCAAATCCACCTCCTCTTCCGCAGGCTCCACCGTGGAAATGTCGGTATAGCGCATCACCGCATCGAGAAGATTGCTCATTCGCTGGGCACGCCCGGCAAGCAGTCCGGCCGTTTCTTTGCCCCGCTCATCTGATTTCTTTGCGTAGTCTTCGGCAATCCAATCCGAAAGTGTTCCAATCGCTCGCAGCGGGGTCTTCAAATCATGTGCTGATATGTGGGTAAACTCCCTAAGCTCCCTGTGGGTTCGGGTCAATTGCCTAACCATCTCGGCAAGCACATCTTCCGCTTGCTTGCGAACCATCACCTCTTCCTTCAGTTCGGCAGTACGCTCCTCGACCCTCTTTTCGAGTTCCGTGTTCACATTCACTAATGCAACGTCACGCTGCTGAATTTGTTCCAGCATCTCATTGAACGCATCTATCAGTGTACCCACCTCGTCGCCGCTGCGTTTTTCGGCCCGAACAGAGTATTCTTTCTCCTCCGACACCACCCGCGCAACCGAAGCCAGTCTCAAAATGGGCGCCGATATAATGCCCTGAAGTCCCGAGGAAATGATATATGCCACGCCGGAGACGAACAATAAGACAATAACAATCGTAATGGTATCGCGCTTTAGTATTGCGTTCAACGGCTCCAGGTCCGACCGCAGACAGACCATCCCTGTTTTCTCACCCTCAAGCACAATCGCTTCAAATACCGTCACAAACTTGTCATCAAGACTGTAACCGCTTTTCCCAGGTGCGGAAACTTGAACGTCACTTGCATCCACACCGCTGCGGTAGTAGCTTGCGAGGACTTCGCCGTCCGAACCAAACACACAGCCGAAGACAATGGAAGACTCGGCTTCAAGCGTCTTCAGCGTCTGCTCCGCGTCCTTGGCGTCCTCAAATGCAAGTGCGGCCATACTGTTGGCGGCTATTATCTGCGCCTGCGTCGACAGATTCCTCACAAGGGTCTGCCTAAGACTATGCCACTCCCAACCGACAAATGTCGCACCGGCCAGAACCAATGAAGCGATACACGCGGCCATTATGATCGATATCAGCTTGTATCTGATTGTCATGTCGCGTATATGGACCATTCTCGCTCCACTACACATAAGCCAATGTCATTGCTCTTTTTCTCGGCATTCTAAGCCAATAACTGGGCAAATAAATAATGACAACAGGCCCAAAAACTGCTAATAACTCCCTGTCAGAAAGACTCACAATGGACCAGAAACGTCTTCACAATCTGCTTGGCGGGACCCCAAAGGGGCCGGTTTCAGCCCTGCTAACACACTTCCTTCGGCTTGCCTCGTGGCTCTATCGCGTTATTGTGGTAATCCGCAACTTTTGCTATTCCACCGGCCTGCTCAGGGCATACTCCGTAACAGCTTCAGGTGAGGTCTCGTCCGATAAACTGCAAAGCGCAGTTCCCATAATAAGCGTAGGCAATATCACCACGGGTGGAACCGGCAAGACTCCTCTGGTCATCTGGCTGTGCAAGCGCCTCCAGAGAAAAAACCTCACTTGTGCAATCCTGACACGCGGCTACAAAACTCCGAAAGGCAAACTCTCCGATGAACCGGCAATCCTTGCCAGGAGCTGCCCCGATGCCAAAGTGATTGTGGACCCGGACCGCATTGCAGGAGCGGTCAAGGCAACAGGTTCCTTCGGCGCCCGGGTACTTGTCATGGACGACGGATTTCAACACCGCCGTTTGGCCAGAGACCTGGACATAGTGACAATCGATGCGACTCTGCCTTTGGGCTATGGCCGAGTTCTGCCGGCAGGGCTGCTCAGGGAACCTCTTTCCGCCCTGAAAAGAGCCGACGCGGCGGTCGTTACCAGATGTGACCAAATACCCCCGCATAAGTTAGACAGGATTGAAGAACAACTGCGTCGGTACAACCCCAATATAATAATTGCCCGAACAATCCATGCTCCTCTTTGTGCAAAGGCCATCGGCGCAAAAATAATAACGCTCGAACAGTTGCAAAGCAAAAACATCTTCGCCTTCTGCGGAATCGGAAATCCCAACGGCTTTATCGGTACAATCACGAAGCTCGGCTTGGACCTCGTCGGCTCGGAAATCTTCAACGACCATCATCAATACACCCAGAAGGACATCACCGGAATCCTTGCACAAGCTGCGCTGGTAAATGCCGATTTGATACTTACAACAGAAAAAGACTGGAATAAAACCGCACTGCCGGCATCTGCCGGATGCGATATCGCCTTTGCGTATCTGGCGGTTGAGCTGAAGTTCATCACCACCGAAAAGCAACTTACACAGTTGATTGAAAGCGCCCTGGCTGGTAAAATCCCGGGAAACTGAGACCTGAGAAAGCAAGAGGGCTTGAATGTACGAGAACCTGCTTAAGGCCGTCACAAATCTTGGCTTGCCACGAGTTCTGGTGGCTGGTGATTTTATGCTCGACGTCTATGTTTACGGCGACGCAGACCGAATAAGCCCTGAGGCACCGGTCCCGGTACTGAAAGTCATCGAAAAGGAGGCAAGCTGTGGCGGCGCCGGCAGGGTCGCAATTAACCTCGCAGCGCTGCGGGCTCAGCCAATATGCGTAGGCGTCACAGGAAATGACTCAAACGCAGATAAAGTAAGGGATAACCTCTCGGAAATAGGTGCCGATATCAGCGGCCTGATTACAGCCACCGACGACAGACCGACTATAACAAAAACCAGATTGATAGGCCGCGCACAGCACCGACATCAACAGCAGCTATTCAGAATGGATGAAGAGTCCGCAAAGCCGCTGCCCACCGAGCAGTCCGGCGCCATACTGCAGATTTTCATCGACAAGCTAAGCTGCGCCGATATCGTCTGCCTGCAGGACCACGATAAAGGTCTTCTGACCCCTCTGCTGTGCAGCCAAATGATACAGGCCGCGAATGATGCCAGCAAAAAGGTCATTGTTGACCCCTCGTCCGCAAGCGACTACTCAAAATATGCCGGCGCGACACTCATAACCCCTAACCGACAGGAGGCCTCTCTGGCCATCGGCTTTGACATCAAGACTACCGAAGACGCCGCGAATGCAGCCGCTGGGCTCCTCGAAAAACTGACACTCGAAGCAGTGGCAATTACACTCGATAAGGAAGGAGCATACCTGAGAACAAAAGACCTCGACGAGCTCGTATCCACACGGCCCCGCAACGTCTATGATGTTACAGGCGCAGGCGACACCGTCCTGGCGACACTGGCCGTTGCCATCGCAGCCGGATGTGATTACAAGACCGCCGTCCAGCTTGCCAACATCACCGGAGGCATCGAGGTCGAGAAATTCGGCGCCGCTACGGTAACCACCGAGGAAATCATAAATGAAATAATAGGGCTCAATCGCGGCAAGAACGGTAAAGTACGTCAGCTCGAATCACTGCTCACCGAGCTCAACTGGCACAGAAAACAAAACCGCACTGTAGTGTGGACAAACGGCTGCTTCGACGTAATACACAGAGGCCACATCGAGTTTCTAAAGTTCTGCAAAGAACAGGGGGACGTTGTCGTCGTCGGGCTCAACAGCGACAAATCGGTCAAGATCATAAAGGGACCCGACCGGCCGATTCATAATCAGTTCGACAGAGCCGCGGTCCTCGCCGCCCTCGAAACCGTTGACTACATAACCATCTTCGATGAACCGGACCCGCTCAATGTCATCGAGGATGTGAGACCTGACGTGCTGGTAAAGGGACAGGACTGGGCCGACAAAGGCGTCGTCGGACAGGAGTTTGTTGAGTCCTGCGGTGGGAAAGTCGTCCTCGCACCCATTGTCGAAGGCAAAAGTTCGACATCAATAATAGAAAACATCAAAGCATTGTTTGGCAAAGGTAAGTCTGCAGAAGGAGATGCGTGATGGGCGAACAGATGGACAGGCAAATACGCGACATCATAGATGCTCACAAGGAGATGATTGCCGAGCTGGAACGCTCGGGTGTGGATACTATCGCCGCTGCGGCAGAGGCAATTGTCAAATCACTTAACAGCGGCGGGCGACTCTATATCTGCGGCAACGGCGGCTCGGCAGCCGATGCTCAGCACATCGCCGGCGAATTCATCGGTAAATTCAAAGACAAGCGAATGGCCTTACCTGCACTGGCCCTGACGACCGACACCTCCGTCATAACCTCTATTGCAAACGATGACAGCTTCGAGACGGTCTTTGCCAGACAGGTCGAGGCCCTTGTGAACAAAGGCGATATCCTCTGGGCCATATCGACAAGCGGAATCTCCTCGAACGTAATTGCCGCTGCCGCACTCGCAAAGAAAAAGGGCGCAACGATACTTGCATTTACCGGCAGAAAAAACAGCCCGCTCGAACAAATGTCAGATATCTGCCTCTGTGCAGATAATCCTTCCACCGCACGCAGCCAGGAAATACACCAGCTCGCTTACCACATAATCTGCAAGCTCGTCGAGCAAAACTTTGCCGATAGCTGAAGACCAAACAGAGATGACGACAGATATGCCAAACAAAGCCATAT
This sequence comes from Phycisphaerales bacterium, assembly GCA_030602885.1. Classification (GTDB taxonomy): domain Bacteria; phylum Planctomycetota; class Phycisphaerae; order Sedimentisphaerales; family Anaerobacaceae; genus JAUVYV01. The sequence continues at coordinate 37,048 of JAUVYV010000005.1, forward strand.
TCCTCGACCGTGACGACACCCTGATAGAAGATCCGGGTTACATAAACGACCCCGACCAGGTCAAGCTGCTCGATGGTGTTCCAAAAGCGCTGACCGACCTGAGAGACATGGGCTATAAGCTCATTATCGTCTCGAATCAATCTGCCGTGGCTCGCGGCATCGTCACCGAGCAGGTCCTCGCTAAGATCCACGAGCGGCTCAAGCAGCTCCTGGCGGAAAAAGACGCCTGTATCGACAAAATTTACTACTGTCCCTGCCACATCGAAGGCACCATCGAAAAATACCGTAAGGAAAGCGACCTGCGAAAACCAAATCCCGGCATGCTCCTGACCGCGGCAAAAGAGATGGACATCGATCTGACCCAATCATGGATGGTCGGTGACAGTATCCATGACGTCCAGGCAGGTCTGCGAGCCGGCTGCAGGACAATCCTGATAGATAACCCCACCCATGAAACAAAAACCCAGCCGGGCCGGCCCAGACCCGACTTTAGAGCTGTGAATATCAAAGAAGCTGTGAACATCATAAAGAAACACGCACGCACCACAAACAAACGATTCGGTAACAACGACTCATCCCAACATGCTCCCACAACCGTCGAAATCGAAACCGCACAAAAGACCACGCCGGCCCAGACCGAAACAGAACAAACTACCCGGGGCCGCGACAACAGCGCCGCTAAAAACCAAATACTACTCCAGGATATTCTCGACCAGCTGAAGACCATGGAACGATCACAGATATTCACCGATTTCTCAGTGACAAGACTGCTCGCCGGAGCCATTCAGATTATTGCGCTCTTTTGCCTTTTGATAAGCTTGTGGCTCCTGATGAGCCCCGACAGACAGACCAATTCCATCCTTATAGCCCTGGGCTTCGCCGTATTCCTTCAGTTAATGTCACTGACTCTTTACATGATGCAGGGGCGAAAACATTGATGTGCGGGCTCCAACAGTGAGCTTACCGGCATAATCACGAACGCAGAATCGCCGGTCTCAAAATGCAAAACGCCACAGAGCAAATCCTGGTATGGCTGCCGTCCCCAATAGGCGACGCCGTCCTTTGCACACCGGCCTTGCGAGCTATACGCCGGCAATTTGAATCCTCAAAAATCATTTTTCTCGCCAACCCGGTCGTCCGTCAGGTCCTCTCTCCCAGCGACTTCAACAATACCTGGCTGGAATACAACAATACCAACCCCCTTGCTGTCTCAAAAAAACTCAAAACCCACAAATTTACACACGCAATTCTTCTCAAAAACTCTTTCGCCTCCGCTCTGGCATGCTTTCTCGCCCGAATACCCTCGCGCATCGGATATGCACGTGACGGACGAGGACCGCTCCTCACAGAAAAACTGCACCCGCCAAAGTCCGGCCCCGCAACTTTCAAACCAATATCGATGATCGACTACTATCTCGCAATCGCATCCCGGCTCGGCGCCGACTCAGGCAATAAAACGCTCGAACTGCTCCTCGACCCGGAAGACCTCCACAGTACCCAGGCCAAATTGCCCACGCTATCCGCAGCACGCAACGGCCCCCTTGTCATCATCGTCCCCGGTGCAGCAGGAGGCCACAGCAAGTGCTGGATACCCGAAAGATTCGCAAAAACAGCCGACTGGCTCATTACCAATCACAATGCGACCGTTGTCATCTCTGTTGCGCCCAATCCCGCCGAGACAAAAATTGCCGCTCAGATTACCGAAGCAAGCAGCCACAAACTCATCAACCTCGCCGACACCGCCCTTACACTTGGCGAGCTGAAAGCAATGTTCTCGACAGCCGACCTCGTTATCACTAACGACACAGGGCCGAGACATATCGCAATCGCACTTAAACGAAAGGTCCTCACGCTGTTCGGACCCAACGACCCCGCCTGGACCGACATTGGCTATTCGCACGAAACCAAAATAGTCGGCAAAGCTTTCTGCGCACCCTGTGATAAACCCGTATGCAAACAGAAGCAGCATTTGTGTATGCAGTCGATAACCGTTGAAATGCTCTGCCGGGCGGCCGAAAAACTGCTTGCCGAGCCCCGCGCCGCAAACACCGAATACAAACCACCAGCTCCAGCTTCCAGGCCATGAAAAGCCAGAAATTCACAGAGGTCTCTAAATCGTTCTTTGTTGATCCCGACTACAAAGCCGGCCTTGGCGAGCTCGGCCTGAGCTCAATCGACACCGTCTTTTCTTTCAACAGCGGCATAAACCTCGCCAAGGACAACCTCGCAGGACATCGAACCAGAATACGCTTCGACATAAAGTCACCCCCTGCAACGTTGTTCCTCAAAAGATACGAGTCCCCCCCGGTTCTGGTCCAGTTGAGAAACTGGCTCGCGGCGCGACGACGCATAAGCTGCGCCCTCACCGACTTCGCCCCCACCGCCTTGCTCGCTGCTCGCGGAATCCCAACACCTAAAGTCATCGCCTTCGGCCGACAAGGGGGCTTCGTCTTTGAAAACCGAAGTTTCGTAATTACCGAGAAAATCCCTGCCGAGTCTTTGGAACGGAAACTCCCCTCATTTTTCAATGCTCCATCGAACTCCGAGAATCTCAGGGCACGGCGGGATTTCATACGCCGATTGGCCTGCTTTGTGAAGACATTTCACAACACCGGTTACCGTCACCGTGATTTGTATTTCTCTCATGTCTTCTGCGGTGATACGGGTACTTTCTATCTGATAGACCTGGCACGTACGTTCAAACCACTCCTTCTCGCCAGGCGATACTGTCTCAAGGACCTCGCCCAGCTCTATTATTCGGCCCCGGCTGAGTATTTTTCAAAAACAGACCGCCTGCGTTTTCTGCTCGCATATACAGCCGATACAAAACTGAACAAGAAGCTCAAAACATTCATAATGAAGATAAAGAACAAGGCAAAGCGAATGGCAAGACACGATACAAAACACGGCAGGAATGTTCCTTTCGCCGGCTAACCGGTTTATAATGACCCCCTCGATGAAACGCACAATCGCTGTCATAATAGAAAGAGCGGACGTCACACTCGGCGGTGCGGAACGCTCCGTCTTTGAGCTGGCAAGCGCTCTGTCGCTTCTTGATATGCAGGTACACGTTCTTGCCGCAAAGGGACAGGCAAATGCCAAAAACATCCACGTCCTCTGCCATCACGTATCCGGTAAACGTGTCGGGTTACGTACCTTCGCAAAAGCGATTAAAAAGCATCTCTCCGAGAACCATTACGACATAATACACAGCACGCTGCCCTTCGACTTCGCCGACGTCTATCAGCCCAGGGGCGGCGCCTACGCCGAATCCATCCTCCGAAATGCCGCCAGCTACCGCAACAACTCTCTCGAATATTACAAGCGTTTCACCGCCTTTGCGAACTTCCGTCGCGGCTCACTGCTAAGAGCGGAAAAAAGGCTCTCCCAAAAACCCAATGGCCCCGTTATTGCAGCCATCTCCACCTATGTCGCCGAACAGTTCAAACACCACTACCATACCACCGAGCAGCGCATCACCGTCATATCCAACGGCGTCAAAACAAAAAAGGAAATTGACCGGGCACAGACCGACAGGCTCCGATCGCAAATACTCGCTGAACTCTGCCTCAAAGAAGCGGACAATCCCGTCTTCTTTCTCTTCGCCGCAAATAATTTCCGGCTGAAGGGACTCGCCTGCCTCATTGAAGCATTCGGTCTTCTCGCAAAGCAAGAGAAAAACCACTCCGCCTATCTCATTGTTGCCGGCCGCGGCAGATCCGCCAAATATCGACATCTCGCCAAAAAGCTCGCCGTCGAAAAGAGAATTGTATTCCTCGGAAAAGTCCGACACATTCAAAACGCCCTGACGATAAGCGATATCGCAATCCTACCGACATTTTACGACCCGTGCTCAAGATTCATACTCGAGGCGCTCGTCGCCGAAAAGCCCGTGATAACCACAAGATTCAACGGCGCTTCCGACCTCTTCGCCGACAATCGCCACGGAAAGCTAATTGACAACCCCGAGAACATCGACGACCTCGCACAGGCAATCAACTATTTCACAGACACCGCCAATATCAAAAAAGCTTCAGAGGCAATCCTGGCCGACAACCTGAAGGAGAATATCTCAATCAATAGAGCAGCCGAACAATTGAACTCTCTCTACGATTTGATACTGCAAAGACGGAGGTGATAATGACATTTGCCGCCCTTATACTTGGCGCTTACTTGCTCGGCTCAATCCCATTTGGCCTTATTATCGCCAAAGCCCACGGCAAAGACCTGCGTAAAATCGGCTCCGGCAACATCGGCGCCACCAACATAGCAAGGGCCCTCGGCACAAAATGGGCCTACCTCTGCTTTTGCCTTGATGTCCTTAAAGGCCTGCTGCCGACCGCAGCCGCCGTCTTGATTTGCTCTGCTCCCCCCACTACATGCGAACTCTTCCTCATCCTTCTCACCGGATCCGCCGCCATAATCGGTCACATCTTCCCCGCATATGTCAAATTCCGTGGTGGCAAAGGCGTCGCCACAAGCTTCGGCGTCGCACTCGGATTATGGCCTTACTACACAGTCTGTGCAGTAATTGCCCTGGCCGTGTGGGTCCTTTTTGTCCTCGTCTGGCGATACGTCTCGCTCGCTTCGATAGCCGCTGCCGTCATCTTCCCTGCCGCGCTCGTTGCCGCGATTGCCCTGGCCCCGAACTGGCATTTCGCAGACCTCTGGCCACTTCTCACCGCCGCAATCGCAATACCGGTCATCGTAATCGTCCGCCATCGACAGAACTTCCGCCGACTGCTCGACGGAACAGAGAGCAAAATCCTGCAAAGGAGAACCTCCCCCTAAAATTCCAACGAAATGCTGACCGTACCTTCCGGCCAAACGGCAAAACACCCCCCCCTATCGAAACTGGGCCGATACAGAAAACAACCCCACCTGTGCCTACCAAAATGGCCCTCGGCGAGACAACCACCGGTCATTCCTTGACCGCATACTACTCTCGACGTTCCATCGTCCCTCATATATGTTTTTAGTCGGTCACAAGGAAGGGAAAGTATGACAGGGAAATCCCTGAAAGACAACTTCGAAATACCCCAATTCCCAATGACTCAAAGGCATGCCAGGGCCGCGCCAAAATGCCTGCGATATGTCTGCCCAGGTCAAAAGGAACACTCCACCGCCCGCTGTTGCCTCCACTTTTTCAACACTCCAGCGAAGTCAGCCCCTCGCGAACTGCGTACTTCGTCAATTCCGCAACGCTGTGAATATCAAGCTTTTCCATGATGTTTCGGCGGTTTGACTCGACCGTCTTGACGCTCACGTGAACTTCCAGCGCGATTTGCTTCGTGCTCTTCCCCTCAGCCAGAAGCTGGAGAACCTCACGCTCTCTTTCTGTCAACATAGACAATGGTGCCTCCACACCGGCCCCTGACAGATGTTTGATATAGTCGTCAACCACGACTCCCGTAATCCTCGGGCTCAGATAGATACTGCCTTTCGACACCGTTCGTATCGCCTCAAGCAGCTCATCAAACAGACATTCCTTCAGTATGTATCCCGATGCACCCGCCCTGAGCATATCTGCAACGAAACGCCTGTTCGAATGAATCGAAAGTGCAATCACCTTCACACCGCCGAACTCGTGAACAATTCTGTGCGTTGCGTCAATGCCGTTTAGGTTCGGCATACTTATGTCCATAATAACTATGTCCGGCCGAAGCTCCCGAACAAGCTCCACCGCCTTGCGACCGTCTTCAACCGCTCCGGCCACTTCAACACCCGGTTCTTTCTCCAGCAGCGCGCAAAGCCCCTGCCGGATTATCGCGTGGTCGTCGGCCAACAGTATTCTCGTGCTCATTTTCAACCTCCCGCTTCAATCTGCTCATTATTTACCGGCACCGTCATCGTCGCCGTGCACCCGCCGCCCGGTGAGGACTCTATGTCGAAGTTCCCCCCGATATCCTCCAGCCGTTCACGAATACTCATCAGCCCGTACTCGCTCCTGCGCCCCGCCGTCGCCGCCTGCCGCTCAACGTCAAAACCGACGCCGTTATCTTCCACGGCGACCTGTATTTCGTCGTCGATTTTTCGAACCGAAACCTTCACCTTCTTCGCATTCGAGTGCTTGACGACATTGGCCAGAAGCTCACGAACGTTCCTGAACAGAAGCACTCGAACGTCGTCGTCCAGCAGCTTTTCACTGCCGTCGTCATAAAATTCCGTCTTTATTCCGTATCTGTGCCCCACGTTTTCCTCGAGCCATTCTTCGACCGCCGCCTCGAAACCCAGCTCGTAGAGTATCGGATAGCTCAGGTCAAATGTCAGCGACCGCGTGTCTTGAATCGTCTTATCCAGAGATGCACTCACCTCAGCTAAAACCTCGTTTGGCTCTCTCGCCGTCGTCCCCGCTCGCAACGCATCCAGCTTAATCTTTGCCAATGCCAGCGACTGGCTCACGGTGTCGTGAAGCTCGCCCGCTATCCGCCGCCGCTCGCGCTCCTCGGCTAATGTCAGTTGCGACGCAAGAGATTTCAACTGCCTCTGATACTCGATAAGCTTCTGCTCCGCCTTCTCCTCTTCGGTAATATCGCGGCTGATGCCAAGAAGCCCCACAATCCCGCCACTACTGTCCCACAAAGGCATTTTTGTCGTCAAGCCGCATATCTCGTTGCCTTCCGCATCAACCCCGTACTCCTTACGATTGGCCACCGACTCGCCCGACCGGAGAACCTCTTGTTCTTCGGCATAGTACCTTGCCGCCTCATCCTCCGGATAGAGGTCAAAGTCCGTCTTTCCCACAAGCTGCTCCGGCGTATCGGCCCCCCTGTACCTCGCTACCGTCTCATTGCAAAGTATGAACTGACTCGCCGTATCCTTCACGTATATCTCATCAGGTATGCTGTCAATCAGCGTTCGAAGCAGATTGTGCTCTTTCGCCAGCGCCTCTTCCATCGCCTTACGCTCGGTTATATCGTGGCAGATACCCACGATCCCTGTTATCCTCCCATCAATGTCGCGCAAAGGCACCTTACTGGTCAAGCCCCATATCCCATTGCCTGCCTTATCAATGCCGAATTCCTCATGGTTCAGCAGCGGCTCACCCATCCGGATTATCTGTTGTTCCTCAGCACTGAAATGCTCGGCATCTTCCGGATACAAGTCAAAATCCGTCTTACCAATCATCTCCTCAGCAGTCTCCACCCCCGCGCGCTTGGCACAGACTGGGTTGCAGAGAATGAAACGGTTGTCAACATCCTTCACATAAATCAAATCCGGCATGTTATCTATCAAAGTCCGCAGAAGATTCCGCTCCCTCACTACCGCCTCCTCCGCTCGCTTGCGCTCCGTCACATCTTGAAAAGTCCCGGTCAGTCTCACCGTCTTGCCGTTTTTCACATGGGGCGTACAAGTGGTATGCGTCCATAGGTGCCTGCCTTTAGCCGTGATGAACCGAATTTCCATATCGTACGGCTCGCCACACTCAAGAGCTCGTTGAATGGCGCTCGCCAGCTTCGGCCGGTCTTCCGAATGGTAGAAATTAATCGCCTCATCCAACGATGGTTTGTAGTCCAGCGGCACTTCATGTATGCAATAGGTCTCTTCTGTCCAGCGTACCTCTTTTGTGATGGCATCGAGCTCCCAACCACCCACCTTTGCCATTCGCCCCGTTGCATTGAGGAACGCCTCGCTCCGTTGCAGTTCTTCCTCCGCACGCTTGCGCTCGGTAATGTCCATTACCGCCTCGAGCACATGGACTACTCGCCCGGATTCATCTTTGATCGGCTGAGACACTATGTGATACCAGCATCCGTCCTGTGGGTTATAACGCTCCACCTCCGCCGTCTGCCCCGTCTTAAGGACCCTTATTGTCGCGCACGGCTCACACGGCTCGTCCCGCCCCTCGTAAAACTTGTGGCACAACTGCCCCACCGGCTCGCCGCACGCAAACATCTTGCGAATCTTGCTGTTCACCCACTTTATCCTCATATCAGCATCTATCAGAGATAGCCCTGTGTTCAGCGAAGACAGAATCGTATCCATCTGCTCTCGCTCACGCTCCAGCGCCGTTTCCGCACGCTTGCGCTCCGTGATATCACGATCGATCCCCACGATACCCGCTATTCTGCCTTCGCTGTCGCGCAAAGGAACCTTCGTCGTTAGAACACAAAACTCCTCGTCCGCTGCGTCCCTGCTGACACCCTCACGATTTATCAAGGGCTCTCCGGACTCTATGACCCTTCGCTCCTCGGCAAGGAACTGCTCGGCCAAATCCCGTGGGTAGAAATCAAAGTCCGTCTTCCCCACCACATCATCGGCGCTGCTCTGTCCCTCGCGCCTGACCACCGCCTCATTGCAAAGAACAAACCGCGATTCCGTGTCTTTGACATAGATCCTGTCCGGTATGTTGCCTATCACCGTCCGAAGTAAATTACGCTCCTCTATTAACGCCTTTTCCGCCTTCTTCTCCTGAGCAACGTCACGACCGATGCCGACAATACCTATTATCCTTCCTTCGCTGTCTCGCAGCGGCATCCTCGTGTTCAAACCCCAAACCTCATTGCCCTTGCTATCCAGGTAGATCTCAAAACAATTGACCTTCGGCTCACCGGAACACATGATCTGCTGTTCTTCCGCGCAGTACCGCTCCGCCACCTTCCCCGGATACAAGTCAAAGTCTGTCTTGCCGATTAGCTCATCCGGCGATGACACCCCGTGATGCTCCGCAACCGTTCTGTTGCAAAGAATAAACCGGCTGTCCGTATCCTTCACATATATCTCATCCGGCATATTATCTATCAGAGTCCGAAGCAGATTCCGTTCGGCCGCCAGCTTCCCCTCCGCACGCTTTTCTTTTGTTATATCACGCACAATATGTACCGTGCTTGTGACTTTGCCTTTACCGTCTTTCACAGGATCTACCGTAACCATCAACCACCGGTCTATACCCGGTACCTGAAGTCCAACACTCTCCCGCCGGCCCGTCTTCAGCATCTTCTTCAGGGGACACCCCGCAATGGGCTTATCCGACCCATGAACAAGTTTGCAGCACAACTGCCCGACCATCTCCTCTGTGCCAAGACCTGTAAACCGCTCTCCTGCACTATTGCTCCGAAGGATGTGCGATTTGGTGTCCACAAGACACACCCAATCCGATATCGCATCGAAGGCCTTCTCCAGTCCCCCACGTGCGGCGGTTCCCGCTTCCTCGCGCTTCTCATCGGCAAAAACCCTCTCCACACGCTCGAACCTCTTCTTGCCCGAACGCTTACTTCCAACCTCTCCGATTCCCTTGCTGTTCTTTCTCGACTTGCCCATCATCGCATCTCCCGCAGTCAAATCAGCCGCTTAAATGTCCCCGACTCTACTTTTGCTCACCCTCCGGCGCGCACAACTTGCTCACTTACCGTATCTTTACTCGATCCTTTACCAAAGGATTGTAAATACTGTTCTAAAGATTCCTCCTGCTGCCCACTTGCAAGAATTCTCCCCCCGCCGACACACACAACACACAAGCCAAAACCGGCCAACTTCCCCACCATATTCTTCTCCTGGATTTCCAACAGGCAATTGTACCCACTGGCCGCAAACAATCCAGCAAAATCACGGAAAATACAAAAAAAACCACAAATCGAAACACCCGATTATGGGGCATTGACGTGAGCGAACACCGAAAACCCCTCCAGGGCCGCGACCGGGCCTTCTCCCGCTCTAAAAAGCTCATCCCGCCGAACCCGGAATCAGACACAGAAACCGCAAAGTCCCCATCCCCGTATTCTTGAAACAGTGCTCCCTGCCCCCCGGAACAAAAATTACAAACTCCTTCTCAAAAGCATGCTCTGCACCGTCACACACAAATGTCCCCTTCCCTTCCACAATGAATACCTCATGCTCCCACTCATGTGTATGCAGAGGCGTATGTCCCGCCGGTTCCAGTTCGAACATCCGCATAGCAAAGTTCTCCGCCCCATCGTCTTTGGAGATGAGCCATCTGATTTCGACGCCTTCGGCCCCGTCCATCTCTACTGAATTCTTCGCAACCGCACTGCTCCTGACAACCTTCATGTCACTTCCCTTGTCTTGCTCTTATCCAAATTTTTTATCAAGTATCTCCGAGACCACCTTGGGATTGGCCCGGCCCTTAGTCTTCTGCATTACCTGGCCCAGCGAAAAACCCCGTGCCTTGCCGCTCTTCTTGCCCGAACGCTTACCTCCAACCTCTTCGATTCCCTTGCTGTTCTTTCTCGACTTGCCCATCATCGCATCTCCCGCAGCCAAATCAGTCGTTCAAATGCCTCTTATCACAGCCGCCCTACGGGCTCCTTCCGTCAGGCGTCAGCATCATAACCTATACCCTAATAGGTGTCTCACCATTACACGGGGCCAGTATAATACTACCCCCCAACCTTTACCCGCCACCAGCGGACCCATTTTTCGCCCAAAAAAGGCGGCAATTCATTCACTCATTTGCTTACGCGCCAGCTTTTGGCGGCTGGTGCAATGCAGGCTAAGGCCCTTACCGACGAGTAAAATGGCTGCCGGGAAGATGCTTGATAAGCCCTTTGAGACGAAGAGAGATTAGGGTGGCATTGATACTGCCGGGTGATAGATCCGCCTCGCCGATTATCTGTTCGATGTGGACGGGTTCGGTGCCGAGGCAGTTGTAAATGGTTTTCTCACAGTCGCTTAGATTCAGTTTGTTTACGTCAAACAGAGGCGCTTCGACCTGGGCTTCTGTCTGCTTGGCGGCTTCGGTTACACCATCTTTAAGCTGCCGGCCGATATGGCCCAGGGCGTCCATTATATCCTCGACGGATTCAATCAGCGTTGCGCCTTCCTTAATGAGCCGATTCGAGCCGCGGCTAAACGGCGAATCGATTTTGCCGGGCACTGCCATCACTTCGCGGTCGTTTTCAAGGGCGGCTTTCGCAGTAATCAGCGCACCGGAATTATTGCCGGCTTCAACAACGATTGTTCCGAGCGACAGGCTGGCTATTATTCGGTTGCGGGGCGGGAAATTCTCGGAAAGCGGCTCATACCGCAGGGGCAGCTCACTTACGCAGGCGCCGGATTCGGCGATTTTGTCGAACAGCCCTTTGTTTTCGGGCGGGAAGACGTTTGCCAGGCCGCAGCCCTGTACGGCAATGGTGCGTCCTGCCGCCGCCAATGCGCCGCTATGCGCTTCGGTGTCGATGCCGTAGGCCATGCCTGAGCAGATCGTAAAGCCCGCGGCAGCCAGGATATGCGCGAATCGCGCGGCCTGCTCCTTGCCGTATATGCTGCAACGGCGAGAGCCGACTATTGCGATGGCGAGGTTGTCGCGGGGCAGCAGAGTGCCTTTGATATAGAGGACAGGCGGTGGGTCGTGGATTCGCTTTAGAAGCGGCGGATAGCGTTGGTCTTCGAGATGGACGAGCCAGACGCCGAGCTTTTCGGCCAGCTCTAACTCAGGTGAGGGATTGAACTTATGGCGGGTTGCGGCGATTCTTTCGGCGGTTTTAGGGCCGATGCCGTCGATTTTGGTCAGCTCGGCTACTGATGCGCCTAAGATGTAATCCGTTGAGCTGAAATGGCTCAGGAGCCTTTTGAAGGTCACCGAGCCGACGCCCTCGGCCTGGCTTATCCTGAGCCAGCCTTCAATGTCGGTCGAATGTCGGTGTGTTTTTGCCATGTGCTAATCGGGTAATCGTAACAGTTGAATTGGCCGGAGTTTAGCAAATAGATGCCGGCAGTCAAGAGAAATCAGCGGGAGAAGGTCATCGAGGATTTTCGCTTGCTGCGAATTTTCGGTTAAAAATGGGTCGGCTGGAGGCGGATAAACCCGCCAGACAGAGCGGCGGGTAAAGAAAGGTTGGGGGGGGTAGTATAAGTATAGCTAATAGTAGGGTTGAGAAAGGGGTCAGGAGAGAGGGGTGGGAAATGGGCGGGAAGGGCGAATTCGGGGTCGAGAGGGGCAAATGGGGTGGGTTTTGGCGTTTGACGAAACGTGCGAAAGTTTGAGTAGAATGTGGTTGACTTTTTGCGGTTGTGTAGTATAATAGCATTACGATGGAGTTATTCTGTGATTAGGCGTGACAGGACGGCAGGCATCTTTTGTTCACATCCGTTTTATAATTAACTCGAGGTTACTTTAAGAATTTAGGAGGAGTACCATGGGCAGGCGAATTTGTTTTGTGGCAGGTTTTCTTTTTATCATCTCTTTTTGCCCAGTTGTTCTTGCTGACGGCTATGCCGGCAATCCGGACCCCGAAGATACAGCGACGGAGTGTTTTCCGATCCTGACCCTAACCTGGACAGCAGGCGATTACGTCGCCGGCTATGCACCCGGCGAAGACGCCAACGGACATCACGTCTTCCTGCACACCAACTTCTCCTGGGTTAACGGTGCCAACCTGGACTACCCGCTCGGCACCGCCTTCGGCCACTACCGCGCAGAGACCGCAAGCTTCTCACCCACCGATCCGCCGGTATTCGGAATGGGCGCACCTCTGGCGGTCGAGAAAACCTACTACTGGCTCGTTATCGAAGTGAATGACGTCAACGGCGGTAGTCCGTGGAAGGGGCCTCTCTGGAGTTTTACGACAACTTCTGCAAAGGCGACAAATCCGAGTCCCTTGATTGGAGCCAAAGTGGGGATTTATACGGGGGAGGTATTGAATGTTGAACTATCGTGGTCGCCGGGTTCTTTGGTGGCGGATATCAACGGTCACGATGTGTATTTGGGTACCAACCAGACGGCAGTGACCGATGCGACGATCGGCGATGGTATGGGAGTTTATATGGGTGCGGTTTCAGACCCGTGCTACCTTGCGGAGGACCTTGCACTTGATGTGATGTACTACTGGCGCATCGACGAATTCAACGATGTACTCGGTACCGTTAAAGGTACGATATGGAATTTCTTCGCCGATTCCGGCAAGGCCAAGGTTCTGAGTCCGGCTGACACGGAAACGGGATTCGACCCCGACCAGGCCCTTACGTGGACGGCGGGTTTTGCAGCATCTTCACATGACATTTATATGGGCACCGATGTGGGTTCGCTAAGTTCGGTTGAGGTGGGCTATCCGGACACGAGCTATGAACCTTATATGGACCTGAACACGGTTTACTACTGGCGGATAGATGAGGTCAACGCTGTTCATCCGAAGAGTCCGTGGGTTGGCGACGTCTGGAGCTTTACGACTCACACGGGAAAAGCAGAGAATCCGGACCCATCCAATGGGCAAGGCGGAGTTTACCTGAATATGAAACCAAGCTGGACGGCGGCGCCTCGTGCGGCTACTCACGATGTTTATTTTGGCACCGACTCACCACCGCCCTTTGCGGTGAATCAGGGTTCGACGACGTATGAACCGGGGCCGCTTAGTTATGCCAAGACATACTACTGGCGTATCAACGAGAAGCAGTCCGGCGGAGAGACTACGACGGGTGATTTGTGGAGCTTTATGACTCCTGACGGGCCGGCTGATGTTAACATCACAGTTGACCAGAGTACTGTTTATCAGACAATAGACGGATTCGGGGCTCATGGAGCAATGAACGTGTGGTGGAGCAGCGGGCCTTTCTATAATCAGAACTTCCTTGATCTTGTCATCGATGATCTCGGTCTTACGATTACGCGCAATGAATACTACCCCAAGCCCAACGAACCAGGGCAGTGGCCCAAACAGATTCCGTACCTGCAGGCGATGAAGCAAAAGGCCGAACAAAGCGGTGAACCACTTAAGTTCCTCGCCACATACTGGACCCCGCCGCACTATATGAAGGACCCCCCAACGTGTTGCGGCGGATATTTGTTACCCGAATATTACGACGATTTCGGCGACTACGCAGTTTCCTCCATACAGGATTACAAGGATATCGGAATCGACCTGTATGCACTGAGCCTGCAAAACGAGCCGGCATGGCCACAGAGTTGGAATACCTGCGTATATTCAACTGAGGAGTATAGGGATATGCTCAAGGTTGCAGGGCCAATCATAGAAGCGAGTTTTCCTGATACGCAACTGTTTTTGTGTGAACATATGCTTTTCTCATTTGAGTTTCCTCACGCCTCCTATGAATACCTGATAATTCAAGACCCCGATGCCCTGCAGTGGGCCGACATCTGGGCCACCCACGGATATGGTAACGACGGCCAGACTCCTGACCCCGGCTCTACGGAAACAACCTTCTGGACACGAGCTCGGCAGTTACTCGAACCCACAAACAGGCCTTTCTGGATGACTGAGACATCCGGTTACGACGAAAACTGGGAAAACTGCAGGCAACTCGCACAATCGATATACGCCGCTCTGAAGTACGGCCACGCCTCGGCATGGGTATGGTGGCAATTGAGCGAGAATAACGGCCTCGGCAACCCTCCCGGTGAATATGTTCTTATGAACGTTGGTGTTCCGGGAAAGCGTTACTATATCTCCAAGCAGTATTACCGTTACATCAGGCCCGAAGCCGTGATGGTGGAAAGTGATGTTGATAACTCGGACGTTTATATTGTCGCCTTTAAGCACCCGATCCAGAAGACTGCTACGATAGTGCTCATCAACGCGGACGAGCAATATGAAAAGCTTGTTCAGCTTGACATCACGGGCGATATATTACCGCGAAGGTTCCATGTTTACAGGACAACCGCGACCGAGAACTGCGTTGACGCGGGCATTGTCGCCCGCGACGGCTCGGTGGTGCTTCCTGAAAACAGCGTTACCACGCTTTACGGTATAGTGCCGCGGAATAACTTCTGGGATTTCGCGGACTTTGCGCAAGAATGGCGACGCAGCGATTGCGATGCGGGTAATAACTGGTGCAACGGCACCGACAGTAACCAGAGCGGCTCAGTACTGCTCGACGATTTGTTGGCTTTCGCCAACAAATGGCTTGCAAACGATTAGTATAGCAGCAGCTTGTGTTACATGGCTGAGGCTACAGTTAATGACCACACGCCGCTTTGCATACGTTAGTGCATCGCGGCGTGTGGTTTTTTTGGGGGGTTGTAGCTGCAGGTTGGGTCGGAGGCAAGGTAGTCGCCGGTTACGGCCATTGCGCGTGCCCTGCATCCGCCGCAAAGGCCGGCGTATTCGCAGTTTGCGCATTTGCCGTGGTATTCGGAGCGGTCTCTTATTTCGTTGAGGAATTTGGACTCGAGCCAGATACGTGCGAAGTCGTAGCCGTTTTCGACGAGGTTTCCGGCGGAGACGTCGAGGAATCCGCAGGTTTGTACGTCGCCGCGGTAGCTGATGAAGCCGAAGCCGGTTCCGCCGATGCAGCCGGTGCCTTCGGCGATGAGTCCCTTGCTCTTTGCCTGGCGGCAGACGCGGCTGAACTGCGGGCCGCAGGTGACTCTCAAATCAATTTCGCCTTTGAGCTTTATTCGGAGCAGCTCGTTCAGGAGTGATTCGTACTGGACGGGGTCGAGGATTTCGTCGGCGATTTGTTTTGCCCTTGCGGTGGGGACGAGTATGAATGGGTTGAAGCAGGAGGCGCCGAGCTGTTTTGCCCAGTGTGCGATGCCGGTGATTTCGTGAGCGTTTATCTTGCTGAGGGTGGTGTTAATCTGGAAGGGCAGAGCGGCGTTGTGAGCGATTTTTGCGGCGTTGACGACGGTGTCGAAAGCGCCTTCGGTTTGGCGGAATGCGTCGTTGGTTTCGGGCGAGGCGCCGTCGAGTGAGAAGGACAGTGCGGTGACGCCGGCGTCTTTTAGCATGGTGATAGAGCTGCGGTCGATGAGGTAGCCGCAGGTGGCCATTACGACGCGGAGTTTTTTGGTGCGGGCGAATTTAATGAGGTCGTAGATATCGGAGCGTTCCATGGGTTCGCCGCCGGTGATGATAATGGTTGGCTTTGCGAACTTTGCGACGGCGGTGAGGATTTTCCTGCACTGTTCGGTGGAGAGGTCCTGGCCGGCGTTGGGGCCTGCGTTTGCGCGGCAGTGTTTGCAGGCGAATCGGCATCGTCGGGTGACCTCGAATGCGATGAGGCGCGGTCGAAGCCGGTCGAGGGTGCTGTTGGACTGGTTTTTTGGTTCGCCGGTCATTGGTCGTGGTTAAAGATTCGCATTTGGTTTTAGTCAATTGTGGTTCGCCGGTTGTCCGGCAGTTTTCTGTCTGTGGCGAGTGTAGCGTGTAGTTGTGACGGAGTCAACAGGAGTCGATGGTGTAATGGAACAGGGAATTGGACGGTGACACGGGCGGTTATGGTTCAGCAGAGTCGTTTAGCCAGGCGGGGTCGTTGAGAGCTGGGTCGGTGGCGGCGCCGATGGATGGGATTTCTTCGGAGGAGTCGGGTCTGGATTTAGAGGCCTGGATGTGAGCCATAAGGACGTTCAGGGCATGTTGGGTTGCGACGGTTCTTTCTCTTGTGAGCAGGTTGGCTCTCCAGTTGTCGAAGGCCTGGGCACTGGAGAGGGTAAGCTGAGGGTCGTCGAGGAACGGTGAGTAAACGTCCTGCTGAGTTTCGAGGTCTTCGAGGACGTTTATGAGGAAGTCTTTTTCTCGGTGGATGGAGTCGAGCTGGTCGGTGGTTTTGCTCAGGTTTATGATTGCGCGGTCGCGTTTTGAGATGGGTTCAGGGGATTTTTGTGCAGGGGAACAGCCGAGCAGAGTCAATAAGCAGATTGTCAGAACGATATTTCGCATTTTGACCCCTAAGACGAGAGGGTTTTGGTACAGGCATATTGTATCGTTTTGCAGTCGGTAAATCAAGGGGAAAAACGCTTTTCGTGTTGTTTGAGCGATGTTGAGAGGGAGTAAAAAAAGGTTTTGTGGGGTGCGGGGGAGGGGATATAATAAGGTTTGGTGCTGTGGATAAGGGTTGTTTTCGTTTTCAGCTATTGCAGGAGCGGTTATGTCGGGTCATTCACACTGGGCAGGAATAAAGCATAAGAAGGCGGCGAACGACGCCAAGCGTGGCAAGGTCTGGAGCAAGATAGCGAGGATGATAATCGTGGCGGCGAAGCAGGGCGGCGGTGACCCTGGGGCGAATCTTTCGCTACGGTATGCGATAGACAAGGCGAAGGCGGCGAACATGCCGAAGGATACTATCGAGAAGGCGATTAAGAAGGGAACGGGCGATTTGGCTGGCTCGAATTTCGAGGAGATTGCCTACGAGGGATACGGGCCGAACGGGGTGGCGGTGATGGTCGAGGCGCTGACGGACAATCGCAATCGCACGGGGCCTGAGATAAAGAGGATATTCGAGAAGCACGGGGGGTCTTTGGGTACAACGGGTTGCGTGGGCTGGATGTTCAGCAAGAAGGGGTTGATTACTGTTCGGACGGACAAGGCGAATGAGGATGAGCTTCTGGAGCTTGCGCTGAGTGCTGGTGCGGACGATATGCAGAATACGGGGGAGGTGTTCGAGATAACGTGTGAGCCCAGCGCCTACGAGGAGCTTAAAGAAAAGCTGGAGGAAAAGGAGATAGAGACGGAGATTGCGGAGGTATCGATGGTGCCGCAGAATGCTGTGGCGGTGGGCGACATCCAGACGGCGAAGAAGATAATGAGCTTGATGGACGCGTTTGAGGACCACGACGACGTTCAGAATACTTACGCGAACTTCGATATACCGGACGAGATAATCGGGCAGCTTGGGTAGTTCGTGTTCGGTGGGGGTTATTGGGTCAACTGTTTGATTTGCTCACGGGCGAGGTTGTATTTATCGAAGCCGAGTCGGCTGAAGGGTTGGGCGTCGGGGTACATTGTGTGGAACTGTCGCCGGAAGGCGTCTTCGATATCGAGGGCTTTTTTGTAATGTTCGAGGGCGGTATCGGTTTGGCCCGTCTGTTCGGCGATTTTGGCGAGGTTGATTCGCAGGTGAGCTGAGCCGGGGTAGAGCTCGACGGCGGTGGAGGCGCAGTAGAGCGCTTTGTTGAGGAGGTCATGTTTTTGCAGAGGGGTGTTTTCAGCTCGCATGAGGTACATCTGTGAGAGTATCTGGAAGTTTTTGTAGTCGGCGGGATTTCTATCGACGGCGAGGTAGAGGGCCTGTTCGGCGTTGAGGAGTGTTTGTGAATTTTCGGGGCCGGGGAATGCGGACTCGTCGAGGTAGAATCGGGCGTTGAGTGCAGGGGCATCGGGGCTGAGGGGGTCGTCGTTGGCGGCGGCATCGAGGAGGTTGTGGGCAAGCTCGAACTGGCCGGTAGTGATGACATCACGGGCGTAGGAGATTTTTGCGGTGCTCTTTGCGACGGGCAGCAGGGCATAATTGAGGCAGGCGTGTGCGGCCAGGATTGCTGCGGCTGTGACGAGGAGTTTGACGGGGTGGGGGATTTTGGATTCGTATTGGGTATTGGGTATTGGGTATTGCGTATTGGGTGAGGAGTTTAGTGCTATGAGGCAGGCAAGGGCAGCGCAGAGTGTTGTGAAGACGGGCGGCTCGAAGATGGCGAAGTCGATGAGGTTGTGTATTAGAAGAGCGAGGATTGCGGCGAAGAGTGCGGCGACGGTTACATTCGTATCGCGTATTTCGTATTTCGTATTTCGTATTGCGTATTTCGTATTGCGTGATGAGTGGATGGCGGGTGAGAAGAGCCAGCAGCCGAGCGCGAATGCTATTGCGGGGACGGCGTACGAGGTGAAGATGACATATAGTTTTTCGTCGAATTTGTCGGCGGTGCTCGCGGGCATGAGCAGTGGTCTTACGAGCAGGATGAGGAGTACGGCAGGAGCGAGGGAATAGAGGGCCAGCTTTGCAGCGGGTGTGTCAGAGCCGAGGAGCTTGGGGTAGGTGGTTGTCTTTGCGAGGGGAATCAGGAATAATGCGAGGAAGGCGATTAGGCCGAGCGGGCCGAATTGAGTGAGGATGCTGAGGGCGAAGCAGTGGGGGTCGGAGACGGTTTCGGATGCTGCGGGCGGTTTGTACTGTGTGTAGAAGACGGCGAAGTTTCCCGGGCCTGTGCCGGTGAGGGGATGGTCGGCGAACATTTTTGCCGAGGCGGAGAAGTACTGCCATCTGACGAGCATGGAGTTTCCGCCCGGGAGTCGGTCGTGTTTTATTCCATAAGCAGCGACGGCAAGGGCTGCGGCGAGTGCGAGGATGAGGGAGACGAGGAGAATGGGTTTCCTGTGGGCGAGAAAGAAGGCACCGAATCGGATGAGGGCGAGGAAGATGAGAAGGCCGATTGCGGAGGCGGCGAGTGCGCCTTTGCTTTTTGTGATGAGCAGGGCAAAGAGGACGGCGAGAAAGGCGAGGGCGGGGAAGACGACTGATGGTTTGCCGGGGGTTGTATCTTTTCGGTTTTTGAAGGCGATGAGGAAGAGAGCGAGTGCGGCGAATGATGCGAGGATTGCAAAAGAGCCGGCGGAGTTGGACGTGGTGAAGAAACCACGGACGCCCTTCGAGTATAGTCGGTGTTCAAGGAGGATGTGATTGAGCGAGCCGGGCTGGATGCCGAGGGGCTTGAGGATAGTTTGGGGGTCTGATTCGTATTGTTCGATGAGTATATCGTTGCTGATGAGTGACTGTTCTGCGGACTGCCAGGCGTTTACGAGGCCGAGCGCGGCGATGGCGATGAGCAGTATGATGATTTTTTTGCGTGAGTCGAGGAGCTGGGTGAGCAGGACGGTCATGAGAAGCGGGGCGATGAGGAGCACGGAGGAGGTGACGGCGGCGCGTTTGTCGGAGGCAAAGCAGGCGGCGAGCGCAGCGGCGGCAATGAACAGGAGCAACGGTATTTCGATGGCGGTTCGGCGATATGTGAACGTGCTGCGCCAGACGGCGATGATAAGCCAGAGGAGAAATGAGAAAATCAAGAGCAAGGAGAGAGAGAGGGAGTAAACGGTGTCGTTGATTGTTGTCGGCAGGTGAGTGGATATAGCGCCCGGGCCTTCGGTGAAGGTGGCACGGAGGGCGATAACTGCGAGAACCAAACAGAAGAGAATTTGCTCGATGATTCGCATCAGCCGTGGTTTGGAATCGGTTGTGTGAGTTTCAGTCTTTTTCATTTTTTACTGTTGATTCGAAGATGGCGATTATGACCAGGATCATGACTGTCTGGCAGGCGATAAGTATAGCGCCGGTGAGGTTGACCTGGTAGAGGAAGGTTGCGCCGAGTGCGGTGCAGAGCGTTGCGAGGTATAGTGTGAGGACGGTTTGCGAGTCGGAGAGGCCATGGCGTTTTAGTCGGTGTGAGAAGTGCTGGGTATCGCCGACGAAGGGGCTTTTGCCTTGTCTGATGCGGAGGAAGGTGACACTTGCGAAATCGTAGAGCGGGACGGCCATTGCGATTAATGGTATGAGTACGGGGTACCATGGGCCTGAGCCGGCCTGGTGGTAGTAGGTTGTCTTGAGGGTCAATAGAGCGAGGATAAAGCCGAGTGGCAGAGAGCCGGCGTCGCCCATGAAGATTTTTGCGGGCGGGAAGTTGAAGACGAGGAAGCCGAGCAGTGTCCCTATGAAGAGGATGGCGAGTGCACCGACGAAGACCTGGGAGCTTAGTGCTGCGGCGGTGAAGAGGACGGAGCTTGTGATTACGGCGATACCTGTGGCGGCGCCGTCCATGTTGTCGAGGAAGTTGAAGACGTTGATAATAGTGACAATCCAGAAGGCAGAGAGGATGGATGTGAGTAGAGTGTTTTCGATGAAGAGTTCGACGCGGATATCGGCGAGGAATGCGGCGGTGAATGCGACGGCGAACTGGACGAGTAGTTTAATGAAGGGGCCGAGTTTTTTGAGGTCGTCATAAAGGCCGAGCAGGAAGAGTGCGAGAATGCAGGCGATGACGATGAGAAGCTGGGGAATCTTTTCGAGAAATCCCTGAGCGTGGAGGGTGATATCTTCGGAGAGGAAATCGAGGCGCCCCGGGGCGATGAGGAATTTGACGATGAGGATTGCGGCCAGGAGGAAAAACAGGATGCAGTCGCAGATTGCGACGCCGCCTCCGAGTGGGATGATTTCGCGGTGGTAGCGGTCTTGTGCCGGGCGGGCGATGAAGCCGAGCCATTTCGAGAGCTTTATCATTATGGCGGTGGCGAGGGCCGAGTAGAGGAAAGATGCAAGCAACAGAGCTATTGCTAATACAGTTAAGTTCATAGCTCTATTTTAAGCCACGGAGGGCACAGTCCGCAAGGACTCCATGGGAGAGTACACAGAGAAAATTGATTCCCGAAGTATCGGGATGTCGCCTTGCTCCATATTGATAGTTGATGATTGATGATTTGAGTGTGGTGTCGCTTCGCTCAGGATGACAAAGGTTCACGTTTTAAGCTGTTCCTGTAATCGTGCTCGGACTTTTGAGAAGAAGTCGTGGTAGCATTGTTGTCTGTAGTCCGGGTAGGTGTATTCAAAGGGCTTCCATGTACCTTTGTCATAGATTAACGTTGCTTCGGCGAACATTTTATCTGTGATGTATATACGATGCGAATAGTTTTTTGTTGTGGCGAGGACGAGCTTTGCCGGTTCGATTATTCCCGGGTCGAGGTTTACGGGTCGCGGGAAGTCGCGGCAGAGGCGGTCGGTAAGGTGCTGTTCGAGTCGGTTTGTTTTGTGCTTTATCTTTGCGAGCCGGCCCGGGTCGATGAGTTTTTCGATTGAAACGAACTGGCGGAGGATGTTCGGGCCTGTCTGCTCTCTGTAGTAGTTGGTATGGGTGAACGGCCAAACGTCGCTGGTGAGGTCGATTGGCCCGAGGTGGGCGGAAATGGTATCAACGGCGGCGGCGAGGCAAGTTTCGTCGGAGGCGAGGATGGCAATAATGAGCTTAACGGGTTTTGGCGATTTTAGTTTCCACATGATTCTATTTTAGCCACAGAGAACTCAGAGTGCACAGAGAATTTTACTCAAATGGATTCAATGAAGCCTTTAGGTCTTCTACGATATCAACAGTTTTTTGTGGCGCTGAAACGGCGGGGATTTTCTCGAAATCTTTTTCTGTGCGGAGCTTTATTTCGACGCTGCCGTCTGCGAGTGCCTTTTTGCCCACCGTTATTCTTACGGGTATTCCAATTAGGTCTGCGTCTTTGAATTTGACGCCTGCACGTTCATCGCGGTCGTCCAACAGCACTTCGATGCCGGCGTCGGTCAACTGCTCGTAGATATCATTCGAGGTCTTTGCGACTTCGGTGTCGTCGGCGTTTACGGAGGTGATGATGACTTCGAAGGGGGCGATGGAGATGGGGAAGATGATGCCGTCTTTGTCGTTTGCGGCTTCGATTGCGGAGGCGACGATTCGATTTATTCCGATTCCGTAGCAGCCCATGAGGCAGGGATTGCTTTGGCCGGTTTCGTCGAGGAATTTGCAGTTTAGCTTTTCGGAGTATTTAGTGCCCAATTTGAAGACCTGTCCTACCTCGATGCCGCGTTTGAAGAGCAGGGGCTTGCCATCGTGGGTATCGCCTTCGACCGCGTTGCGGATGTCGGCTACCACTATGTTGGGACCATCGAGCGGGAAATCTCTGCCGGGGACGATGTTCTTTGTGTGGTAGTCGGTTTTGTTTGCGCCGGTGACCCAGACGGGCATTGCAGCCACGGCGTAATCCATTAGCAATGTGTTGACTTTGCCAACTACCCCGACAGGGCCGGCAAAACCGACCTTTGCACCAGTGACTTTTTCGATAGTTTTTTCATCTGCAAGCTCGATGTGCTTGCCACCAACAGCCAGCGTCAGCTTCTCCTCGTTAACATCATGGTCTCCGCGAACAAGAACAGCGACTATCTTGCCTTGCGAAGAGTAGATTAATGTCTTCACCATTTCCTCCGGCTTGGTACCGAGGAACTTACAGACGGCTTCGATAGAGCCGACGTTTGGTGTGTGGACAAGCTCCGCCTTCGGCGGGTCTTGTATTGGCGTTTCTTTAGGCAGTGCATCGACGGCGGCTTTTTCGAGATTGGCGGCGTATGAGGCGTCTTCGGTATAGACGATGACGTCTTCTCCGGATGGGCAGGGGACGGTGAACTGGTGTGAGCCGGAGCCGCCCATCTCGCCGGACTCGGCTTCGACAGAAACGAAATCGAGTCCGCAGCGTGTGAAGATGCGTTTGTAGGTTTCGTACATTTTCCAGTATTCATCGTCGAGTGACTTTGGGTCGGCGTGGAAGCTGTATGCGTCTTTCATTATGAATTCGCGGCTGCGGAGGACGCCGAAGCGCGGGCGAAACTCATCGCGAAACTTGAAGCTTATCTGGTAGATATTGAATGGAAGCTGCTTGTACGAGCTGATTTCGTTGGCTGCCAGCGACGTAACGACCTCTTCGGCGGTTGGGGCGAGGACGTTTTCCCGGCCGTGTCGGTCGGTGAAGCGAGCCATAGTTGGGCCGTAATCGACGTCCCGGCCGGTCTGCTGCCAAAGCTCTATCGGCTGGACGGAGGGCATGAGTATTTCCTGTGCGCCGGCCTTGTTCATTTCGTCGCGGACGATGTTCATTACCTTATAGAGGCAGCGGAAGCCGAGTGGCAGGTATGTGTATGTGCCGGAGGCGAGTTTTCGCATGAGGCCTGCGCGAATCATCAACCGATGGCTCGGAATCTCGGCGTCGGCGGGGACTTCCTTGACGGTGGGTATCAGCATTTGGCTAAACTTCATATTCGTATCTCGTCGTTCGTATTTCGTATATCGTTCCGGACTCCCGCCTTCGCGGGAATGACAAAGAAAGAAACTCAGCATGTTTATAGACCAAAGTCAGCGTCGTTGCAAGATTATATTCGTTGAGCGGATGTGAGGGGGACGGGGAAATGGGCCTTGCATTGAGCTTATGGAAAGAATATGATTTAGGGAAACCAAGCATTTTTCAGAGCGCCGTGAGCAGGGAGTTTGTAATGGGCCATAAGTTCATAAGTGAAATCCAGCCGGGTGAGACGATAAATGATGTTTATCTTGTGAAGGATGCGGTTTTGCGGAGCACGAGTCGCGGGGATCCGTACATAGCGATGTTCATCTGTGACAAGACGGGGCAGGTGAACGGTCGGATGTGGCAGGCAAGCGAGGCGATTTACCGGGTTCTTCCGAAGCCGGGTTTTGTTCGGGTACAGGGACGAAGCGAGGTTTACCAGAACAATCTGCAGATTGTTGTGAACAACGTTGGAGTAGTGGATGCGAGCAAGGTGGAGCTGGAAGATTTTCTGGCTCGCACGGAGAAGGATACCGAGCAGATGTTTTCAGAGGTGAAGGGTATGTTAGGGGAGATAAAGAATGAGCAATTGAAGGCGCTGGCGGGAGAGTTTTTGGCTGATGAGGAGCTGATGGGCAAGTTCTGCAAATCGCCGGCAGCGATTCAGATGCATCATAACTGTCTGGGTGGTCTTCTGGAGCATACCCACAATATGCTTCGGGTGGCAGGAGCGATACTGCCGTATTATCCCGATGTTCAGGGGGACCTTGTGTTGTGCGGGATATTCATACACGATATGGGCAAGACGGAGGAGCTTTCATACGAGACGGCGTTTTCGTACACGGATTCGGGACAGTTGATTGGTCACATAAGCAAGACACTTCTTATGCTGCACGAGAAGGCGGATGCGTTGAGTGAGAAAGGGGCATCGATTGACGAGATGACTCTGGATGCTTTAGGTCATATAATACTGTCTCATCACAGGGCATACGAGTTTGGGTCACCGAAACTTCCCGCGACTCCGGAGGCGTTTATGGTCTGTTACATAGACGATCTCGATGCGAAGATGGACCAGGTGAGGTCGGCGATAAGCGGTGAGGTGAGTGACTCGAACTGGACGAGCTGGCAAAAATCGCTTGCGACGCGACTTTACCGGCGACGTATCGAGGAATAATTGGATTACAGCGAGAGCGGGCTGTTGAGAGAAGGGCAGTGCGAGCGTGAAGGTTTAAAGGGCCAGCCGAGCTACCCTCCAGAATCTTACAGCCCGGCTGACCCCGGTGTGGTATCGCCGCATTGTCGGCCACTCCGGCGAAAACTGGTAAAGTTATCGCCTTGGGGGTGTGTATTTTGCCAGAGTTTTTGCGGGAGGTGTGACAAGAGTATGTCACAGGCAGGCAAGAAAGTGCGTTTGGAGCGTGGAACTCGACAAGTGAGGACAAGAGAAATGGTTCGAGTGCAAAGATGGGGCGTAACAGTGGTAGTCTTGTGGCTGGTTTGCCTTTCGGCTACGTGCGCAGCATCGGATTCGCTGAGGCGAATTGATATTTATCCTGAAAACGCGAGGTACTGGCAGTATGGGGGCGAGCCGGTACTGCTGTTAGGCGGGTCGGTTGAGGACAATCTGTTTCAGATTGCGAATTTAGAGGAGCATCTCGACTTGCTGAGGTCGGTCGGCGGCAATTATGTCCGCTGTACGATGTCGAGCAGGGATGAGGGAAACGTATGGCCTTTCAAGCAGGTGAACGGCAAATACGATTTGGGAGAATGGAACGACGAGTACTGGGCAAGGTTTGAACGATTTCTGGAGCTGACGAGCGAGGTTAAGATAATCGTGCAGATAGAGGTATGGGCGACATTTGATTTTTACAGGGGCAACTGGGAGCGAAATCCCTTTAACCCGAAGAGCAACGTCAACTACACGAAGGAAGATACGTGGCTTGATGAGGAGGTGAAGAGCCATCCGGTCCGGGCGGGGAACAATTTTTTCTGGACGGTGCCGGACTTTTTCTGGCTGGCGCCAAAGGAGAGTATGCAAACGAGGGTGTTGGTATATCAGCAGAGGTTTGTTGATAAGCTATTGAGCTATAGTCTGAGGTACGGCAACGTTCTGTACTGTATGGACAACGAGACGAGCGTGCGGCCTGAGTGGGGGTGGTACTGGTCGGAGTATATCAAGAAGAAGGCAGGCGAGGCGGGGGTAGAAGTGCATACGACGGAGATGTGGGACCCGCACGATTTGTCGCACCCGATGCACAGGGCGACATTTGACCATCCGGAGATTTATTCGTTTGTTGATGTTTCGCAGAATAATCATCAGAGCGGCCAGTCGCACTGGGACAATGCGCAGAAGCAACGAGGGCGAATAAGCAATAAGGTTAGGCCTTTGAATAATGTCAAGATTTACGGAGCCGATGCGGGAAGATTTGGGGACGACAGGGACGGGATGGAGCGGTTCTGGCGGAATATATTCGGTGGGCTGGCCTCGGCAAGGTTTCATCGACCTGACTCCGGATTGGGGCTGAGTGAGAAGGCACAGGCGAATATCAAAAGTGCGCGGATGACGACGGATGAGATGAACATATTCGCGTGTGAGCCGCACAATGACCTACTTTCGGGCAGAGAAGAGAACGAGGCATACTGCGCAGCAAATCCGGGTAAGGAGTATGCGGTGTATTTTACCGATGGGGGAGCGGTGCTGCTGGACGTAAGTAAGTTCGATGGGGACTTGACAGTCAGGTGGCTTGACGTGATGAACAGCAAGTGGGTTGCGCAGACCGAAGCAAAGGGTGGGGGTGAGCTTCTTTTGCGGTGCCCATCGGAGGGATATTGGGCGGCTCTGGTTCGGTAGCCGACGGCGGGGAATTGCAAATTGCCGCCAATGGGGTTTGGTCATATAATTGGGGGTGATGGGCAAGGAAAAGGCAAAGATATATACGGTCAGTCAGGTCAATGGGCTGATAAAGGGCGTGCTGGAGAGTAATCTGCCGGGGCGTCTGACGGTGGCGGGTGAGATAAGCGATTGGAAGGAGCACAGCCCAAGCGGGCACTGCTACTTTTCGCTCAAGGATGAGAAATCAAATCTACCCTGCGCTATGTGGAAACCCAATGTTCTAAGAGTCAGATTCAGGCCTGAAAATGGATTGGCGGTCCTGGCTTCGGGATTTATTGATGTCTATGTCCCCCGTGGCAGGTATCAGCTCATTGTTGATGAGTTTGTCCCCGCTGGCGTGGGTGCGCTTCAATTGGCTTTTGAGCAAATGGTAAAAAAACTTCGGGCTGAGGGGCTGTTCGAGGATAAGCACAAGAAGCGGCTGCCGGCGTATCCTGCGCGGATTGGGATACTGACGAGCGAATCGGGGGCGGCGGTGCGTGATATAGAGGACAGTATTTTCAATCGGTGGCCTTGTGTGAAGTTGTTTTTGTATCCGGTGCCGGTGCAGGGTGAAGGTGCGGCGGAGAAAATCGCAGCGGCGATAAGAGATGTGAACAGGCGCAATAAAAAATTGAAGCTGGATATTTTGATAGTGGGTCGCGGCGGCGGGTCTCGCGAAGATTTGTGGGCGTTTAATGAGGAGGTCCTTGCAAGGGCGATATTCGAGTCGCAGATACCTGTCATAAGCGCGGTCGGCCACGAGGTGGATGTCACTATCGCCGATTATGTGGCGGATGCGCGTGCATCGACGCCGACGAAGGCGGGTGTGGTCGCGGTGCCTGATTATGTTGAGGTGCTGGAGCAGTTAGGGTCGATGGAGAGGC
Source organism: Phycisphaerales bacterium (assembly GCA_030602885.1). Taxonomy (GTDB): domain Bacteria; phylum Planctomycetota; class Phycisphaerae; order Sedimentisphaerales; family Anaerobacaceae; genus JAUVYV01. Next base: position 64,287 of record JAUVYV010000005.1, read on the forward strand.
GAATTGCGGGTGAGCTCAGGGCAGGTTTGGACCTGGCTTCTCAGCGGCTTGAAACGCTTCTTGCCGGCGCTATCTTTAGAAATCCGCTGTCGCTGGTTCACAACCGTGAGCAGCAGGTCGATGAAGTTCGGACGGTGCTTGTTGGGTCGGTGAGGGAGCTGCTGGCGTCGGCAAGGAAACTGGTTTCGGCCGGTTATGAGCATATAGTCAAGATTGAGCCGCATCGGTTGTTGGGGAAGATGGCGGTTGATGTGGGCAGGCTGGGCAGTAGAGCGGATGCGGCGATAAAGAGTGTGCTTACAAGAGCGAGGATGGGGATTACGGCCGGGGCAAATCGGTTAGCAGGTTTGAACCCGAAGGCGGTGTTGAAACGGGGATACAGCATTACAACGGTCAAGGGAACGGGGAAGGTGGTGCGAAAACGAGAGGAAATTGAGATTGGGGATCTGATGGTCACCGAGCTTGCTGAGGAGAATTTGATTGAAAGCAAGGTGACGAAAAAGTAGAACAGCAGAATACAGAACGCAGAATACAGAGGTCGAAAGGCATAGGTGTATAAGATAAGGGGCCTGGTATGGCTGATAAGAAAGACGACGATATTTCGAAGCTGAGTTTTGAGGACGCAATAAAAGAGCTTACTGCTATTGTCGGTAAGATTGAGCAAGGGGAGATTGCGCTGCAGGACAGCTTAGAGCAGTATGAGCGGGGGATGGCCCTGATTAAGCACTGCAGGGGTATCTTGCAGCAGGCCGAAAAGCGGATTGAGAAGATATCAAAAGAGGCCGGTGACAGCAAGGAGGAGTAATCTGGGCGATATGGATTCCCGCCTTCGCGGGAATGACAGATGCGCGAGCGTGGCGGAACTGGCAGACGCGCAAGGTTTAGGTCCTTGTGTCCTTTTGGACGTGGAGGTTCGACTCCTCTCGCTCGCAGTGACTGCTATATAAGGACTTACGTCACTTTTTGCCCTCCTGATACTGCCCCCGTTTTTGTCCTCCGGTGAAAAAATCGAACGGGTTTGAAGCCTGTTTATCACCCACACAACACCTTTTTCTATTGACTTGGATGGGCAAGTCATCGTACGATAAGGTCTGAGTTCATATGCTTTGAGCAAAGTTCCTGAATGAGCAGGAAAATGTCTGTTGGCACGTGGAGGTTTCGTTGTGAACAGGGCAAGGAGAGTCGCGTACATATGGATCTCTCAAGGGAGAAAGCATGAAAACTCAGTGTTCACATTGTCGAATAATATTTAACGTTGACGAGAAATACAGGGGCAAGAAGGTCAGGTGCCCGAACTGCAATCAATCTTTCGTTATTACGGCACTTCCCGATGAGAAAAATACCACCAAGTGCACAAAGTGCGGAAGGGCCATTCAGTCTGTCCAGGCAAGCCACATCGTGCAAGGAAAACACCTGTGCCAACAGTGTTATGAGCAGCAAAGGGAGGAGCCGAAACAGCCGACCGAGAAACCTGAAACCACGACATGTGAATCACCTGCTGCATGGGCTTCCGCTCCCAGTCGTTCTTATCAGGTGGCCGAAGAGGAATCTGGATGGCTTTCATTCCACGAAGCCAACAAGATCGGTATCGTGGCGGCCATACTAATTCTGTTGCCCGGCATCTATTTTTCGTTTCTCAGGGAGACACCAGTGCCTTTTAGTAATGCACTTTGGTGGAAGATGGGAAAAATGGTAATCTGGCTAGCGGTGAGCTTGTGTCTGCTCGGCCGGTCGTTTCGGCCTCGCCTTGGCGTCTGGCGCGGTGTGCTTACAGTGCTGGGTGCATTCGTTGTCGTTCCCAGCGTTGCGGGTCTTGTTACCAACTTCGGGGATTTTCGTTCGAGGTTTGCCGTCGGTTTCCGATATAATCCGTTTGGGACGATATGTGGGATAGCCCTCGTTCTCGCCTTCGGCGCATGGTGTCTTAAATGCGGATTCAGACCGAAGCAGGGCTTGGCGTGGTGGCGGAGTACAACAAACCTACTGAGTGTTGCTGTTGGACTCGCTGTCGCCACTCTGGTCATTGCGATGTTTCGCCTTACTTGGGTGGAGTCGAAGGCTGTGTCTGCGGCTCTTCCAGCCCGTTCTGAGAAGGGAGCAAGCGAAACAAAAGTCGAAGCCACTCAATCTCGGTTGAACTTCCTTTGCTATGCCGTCATCATGTTCAGGATGGATACGGGCCGATATCCAACTGAGAAAGGAGGACTTCTAGAGCTTGTAAACAAACCGGCTGATGTTGCCGAACGGAAGTGGTACACCATCAGCATAGAGGCGCTTAACGACGCCTGGGGAAATGAGTTTCACTATAAATACACACCCAACAAACGCAGGATGTTCGTTATCATAAGTTACGGGGCAGATGGTATCGAGGGAGGAGAAGGTTCCAATGCCGACTTAAACTGTTGGGATATACGATAAATGCGCACCTTCCAAAGAACCGGATGGCAATACGAAGACCAGCAGAAGTTGTCCTTGTGTTAGAATGTGCTCCCGGCAGTCCACCGGCGGGAGGGCCAGAGCTTCTGCCCGAAGTGCCTTGGAACGGAAAACATTATGTCATTGGCTTTGCAGATATGCATGTGGAATTTTCTACGCGTGAGAGAATAGATAAGTTCACATGGGACCCGGACAAAGTCAGAGAATCTGTTCCTTAGAGAAATTCTTTCGTCCGTTCTTGACCCTAGCACATTCTCCACAATGCCCCCTACAAATTTACCCCCCTCCCTAAAATTATTTGAAAAGTGATTAGTACCCCTCTACTTGCCAATATGCGACCTATAGGCTCTGTAAGTGGGAAACTTTTAATCAGCTTATGTTCTTAGGGACGTGGAGGTTCGACTCCTCTCGCTCGCAGTATCAATTTCAGCGAGTGTTGCTGATACACGCAGGGTGTGCTCTGCACATCACAATCATCTGCGAAGCTCGTCGGCGCACAAGCGGGGACGAGGAATTCAGAATCTCAGAAAAACAGTGTTAATCTGTGTTAATCCGTGTCTAAAAAACGAATTCTGTCGGTTTCGGTTTTAGTAACGTCGTCCACCACCGCCGCCGAAGCCGCCGCCTCTGCCGCTCCCGCCGCGTCCGCCGCCTCCGCCACGTCCGCCGCCTCCGCCACTACGACGAGGTGCTTTCGGTCGGGCTTCATTGACGTTGAGGACTCTTCCTTTCAGGTCCATACCGTTGACTTCGTCGATTGCAGCCTGCGCTTCGTTCTTGGCGGGCATTTCCACAAACCCAAAACCCCTTGATTCGCCGCTGAACCTGTCCTTTACAATGTTGACCAGCTCGACCTTGCCGTGGGCTTCAAAAACCCCACGCAGGTCATCTTCCGTCACGTCACGCGATAAATTGCCCACATAAATGTTCATTTTGCCTTCCTTATTTTATATGCTGGTTTCCAGTTCGAAACACACACTGCGACTTCTTTTGGTACTCTCCGCTGTTTCAGGGCCTCATTGCACAATCAGTTCGATGCACCGATTTTAGCAGTATTTTGTGGTCGGTCAAATGTTTTCCGCAGATTTTGGAAAAATGCTGCTTTGGGCCACATTGCATTTCACTTTTGCAGCCCTTTTCTGTAACTTTATGTTGTCTGAGCCGACAATTAGCTCCGGTTTGGTCTGTTGGGGTTCTAAAGGCGACAGAAGGAAGATATTTCTGAAGGTTTGAAAAAGACGGGCATCCTGGGTGGACTCACCTTTGGGCGTGAAATTGCGGATTTGAATTTGGGGTAATCACATGGTAATGAGACGGAGACGGAATATGATTCAGGGTCGAGTTTTGGGCGTTGTGATTTTTCTGGTTGTCGGCTGTGCAGTGTCGAGGCCTGCCGGTGGAGATTTGCCGCAAAGAGTTTACAGCGACGAAGGGTTGGTGTTGGTTCGTTTTGAGATGGGGACAAGGGGAAAGGAGGTTGACATTTCTGCTGAGCTGACGGTTGCGGGTGGGAGGGTGGAGCGGCTGACGAGCTACTTTTTTGAGCAGGGGGAGGACGAGTTTTGGCCTGAGCGGCAGGCGTGGAAGTGCAGGACCACAATCAGGTTTAATCAGTCGTCGCCGATGGACCAGCAGGATGTGGACGTTGTCGTGGCATGGCTGGATGAGGCGACCGGGCAGAGCCGAATCGAGGTGGGTGTAAACGGTGAGGAGCTCTCGTTTTCTATTGGATTACTTCTTGAAAAAACCGAGCTGGTAAAGAGTGTCGAAGGTGCATACATCAGGGCGAATCTGCTTTATGACGATGAGGTGGGTGAGATTGAGCCGGCGGAAGTCGGGGTAAAGGACGTGGGGGATGATTTTGATTTTGTGATATTCTGCGATACGCACACGGGTAAGGGGCATGAGTTTTTTAACGATTTCGCCAGGAAGAACATCGAGCAGGTTAATGCCCTTGAGCCGCGTCCTGCCTTTTTGATAATCAACGGAGACAGTGTCACCGGCCAGGGTGAGCCGGAGCACTTTGAAGTCTTAGAATCTCTATTGGAAAAATCTAAGGTGCCCGTCTTGTTGGAGCTGGGCAATCACGAGAGCAGGTACAAGAGCGTGTTCGGGCCCGGCTATAATATGGCTGCGCTGGCCAATTACTTCGAGGCGCAGAAGAAAATCAACGGTCTGGATAAGCTTCTGTATTCGTTCGATCTGGGCAGGTGGCATTTCGTGGTTTGGCCCGACCCGCTCAGGCGGCATTTCTGGGAAAGGCATCCACATTATTTTGACTGGCTGGAAAAGGACCTCGCCGCCAACAAAGACAGACCGACGATTTTCTTTCAGCACATCCATTCGCTGCCGCTCGGTATCAATCCGATGACCAACTACGTCAACGACACCCAGGTGCGAAGGATGCTGCTGAATGTCCTGACAAAGTTCGGAAATGTCAAATATGTGTTCAGCGGCCACACACACATTACACTCAAGGCCTCGATGAAGACCGCCCGTGAGTACAAGGGGATACAGTTTATCAATCTGCCACCCACATTTTTCCCGATGAGGAATTTCGGCGAGCCGGACCTGGGGGGCAAGTCTTCGGCCGGGTTTACCATCGTGAGTATCCGAGACAGCAAAGCGATTGTGAACTACCGGATGCTCGATGACGACCTTTATGGTTACCCTGAGCGTTTTGCTCAATTCGATCCGCGGCAGTGGCCTTTGTGGCTGAGCGACGAGTGTGAGCAGGGCGCCGAAGACGGCATCGTTAACGGCGGGTTCGAGGAAGGATTAGCCGGCTGGGCAAGGCGATTTGTTTATATGGAGGACAAGGACCCCTCGAACATACGTCGGGCAGACAGCGAAACAAAGCACAGCGGAGAGAATTCACTCTATCTGTTTTGCCGCAAGCGCGGTTATTATGTCCCCGGTGACAACCGAATGACCCAAACGCTAAACACCCTCTGCCAGGCGGTGAAACTTAAAGAAGGAGCAGCACCTGTTGTTAAGGCATCGTATCTGCTCGATGGGGACAACTACACAGAGGGCGACCAAAGTGGTGCGTGCATACGGGTGGAGGGTTATAAAGGCAGCAGCAGGAGGATGCGGCTGTGCTACTGGATAGGGACGGGGTACTTCAAGCCGAGAGGGCTTTGGAGTCCGTGGGAGGAGTATCTGCACTACGATATCACAGCGTCACCGGATAAGTGGCACAAGGTGATGCTGAACGTAGAGAAGGATTACGAGGCGGCTGTGAAGGGTAAGAAATTCGATGAGCTGGGGCTTGATAAGCTGACGGTGACATTAGGCGTGTGGAATCTTAATCAGCATACGGAAGAGGATAAGGACAAGCCGATGCGAATTGGTGTGTATTTCGATGATATTGAGGTTTCTTTTGAGGCCGGGGATACCGATACTGTAAGTGCCGTTGACGGGCAGGCAGTCGAGGCAAAAAGAAAAGATGAAATTGAATCGCGATGGCTAATGGGCGGGATGAGCAGTGAAAGAGAAAGAAAGTCAAAGAAATAAACGTTGCGGTACCCCGGCGGCAGTTTGTTTTTTGGCTGCGATAGTGCTTGCCGGTGTGGGCGGCTTCGGTGCGTCAGGGCCGGCGGTGTTGCGGCCTGAAATAGAAGGCAGGTGGTGGCAGGTAGCGGGGGACCCTGACCTGGGTGAGTTTACGAGCGAAAAGCAGCAGCCGGTCGATTTTGCAGTATGGCAGGCGGCGGACGGGACGTGGCAGCTTTGGTCGTGCATTCGGCATACGAAGTGCGGGGGAAATACGCGGCTGTTCTATCGATGGGAGGGAAAGAAACTTACCGACAATGACTGGAAGCCGATGGGTATAGCGATGGAGGCCGATCCGGAATTGGGTGAGCAGCCGGGGGGTTTGCAGGCGCCGCACGTTATAAGGATCAAGGGGACGTATTATATGTTCTACGGGGACTGGGAGCGGATATGCCTGGCGAAGAGTGAGGACGGCAAGAATTTTACGCGGGTGTTGAATGAGAAGGGGGAGCCGGATTTGTTTGAGGGGCCTTACAGGAACACGCGAGATGCGATGGTTTTGTCGAGTAATGGCCTGTACTACTGCTATTATACGGGGCATCTAAGCGAGGACAGTAAGGCAAAGCACAAGGCGGCGGTGTTTTGCCGCGCGTCGAGTGACTTGCGATACTGGAGCGAGCCGGTGAAGGTGGCGGCGGGAGGTGAAGCGGCGGCAAAGTCGCGGTGGTTTGGAGGGGACTGTGAGTGCCCGTTTGTGGTCGAGATTGACGGGCTTTATTATCTTTTCCGAAATCAAAGATATGGCAGGAGCAATTTGAACACTCAGTATTGCTCGGCGAATCCGCTTGATTTTGGCGTTGACGACGACCATTATATGATAGGGACACTGCCGGTGGCGGCGCCGGAGATAATCAAGCATAAGGGGCAGTACTATATGGCGGCGTTGCTGCCGAGCTTGAAGGGTATCAGGATGGCGAGGTTGAAATGGGTTCGCACGGAAAAGTAGGAATATCGATTCGGCTTCTGTGTGTTCTTGCAGCATTTTGCGCCGGGTGCAACGAACATATTGAACAGGTAAAGCTTGGGCCTGTTGTTGATGGCGATTGGTGGGTGATAGGGCCTGAGCCGGATTTGCGGCTGCTGGGTTTGCAGCCGGAGCCGGACCCAGAGGGCAGAGGACCCAACCAGCCCAATGACCACTGCATTTTTCAAGGCGCCGACGGAACGTGGCATCTCTGGGCATGTGTGCGGGGGACAAAAGTCGGGCGAATCTTATGTCACTGGGAGGCAACGGAGCTGACACAAAGCCCGTGGCGGTTTACGGGCGAGATTATACGTGCAGACAAAGCCGCCGGTGAGAGCATGGTCGAGTGGAGGGGGCAGGAGTTCATCCAGTCGCCCTTTGTGGTCGAAGACAAGGGCAAGTACTATATGTTCTACGGCGGCTACGATACCGCCCTCGATGCGCTCGGCGACAAGCTCGATGCCGGGCTGGACTATAACAAGGCCGAGAAGCAGATTTGCCTTATGACCTCGCCGGACGGGCGCAACTGGACAAGACACAAAGACCGCAACGGCTTTAGCCGGGTCTTTGTCGGCCCCGGTGCTGTCAGAGATGAGTGTGTCGTAAAGTTTGACGGCACGTGGTACGCCTACTACTCCGGTCATCATATCGAGGACAGGGACACAGCCGGTATTTACGTGCGGACAAGCAGGGATTTGATTGGCTTCTCGGATTGGCGGATAGCGCAGTATGACCCTCGGTGTAAAGAGGGCAGGCGAAAGTGGCAGGCAGAGTCTCCGGCTGTTGTTAAGCGAGGTAGCTATTATTATATGTTTCGCACGCACGGCCCGGACAAAAGCGGCACATGGGTATTCAGAAGCGAAGACCCGCTAAATTTCGGTCTCAAAGCCAGTGAGCTTGTGACTGTTCTCGATGTGATAGCACCGGAGATTATAGTAGATGAGTCCGGGCAGGAGTACATTTCGAATATTGTTGAGAACGGTGTGTACGGGATTCGACTTGCCAAACTGAAGTGGGAGAAGGAACAAAAACAGCAACCGTGAAGTTAGTATGAGATGGAGTATCTTCGAGATTCTGTACATAGCCGGTTTCTTCGTCGGGTCTGTGGTTCGGCGGGGTTATGCACGTGGGGGCAGACGAGCTCGAACGGCGGTCAGCTATCAGGGGCTGTTGGATACGACCCTGATTATACTCGCCACGCTTGGGTTTGTTGCACTTCCCGTAGTTTATTTAGCGACGGGCCGGCTTGACTTTGCGAACTACCACTTGCCGGACTGGGCGGGCTGGCTGGGAGTGATGGTCTTTGCAGCGGCAATTCGACTGCTTTGGAAATCACACGCCGACTTGGGCGCCAATTTTTGTCCGATGCTTCGAATCAACGAAGAACACCGGCTGGTAACGACCGGCGTATATCATTACATTCGCCATCCGATGTATTCGGCGCATTGGCTTTGGGCAATTGCTCAGGCGCTGCTACTTGCAAACTGGATTGCAGGCCCTGCGTTCCTGATATGCTTTGCACCGGTGTTCTTGCTTCGGATGCGAACCGAAGAGCGAATGATGCTCAATCAATTCGGTGAGCAGTACCGTCGGTATATGAATCACACCGGCCGAGTATTGCCACGGTTGAGGATTGGCGAAAACAGGACAGGGCGGTTTCGGTAAGGGCTTGCGTTCCGCGGCCCGGCAATAACAGGGAGGTTTGTTGGGATTTAGGGGACCTGAGATGGCGAATGGATTTCAGCTCAAGGTAAAGGGCTCGAGCGTTCGAGTCGAGGTCGTTGCGGGCCTGACGACTTTTCTGACGATGGCGTATATCATCTTTGTCAATCCCTCGATTCTGAGCCAGACGGGGATGGATAAAAACGCCCTGGTGGCGGTGACGTGCATAGTTACGGCCATCGCCACAATTATCGTGGGTATCTTTGCCAATGCCCCGATTGCAATGGCGCCCGGAATGGGGCTTAATGCATTTTTTGCATACAGTCTGGTATTAGGCGGTAAGATAAGCTGGCAGACAGCCCTGGGGGTTGTGTTTCTGTCCGGGGTGTTCTTTTTGATTTTGACGCTGCTGGGCCTGCGAAAAAGAATAGTCGAGGCGATACCGAGAAGTCTGATTTCGGCGATATCGGTCGGCATAGGATTGTTTATCACGTTCATCGGGCTTGTGAACCTTGGCGTTGTGGTAAAGAATGATGTGACTCTCGTATCGGCAGGGAAGCTGACGCCTACAGTTTTGATAGGTTTGTTCGGCCTGCTCGTAATGCTGTTTCTCGAGATGAAGCGAATCAAGGGTGCCTTGCTGGTCGGAATTATTTTTGCGACCGTAATCGCCGCGGCCCTGGGGTACGTGCAAAAGCCGGATGAGTGGATTTCACTGCATCTCGACATAAGAGCAGTCGTATTTCAGCTTGATATCTTAGGTGCGCTGAAGTGGAGCTTGTTCGGGAGCATATTCAGCTTAATGTTTATGGATATGTTCGACAGTATCGGAACTCTCGTGGCGTGTTGTCACCAGGCGAACATGGTCGATGAAAAGGGCCGAATCAAAGGTCTGGACAGACTGCTTTCCATCGACGCGATTGCCACAATGACAGGCGCCCTGCTGGGGACATCGACCACGACTTCGTATATCGAATCGGCGGCTGGAATAGAACAGGGTGGGCGGACGGGACTGACCTCTATAGTGACAGGCGTATTTTTTCTGCTGGCGCTGTTGTTTGTGCCGCTGGTGGGAATAGTCCCGCCGTATGCCACGGCGCCCGCTCTTATTATGGTCGGGCTTTTTATGATGAAGGAGGTAAAGGCGATAGATTTTGCGAACATCGAAGAGGCGTTCCCGGCGTTCATTATTATGGTGATGATTGCACTGAGCTACAGCATCAGCACGGGTCTTGCGTTCGGGTTCATCTCATACACATTAATAAAGGCAGTGGCCGGAAAGGCCGGAGATGTAAAACCGGCCATGTGGGTCATTACCGTACTTTCTCTTGCGTTCCTGACCGTTGAGAAGCTTAAGTGATTTGCGTCGATTTACGATTTACGATTTTCGATTGTCGATTGAGGCTTTGATTGTTCTCACAGCCGCGCCAGAACGGTTGCCATATGCATTCCAAGCAGCATCAGGTAATCCATATCGCCGAGGTTGTAGTGGTCGTCGCGGAACGTGTTATTGGCATACAGCACCCCGAAACACCCCGAAGGCGTAAGCAGAGGCGCGATTATGACTGAACGAATCTGAATCTCTTTCTTCATGCTCAGGTCACGCGGGAAGATAAACAGCATGAACTGCTTCTTGTCGATCGCCTCGCCAATCTTGTCGGTGACCTCCAGACTGCCTTGTTCGATAGACTGGGCGCTTCTTTCCCGCCCGGCGTGGGCGGTCATGGGACCTGTCGGCTGGGTTCTGAGGGCGCACCAGGCGTGATACGTCTTGAACTGTTTTTGTATTATTTCGAGCAGACTCAGCAGGGCCTTGTCGATGTTTTCGGCTTTTGAAATCTCGTCGGTTGCCTGCAGAAACTCCGGTGCCCTTTCCGCCGGGAATCTGATAGCCGGCGCCTGCTGAGCACCGAGTTTCCTTATTATAATCTGCGGCCCGGTCGTCAACGTTGCAGGCGTCTCTTCCAGCTCGACGGTCTCGCCCGGGTCCTGACCGGCACTGTCCTGAAAATTCACCTCGATGTTGAAATCGGTTATTCTGATTGTGTCGCCGTTCTTGATTTCTGCTTTGTGGATTTCGACATCATTAAGATATGTCTTGTTGGCAGAATCCAGGTCCTCGACAAGCCATTGCCCGTCCTGGGTGTTGTAAATCACGGCGTGCTGTCGCGAGACGGTTTTGTCCGGCAGGAACACCTGGCTGTTCGAGTGTCGGCCGATATAAATCGGGCCTTTTTCGAACTGAAGCTCGTTAATCGTACGGTCACCTTGTTTTACAGCCAGCCGCATCGGCTTTCCTCCCATTATTCAACGTCGGAATCATTTGCCCTATATCATATCACCAAATCGTATGCCTTGTCAAGCAAAACCGCCGCCGTTTCCTCGGCATTGCCTCTTTACCAACGGACCCCGTACATCCCCACATCCCCCGAAAACGCTCTCATACGCCAAACATAGACATCCGCAAAACGTGCGTTCCCACGCCTAAAAAACAGAAATCGGCAGGATAGATGGCCCGGAGAAGCTGTCAGCGGCCATACGGGCCGGCCCCCGATTGGCCAAATCCTGCCCCTGGGCTTGAAAATACTGCAAGTTCTCTCTTGCGCCCGTTTCTTCACGAATCAGCGCTTTGGCGGAGGTCATCAAGCGATACTGTTTTTCCTGCTCCGATGCTGAGACAGTTGTTGCCGAAATGCTCCTTAAACAGACCAAGTGCCTTTTCGCCCGTGCAGTGGCACGGTGCGACGAATCCAACACCCGACCGCTCAAGCGCTGAGATAATCTTCCTGATCGCAGACTTTGTTGCCCACTCAAGATGGAAACCACCCATGGCAAGCAGGATTTTTCCCGTTAGCAGACCATTGACAGTATGTAATACGCCTGCGACCTTTGCGACTTTTATGATGCCGGCATGCGCACAGCCGGCTACAATTACGAGCCCTTCATCGGTGCGAATTACAAGCGACTGTTCCTTTATAAACTTGCCGACCTGGCCGGTAGAATAGGCGTCTTCGCAGATATTCAGCGGCTCAGTTACTTCAACAACCTTCGCTCCGTAGGCCCTCGGTTCGTCCTTCAGTCTCTTCGGAAATGACTGAGGTACGTAAACTTCAACATCGCTGTTTTTCTGAAGGAAGCTGTCAAGCCCGCCGGTATGGTCCCTGTGCAAATGCGACAGGAAAACTGTATCAATTGTGTTTGCGTCTATTGCCAGTTTCGCCATGTTATTGACAAGCAGGCGATGGTCCGGGCCTGTGTCGAACAGAATGGTCTTCTCAAGACCCTGGATCAGACAGGCAAACCCCCAGGCGATCTCGAGCTGTCTGTCATATTTCCTGTTGTCACAGATAACTGTGATTTTCAGTTGGCTTGCCATATTCGCCGTCCGGCATCTGCTCTTGAACATTCCTTTCTGTCTCGAACGTTATTATAGCAGACCCAGTCCGACAGGGCAACCATACGGCGCGCAAGTTATGACCCTCGCACACGATTCTTATACGCCCCTAAAGTGCGGATTTTTTGTTAGCGGCGGGGCGAGTTTTGCGTATAATAAGTCGTTTATTTGCTGCGCTGCTGTCATAAGTGTAAGTCAACACAGGGCGGCGAACTCTACTTGTTTGAGGATTTGGGCGGCTTATGGCTGGTCGAGACAAAATTACGGTAGTTGGTGCGGGTAATGTCGGGGCAACAACCGCGCACATTGCGGCGCAGCGTCAACTGGGTGATATCGTCCTGCTCGATATAGTCGGAGGGCTCGCTGAGGGAAAGGCCCTCGATATGGCCGAGGCGGGCCCCGTTCAGCTTTATGATGTCGATATCTTCGGCACAACTGAGTGGGAAAAGACAGCGGGCAGCGACATTGTAATCATAACCAGCGGATTGCCTCGAAGGCCGGGCATGGGCAGGGATGATTTGCTTGCGAAGAACGTGCAGATTGTCAAAGACGTCAGTGAGAACATAGCAAGGTATTGTCCGGACAGCATCGTTATTGTCGTCTGCAACCCGCTTGACGCGATGGTATATGCAGCCGCCAGGGTCACCGGCTTTGCAAAGAACCGCATTATGGGGATGGCCGGCGCCCTGGATGCGGCGAGGTTCAGCCATTTTATTGCAGCCGAGCTTGGCGTAAGCGTCGAGGACGTAAAGGCGGTCCTGATGGGCGGGCATGGTGACGATATGGTACCTTTGCCTCGATTCACCTCGGTCAGCGGGATACCTTTGCCCGAGCTTCTCGATGAAGATGCTGTGGCACGACTTATCGAGCGCACAAGAAAGGGCGGAATTGAAATAGTCAATTTGTTGGGTTACAGCGCTTATTATGCTCCTGCCGCTGGTGTTGTGAAAATGGCTGAGGCGATTTTGAGGGATAAAAAATCGGTCGTATCGTGCTGTGCGTATTGTCAGAGCGAGTATGATGTGGGCGGCTGCTTCGTTGGCGTCCCTGCCGTGCTGGGGGCAAAGGGCGTTGAAAAGATTATCGAATTGGACCTGGACGATTCCGAAAAGGGTGAGTTTCGCAAATCGCTGGAGCATGTAAAAGAACTTATGACAAAGGTTGACAAACTCATATAATTGCCGATTTACTGTTTTCGGCCGTTTGTCGGTGGCAAATAGCGCACCCTGCATTTGAAATGCCTTTGAAATTACAGGGATAGCGATGGAGCTGATTAAGAGAATCAAAGAAGCGGAGACAGAAGCACGGAAGATTATCGAAGAGGCGAAGTCCGAAGCGGCAGCCCTGGCGGAGCAGGGCCGGGACTCCAGGACCGCTGCGCTGGAGCAGGCAGCAATTGAGAGGAAAAGGGCGGTCGAGGCCGCAGTCTCTGTCGGACAGTCCCAGGGACAGGCAGAGGTTAAAGGGCTCAGGGCCGAAGCAAAAAGGCAGTGTCAGCAGTTGCGGCAGAAAGCGCAAGGCAGAATGGCCGCAGCCGTGGCTAAAGTAATGGAGTGCTTGAAGGCCTGATTATGGCAATAGCTGCGATGACAAAAGTGATGATAGTAAGCCACCGCAGCGAGGCGGCTGAGCTGCTCGAATCGCTTCAGCAGCAGGGCACCTGCGAGATACTCAATGCGGACGAGGCAATGGTCAGCAAAGACTGGCCCGAATTAGGCGCCGGAGCGGAAAGGCCCAGGGATTTGGAAGAGCTGGTCTCTCGGCTGGCGCGAAGCATTTCTTTTCTCGAAAACTATGCTAAGCCATCGAAAGGCCTTGCCGCTGTTTTGTCACCACGAGCTGTCATCGACCCGCAGGCCTATAAAAAGGTTGTAGGTGACAAGGCCCTGCTGGATGTCGTGACAGAGTCAGAGCGGACAGCCGCTGCTATAGAACGGCTTGGAAGCGAGATTGACAATCTGCAGAGCCGTCTTGAAGAGCTGCGTCCGTGGGCGCGACTTGAAATTCCTGTCGAGGAGCTCGGCCAACTTGACAAGGCAGTGTGTTTGACCGGCCTTATACCCACTCAGCATTTTGCACAGGTCGAAGAGCAGATTGAACAGGTTGGAGCGGCAATCGAAAATGTGGGTATGGCCAACAATAAAAATACCTGTGTCATTGTCTGTCTCAGCCAGACGGCCGAAGAGGTTCACAAGCTGCTTCGCTCGGCCGAGTTTGAAAGCTTCAGCTTCGCCGGTATGACCGGAACCGTGGCCGCTGCAATAGAGCAGACTCAAGCCAAGCTCAGCGAGACGAGAGCGATGCTGAACGAACAACAGGGGTTGGCTTCGGAACTATCGAAAAATCTGCTGAATCAGCAGATTCTTCACGACCATTACAGCAATCTGCTGAAAAGAGAGCAGACCCGGGCGAGCTGCCCGGCCACCGAACAAACGGTTGTCCTGGAGGGCTGGGTGAAAAAGAAAGACTATGACCGGCTTGAGAAGGTTGTGTCATCATTTAAGGCGTCGAGCCTGCATAAGGCCGAGCCGGCCGAGGGTGAAGAGGTCCCGGTCGAGATAGAGAACACCAATTATATCAGGCCCTTCGAGGTGGTGACCCGTCTTTACGGGATGCCCCATCGTTTGAGTATTGACCCGACAGTATTTCTGGCGCCGTTCTTTATGATATTCTTTGGGTTGTGTCTGACGGATGCAGGTTACGGGCTTTTAATGGTGGGCATTTTCGTTTGGATGCTCAGAAAAATCCAGGGTGATAAGAAATTCGTCTGGATGATGCTTGCCTGCTCGGTATTGACGGTAGTTGCAGGGGCGCTTACAGGCGGCTGGTTCGGCGACGCCGTACAGCAATTTGTTCCTGCGCTCGGACCGGTGCGAATGAAGATGATGTGGTTCGACCCGCTTGAGAACCCGATGATGTTTTTCATGCTGTCACTCGGGCTGGGCTATATTCAGATTTTGACCGGTTTGGTGATAGCGTGTATTCATAATATACGACGAGGCGAATATGCAGCGGCGGTATTCAATCAGCTAACGTGGCTGGTGCTGCTCAACTGCGTGGCGGTTTTGATATTCGTCGGTGGTGAAATCGGGAGGATACTCGGGTACGTGGCCCTGGTCCCGGCGGCGATGATCCTGTTGTTCAGTGAGCGGCAAGGCAGTGTAGCCGGGCGTCTGGGCATGGGGTTTTATAACCTGTTCAGCGCCATTTTCTATATGGGCGACGTCTTGAGCTACCTGCGGCTGATGGCCCTGGGGATGGTGACAGCGGGGATGGCGATGGCGACCAATGTAATCGCCAAGATCGCTATGGATGTGCCGTACGGTATAGGCATTGTTCTTGCCGTGTTTATTCTGGTGGGCGGACATGTCTTCAATATGGCTTTCAGCGCGCTCAGTGCGTTCGTACATACGCTCCGTTTGCAGTATGCAGAGTTCTTCCCGAAGTTTTTTGACGGAGGAGGTCGTGTGTTTGAGCCGTTGTCGAAGGAGTATCGGCATATATCCATAGAAAGTAGTACAAAACAAGGGGTGTATTAAGCAGGAAAGAGAGGTAAGCAATGGACTACGGAATAGCATTGGCTTTTCTTGGAGCAGGTTTGGCGGCGTTGGTTGCGGGTATTGGCTCGGCGATAGGGATAGGGATAGCCGGTCGCAGCGCAGCAGGCGTGTTGAGTGAGAAGCCCGAACGATACGGTCAGATGTTCATCATGGTCGTGCTTCCGGGTACACAGGGTCTGTATGGTTTTCTGGGGGCTTTTCTTGTGATGCTGAAGATGAACTTCTTCGGCGCCGGCGGGCTTCCCGAGATAAGCGTTCCGCTGGGCTGTCAGATACTTGCGGCGTGCCTGCCGGTTGCCCTGGCTGGTTTGGTAAGCGCCATCCATCAGGGGAAAGTCTGTGCCGCCGGCATTCTGATGGCTGCAAAGCGTCCCGAGATGGCATTCAAGGCCGGCGTCATCTATGCAGTTTTTGTGGAACTCTACGCGATGCTTGGCCTTGTCGTGACCATGTTCATTATTCTGATGGGTATAGACTGGCCTGAGGTAGCTGCCGCTGCCGGGGTGTAATCCAACTGTATCTGATAAAGTTGAATTTGGGTTTCGATGCCTATGCAAGCTGAACAGGTAATAGAGAAGATATTGTCGGACGCTCGTACCGAGGCCGAGAAAATAAAAACCGAAGCCAACCAGGCCGAGGCCGCCGAGCAGGCCAAGCTCACAAAAGAGCTCGAGCGGTACAGACAGCAAACCGACGAGCTTGCCGCTAAGGCCGGTGAAGACCGCAGAGAACGCATTCTGGCAGCGGCCAGGATGGCGATAGCCAAAGAGTACCTTGCCGAGAAAACAAAGATTCTTAACAAGGTCTTCGCCGGCGCACAGGAACGGCTTAAGGCGATGTCGGACGACGAATACAGCCGGCTTATGGCCGGGCTTATGACCCAGGCCGTTGAGACCGGCGACGAGGAAGTCCTCGTCGATACCAACGAGAATCGAATCGACCAAAAGTTCCTCAAGCAACTCAATCGTGAGCTGGGACCTGGCTTCAAGGCAAATTTGCGGCTGGCAGAACAGAGACAGGACATCGGCGGCGGCTTTATCCTGCGCCGCGGCAAGATAAAGAATAATGTGTCACTTGAAGTGCTTCTGGCGCAGGCGCGTGATGCGCTGGAGGTCGAATTAGCTAAGGAGTTGTTTGCGGAGAAGAGTGAATAATGGCTGAGCCGGCGAAAAAGCAGGTTGTGGATTTTTATCGTTATCCTTCGATTGGCGGTGACGACTGGCGATACGCTTTTGCGGTCGCACGGGTTCGGGCACTTGAGACCCAGATGGTTACCCGCTCGACGTTGCTCGACATGGCCAACGCCGCCGGCTACGAACAGGCCGTCGAACTGCTCTCATCGAGTGAGTATGGGTTGGGTAAGGGCGCAATGGGCTTTGACGAGCTTGAGAATTTGCTGCGTGCTCGTCGCAGTGCGGTCAGGCAACTGTTTGCGGAATTGATGATCGATGAGCGGATTGTCGAGCTGTTCAGGTCCCGAACGGACTTTGCCAATATGCGTCTGGTGCTGCGGCGGGTATTGACCGGCAAACCGCTTGGGGACGACTACAGCGACGAAGGAAATGTCTCGCCTGAGCAGCTTGCGGAAGTCTTCGAGGGTGAAAATTATCATCTATTGGGCGACTACCTGAGCGAGGCGGTGGAGCAAACGGTGCTGAACTACTATCAGGACAAGGACATACGCCGGATTGATTACACGCTCGACGCCGCCCAGGCCGGTCACAACCTGGCGAGGGCCGCGGAGCTTGGCAGCGTGTTTCTGCTCGGCCTTTTCGGAATACAGATTGACTTGAACAATGTCCGCACGATGTTACGGCTAAAATTCACCGACTCACAGCAGCGCAACGTCTTTCTCAAAGGCGGCTTTGTTGAGATAGACCGGTTCAGGCGAGGGCTTGATATGGGCTCGGATGCCGTCGCCGGCCTGTTCTTTGCCACACCATACTTCGAGGTGGTTCAGGCGGGGGCGAGCTTCCTGGTCTCGGACAAGTCGTTTCTGAAAATAGAGCAGCAGTGTGACGACTACCTGAACGGTTATCTGAGGTCAACGGTTCAGATTACGGCGGGGCCTCAGCCGATTATTGCCTATTTGCTTTTGAAAGAGGATGAGATTCGCAAGGTGCGATTGATTTTGACTGCCAAGAGGAGTCATCTGGATGCGAAACTCATCCTCGACCGACTCGGATAAGAGAGGAGCTATGGAAGGAAAAGTTGCAGTATTGGGTGACGCTGATTTTGTGATGCCGTTTTCGGCTCTGGGGCTGGATACATTCGAGGCCGGGCAGGCCGATGAGCAGATAAACATAAGCGCCAAAAAAATTATCGACGGCAAATACACGCTTGTTGTCGTGGCCGAAAACGTGGCCCGACAGGCAGAGCAAACCTTTGCCGACGTCCAAAATGCACCCACACCCTGTATTGTGATTGTCCCGTTTACGACCGAGCCGCAGGGCTTTGCAACCGAGGCGCTGGGCACGACCCTGAAAATGGCCACCGGTATCAATATTCTTGAAAATGATTAGGCGTGGTCGGTTATACGGTCTATGCCGACCAAATAATGCGGAATTGGGTTGAGGACTATGAGTGAGACAAGTAAGGGCAAAATAGTAAAAGTGGCCGGGCCGGTTGTCGTGGCCGAGGGAATGACCGGCTCTCGAATGTACGATGTCGTCCGCGTCGGCGAGCTCAAGCTTATAGGCGAAATCGTCGAGCTCAAGGGCGATACCGCGTCGATACAGGTCTATGAAGAGACGACGGGTATAGGTCCCGGCGGACCGGTGGCCGATACCGAGGCGCCTCTGAGCGTTGAGCTTGGCCCGGGGCTTATCGAGAGTATCTATGACGGCATCCAGAGGCCGCTTGATGACCTGGTCGAGGCCGAAGGCAGCTTCATGAGCAGAGGCAGCTCTATGCCGGGCCTCAGCAG
Source organism: Phycisphaerales bacterium (assembly GCA_030602885.1). Taxonomy (GTDB): domain Bacteria; phylum Planctomycetota; class Phycisphaerae; order Sedimentisphaerales; family Anaerobacaceae; genus JAUVYV01. Next base: position 82,784 of record JAUVYV010000005.1, read on the forward strand.
AGAAAAGAAATGGCATTTTAAGCCCACTGTCCGGCAGGGCGCAGAAGTCGGACCCGGTGACATCATAGGCCAGGTCGATGAGACGACGCTGGTAAAGCATAAGATCATGATACCACCTGTGATTGCAGGAAAGCTAAAGAGTATCAAAAAGGGTGACTTTACCGTCGAAGACACAGTGGCTGTTGTCGAAGACGGCAACGGACGCGAGCATCAGATACGGCTTATGCAGAGATGGCCCGTTCGCAATGCCCGTCAGACGCAAAAACGGCTCGCACCGAACACGGTTCTTGTCACAGGCCAGCGAGTTATCGACGCCTTCTTCCCAATTGCCAAAGGCGGCACCGCCTGTGTACCCGGGCCTTTCGGGACGGGCAAGACCGTCGTGCAGCACCAACTCGCCAAGTGGGTCGATGCCGATATCGTGGTCTATGTCGGCTGCGGCGAACGCGGAAACGAGATGACCGATGTGCTCACCGAATTTCCGAAACTCAAAGACCCTCGCAGCGGTGAGCCCCTCATGAAACGCTCGATCCTGATTGCCAACACCTCGAACATGCCGGTGGCAGCCAGAGAAGCATCGGTTTATACGGGTATCACGATTGCAGAATACTTCCGTGATATGGGATATTCGGTGGCACTGATGGCCGACAGCACCAGCAGATGGGCAGAAGCCATGCGGGAAATCTCAACACGTCTGGAAGAGATGCCTGCCGAAGAAGGTTATCCCGCATACTTAGCGGCGAGAATTGCGTCCTTCTACGAAAGAGCGGGCCGTGTGCAGTGTCTGGGCAATCCACAGCGAGAAGGGACGCTTTCCATAATCGGCGCCGTTAGCCCGCCCGGGGGCGACCTGTCCGACTCGGTCGTTCAGGCAACGCTGCACGTTGTAAAGGTGTTCTGGTCGCTGCGGGGACGCCTCGCTTACCAGAGGCACTTCCCTGCTATCGACTGGCTCACAAGTTATTCTTTCTACAAGCAGTACTTGAAGGATTGTTTTGAGGACACCGAGCAGGGCGAAGAAATGGAAAGATTTACGGTCGAGGCAATGGGTCTGCTTGAACAGGAAGCTGAGCTTCTTGAGATTGTACGACTGGTCGGTGCCGAAGCACTGTCACCGAAGGACCGGCTGGCTCTCGAGACGACAAGGTCGATTCGGGAAGACTTCCTGCATCAGAACGCTTTCCACAAGGTCGACACCTACACTTCGATGACAAAGCAGTACGAGCTGCTAAAGACCGTGCTGCATTTTCATAAGGAAGGACTTGCGGCAGTCGATGCCGGCGTGGATACCGCACAGATATTTAAGTTGGCCATCCGTGAAGAAATAGCCAGGGCCAAGTATATCTCCGAGTCCGAGATGGACAAAATCTCAGAGATAAGAGAGAGGATTACTGAGCAGACAAAACAATTGGCTGGTTCGGCAGTTTCATAACAGGAGTTTTCTCAATGCGGTCACTGAAAGAATACCAGACGGTAACGAATATTTCCGGGCCATTGATGATGGTCGAGATGGTCGATGAGGCCAAGTATGCGCACATCGTCGATATCGAGCTTGCAGACGGCTCGATACGTCACGGCCAGATACTTCAGGTCGAACGCGACAAGGCCCTCGTCCAGGTCTTCGAGGGGACAAGCGGCATAGATGTCGAAAGGGCGACGGTGCGATTTCTCGGCAGGCCTCTGGAGCTTGGCGTTTCGCGAGATTTGTTAGGCCGAGTCTTTAGCGGACTCGGGGCACCAAAAGACGATGGGCCGGCAATTATTCCCGACAAGCGCCTCGATATCAACGGCAGGCCTATCAACCCTTTCGCCCGCGACTATCCCAACGAATTTATCCAGACCGGTATATCGACAATCGACGGCCTGAACCCGCTCGTTCGAGGCCAGAAGCTGCCCATCTTTTCCGGGGCAGGTCTTCCTCACGACAAAATCACCGCTCAGCTTGCACGCCAGGCGGCGGTGCTCGGAAAGGAAGAGGAATTCGCCGTCGTCTTTGCCGCAATGGGCATTACCTTCGAAGCGGCCCAGTTCTTCATCGACGACCTTCAGCAGACCGGGGCGATTGAGCGAGCCGTGATGTTCGTCAACCTCGCAAACGATCCTGCAATCGAACGAATAGCAACACCGCGTTTCGCATTGACGGCAGCCGAGTACCTCGCCTTCGATCTCGATATGCACGTACTGGTTATTCTCAACGATATGACCAACTATTGCGAGGCCCTGCGCGAAATAAGCGCCGCCCGAAAAGAGGTCCCCGGCAGACGCGGCTACCCCGGCTACCTCTACACCGACCTTGCGACCGTCTATGAGCGGGCTGGCCGAATCAAGGGAAAGACCGGCTCGATTACAATGGTGCCCGTCCTGACAATGCCCGAAGACGACAAGACGCATCCCGTCCCCGACCTGACCGGTTATATCACCGAAGGCCAGATTATTCTTTCGCGTTCGCTGCACAGAAAGGCGATTGCCCCGCCGGTCGATGTCCTGCCAAGTTTGTCACGGCTCAAAGACAAAGGTATCGGCGAGGGCAAAACACGCGAGGACCACGCCGACCTCTACAATCAGCTTTACGCCGCATACGCACACGGCAAGGAAGCACAGGAGCTGGCGACGATTATGGGCGAAGCCGCCCTTTCCGACGAGGACCGAAAGTATATGGCCTTTGCCGACCGCTTTGAGGTGCGCTATATCGGCCAGGATTATTACGAGAACCGCACCGTCGAGCAGACACTCGACCTGGGCTGGGAGCTGCTCAGCATGTTCGAAAACGTCGAGCTAAAACGTATCGACGTCAAACTCATCGAAAAGTATATGCCCAGGTTCCGCAGCAAAAAAGAGCCGCAAGTTGATGAGCAGAACACAGCCGATGCCGGCACCGCGGAGGGGACGGAATAAATGTTAGCCAACGTCAATGCAACAAGGATGGAGCTTTTGCAGTTGCGGCGGCGTGTCGCCTTAGCCAGCCGGGGACATCGCCTGCTAAGTGAAAAACGCGACGAAATCTCGCGCAACCTCATTCAGATTGCACGCCGGATTCATCCCTTGCGAAAACGCGTCGAACAGGAGCTGCTCCGGACCTGCAGGCGTTTTATGCTGGCACGTGCCTCGATGGAGCCGGAGGACGTAAAAGCTGCACTCGCCGTCCCCACCAAAAAATTCAACCTGGCCGTAACGTTCGCCAACATTATGAACGTCAAGGTCCCCCAGCTCGCTAAGCAGATGGAAGGCGAAATCATCTGCTACGGCTTTGCCAATACTTCCGGCGAAATGGATGTGGCCCTTATGGCCCTTGAAAGGGCCCTCGATACCCTCGTTGAGCTTGCCGAGAAGGAAAAACAGGCCCGGCTGCTTGCCGTCGAGTTGCAGATGACCCGTCGAAGGGTCAACGTCTTAGAGCACGTCGTCATTCCCGAAATCCGCGAAACCATCAAGTTCATCTACGACAAATTAGGCGAAGCCGAACGCGACAACATCTCCCGCCTGATGAAAATTGCCGACATCATTCGTGCGTGACATCCTTCCCAGTGTCCAAACTGTGTTCGGCAAGCAAGGTTAGCATTCACGAAACAGTTGCAAATGCCCGCTAACCCGTATTTCTCACAGCCTGTGATTTCAGGCGTTTTTTTGTGGCCCGAAGGTCATATATTTTACGTAATCCCTTTTCTTGTATGGAGTTAGGTTCATTTTTGGGGTCTGCTGAAATTGGGTTTGTTTGGGTTTGAATTGGGTTCGTTTGGGCTGAAATTGGGTTTGAATTGGCTTTGAATTGGGTTTGTTTTGGGTTTGTTTGGGTTTGTTTTTTTGCCGTATTTTCCAAGAAATTTTCTGTAAGTCCTTTTGAGACATAGATTTAAGGGATGTCTAATTATTTTGACATTGGGTTTGTTTTGCATAAAAAGGTTGTAAATTGCCAGCAAGTTAATTTGGGCTATATAGGCGGTTTGTCGTATCTCGTATCCCTTGGGGATGAATTCGCTACGAGTTTGGGTGGCCATGAGGAACAACTCCTTTCTGATTGATTCCCGATTGGTCGGGAGCTCCGCCTAGGGGCGGTTTATGTTTGCCTTCTGGCAAACATACGGGTATTTTAACAGAATTCCAAACGAAAGTCAACAAAAAAAACGGCCAAAAATGAACTTTTTTTGCCCACCCCCTGCCCCTGCAATTCTTAGCCGGGGGGGTTCTCTGGGTGGGGTTATTTTTCCTGCGATTTCTGACGTGTTCACTCTCCTTTGTGAAAAAGGTGAGGCTGGCTTATTGTTATTCCGGATTTGCGACTTGCTTTCTTAGTGGTTGCTTGCTCGCTTTCCCGCGGTTTTTTCGTTCTTCTCAATCGCCATTTTAACGGGATTTTTAAGAAAAATTCAATATTCTTTCCGCCTTTACTCTTTCTTTATCAGATAAATCAGTAATAATCGGAATTAAATATTCTTCTATTATTCCTTGTGTAGAAATTGTCTTTTCTTCACCGTCTTTTGTAACTTTTATTTCTTGAACCAAACCAATCATAAATATTGGCAATCTTTCTAAAAATAGATTTTTATCACCCTCTAAATTATTTTGCGATTCATTGATGAATACGAGATAGAGGAGTTTTTGATAAATGGTTTTTTTATTATCCGAGTTTTCTTCAAAAAGAGGCAATTCAAATCCTGCTATTATTTCAAGATCCTTTTCGGAAAGATAATTTTCAATTATCCAACTTCTAATGTATCCGGTTTGAATGGGCATAATCCAGTTGTTTTCAATGTAATTGTTGAAGATTGCTTGTAAATCAGCGCCTGTTTTATTTTGAATTCTTTTCACAAATTCAATTTCCTCAACTATATAGTGCTCAATATTCGATTGCTTTTTATAGTAAATTCTACCACTTGCATGAGAACAATTGTTTCTTATCTCAACATGGTTTTTGCAAATGCTAATATCATTTGTGTGAAAACGAAGTGATAATAATAATTTCTCTAAAGATGTTTTCTCTTGGAATTGAGACAAATCAAATAAAGTATTAAAAGCAGAATTCCTATTTTGATGAATAAAATTACTCAAGGCAGTTTCTATTTCCGTATTACCTTGTTGTTTTAAAAACCATTTCACTTTATAAACAAAAGTCATGTAAAGCATATGAAAAGCAATAAAGGAGAATTGATATTTCTCTTTTGCAAGATTTTCAATATAGCTTTCCTGCAAATATTCTAAAAACTCATTTGCATCTTTATCAGCAAATCTAAGAGGGAGATACTTGCGTATTTGATAAATGTATTCTTCCATAACGATGTTTATTTCCCCCAGATTGAATTTATTCTTTCTTGTACTTTGAACTCCAAACTCCGAATTTCACCTTTTTTCTGCAAAATCTCATTTCGATGGGCCTCTATTTCATTAACAATTTCCTTTTGTTTTTCTATTGGGGGAAGTGGAATTTTAAGATTAGCTATTTCTGATAACCTTAAGGATGGATAATTCTGGATAACAGTCATATTTTTGGCATCTACGCCGCATAAAATATAAAATAGATATTTAGGCAATATTTTACCCCTAATGGATTCAATTGTTGCCAAATGACTGGATACATAACCACTTATTCCCAACATAGCTCTATGATTTAAAAAAGTAGAAGCGCCGCTTTTTGGGAAAAGAATTGAATTTTTTGGAAATTTCCTTAATCCCCTAATGCCATCTTTGTTCAATTTATCTTTGGCTTCAATCAGATTATCTGTAATGTGATATTTTGCAACATCAGATACTCTAAAGAAAGGATATTTACCATCCTCGAAAAATTTATTATCTTGAGGTGCCGAATTTCCTGCACCGATTTTTGCTACTTTGGATAATCTAACCGTTTCCCATGAAATATTATCGTAATTAATATATTTTCTATAACGATTTCCAACCAATATTAAATCATTCTCTCTTACTTGTTCCATTTCAATTTCAGAAAAACCAATCTTTAGAACATTTCTTTTTTCTTGGTCATCGGCATATCTATAAGCCAAGAATTTTTGCAAATCATTTTCCCCTTGAATCTTTTTGCGTTGGCTATCCAAACTGAAACCATCGTTTTTTACATCAAAATACCAAAATTTCTCCTGTTTTTTCTTTTTCTTAATATCTATGCAATATAGAATATTTGTCTTTACTCCTGCATAAGGTAAAAAGACACCTGGAGGAAGAGAAATAATACTTTTAAGATGGCACCTATCCAGCAAATATTCTCTTGTTTTTTGCATATTTTTGCGAAACAAAAAGCCTTCTGGAACAATAACAGCGATTCTTCCATTTTCACTTGAGCTATCAATGGCTTTTATGCAGTGTTGAATGCAAATACTATCTCCTTTGTCGCTTGGTAAATCATAATATGAACCGTATTCTGTTTTTTGGGAATATGGCATATTTGTAATTACTATATCATATTCATTCTCTACAGGATTTTTTAGACTATTTTTTTGTTGAATGCCGCTATGTCCGTCACCAACCAAAATCATATTCATTTTTGTAATTCTTGCAGTGCTTGTGATTTCATTTCCGAAAACTGTTTCTTCTTGTAATCTTTTAAGGTTTCTGCTATTTCTTGGCATATTTCTATAAATATGTCTGAAGCTCTCAATTAGCATTCCACCCGTACCACAGAAAGGGTCATATATCTTTTCTCCGAATTGAGGATTTATCAGTTTCACCATCGTTTTAACTATATGGCGAGGAGTAAAATATTCCCCTAAGTCATTTTTTGTTGCTGTTGATCGTTTCAAAAAGTACTCAAAAGAGTCCCCTTTGATATCAGAATCTATATTAATGAGCTTTAAAGGTTCTAATTTATCAATAATCTTTTTTAGTGTAGCCGGATTTTTTATGGCAAGAAGTGTAAAAATATTTGAGTCTTGATATGCCGCTCCCATCTCATTCAGGACAGTGTCGTTTACAAAGCGTAATAGTTCTTCACCTTTTTTGTTTTTCCAATGACTCCAACGAAAATCTTTGCTAACTAAAAAGTTCTCTCCTTGTTCCTCCTTCAAATCTTCTATCTCACCAAGTAGTTTAAGAAAGAGAATATTCGCAAATTCTCCAAATCTCTCAATACCAGCTCTCAAACCCTCAGCCCTCAAGAGATTATTCGCTTCTTCAAAAATTTTGATAAGTTCTTGCCTTGACCATTTTACCTCTGTTGAAATTGTCTCAACTTCATTGTTTTCAAGGAATTTAATAGCTTCAAGTTCTCTTATAAGTTCATCTACTTCCTCGCCGTTTAGATATAGTGGCTTGTGGAATTTTGTATGTAATGTTTTATAATAAATCCCATCCGTGGCAAAAACAATTGGAGCACTTAACTGTTTAGCGTACCAATCGCCTTGCTTCAAAGCCTCACCAAGATTAGCGCCAGGCTTTTTAGTCTCGATAATTGCTAAAGGTTCCTTTCTATGTATTTTCTTGCCGGCATAGAGAACATAATCAGGTCTTTTCCCTTTTAATTTCCTCCTTTCTTCCTCTGTCCTTGGCTGTTCTTGAAAAACATTACACTTTTTCCCGTGTTGCAGATTCCAGCCTAAGTTTTTTAACTGTCCATCTACTAAAGTTCTTACATTTTGCTCTGTCTGAAAGGTTTGCATAATCATACCTTACTATAGTTTAGATTTTTCCGATCCTGATTTTATGTTGGAAAAACTAAGAACTAGGGACATTCCATTTTTTCACATCTTACTTTTAAAACATAATAATATACACCACTTTTTTTGCCAATTTAGTCGCTGCTTCCGATGCTTTTGCCTCCACGGGGGCAGTTAGTTATACCTTGTCCTTCCAGTTCTCCCATTTTAACAGCTCCGGGCCATGGTCGGTATTAATCTATTGCTTACAAATATATTAAGTTCTAACTCTCTCGAACTCAGCTTATTGGGGGAAGCTATCTTCAAAGCGTTCTGGCGATGCACCCCCGTTGTTAGCTGGTTTGAAATTATATCCTTTCTGTCAAAAACCACAAGATTTAATTTTTGCTCTATTAACGAATTGAACGACAACTCTCTGGCCCTAAGCAATCCCCAGAATGCTAAGCCCAAAGCGTTCCCACAGGGCAAGCTAGCGAGGCAACAACAGTTTATTTTTTCCCCCGCACTACGCTGAGTGCGGGGTCTGCGCTAGTGCTACGACTTTGCACAGGTTTATCCGGGAAATCCGGGTTATTAGAGGGTGCAGGGTGCAAGGTGCAGGTTTTGGATTCGGCGATCCCTTGGGGATAAATGCGCTACGAGGAGCGGTCATTGCTGAGCATCGAACTGTTTGATGTGGTTTGTGATATCGACGGCGGGTGCGGTCCAGATTCGGTGGCGGTTGGCGGCAAGATAATCAATTAGCTTTGCGTGTTCGGCAGCTTCGATGTAGAGCCCGTGAGTGCCTTTGCCGACGCCGTGGAACATGTAGAATATCCACTTGCCTTCGCTTATGGCGGATTCGATTTCGTCGCGCATTTCTTCGAAGGTTCTGCCGTCGGCGCCATAATGGCCGAGGGCAGCGAAGTTGATGTTTTGTGGGTCGATGGGTTGGCGGATGAATTCGCCTCGGGCTGCGACGAAGAGGTCCGGGATGATTTCTTCGAGGCAGGTTTTGTCGTCGAGTGGGCCGAGGTAGTTGTCGCAGCAGGTGTTGCCGAATGTTCGTTTGGTCTTGCCGTCGATGAGCTGGAGGGCGAGGTTGGCCACGCGCATCTCACGGCGCCATCGGTCGGGTGTGTATTTACTGAGGTTGTAATCGTCAGAGAGCCAGGGGTGCTGGTCGGGGGTGTCTTTTCTGCAGGGGTGGAAGAGGGAGTGATTTCCGAGCTCGTGGCCCGCGGCGGCGACCTTACGCCACGCATCCGGGTGGTCTCTAAAGCCCGGGCTATCGACGGTGATGTAGAACGTGCCTCGCAGACCCGCTTTCTCGAGTTGCGGTGCAACCTGTTCGAAATGGGAGGGGATTGCATCGTCGTAGGAGAGAGTGACAGCACCAAGGGTGCCGTTGGGCCAATGGAACTGTTTCTTCTCCTTGCCGGACTGGGCTACAATCGAGCCGTCAGGCAGGAGCACAAGCCAAAGCGCTATCAGCATCAATATGGCAGTCTTTTTCATCGCCATTCCTTTCGATATGTTGGCAAATTCAGACTATGATTGTAACAGATGCGCAAGACAAAGCCAATCGTCACCTGGTGGTGCCGATTGGCCCGGGTATCTTTAGCAGCAAAGCCGCTTTGTTTTAGAGCAGAATTTGTTCTTTGACGGGGTCGAATTTTGCGATTTTTCCCGCGCGCAGGCCCTGCATTGCCATTTGGCAGGCGGTCTGGACGCAGTATCCGAGGTCCATCGGGCTGAGGGTTTTTGTGTTGCCCGCCCGGCAGCGTTTTAGAAAATCACGCCAGAACTCGACTTGGTCTTCGCCGTGCTCGATTTTGAAGCGCTGTGGTTTTTTCTTTGAGGCCTCGACGAGCCAGTCTTCGGCCATTGGGATGAAGACAATCTGATTTTCCTCGATGGTGAGTGTACCTTCCCAGCCGCGGATTATGGGGATGCGGCTTCCGGCGCCTCTTTTGCCGCGAGGGTCGTAGTTGTTGCCCTGGGTTCCGAGCACTGCGACGGTGATTCCTTCGGGATAGTCAACGAGCATGTTGAAGGTATCGGGGATTTCACGTTCCTGGTAGCGGTACTTTCCTCCTGTTGCAGCAACCATAGAGGGGAACTTGACGCCGAGCATATATGCGACGGGAGTGAGCGAGTGCGGGAAGAGGTCGGTGGATGGTCCGCCGGCGTAGTCTTCGTACATACGCCAGCGGAAGTATCGGCTTACGTCGAAGTCTCGCTTGGGTGAGTCGCCGAGGAATGCCTGCCAGTCGAGGTCTTTGCCTGGTTTTGCATTGGTATCGTCGATTGGCATACCGCGTTCGCCCCAGTCACCGACACGGAAGTAACCGCACTCGGCGTGGATGGGCTGGCCGATGAGACCGTCGTCAATGAGTTTTTTCATTTGGTGCCATGCGGAGTCGGACATACCCTGAGTACCGAGCAGGAAGACCCTGCCTGATTTCTTGACTTCTTTGGCGAGGCGTTTTGTTAAATCAAACTGTCGCCAGTGGGTGACGGGTTTTTCGCAATAGACGTCCTTTCCCGCTTTGACGGCATCGATAGCCTGGTAGCCGTGCTGATGGTCGGGGGTTGCGATACAGACTACATCGACATTCGGGTCGGCGAGCAGGTCTTTGTAATTGGTGTACTGCTTGCCGCCGTAGCCGTCTGCGGCTTTGGCCATTCGAGGTCGATAGGCATCGCAGTGAGCGACAATGTCAACAGCTTCGCCGCCGTCGTTTTTTAACCAATGGATTGTTTGCATGTGGCTGTTGGCTCGGCCACCGCAGCCGATGAAACCGATGCCGAGAGTGTCATTTGCACCGAAGGATCGTTGCGGCGATGTTCCTGTGACGGCGAAGGCGGCGGCTGCGACTGAAGCGTTGCGGAGAAAGGAGCGGCGGGTCAGATTTTTTTGGAACGTATTGTTTTGATTTTGAGTCATGATTTGCTTCCTTAGAGTTATCGTTATGGATTTCTCCTGATATGTTGTTTTTTTGATTTACAGATGCCATGGACTTCTCATTGTTCGGGTTGTGTATCGCTCGGCGTCTTTGTCGCCGATGATTTTCTCGTTTTTCGGGTCCCACTTTATGGTGCGTCCGGTGCGTACGACGATGTCGCTGAGGTGACTGATGAAGTCGGACTGTACGGCGGCTTCGATTGGGCTGATGGGGTCTTTTCTGCTTATTACACACCGGGTGAAGTTTGCGTAGTGGTTGTTGCTTTTGTAGAGGTGGATGTCGGTTGGTTTGAGGGTGAGGGCGAGCAGCTCGGGCGGGTCGGCGTAAATGCCCGCACGGTCAACACTGACCCAGCCCTTGTCGCCGATGAAGGTAGTGCCGTGGTCGTGCATTGGGCGGTATTTGCGGACGATACGACCGGCGACTTTCATGCTCATGAATTTCATCTTGACACCGTTTTCGTAGGTGCAGTTAATGTCCCAATCGAGGGTGGTGTCAAAGAGGCCGTCATGTGGCAGGGTGCCGGTACCTTCGTAGATGACCGGAGCGGTATTGTCTGTGTTGTTGCCCCATTGAGCGATGTCGAGCGGGTGAGCGCCCCATCCGGCGATAAAGCCGATGGCATAGTCGTAGATGTGGTAACCACCTTTGAGCCCGTCGGCTCGCAGGCAGCGGTCGGTATTGAATGGTTTGACCGGAGCCGGGCCGAGCCAGAAGTCATAGTCGAACCCCTCTGGTACCGGTTCCGGTTTCGTCGAGCCGCCGCGGATGCCGCCGGAACACCATGCGTGGATTTCCTTCAGTTCGCCGATGTATTTGTTTCTTGCCAGCTCGCAGGCGAATCGGAAATTGCGGTCCGAGCGCTGCTGCGTTCCATACTGGAAGACGCGGTTGTAGTCTCTGACGGCTTTTCTTGCGGCCTGGTCCTGCTCGATACTGAGCCCGAGGGGTTTTTCGATATACATATCCTTGCCTGCTTTTGCGGCGAGGATGGCAATGGGTACATGCCAGTGGTCGGGCGTCGCGACGACGACGGCGTCTATATCGTCACGGGCGAGAATATCTCTGAAGTCGTTGTAGGCGTCACAGCCAATACTTGATACCCATTTGTCACGGCGTTCTTTGTTTGGGTCTGCGACGGCGACGGACTGGACCTCTTTGACCTGCAAGAAAGCGCTCAGCAGGCCGCTGCCCTGGCCTCCGACGCCGATGTGGCCGAGCGCGACACGTTCGGAGGCGGGGGATTTTGTTTCGCTGCCCAAAGCGGAGGTAGTTATCACATAGGGAAGTGCGATTGCACCGGCGGTTGATTGGATGAATTGTCTTCTTGTAAGTTTAAGCTGTTTCATTTTTGTCACCATTTCAATTTACTAAAAGCTTGCCATTGGTTTTCGAGCATGCTGCGGTCTGTTCGTCCGGGGTGGATGAGGATTCTATACTTGAATGTGAGTGTGCCGTTTGCCTCTAAAGTGTATGGTTCGTAGAACAAAAATGCGGGGCTGAAGTATTTCATTCCTTGTCCGAGGATTATGTACCAGCATGTTGGGTGGCGAGGATTAGAGGGGTGGTCGAGGACTGCAATGCCGGCTTCTTTGCCGGGTGCTGCTTCAACGGTATAGTCGAGCCAGCGCGCCTTTGCGTTGTTGAACTCGTCGGGAAACTGACGGTGCTCGCTGTCGACGGCTTTGCGGTTCTTTGCATTGTCTGCGAGACGAACAGAGAGGCCTGCGTAGCCGCCCCAGGCGACGCCATTTGGCTGGCCGAGTACTGGAGTGCGGTCGAGGACGACGTCCTTGTCTTTTGCGGTAAAGGTACTTTTCCAGTCGATGTAGTAAATTCCTTTTTCGTCGGGCGGGCTTATCTTCAGCAGTCGTTGTTCGAGGAGTACCGCCGGTTTGTCCGGCGGGTGGTAACTGATATGTATTTCGGCGTCGGCGCTTTTGTCAGGATGGGCCTTTACTTTAACTTTTGTGATTTCGTTTCTTCCTTTCGCGAGGAAGGTTTCTTTGTCCTCTTCCCAGTAATTAAGTTCGTTGATGGTTTTCCACGACCACCAGAGTCCTCGGTGCCAGATGTGGTCGGCGGGTCGCAGCTCGGTCAGGACGGTTCCATCGGTGAGGGCAATGGGATGGAAGTATGGCTTGTCCTCTTTCTCATTGAAGTTCAGCTTCCATACGATTTGGTTGTCTTTGGTGAGTGCCAGCGACGTGTCGGTGTGCTTCCAGTTGTACGGTGCAATCGAGGCAGGTGGCACAGCAGAGCAGCCGGTTACCAGCGTTGAGACGGCTATCAGTGTGATTAAGCCGCTTGCGTGGGTTTTGAGGTTTTGCATTTTTATTGGCTCCTTCGGCGAATGCCCGAATTATAATTCCCCGGTTGGGCCTGTGTAAAGTGATTATTTTGCGATGGATGTGTGTGCGGCGCCGAAGAAGCGGGTGGCGCCTGAGTCGAGCTGGAGGATTAGTCCTTTTTGCGGGTCGATGCCGATGCAGTGGCCGGTGAAGTTTTTGCCGTTGTAGATTAACGTAACTCGGTGGTGCAGTTGTGTGCTGAGTTTCTGCCAGTGTTCAATAACCTGGCGGGTGTTGCGTGTCGCCATATCAAGCCAGTATTCAACTGAGGTTAGCAGTCGCTTTGTGATTGCGGTTCTGTCGCAGGCGGCTTTTGACTCGATGTCGATACTGGTTGCGATATCAGTAAGTTCGAGAGGGAAGCTTGTTTGGCGGCAGTTTATTCCGATACCGATTATATGTGCGGTGTATTGGGGGAATGGCTTTGATTCGAGGAGTATGCCGGCGACTTTTTTATTGTTGAGGAGTATGTCGTTCGGCCATTTAATCCGGGCGCTGTCATCAATAGCTTCGGCGGTAGCGACGGCGGCGGTGAGTGAGAGCATCTCGGCATCGAGTTCGCAATTGGTGAGGAGAATTGAGCAGAGGATGCTGTCGGCGTGGTTGCTTTGCCATTTGTTTGCGGCCCTGCCTCGGCCTTTTGTCTGCTGTTCTGCGAGTACGACGAGGCCGTCGTTTTTAATATTTTTTGCGTATTCAGCGGCGATATCGTTGGTGCTTGCGGTGCGACTGTAAACGAGGATTTTGCCTGCGATGCGCTTAGTCTTTAGGTTCTGTTTTATTTTGTCTGGGTCGAGCGGGTCAGGCGGTTGGATAGGAGAGTTCATCCGTCCAGTCCGATGTCAACGGCGGTGGCAGAGTGGGTAATAGCGCCGACGGCGATGCGGTCAATGCCGCACTGTGCGATGGCAGAGACGTTGGTGAGCGTAATGTTGCCGGAGGCCTCGAGCAGGGGTTTTTTGTCCTTGCCGCACATTTCGTTTCTCATATCGACGGCGTGTTTGAGCTGCCACTGGCCCATATTGTCGAGCAGTACGATATCGATACCGGGTATGTCGAGGACGTAGTTAAGCTGGTGGTCGACGTGGTCAACTTCGACGGCGATGAATTTGGCGTGTTTTATCTTTCGGGCGTTTTCGATGATTTTTTTAAGTTTCGGCTGGAAGTTTTTTCCGAGCTGTGCGATGTGGTTGTCTTTGATGAGTATTCCGTCGTACAGGCCGAGTCGGTGATTGTATCCGCCGCCGCATCGGACGGCGTATTTTTCGAGTATTCTCCAGCCGGGCAGTGTCTTGCGGGTGTCGTAGATTTTTGCCTTTGTACCCTGGACGGCTCGGACGTACTTACGAGTTGTGGTGGCTATTCCGCTTAGTCGCTGGAGGAAGTTTAGCATAACTCTTTCGGCGGTCAGCATAGAGCGCAGAGGGCCTTCAATGATTCCGAGGCGAGCGCCGACGTAAGCTGACTGGCCGTCGTTTACGAGAACCCTTAGCTTTAGGCGTTTGTCGTAGCGTTTGAGGATTTCTCTTACGACGTCCATCCCGCAGACGACTATCTCTTCGCGTGAAATTATGTCATATTTGGCGGTGGTGCTGTCCTTGAAGAGCAGCTCGCTGGTCATGTCCCCTTTGCCGAGGTCTTCTTCGATAGCCAGTTGGATTATGGGTAGAACCTTTTTGATGTTCAGCTTCATCATTTAACCTGCCTTTGCCACAAAGCACAAAAAACACAAAATGGGAGTTTATCATAGGTTCTTATCAAACACAAATTTTTTGATCTGTAGTTTCGGCGGGCCAAAGTTGAGGATGGAATCGGGACAGGCACCTTTTTTCGCAGAGACGGGGGGGAAAACGGCCAGTGGCGGGGTCGAACTGGGCCCTGGATCGGAGTCCGGGGTCCCGCCGGAGGCGGGTAAACTGCGCCCGCCAAGGGAAAGGCGGGCAAGCTTCGAGTTCGAATTGGGTCCCCGGTTTGAGGTCTGGGTAGAAC
>JAUVYV010000108.1 GCA_030602885.1 Phycisphaerales bacterium
ATCCCCGTTCTCCGGTACCAGGACGCATGCAGCTGTAGGACCAACCGACAACGTGGACGTCGCCGATATCGGAATCCTGTTCATCGACTGCTCAGCCAACAACGTCACTATCGGCGGATTCATAGGCGGTATCGACGGCCAGCATTTACACGTCGCCCGGCTCTGTGCAGCTGCAAACGATGTCACCCTCGAGCACAACGAGGGCACAGGCAACCAGGACATTTTTTTGCATCGAGGGGCGGATGAAACCTTAACCGGAGAATACGGAGGGTGGACACTCGTATGTAACGGCTCGAACTGGTTCGATGTGAGCCACGCAAAACACGTTTAACTTAAAACAGAAAGAGGTAGTGACATGAAATTTGGAAAAGACCTGTGGGAAGCAATGCGGTTCCTGATCGCACTGCTCAAAATGATCATCAATATGTTCGGTGATGACGACGACAAGGAAAACGCGAAACAGAACAACGTCAAAGTCTGACCCACGTGGACGATATTGAATATCGCAGGGCCCGCGAATCCGATTTGCCGGCAATCACTTCATTCGTGGATTTCTGGCTCGCAGGCAGAGGCCTGGCGGACGGTGTCCACGGGTCTGCGCACGATTACTTCGTGCCGGCCGGCCGGCATCTCAAATTTGTCACCAAGTACACTACACTAATCGCCCTGGTCGAGAACTGTATCATCGGTTGGTCTGTCAAAACCCACCAGGGCGTACTGATCCATTTGCTTGTTGCCGGCACGTTCAGACACCGGGGAATCGGGAGCGAGCTGCTCAAACGCATGGACCCCGAATCCATCCGATCCAAAATGGACCAGGCAGCTGGAGATCCAGCTGAGTTTTACGCTGAGCAAGGATACACCAAGTCCCCGAATCCCCCCCAGGGCAAAAAGCACAACATCGAACTATTCACCAAAACCACTTAACCAGACCTAAAACATCCACCGCACTTCGAACCCCGGCCCGGGACATCGCTCCGACGAGCTCGTCAACGGCCCATTCTCGTGAAGCCGTGGAAACCTTGACACCCCCACCGAGTCAGGTACAATTGCCGGGTGAACCCATTTACTCTCGGCGGCCGGTAGAAGGCTTGACATCCAAATCGCATGCACCGGCCGCCTTGACTTTTCTGCAGAGCCAGCTATAATTGCCGGCAATAAGTTTTAGCTGTTGGCGGCCGGCTCACCTCACTCTCCTAACTGTGACAGCGCCGGCCGCCACATTTCTTTCAATGTCACTACCCCCTTCGAAGTCCAGCAAAAATCCAGGGGAAAAACCCGATAAAATTAAAAGTGAGACAAACGTGTAAAAAATTAGAGCGTAAAATTAAGAGAATAACAATCCGGCCCAGTCAATTTTCCATCGAATAGAGAGACCGGCTCAATCAACTTTTCATCGAATAGAGAGACCGGCCCAATCAACTTTCCAACGAATAAAGAGACCGGCCCAGTCAACTTTCCATCGAATAAAGAGACCGGCCCAATCGCAGCACAAACCACATAACATTCGTAGGAAAAAGAAAATCCCCACCCACCCACCCCACAGATACAGAAGTGCATGTTGCGTTGGTGCTGTTTTGTTTTTTTCTTTTTTTGGGCCCCGCCCTCGTTCCTCGGTCGCCGCCTGGCCCTTCCGTAGTGTCCCGCCGGTTCGTTGGTCGAACTTTTTCATTCATCTGTAAAATTATATAGTTATGGACGAACAATCCGTTGAATGAAAAAATTCTACACATCCCAACGAACCGGAAATAAAGAAAAAAACTTACATACTGATACGAAGCCAAGTATCTTCGTATCTGCAATTTGCCTAAGAGTCAAATTCCGCGTGGTATGGCGATTTTCTGAATTTTTTTCCATCCTCTTGACCCTGAACGACAAGGGTGGAGTTGAAAAAAAATTAGCAAGCTACGAAAATCGCATGTAAAAAATCAAGGACAAATCGAAGGGGAGTTATTTTATATCTGGTGGGGGGATGGGATGAGCTTGCTGAAAATCCGTGTGCAGTTTTGCCGAAGGTTCCTCCCCCCCGTACCTCCTCTCTTCCTTGGCTTATCGCTGATGCGGAAGGGGATATTATTTAGACGGGGGGAAGGAACCATCTCAAAAAACTTTAAACTGGCCAATTCCCCATTCCTGCCAACGAAGTTGTCAGCAATAAGCCCCTTGACCAGACACGGATTTACAAGCACTTACATCACCTGTGAGCTTCCTGGGATAACTGCTGTGATGTAAGTCGCTCATTACCCACCCCCCACCAGATTAAAGCCATCGCCGGTGGTCTGCAGACCGGCGACTAAGGCCCCGCTGGTGGTCTGCTGACCAGCGGGCGTAGCAATCACCTTTCACTTGGGAAGTACTCGTGTAGCCCTGCTCAGATTTTACTCAAGTAGGCCTGCAGGCCTGCCGATATCGACTTCGACTCCTAATAAAGTGTGTCCGGGGGAGCTCGATAGTTTTCTTCCCCAGGCTGCCGAGCTCCTTCCGGTCGATCCTTCAAAAACTTTCTCACCGAACCTCTGTGAAACCCCACCAGCTCAAATCCTACACTGCTCAGCCGCCCCAGGATCGATTTACCGGCGCCCATCGGCACCCCAGGGGGGGGAAATCCAACCCACGAAGTCGCTTTTACCCTAAAAGACGACATCAAATCACAGCCACCCTGAAAAAATGTCGCTTTTACAATGTCGCTTTTCCTGTTGACAGGATGTCGCTTTTACCGATAGACTGATATCCAGGAAGTCGCTTTTGCAGAAAGGACTCGATGACCAATTACCAAAAACTCTACGAGCTGATCCACCTGGTCGATCGAGCAATGTCCACGTGTCACTACGGCCGCGCCGAAAAACTATTCAGACAGCTGCTACGCGAAGCATTCG
>JAUVYV010000052.1 GCA_030602885.1 Phycisphaerales bacterium
AGGTGACTATACACCGAATCCACCGTATACGGGAATCGCAACCGTGTCATAAAGTTTAACTGAATGCAGAGGCAGTGACATGTCACTATGGCGTCCGTGGCCTTATGCAGCAACGGCCATCGTCCAGCATGAATCGGTACCAACAGACCTTTTCCTGTGGGTGACGTTCAAATACCCGATGGACCAAACCGTGAAGCCGGCACACAATCTCTGGGATGCCGATTTCTTCGGCCCACCAAGGCCCGTCACCGCATCGGCCTGGCAGGATGAATTCACCATCCGGCTGACAGTTGCAAACGTTCCAGCACTGCCGGACCGAATTACTCTTGAATATTTCGGCCCAGACCCAAGTCTACGGACCACATGGGGCAAACAATGGGAACCGTGGGGCCCCATCCTGTCTTACCGGGCAATGGGAGCTCCGTACACCGGTACCAAAACATACGCAGTACTCGGCCCGACCGACAACGTGGACGTTACCGATATCGGGATCCTGTTCATCGACTGCTCAGTAAACGATGTCACCATCGGCGGATTCATCGGTGGGATCAACGGCCAGCATTTACACATCGCCCGGCTCTGTGCATCTGCCAACGATATCACCCTCGAGCATAACGAGGGTACAGGCAACCAGGATATTTTTCTTCACAGAGGACTCGATGAAACCTTGACAGGAGAGTACGGGGGATGGACACTCGTATGCAACGGCTCACACTGGTTCGATGTGAGCCACGCGAAACACGTATAAACGGAGCCCCACGTGGACGGTGTTGAATATCGCATTGCCCAGGAAGCCGATTTGCCGGCGATATCGGCTTTCGTGGATTTCTGGCTGGCTGGGCGGGGCCTGGCAGACAACGTGCCCGGCTCCGCCCACGATTACTTCGTGCCGGCAGGACGTCACCTCAAGTATGTCACGAAGTACACCACACTGATCGCTCTGATCCACAACCACATCATCGGGTGGGCTGTCAAAACACATCTGGGAGTACTCATCCATCTGCTCGTAGCCGGTACCTGCAGACATCAGGGCATCGGATCCAAAATGCTGGACCTGATGGACCCCGACACGATTCGCAGCAAGACAGACCAGGCTGCAGGGGACCCGGCTCAGTTCTACGAGGACCGTGGATATGCCCGGGCGCCCATGCCCCCCAGGGGCATAAGGCACAACATCGAGCTTTTCGTCAAGAAAACAGTTTGAGAGTGTTTTTGTCCATTGAAGCCAGGCTGCCGCGGTCCGCCGGCACATGCTCCGGGCCCCCGGAGTCCAAATCTGCGTTTTCAGACCACAAACGAATGTCACCATCTATTTGCTCAGCGAGGTCCATCGATAGTTACACACTTCTCCGGTATCGCAGGGTACATAACCGCGACTTCACTCCGACGAGCCCCCCCCCAGCCCAGTCTCGTGAAGTCGCGGAAAAAACCAGAGGAAAAACCCGATAAAAATAAAGCCGCAACAAACGTGAAATAAACGTAAAACAATAGAGCGAAAAAAGGACAGAAATTGTACGAAAATACACAGCCCAGCTCAAACCACATTCTAGCGAAAATGGAACGAAAATACATTCCGGCTCAATCCACTGCACATCGAAAATAGGACGAAAATACAGCACGACCCAACCGAAAATACAGCCCAGCCCAATCGAGAAAAACCCCCCTTGAGGCCCTGGTAGCTTCGTGACAATGCTTAGCCGCAATAAACTGGACACCCATCCGTGTAGCTCGGTAAATCCGAAAGAGCAATCGGAGTCGTACCATAATCCAACATCTAACGCACATCAATCCCGGACCAAGCCCACCCACCACCCGTGGACGCACAGCCGCATATATACAAGCAATGGACGCACATGGGGTCGGTGCGGGTCCCCGTCGGTCGGTGTGGCCCAAAGACTCGCCCGTGGAAAAATCGGTTCGCCGCCAATGAGCTTTTGTTGCGGGCGGAAACGCCCGCAAAAAATGGCGGCTCAAACGCCGATTTTCCCCCGGTCGTGGGCCCCGACCGCCCGCCGGTGGCTCCGCCCGTCCCCATCTTCGAATCGCTGCAGCTCAACGGACTGCCGGAAAAGCATCGTCGCCCGTTTTCGTTTCGGCAGCAAACGACGCTACCGACAGCAATTCAAAGATGGGGACTGGACCCGCACCGACCCAAGCTATTCCGTATGCACAATGTCTAATGTGAGGTTTCTTAGCGCGTTGAATGGGGATTTTTTTACACCGACACGGGGGGTGGGGGCTCTCTTGTCGTAAAGTCGAATGCAGTTTTGCCGAAGGTTTCCTCCCCTCAGACTCCTCTCTTTCCTTGGCTTATCGCTTCTGTGGATGGGGCACTATTTTATTCTGAGGGAAGGAAACCATCTCAAAAAACTTTAAACCAGCCAATTCCCCACCAAATCCGACTCCGTCGTATTTGGTCCCCCCCTTGGCTGGATTCGACTTTACAGACACTTACATCACCTGTGGGCTTCCTGGGATAACTTCTGTGATGTAAGCCGTTCGCACCCCACCCCCCGAAACTCGCTGGTAGCCTGCTGGCCAGCGAGAGAAGGCTCGCCGGTGGCCTGCTGGCCGGCTCGCAAGGAGTCGCCGGTGGTCTGCTGACCGGCTCCAGGGGCTAACGCCTTTTTGCAGCAGCTCCCTCCCGTGGTAGTCGCGTAGACCATCCCAGGAAGTATCGTTTCTGAGGCCGTAAAGACACCGCCAGTCGATTTAGCGGCGCTAATCAATGCCCCAGCACCCATCCTTTTCGCTGCGGATGTCGCTTTCTACACAGAATGCGACTCGTTTTGCCTCAGATTCGCACCAGTCGGGAAATCGATGTCGCAAAATAAATGTCGTTTTTGTGTTGACAACGATGTCGCTTTGCCGATAGTGATATCAAACCGAATGTCGTTAAGCCAGAAAGGAGCAAAAATCATGACCAGAGACGAACTAATCGCCAAATGTTATTTCCACACCGGAGCTGCAGCCGGTGCCTCCGAACTCAATCACCACGATCAATACGCTGAGCACATGTCAACACTGCTCGACCTCCTCATCGAGGAGCTCGTCGGCTCACCCCCTGCAGCCGAGCCCAAGGCAGACAAGCGCTTCAACCCTGAGCGAGTACTCGAAGAGATTGCGATCGCAATCAAGCATCGAACGTACTCGAGCAGCGAACGCTGGAACATCGTATACTACCACGAACGTCTCACCTGTGTCCCCTCCTACATCAATGTCCCCCCAGAAATCATCCTGAACGAATTCACTGAGCAAATGGTCCAACGTGGTCTCAGTGTGATCTACTGGAACGGACTCAAACAAAATGTCGTAAAACTGTATAAGGAACTCCAGAAATGAAAACTCAACTCAAAACTCTAACCCCCCTCGAATGCAGCCAGCTTCTCCGGTACCTGCAGCAGCCGGACAATGACAGTGTCCCCTGCAGAGTTTACCATCGTAACTACACGATGGCACTGCTTATGCTCGATGCTGGTTTGCGAGTCGGTGAACTGATCCAGCTAAGGCAGGACCAGCTATGGTACATCAACGGCCCGGTGGGATCCCTCGTCATCGAAAAACTGCAGGCGAAAAACAAACACGAACGTACCATCCCAATCACCCTGCGAGTTCACGACGCCATCGAACGTATGCACTGCGATTGGTGGACCAGTAGTTGGCCCGAAAAAACATGTTACGCCTTTTACCGAACACACTCTTCACACCCACTGACCACTCGCCAAACCCAGCGAATTATCAAAGCTGCAGGGGCTGGATCGATCGGTCGAGAAATCCACCCTCACATCTTACGGCATACGTTCGCTACCAGGCTGATGTCGAAGACCTCGATGCGTGTGGTCCAGGAGCTCCTGGGACACAGTAATCTCACAAGCACACAGATCTACACCCACCCAAACAACGCGGACCTGCAGGAAGCTATTGACTCACTGAACGAAAAAAGCTAACATCAGTGTGCTTTGGGATTCGCTAGTATGGTCAGACGACGGAAAAGACACCGACTACCCGTGTGGGTACGCAGCCAGGAGTTTCGGCTACTCAACAACTCCGAGAAGGATTTCCTCGGATATCTGTACTCATTCGGACCCGACACATGTTGGCTTTGGAACTGGAGGCTGGCAAAAAAATTTCACCGTAACAGACGAACCATCCAGCGGTGGCTTGCGAAACTGAAAGACCTCGGGTTCATCTGGATCGAAAAACCTTATGGACCCGAGCGCAAGCTGCACGCCAGAACAATCCCATCCCCTGAGCATTGGGTGAAGCTAATCGGGACCCTTGCCCTGGGCAAAAACCTACGCCGGCACAAGCGCCGTCACAGCTGGAAAAAAACGTCAAAGATGGAGTCGGCAAAACGCATGATAATCAACGAGCTCATGCGGCGCGGAGAAAGCCTGACATCGGCAGCGGATATCGTCAGTATTCTCCTCCAGAAAGAGGCCAAAAAAAAGGGCCTTGGGGGGTGACAAAAATGTCACCCATAAACTTATTAAGGGGAAAAGACATCCCCTTACAGAAAATGCGGAATTTCAAGCCCCTCGAAGTAGGACTTCGAGGACTTTGAAAACCGACTATTTTTCAACGGCTTTTCGGTTCAGCTGAGGGGGGAATCGAGGGGCCCCCTGGGAGGTCCGGAAAATGGGACAACGTATGCCAGATGAGGACATCGCTTACGGTAATAACTGTAACATCGGATTTGACCCAGGCGAAACCCCTCTCGATGTGTACGCACGGTTCATCGGGATGGTCCAGTGTCCGGACAACCCACCGACTTTTTACTCGACACCTCCAAACGATCGTGTGTTCCGATTGAGGCAGGACCCGGGCGTCCCCTGTCGATGGTTTATAGCAAGTGATCCGTGGGACGTCACATTCTGGATGACCCCGGCGCCGCTCAGAACTTCGTTATTCATCCAAAACAACGTGGACCTCGGACTGTACTTTTCAGCTCAACCCCTGGGAATCAAAGCAGAGGGTTTTGTGATCACAAACGAAATTCTCGTCTGCCAACCTTTTTTCGGAGCGCACCTGGGAATCGGTGTTGTCACCTGGACCCCTCAGGCAACGGCCCTACTCGAAGCACTCAACCTGAAAAAAGGCCGTGACCTGTTTATGGAACTGTTCCCACGCGACGACGGCAAACTGGTTTATAAGTTCTGCCGGCTCAGAGATTCAACCAACATCAAAATTCTGTTCGAACCATAGGCACCAGACAACCAATCCGATCTGTTTGACGCAGCACAGCCCATCCTCGCAAACTTTTTTCAGCTATTCCGGACTTTTTACTTGTACTATGTTACTAAACATCATACAATGCGATCAGAGAGGTCGAAACTTTATTGTTTTTTTGGAGAAACGAATATGGCACTTATCAAGTATGGTGGCGGAATCGTACAGATGTCCGGCTCAATCGCCGGAACGGTTTTCGCCAGGAACAAATCTGGGAACTACGCACGGCCCAGGACCAAACCAGTCAACCCAAAGTCCGTGCGGCAGGAAGCCATCAGAGCGATCATCAGCTTCCTCGCTGAAATGTGGCACGCAGACATGACCGCCGTGCAGCGAGGTCTCTGGGAGACCTACGCAGCTGCAGTCCCGATGAAAAACAAGCTGGGAGAAACCATTCACCTTTCCGGCTTCAACATGTTCATACGGACCAGCTGCGCATCGCAAACGGCAGGCCTGGGGTTCTTCGACGACGCACCAACCATCTTGTCACTGCCTGAAAAAGACGTTGACCTGGTGTGCAGCGAGGAGGATGTCGCAGGTCAGACGTTCACTTTCACTTGTGCTGTCGGTGGGTGGGCTCCGAACGGTGACCCGAAAGGTAGGATCCTTCTTTACCAGGGACAACCGCAACTGGTCAGTCGCCAGACCTTCCACGGTCCGTGGCGATACATGGGAAACATCACACCCATCGAAGGTGCTGCAGGGACCAGCACGGACCCGGCTGCATTTTCATTCGCTGTGGGGCAAAAAGTCTGGTTCCAAGCCAGGGTAATAACCACAACCGGCCGGCTCAGCGAGCTCTGGCAGTTGGATCCGCGGACAATCGTTGCCGATCCGTAGGCCACTACCTTGGCAACATCGTAGTGGCCGATGGTGATATGTGACTGGAAATTCGAATTTACCGGGGCCCTGGCACCCGACAGCACTGGATACTACCAGGATGATGGCTTGTTCAATGGGAAAATGTCATACTACCTGGTGGGCAACGGATGGTTTCTGTGGTGGGACAACGTAAGCAAATGGATCGTTAGCCAGGTCAAGGGTGTACTCGGCGCCGCATACTGGGGACGCCTGGCCCCAACCATACCCGGACTCTATACCCCACAACTCGGCGCCGCCGGACTCGGAACCATGGCTGAAATTTGACCGGAACTCAATAGCAGACCAGAGGTAGTGACATCACTATGTGGCGTCCGTGGCCTTACGCAGCAACAGCTATCGTCCAGCACGAATGGGTCCCTACTCAACTTTTCTTGTGGGTGACGTTCAGATACCCGATGGACCAAACCGTAAAACCGGCACACAATCTCTGGGACGTAGGTCAATTCGGCCCGCCAAGACCTGTCACCGCCTCAGCCTGGCAGGATGAATTCACGATCCGTCTAACAGTTGCCAACGTTCCGGCACTGCAGGACCGAATCACTCTCGAGTACTTCGGCCCTGATCCAAGCCTGCGGACCACGTGGGACAAACAATGGGAACCGTGGGGCCCAATCCTGAGTTACAGGGCAATGGGAGCACCGTACTCCGGTACCAAAACATTTGCTCTTTTAGGCCCGACAGACAACGTGGACGTCGAGGATATCGGGATCCTTTTCATCGACTGCTCAGTAAACGATGTCACTATCGGCGGATTCGTAGGTGGGATCAACGGCCAGCACTTACACATCGCCCGGCTCTGTGCAACCGCCAACGATGTCACCCTCGAGCATAACGAGGGTACAGGCAACCAGGATATTTTCCTCCACGCCGGCGGCGATGAAACGCTCACAGGTGAGTATGG
The DNA here is from genome assembly GCA_030602885.1 of Phycisphaerales bacterium. GTDB lineage: Bacteria > Planctomycetota > Phycisphaerae > Sedimentisphaerales > Anaerobacaceae > JAUVYV01. The sequence continues at coordinate 7,013 of JAUVYV010000052.1, forward strand.
TGGCTGGACTTTAGCATGTAACGGCTCGAACTGGTTCGATGTGAGCCACGCAAAACACGTTTGACTTAAGACAGAAAGGAGTTAAGCCATGACTAAACTATGGCAATTCATTCGCCACAACTCGGGGATGGTAATCGGCTGCATACTATCAGTCGCCGTTTTAGCCTGGGCTTATGGTTGCGAATCCAAAGTCCGATCCATCCTTGACCCAACCTGCACAGTGAACAGGACAGGACTGCAAGCTGAGGTCGACCACTTTATCACCCTGGCAGAGCTCAAATTTCAGGACCTGGACAAACAGGACGAAATTAAGGCGGCTCTGTTTAATATCGCAATCACCTACATGCAGGGCGGACAAATCAATCCACTCGGTGTCGTTATGACCCTGGCTACCATTCTCGGTATTGGTGCCGGTGTCGACAACGTCCGCAAGCGCACACACATAAACACCCTGAAAGGTGGCAATGGAAATAGTGTACCGAACGGCTGATGAGAGGGACATACCTGCAATCACGGCCTTTGTCGATTTCTGGTTGGCAGGGCGGGGCCTGGCAGACAACGTGCCCGGCTCCGCCCACGATTACTTCGTGCCGGCCGGCCGTCACCTCAAATATGTCACCAAGTATACCACTGTGATCGCCCTGGTCGAAAACTGTATCATCGGCTGGTCTGTCAAAACACACCTCGGAGTATTGATCCACCTCCTGGTTGCCGGCACGTTCAGACACGGGGGAATCGGGACGGAGCTCCTCAAACGCCAGGACCCGGAAACCATCCGATCCAAGATGGACCAGGCTGCAGGTGATCCTGCAAAGTTCTACGAAAGAGCCGGCTATGCCCGGGCGCCCGGGCAAGCCCAGGGCAGAAAGCACAACATCGAGCTTTTCTCCCGAAAATCACTTTGACGGTTGACAGTTCGAAGCGCACCCCGGACAGCGAATCCCCCCGGCGGCCGCCGGCAGCAGCTCAAGCCAGGTCAACCCCATATCATCGTTTCTGAGTCAATAACAAATGTCCCCCTCTCTGGACCATAAATTGAGTCAACCGGCCGACAGCACAATTACATACTTTTTCGTGTCGAGTGGTGACATGGTAACGACAAGCGATACCGGGCAAATCTTGACCCCGTGAACAACACACGCCGTCTTCGATTCGCTGTGCCGATATCGCCCAACAACTCAAAACCGAAAAACTAAACCAGACCCCAGACCCTCTTACAGTGGGGTCTGGTTTTCTTTGGACAGTATTATGGATGAACTATTCAGACAATTCGCACGTGGAGAGGTTCCTACGGCTCTCGAAGTACTTGCAGCTCTCAACGATGTTAGCGATATGTGGCCTGGTAACTGTGATCTCGACTGCAGGGCGAAGTCAAGTCAAAAACCAGTGGAAAAACCCGATAAAATTAAAGACGCGACAAACACAAATTAAAAACCCGAAAAAATGACGAAGAAAAAGACGACGGCTAAGTCAGTTTTCGATGGAACAAACCGAAAAATCAAGCGAGAAAAAGACCACGGCCAACTCAATTTTCGATGGAACAAAACAAAAAATCAAGCGAGAAAAAGACGACGGCTCACTCAA
>JAUVYV010000097.1 GCA_030602885.1 Phycisphaerales bacterium
CTTATTGTTCGTAAGTACGATAAATTTCATGTGCCAAAGTTCGGATCAGCATTCGGATTGTAGTTCACAAGGATATTCACAGAGTCTCGGAAGTGGGCTGTCATCAGACCTTCAGAAGTATCCGACCAGTGCCAAAACTCTGATAAAGTTTCGTCGTTACAATAAATATTGTAATCGCAAAAGACTCTATTCCATTTCGGATCTGCAGGCATTTTATTAATCTCACCAAAAACAATCGACGGTACCACCGGAGAAACCAGGAAGCTGTGGGTCATCGCAATCCCATTCGTTTATGAAGTGGTCCTGGCATATATTGAAGATAGTATTATAGAAGATTCCCATTCCAGGAAAGCCAAGAATGGCCATGTTAGAAGAAAAGCCGGTAAGCCAATAGTCGTAGTTGTACTGATGAAACTCAAAATTAATAGTTACAGACCACCAGCAGGGAGAGCCGGGCTGTTGAGTCATACGAACAACACCATTGGGATCAGGGGTATTGGGCGGTAAGCCTGGACATGCGACAATGTCTTGAGCAAAAGCGTAAACGAATATAGGTGTAGATCCACTAAAGCTGACATCTTCACAAACGGCACAGGGAGCACCACCTTGCCACGTTGGAGGCCACGGTAAACCCATCAAAGGACCTTTGGTGGGCGTGGGTGTTCCAGGAAGGGTAACACTTCACGCATGAGCGAGAGACCACCATTGAGAATAAGTTCGAGTGATTTCTGTTTGTCAACGCCCCAGGCAAGAGCAGATTTAATAAGAGTTGACCGGTCATCACGTGTGAGTGTGATCATGTAGACCTCGGCAGGATTAAAGTCTGTCGATTCCGGGATTTGTGTCTCGACTTTGCGAACACTGGTCATATTTTTCCTTTCGGTCAAAAAAAGTCGGTTGATATTCGTTCGGCGGTGCCTTGTTAAAATCCTCGAGCTGACCATCGATGGATCGCTCGAGTGGTCGCATAGAAATTCCCTCGGGCAGGGAGGTACCGGCTTCGAAGGCATGCAGGATCGCTCGAGCTTCTGAGCTTACATCGAGCATGTGATGGATTAGGGTCCAGGACCCGAGGGAAATCTGTTTGTCAGCATCGTCTGGTTTTTTCGGACGCAATGAAATTTTACGAGCTGTACCCCACGTACCGATAAGTCTTACGTGACGCATCGTTCCTACGAGCTCACAGGCATCTTCAAGATTTAAATTCATAATCGATGCAGGACGTGCAGCATAACGAGCAACGTGACGAGCTGCGTTGTCCGGGTCTTTGATACTTTTGATGTCTACGACATGAGAGGTGTATGTGATTTTAATCCATAGTTGCTTCAATTTTTCGTGTTCGAGAAAATCGCCATCAATCATTGCGTGAATATGAGCGTGCCAAAGGTTGTCTGATTTTGCTTTGTGGACCTGGAAAAACCAAACGCCTCCAGTGATCCGTTTTTTGAGGTAGGACCTACGACGGAATTTGCGAAAGTAGTCGTAGAGATTTTTGATCTGCCAGGAAAGCGGAGCGTTGGAATGCTTAAGGGTCACAGTAAGCAGTTTCGGGTGATCAGTTGTTTCCAGCCAGGCTGAAACCTGCGAGGTCAAAAACGCTTGGCGTGAGGAACTGCACAGGGGACAGAAGCGAACATGACACTGGTTCGCTGCTATCTTGACTATTCCGGTATCTTTATGTCTGATATACCATGCCTGGGTCATACAGGAATCGAGTCTTTGGGTTGAGGGGGTATCTTCGGAGTCATCCAGACAGAAGTAAATCAGGCGTATCTTGTCCATTTCTTCGCTACAGGAAGTCAACCGTTGACCCCTATAGGTGGCCTGTGTTCGTTTCGTGACAGATGTTTCTTTGGTATCAAGGCGAGAAGGCATTTCCTTCGCTCCGCTCGGAAAAATTCCGGTCGGCCTGAAGCATGCCGACCGGGGAAAAGGGAGTTTATCGCACTTCGCGATCAGGATGACTCATCACTTATAAGGGTTCAGGTGCCCGATTTGAGACCCTGAACTGATTACGGGCACCTGAGTCACCCTGCCGCACGATAAGAGCTCAGGTCGCTCTCCAGCGTTGCCTTATCCGCTTACCGATGATAGATCTATCGGACCCGGGCGCTGTAAACTCAAGGGAAATCTGGACTGCAGCAGGATAATGACAAAGAATGACGGTTGTGTGTTACAACACGCTTCCGGGAGAGACGAGAAGATTAGTTGGTCAGGTCTGGTCCAGGTCGAAGTGATTACTTGCCTGGCCGGAGACATCAATTGTTGGATAGTCTTCAAGTTTTCTTTTGACGAGATCATAAAGCTCCCGGGCTGTTTCGATGTCGGGAACTTCTTTTCGTGCAGTTATGATTACGAACATTTTGTCAGCCATGATTTCTCCTGTTAAAGTTTCATGATATATGCGAGTGCGTGGTAAGGTGGTAAGCTGCTTGTGGCGTTTGTAGTTCCAGTGGCAACGGTGAGATCAGTTTCATTTTTGAAGTTCGCTCCAGCTGCAATAGCAGCACCGGCAGAGATAAGGTGCTTATGAGTTGTCGCGGAGAAAGGGTGAGTGTGATTGATATCACCGCCCGTGCCATCGACAGGATAAACACCGCCGGCACAAACGATGAAACGATTCTTAAGGTTCGGAGTTCCGTTGTTGCCATCACACCAGGCCCAGCCGACAGGGATGTCGACGATTGCTCCGTGCCATAACAAAATTATTCCACTTGGAAAGTCAGCCATAATATTATCCTGTGTACATGATATAAGCCAAAGCGAAATACTTTGGCAGTCCCGGGTCCGTGTTAGTGGTTCCTGAGATGGATTTAGATTCAACTGACGCAGCGTAGGCGGCGCCGCCGTTAAGATCAAGTCCTGAGTCGATGTCATGAAAATGAACGTCACTTAGGAACGGATGACTGTGTGGTGTCGCTCCACCAGTATCATCGACATCGTAAGTGTCACCGGCACCAACGATAAACTTGTCTCGAAGATCAGGCGTTCCATTGTTGCCATCACACAAGGTCCAGGCAGTTGGTATGTCAACGATCGCTCCGGACCAGGGAGTGATCATACCGGGAGCTATATCATGCTGCACAAAAGGTATCGTCGCGGAACGGTTCGCTTAACCTCCCATCGGCTCTTAGGATTCGGGCGTAACACCATTGGTGTTGACCTTCAGCAATGGCGAAAGCCACGGGCCCCACATATGGGCTGGCGGTTGGAGCTCCGGTTAC
>JAUVYV010000121.1 GCA_030602885.1 Phycisphaerales bacterium
GCCCTCCGCCACAAGAAAATGCGCTTTGGACACTTAGATTTTTAGGACTATTCCTAACCCCTTAGCCCCACTATACTAGCGCTCGATAATTCTGGACATTAGCGCGCGCTTTGTCGGGAATGTTCAAATGTTTCACTTGACAAACTTTTCAGCTTTGTATAATGGCGCGCTTCGCGCCCCGATTAGCAGAAGGCGTGCCAGCCAAAGACCAATCATCCACCGGCAAAAGGACTCTGAGAAAGCAACCGCAGGGCGGTTAGCCCGACCCCTCCAACGGTTATTTACCGACTGATTGCGCAGCGCGTCTTACACGGGCTGAGCAAGCAATCAGTCGTGTCTGTAAATAAAATTGAGCGCGAGCGAATTGTTTATTTTTGCGGCAGATTTGCAATTACGACCACGCCGAGCTCCTCACAGATCGAAACGATATCCGCATCGACTTCATCGCAAATAATCACCCCCAAAACCCCCCGCCTGGGCTCGAACTCCTGTACGAACAGCCTCGGATAAGAGACCGCCTGGCCCACCGCCATCATATCCGCCCTGGGCTTAACTTCGATGACCCAGAAGACGTCTCCGACCAGGGCCACAACATCAATACGTTTACGAGTAACACCGGCAGCAATGCGTCTGTCCATGTCACTTGCATCGCTGCCAACATCAACAGGCTTTCCAACGTGAACATCGTACCAAACCTCATCAATTCGAACTAACGGAGACTCTAAGTACCGCGACCACACCGCAACGTCCTCCGCCAACATATGCGGATAAGTCGGCATTACTACCGGCTTCTGACTTACACCTAGAGAAGGCAATCAGGCACCTCCGTGGGAACCCCCGAGACGACAATTCCTGCAATCACCCCGATAATATCTCCCACAGCCGTCACACCCTCCAGAATCAACCTTCGCCCCTGGGCAGGTACGAACATTCGCAGCCGGTTCATTCTAAATGGACTAAGCACCGAGACCTGGATAGTCCTCGGTTCCGGACCTTGATAACCCAATCCCATAAACAAAGGCTCGAGCCGGTCCATCTCTGCCGTTATCGTCGGTAACTGGTCACCGAGGGCCAGCCGTATCCTCATCGACTTACCGAAAGCACCCCCGGCAAAAATAAACATCTCATGCACAATCGCCATATCAGGCAAACCCAACTCCGAAATGTCCCAGGCCGTTTCGTCGGCGCCCAGATCAAGCGCAGCAGATACCACATACCGCCTACTCAATAAATGGTCCGGCAGCTGCAGGATCTGGTCCATAGACCAATTTCTAATATCCATCTTTTAACCCTCCGATATTTCAAAGGCAACTGTCGCCTCCCATGCCTGGTTATAACCATTCTCTATCACAACACCGAACCGCAGCTCATCTTCTGTAAACAGCTTCGCCATCGTAAAACGCCGCTCAAACGCGTCACAATGGAACCACCTGAACCCCGGCTTCGCACCGCAATGCAAAGGGATTATTCTGGTCCACCGGTCGGCAATGTCACTCTGAGTCGCGGGTATTGATGTTCCGAACATCAAATAAAAGAAACCGCCGATAGCTATCCCGTGCACCGAACAGTATGCCCAGACATCTATACTGTACAGCCACAGACGGTTCCCCAACGGAGGTGTATAGCAAAAGTCATTGTTACCCGGACCCGCAGCCAAGTGCAGCTCGAGCGCAATCACTCTGCGCTGCTGCGGTGGTGGGGAATCCCCCCGCAGCCCCAACGGCCCTGTCGGCACAATCAGCTTAGCCATCGAATCACGGGATCCCTAACAGCCAGCAAATGATATCCGCTAAAAAATCGTCCCACGGATTCTCTGTCTGTCGGGCCTTCGTCCGGAACGCCTCAGCAAACTTGATCAAATCTTGCCTTAACGGTCCCGATATCGCGCTGAGTACCATCGCCAACAAACGTAGCCACCACTGGTTCATAACTATACGCCTCCGCCTGCAGGTACAATCTCACACGGTATCACACGCATCGGGTCCTCTGCACCAACGTCAACAGAGACCCGCAAAATCACGTCACTCTTACCTGCAGTCTGCAGGATGTATCGCCCATCTCGAAAGATATCGAACGG
>JAUVYV010000025.1 GCA_030602885.1 Phycisphaerales bacterium
TTTGAAATATATTTTGTATCCGGTTCATGTCAGCGACCTTCAACGTCAGGACTGGGCCGAGCAGCGTAACAGCGTGCTGGAATCAGCCGTTGATGTTTATAAACGTAATAAAGCCTTACCAATATCATGAGGTAGTACCAACACTTTGGAATCATGGTACTGTCGTTGGTGTCGGAAAAATCCTTCGCTGCTGCCGTCCTCGCTCTATTTTCAAAAGCTCTGTGCCAGCGCAATACAAGTGAATATGGTTAACACCTCCACGGCTAATACAACCGACGGCTCTGACGCAACTACCATCGAGACCTTGGCCGAAAAATACAGACAGGGCTATCGGCTGAACATCGATTTTGTCGCCCAAAATAAGCCGATGGGGACACATTCCGGTAAGCAATATTTTAAATTAACCAGTGACAGACAGGTATCGATGCAATAAAGTAGGTGTTGGTTATGTCAAAGTTTTACAGCAAGTGGAAAAGGCCTCTGATCAGGACTAAGATCCTTTCGGGATTGTCCAAATACCCCAAGTACTTTTTTGATTGGTGGAAGTACAGCAGAATGCATGGCGCCGAACCAATAAAAGTTGTTGATACGTACCCATGTTTGTTTGACAGGACATCTAAGACGAGGGTGGATAGTCATTATTTTTACCAGGATCTCTGGGCTTTCAAGAAAATATACTCTCTTAAACCTGAGCTTCATGTTGATGTTGGTTCAAATGTCAATTTCGTTGGTTTTTTAACTGCTATTACTAATGTCCATTTTGTGGATATTAGACCGCCGCACATTTCTAATATTAAGAATCTTGAGATTGTAAAGGCCAGCATCTTAGATCTTCCTTATAAGGATAATTCACTAAAGTCCATCTCCTGTTTACATGTTGCAGAACACATTGGGCTCGGCAGATACGGGGATGATTTAGACCCGCTGGGTACAAAGAAAACCACAGTTGAACTTACGAGATGTCTGGCGGAAGGGGGCAATCTTTTCTTTTCGTTACCGGTTGGTAAACCTCGAGTCTGTTTCAATGCCCACAGAATTCATTCCCCGGGACAGATTATTGATTACTTTAACAACCTTAAGTTAGTTGAACTATCAGGTACGGATGATGAGGGAATATTCATTGAAAATATAGACATCGATGTTTTGGAAAACACGAGATATGGCTGTGGAATGTTCTGGTTTACAAAGGGATAAGCGAATCAAAATGCAAAGGAGTTGCGTATGAACGAAAGTATGTTATCGGACATAAATGGTGAGAAGCTCAAACCAAATGCTTGGTTAAATCAATATGCCAGAACGGTTACATCACAGGGTGGAGAAGATGGGATCATCGGGAAAATTCTCGAGGTAATAGAAGACAATGACAAATGGTGTGTTGAATTCGGAAGCTGGGACGGGAAAAAGCTCAGCAACACATACAATCTTATTATCAATAAGGGTTATTCGGCCGTCCTGATCGAAGGCAACCCAAAAAGATTCAAGGGTTTACTAAAAACCTTTGGCGGCAATCAGAAGGTAACGCCAGTGAATGCGTTCGTTGGTTTCAATAAAGAAGATAATCTTGATGCAATTCTCAAAAAAACAGACATTCCCAAAACCTTTGACGTGCTTTCGATAGATGTTGACGGAAATGACTATCACATCTGGGAGGCCGTCCGAGAGTACAAACCGAAAGTCGTCGTGATAGAGTTTAATGCTACTATCCCGCCGGAGGTGGAGTTTGTCCAGCCGCGGGATATGAGCGTAACTCAGGGCAGCAGCATTCTAGCCATCACCGAACTGGCAAAATCAAAAGGGTACGAGCTCGTGGCTTCAACATCCAACGCCATTTATGTCGATGCCAAGTATTTCGACCTGTTCGAAATCGAGGACAATTCGGTGAGCGAAATTTGGACGGACCGCTCTGCGCTCACTTATATATTCTGCGGCTACGACGGAGCGGTTTTTCTCAGGGGTCTATGCAAACTGCCGTGGCAGGGAATATTACTGAAGGAATCGAGAGTTCAGCAATTGCCGAAATGGGCGTTAAAACGAGCTGGAGACCGCAACATATTAAGGAGAAAAATGCGTAAAATTTACCTGCGTTTTCGAAAGAGGATGCAGTGATTGGTGTGTTTTATGAAGCTACCTCTTAATCCTAAAGTGGTTTGTATCGCTGACCCAAACTTTGGTAACCGTTTCTACCCTTATTCGTTTGGTTGCGTGCCTGCCACTTTGGATCGCATGGGTATGCCCGTGCTCCACCTGAACGCCGCAACTGCAACACTTGAATCTTTTTGCAAGGACATCGGGAAATTCAAGCCGGATTTGCTGTTCGGTTTTATTCAGAACCGACAGCAGGTAGTTAAGATAGTCGATTTTCTGAATGATTATCATCCTGTTCCAGCCACAAACTGGAGCCTGGAGGACCCTAACAGCGTTGTCGGGCCCAAAGATGCGTACAGCATGATAGAGGCTTCAGCCAGTTTTGATATGTGGTTCTGTAATGACAGCAAAATGGTTCCCTTCTGGCGTACAAAGGCGGCTTTTATGCCGCCCGGATTCGACGACCGCGTTTACTACAACGCCGGTCTTGAACGCTGTTTCGACGTTTCTTACATCGGCCAGTTGGGCCCCAAGATGGTTACTAAAATGTACTGGCCGTATATGAAGGAAATTGCTGTGTACGGGAAGAAAGCAATGTTGGCCAGTGATAGACCTATGGGTGTGCCTCTATTGCCGAGATCATTGGAACGCTTTATAAGATCGAAAAAAAGGCGCCGCTTTTTGCAAAGTCTTCCGATTTGGCGCTGCCGGTGGGAGAACCCTAAGAACGAGCAGGAAAAGGCTGGAATCGTAAGTCGCAGCAAAATTCATTCTGGGCTCAACCGGGTGCGGGGGGATTGGGAGGACGACCTAAAGGCCCTCTTGCCTGAATACCCCTTGGATAAGCACGGGCTGTTTTATCAGCTCAAGGGACGCCTGTTCCACGCAGTGGGAGCCGGAGCTATGGCACTGAATGAGTATTGTCCTGAGCTTGAGGATTTGTTTGACGTGGGTAGAGAAATCGTTACTTTTGAATTCGGTAACATAAAAGAATTTAGAGATAAGTTGGCTTGGTATGTCTCTCACGATGTAGAACGTGAGCGGATCGCGAAAGCAGGATATGAGCGCGGACGCAAGCAGCACACTTTTTCGGCACGAATAAAGCAAATATTTGACATTGTTCGGAAAAGACTTTAGATGCGAAAGAAGGAATGAGCCGGCGAATACGGGCGTTAGCTCCAATGGACAAATACAAGCTGGTTTGATATGAATATCTTGCATATTACAAATGATAGTAAAGATGTTAGTGGAAGTATAACTATGCAATGTAGAAGGAAATACAACATAACAATTCAACGAGGTGTCGGCCAAAAAGGTGAACTTTATGGGCTCTATCTTTACAAAAGTGTTACGCAAAGCTAATAGGCCGTTGTTAGCTGAGATGCAAAGAAAGCATATGGACGTGATAGTGCTGTCGGGACAACTGCACGCTGAAAGGGTTCGCAATTTGCAAAATATTGAGCACTTATGGGAGGCTGAGTTCAAGGTGTTTTCTCAGTTCGGAGAGGACGGCATTATCCAATATCTAATCCACAAAATTGAAATACCCAACAAGGTATTCATCGAGTTCGGCGTTGAGAATTACAAAGAGTCAAATACAAGGTTTCTCTTGCTCAATAATAATTGGAGCGGCCTCGTGATTGACGCAGGCAAATCTAATGTTCGGGACATAATAAAGGACATGATTTATTGGAAGCATGATTTAACCGCTAAGTGCGCATTTGTCACAAGAGAAAATATCAATGATTTGATAGCCTCCAACATCGGTACAGGTGATATAGGTGTGTTAAGCATTGATATTGATGGTAGTGATTATTGGGTGTGGGATTCGATTAGCGTCGTGAGCCCAAGAATAGTTGTTTGCGAGTACAACAGCGTTTTTGGCCACGAACGCGCTGTCGCAATCCCGTATAAAGAGGATCTTGTTCGAAGCAAGGCCCACTATACGCATCTATATTGCGGAGCATCTCTGCCGGCACTGTGCCAATTAGTGGAAAAGAAAGGATATGATTGTGTGGGCACAACAAGGGCCGGTAATGATGCTTTTTTCGTGCGGAAAGATGTCTCAAGTCCTCTCAGAAAGTATGCCTCAAAGGAAGCATATGTCGAAGCTAAATTCAGGGAATCCCGCAACATGGATGGTCAATTGACCTACTTAGCAGGCAAAGACCGCCTAAAAGAAATAGCTGAAATGCCAGTTTGGGATACTGAGGCAAACAAAATGATACTAGAACCTATCCCAAAACCCTCGTTTTTGGCATTCTCATTGCTATAAACGGCATTTCTTAGGGGTTTTGGGATGACTTCTAGTAAAGGGTATAATTGATAATTCTACTTAATTCCATTAGATTGATGCATTAACTTGTGAAGTGTATACTAAAACTTGCCTCAAAAGAGAACGGAAGTATTTAACGTGAAAATTCTGTACGACCACCAAATATTCGGCGATCAACGTTACGGCGGGATATCAAGGTATTTCTTCGAATTGATGAATCAGTTCAACCAGATGGGAGAACCAGAGTTTCAATTATCCCTTGTATATTCAAAAAATCATTACCTTAATGAAGCAAGTCGTAACGATGGGCAGTTTTATTTCAAGAATCCTAAATTTCGCCCCTGGTTCAGAAGCATGTCAGTTGTTAATATGGCCAAAAGCAAAAGGGCCGTCTCAAAGCAACAATTTGATATCTTCCATCCGACATACTACGACCCATATTTTCTGAACCATCTGAAAGGAAAACCTTTCGTTCTGACTGTGTACGACATGATTCATGAGATATTCAGCTCTCAATATTCCGAAAGAGACAGGACTGCAGAGAATAAGCGACTACTTTTTGCCAAGGCAAGTAAAATTATTGCAATCTCCCAGAGTACTAAGCGAGACATCCTCAGGCTTTTCCCGGAAATTAGCGAGGACAAAATAGCTGTAATCTACCTGGCAAACTCAGTAGAAAAATGCGATTGTCCGCCACCGGACGTTGAGGCCCCGGAAAAGTATATTCTGTTTGTTGGCGGCAGAGGGAGATACAAGAACTTTGAATCTTTTATCAAGGCTATTAAACCGTTGATAACCCAAGACGACGATTTGAAACTTGTGTGCGTTGGCGGTGGACAGTTCAAGCCCAAAGAAAAGCGGTTCCTCAGTAGCTTACAAGTTGAAGACCAAATCTATCAATTTGACGTCGACGACAAGTCTTTGGCGTCGCTTTATGAAAAAGCGCTCGCCTTAATATTCCCAACACTATACGAGGGATTTGGCAACCAGGTACTGGAGGCTCTCGCTTGCCATTGCCCCATAGTGTGCAGCAATACAAGTTCCCTGCCGGAGGTAGCAGGAGACGCCGCAGTCTATTTTGACCCAACCAGCGAGACATCAATAAGGCAGGCAGTTGTCAAGGTAATTTATGACGAAGAATTACGGTCCTTCTTAGTGGCAAAGGGCTTAAAGCAGCTTGAAAAGTTCTCTTGGAGAGAAATTGCGCAACAGACTGTGAATCTATACAGGAGCATACTGTGAAAACGGCAATTATGACAGCGATAAATGGTCGGGACCGAGCCTGTGTTGGCAACCTCCCCCACAAAAAGGACTGTTCGGTCGCTGAGCATCTGCCGGTTTTGCTGAAAGGGTTGTGGCACTTCGGAGAACGGATTGTTTAAGATTAAAAAAAATACAGTGGAGCTTTGTGGCATTACGGTACAATGTGATAAAGTTGGCGTAAGCAGATGTTTTACTCTTAGAGATTAATTCGACTCAAAACATATGATAAAACATTTTCTCAGGGCAGTAAGTGATTTCACAAGGTTTTTCGTAGTGTATATGCCGGGGTCTTCAGGCAGAAAGTTGCGGTACGGTTACTATCGGAAAAAATTCAAAAGTTGCGGCAAAAATGTGATTATTGACGAAGGAGTTCTGATACATAATCCGGAAAGTATCACCATCGGTGAGAACGTATGGATTGACAGATACTGCATATTAATAGCGGGAAAAGTTAACTTGCAAGGCAAAATTGTTAAACGTAGAAAAAATAGAGAGTTCAAGTGGGAGGAAGGAGAATTAATAATTGAAAGTAATGTTCATATTGCGCCTTTCTGTTTGATTCAGGCACATGGAGGGGCCTACATAGGCCAGAATTGTGCCCTTAGCTCCGGCGTAAAGGTATATTCCCTTTCGAATATGCCCAGAAATCCATACAACTTAGATGAGACTGTCTATTTTTCTCCCATGGCAAACAATTCAGCTTATTTTATTGGGCCGGTCATGTTAAAAGAGAACGTAGGCATCGCCTTAAATTGTATAATTTTGCCGGGTGTTATGATTGGCGAGAATTCTTTTGCTACACCAAATTCAGTTTTATTGTCAAGCATAACACCTAATTCTTATGTTTCTGGAAATCCTGCGAAAAGAGTAAAGGAAAGATTCAAGGCGGCAGTACGAAATGAGTAAATTCATACCTGTGTCTGAGCCTTCAATCAAGCGAAAGGAAATCGAGTACGTAACAGATGCGGTGCGGTCCGGATGGGTTTCGTCGCTTGGAAGGTACCTCGGGGAGTTCGAAAGGAGTTTTGCCGAATATATCGGCGTTAAGTATGCATTGGCCGTTTCAAGCGGCACAGCGGCTTTGCACCTTGCTCTTGTGGTGCTTGGCGTAAGCAAAGGTGATGAGGTGATCATTCCGGAGCTGACTTTTATTGCGACGGCTAACGCTGTTGCTTATACGGGGGCAAAGCCCGTTCCGGTTGATATTCACCCGCAAACATGGTGTATGAGCCCAGAGGCAGCAGCAGAAGCTGTGACTCAAAAAACCAAGGCGATAATTCCCGTTCATTTGTATGGTCATCCTGTTGATATGAACCCGATAAATGAAATAGCTCAGTCAAAAGGTTTGTATGTTATAGAAGATTCGGCGGAGGCCCACGGCGCCGAGTACAGGGGCAGACGTGTAGGGGGGCTCGGAACATGCGGCGTGTTCAGCTTTTATGGGAACAAAATTATTACGACCGGCGAAGGTGGAATGATTACTACCAATGAGCAGGGATTTTACGAGAGAGCCAAGCATCTTAGAGGCCAAGCGATGAGTGAGGGTCACCGTTACTGGCATACGGAAATAGGGTTTAATTATAGGATGACGAACTTGCAGGCAGCTCTGGGACTGGCACAACTGCAGCGAATAGAGGAGATGATATGCAAAAAAAGGCGCATATTCAAATGGTATAAGCAATGCCTGAAAGGCCTGGAGGCTGTGACTCTAAACCCCGAGATGCCGTGGGCGAAAAACGTTTTCTGGATGGTTTGTCTTGTTTTGGAAAGCGATGTTAGTGTATGCAGAGATGAGTTAATGGCGAAGTTGAAGGCCGAAGGAATTGACGTTCGTCCGTTCTTTTATCCCGTGAGCCAAATGCCCATGTATTGTGACGGCACGGTGAATTCGGTTGCTTACAATCTTTCTGAAAGGGGCCTCAACTTGCCGAGCGGTGTTGGCCTTGAAAGAACAGAGGTGGAATTGATCGCGGCAAGAATAGCAAATATCATTAAAGGCAAATGATGTCCAAGCGCGTTCTACTGGTAAATCCTTCAAAGGCAGACAATCTTGTTGTCGACCACGTTCAAGAGCAGACACGCGTTAAGCAACCGCTCAGCATGGTGTCAAAGGCGTATTCGGCATTGCCTGTGATATAGATAAAATTATGGAGCTATCCGAAAAATACGACCTTTTTGTAGTAGAAGATGCTGCTCAGGCTATTGACTCTTATTACAAAGGCAAACCTTCGGGTTCTATCGGACATCTTGCTGCTTTTTCTTTTCATGAAACAAAAAACATTATGTCCGGTGAGGGTGGTATGCTGGTTATAAACGACCAGACTTTAATAAACCGAGCAGAAATTATTCGTGAGAAAGGGACTAACCGCTCAGCCTTTTTCCGTGGTGAAGTAGATAAATATAACTGGGTAGATATTGGTTCCTCTTTTCTTCCCTCCGAAATCACAGCAGCTTTTCTTTTTGCTCAATTGGAGAATATTGATGACATCCAGAACAAAAGAAAACGCATATGGCAAACTTACTATAAATATTTGAAACCCTTAGAAGAGGAAGGTATCATAGGGCTTTCTTACATTCCCTCTTTTGCAACAAATAATGGACATCTTTTTTATGTGTTATGTAACAGTATTAAAAGCCGGGATTTACTTATTAATCATTTAATGCAAAATTCCATTTTAGCTGTGTTCCATTACTTACCTTTGCACAGGAGCCCTTTCTATTTTAGTAGACATGATGGTCGGGAATTATCCTTCGCCGATATGTACTCAGATTGTTTGGTTAGGCTGCCCTTGTTTTATGAATTGAATGAGTCTGACTTGCAGAAAATAATTCAGACGATTAAAGTTTTTTGCGAATCACATGCAAAAGCCGAAGCGAATATTTGTAATAGCTGATTTCAAGGATGAGAAACCGCAATCCATCCGTGTACAGCCGCGAATGTGGGTAAAGGGCCTGCTTCGTCTTGGTCTTGATGTGCAGCGCTTCAGCTACCGAAACATAATGATGCAGTGCAGCCCGTTGCCAGGTAAGAAAATTGCCCTGCATTTTGCAAAAAAAAGAGTTGATAAAGTCCTTGTTGAACAAATCAAGCGATATCACCCGGATGTAGTGTTACTTCTCAGCATGAAGTACCTCGATGCCGAAAACGTTCGCTTGGCTCACGAGGCCGCACCAAATGCACTCTTTGCCAGCAGAGATGGCGACCCATTTCCTGAGAAGAATCTGAACCGTATAGCGGTAGCTAAAGAAACTGATATTGTAATGACTACGAGCAGCGGACGATTCCTTCGGGTTTATAGAGATGCCGGCGTGCCACAGTGTGCCTTTATACCAAATATGTGTGACCCCGACATACAGCACAGGTACAATGTAGAACAAAAATGGAATGCCGATGCAATATTTACGGGTAAGGCCGAACATAGAGAGCATGAACATAACAATGAGCGGTACAATCTCATCCGGCGGCTTAACCAAATGCCCAACGCAAGGATTTATGGTGCCTTTGGCATTCCAAAGGTTGAAGGTATAGACTACTTTTACGCCATTTGCGGTGCCAAAATGGGCTTGAGCATCAATATTGTCAATGATGTAAGATTATATCATTCGGACAGACTAATCAATTACGTATCTTGTGGAACATTTACATTGGCTAAGAGAGTGCCGGACTCGGACTTGCTTTTTGAGGATGGTGTGCACCTGAAATATTTTGACACGGTCGATGAGTTCTTCGAGCTTGCCGACTGGTATCTAAAGCACGAGGCCGAGCGAGAACAAATTGCTCGAGCAGGTATGCAAAGAGCTCACGTGGAGTTCAATTGCGAAAGAATTGCGAAGTATGTGCTCGATTTATTCGAGACAGGTACTTATAATGCCCGCTGGGCCGAAATTTTATAGCGGCTTTTGATGTAACCGTTCAGCCAGCAATCTTACCAAGGATTTCTTCGGCTCTTTTGTTAGTTGTCTAAACAGACGGTACACATCTACATCTTGTTCCATAGCGTCAATTAGCTTTTTGTATATATCTTCCTTATGCCGTTCACCCTTGAAGTGGAAGATTTTACCATTCTTTAAGTGGTAATCATTGTATTCTTCTACTTTGAATACTTTGACTTTCAATCCGTGCCAATCGTATGTTTCGTTGTAATGCTTCCAGTCTATAGTTTCGCTTAAAATGTCTGTCAATGCCTTCTGGTCGGTCGTGTTCGGCTTTTTGCATTCACCCATCCATCTGCCAACCAACTCGTCGCAACTGCTGTTGAAAAATACCACCCCGCTGTTCAAAACGCCGTTGTAATGATTTGACATATCTATTTTCCTTTTTGGTTTTAGCGTCACTCCAACGTCAAAACCGTTCTCATCGACTCTGTCCATAAACAGACAGTCCGCATCGACTAATATCATCGACTCTGAAAAATTCTCAAAATAATGCTTCACACAGAATGGCTTGTGTGTGGCGCGTATGAAGGGCACTCGCTTGAAGGATGTGTAGTTGTGAAAATCGACCTGAACGCTGATGGGGATTACTTGTGAATCCAGCGACGACTTCTGCTCGTCCGTCAGGCCGATGTCATAAATTATTATTCGCTTGTTATAGAATTTCCTCACGCTCTGAGCCAACGGCACAAGGCAGTGAAAAAATTTGCTATCACCCGTTGTTACTATATTCATATTCCGCGTGCTCCCGACCCTCAAAATCAGTTTAATTAGCACCTTCAGTGCCCAATGACGCTTACTCCTAACTTATCGGCGAGCGCAATTGTTTCGGGCTTGTCGATGATTATTGTCTTGCCTGCTTCGACAACGAGGCATTTGGCACCGTTTTCAGCCAGGCTCTTTATGGTGTCCGGGCCGACGCACGGCACGTCGAAGCGCATGTCCTGATTGGTCTTGGCCGCTTTAAGCAGCGTCCAGCCGCGTGCTTTACAGAGTTGCCCTGCCCGTTCAATCATCTCGGCCGTGCCTTCTATGGCTTCGACGGCTATGACTTCCCGTTCCCTGACGGCGATTGCTTGGCCTATGCCCATCTCCGCGAGCTTTTTGACTATCGCCCAGCCGAATTCTATATCGCTTTCCAATGACGGGCCAGGCCTGTGTTTGGTCATCAAGCCGACCGTCGCCAAATGTTCCGTGCAGTATTTTGTCGAATCTTCCAGAACTATCCCTCCAGCGGCTAGCTCTTCGGCCAGAGCACACAAGACGTTTTCGTTGTGTTTATCCTTTCTCCGCAGACGCCAGTACCAGATCCGAAATGCCCGCCAGTCAGGCATGTAACGCATAATCCGCCACGGGGTGTGCACACGCCTCTTGGCGACCCGCCCGGCCATAACCGTCCTGCTCACGCCGTGTCTTCTGAGCTTGCGTATCCAGCTTCCAGGTCGCGCTATCGCGACCGAATAGTACACGTCAACCTCATCAGCCAAGCTCGGCTCGGCGGTGTCGACAAGCCCTACACAGACTAACTTCATACCCGCCTGCTTCGCCCCCGCAGCGACGAGAAAGGGCAGCCTTCCCTCTCCTGCGATCAAACCGACAATCCCTGTACTGCTCATAGTCTGTGACGGTTTCCTAAAAAAGCAGCTCCTGCAGACGCCCGCACGTTTTTCTACGCGTGGTTTACTGGTTGCTCGGCTCTTCGAGACCGGAGCCGGGGGCGGTGCTGAGCCGGTCAATCCGGGTCTGAAGGCTTCTTATGCTTTGGCGCATCTCAGGCAGGTGCTGAATCATGCCGTACGCCCGCTTCGCCTGATGGGCATCTATGGCAGGCGCCCCAAACACCACTTTGCCGTCGGGTATATTATTGAGGACTCCCGCCTTGGCCCCGATTGTAACGTTGTTTCCTATACCGATGTGCCCGACGATTCCGACCTGTCCTCCGACGATGCAATGATGACCCAGCGTCGTCGAGCCCGCAATCCCCACTTGCGCCACCAGAAGACAATGAGGCCCTATCCGTGTACCGTGTCCTATCGCCACAAGGTCGCCGAGCTTGCTGCCCTGTCCTATAATCGTATCGCTCAACGTCCCTCGCTCGATTCCGCAGCACGCCCCGATTTCAACATCGTCCTCAATTATCACAATACCAATCTGCGGTATCTTGTGATGAACCCCGTTATGGCTCGCGTAGCCAAACCCGTCCTCGCCGACAGTCGAGCTCGAGTTTATTATCACGCGATTGCCTATCCTGCAGCCGTCATAAATCGTAACGTTTGGGTAAATTATACAGTCGTTTCCTACAAGCGAGTTCTCACCCACAAACACGCCCGGATAGATTATGCACCCGTCTCCGACTCGTGCGCCGTCGGATATGGTCACATGATCGTGAACGTTGCAGTCTGCTCCGACCTTTGCATTGTCCGAGATTGACGCCCGGTGGCTGATACCCACCTTCTTGTGTTTGCGGTGCCCGTGGAGCAGAACCATAATCTGCATAAAAGCATAGTACGGATCCTCGGCCACCAATTGCGGAACCGAAGTGCTGAACGTGTCCTTGCCGACGATAACTGCGCTTGCTTTGGTTATTCGCAACTGCTTCTCGTATTTCTCATTGGTCAGGAAGCTGATATCGCCTTTACCGGCACGGCCCAAAGTTGCGGCCGACCGGATCTCCACGCTCGCATCACCGCGAACCCGTCCGCCAACGTACTCAGCCAATTCTCCCAGTGTTTTACTTGGCATTTAATAACCTTCTGCTGAAATACAATATTTACACTATCGTTTTGCCCGACCAACCCCGGCCAGGCAATGCAAGTCACGCTATTATACCAAAGACTCTAATCCGGTCAACCCGCCGAGTTCTCACAACGCAAAATCCCTCCAATTCCCGGCTCAACTACCTTAGCAGGGCTTCAAGCACCTCTTCCTGTACCCGCTCAACACCACGCTTGCTGAAATCATCCTGTGCGTACCTGACAATTACAACGGATGGACCCACAGGGCCGTACACAGAAGGGTCCGTCGGACCAAAAACCGCCACCGTCTTCAGCCCCAACGCGCCTGCTAAGTGACTAATCCCGCTGTCGTTACCGACAAAACCATCTGCGCTGCTCAACAGGCCCACTACCTCCGCCAGAGACAGATTCGTCAGGCATGGCCCGGCATCGCTGATTTGACTCATTGCATCACTGCCGAGCCTCTCTTGCTCGGCAGGGCCCAACAGAAACACCACTCCAATACCCGCTGACCTCAGCCAGTCCGCCACGCAGAGAAAATTATCGAGATGCCAGCACTTCTTCACACCGCCGCTGCCCGGCTGGATGATTACCACACATTGCCCCTGCTCCAGTCCCGCCTCGGCCAGCAGTCTCCTGCCCGTCAGCATATCGGCAGATGTTGGCTTGATTAGCTGCCTGTCTGAGCAAATCTGACACACCTGTGGCTCAAAACATTGGCCACTCTGATTGGTAAACTGCTCTGTGTAAAACCGCGTCAGGTGCTCGCAGTAATCTGCCGGCGGCTTCATCGACAGTGTCATCACCTCCGCACTACGGCAGCAATTGACCGTGAAAATCAGGTTCTGCTCGAAATTACCCCCCGGCTCGCCTAAAAATGTCGCTATCCACGCGTAATTCACAAAACTGCTTATCAATGGCGCCCCGTCAGGCAGGTCAAAGCAATCCTTATCGACAAACAGCTTGTGCAGCCCCATTGAATCTATCGAGGCCACCCCGTCCACGCATGTTCTGCCCGGAAAGATGCCTATGTACTCGGTATGACCGATCATATCGACCCCGCCCAAACCCGCCGATTCCTTCATATGCTCAGCCAGCGGCAGCGTCAGTATGCTGTCCCCGATAGCGCCCGGCTGCAGAATCAATCCCCTTTGCTCCTTCTGAGCCATAAGAGCAGCCCGCCTCCTCACACGCTCAACGATGTTATCTTTTGAGTACATAATGGTATCGGCATACTGATGCACGATAGTATATTCACTCCAAGGGCTTGCGGCGAGGGATTTTCTTGCGCAAAAACAACCGGGGTCTGTATCGATTGTCGATACAGGCCCCGGATTGATGCTTAACTCAACTCAACAGGTTGCTGACGGGCTTAGCTTCTTCTCTTGCGAAGCAGAGCCAATCCACCCAGGCCAAGCAGTGCAATTGTCGCCGGCTCAGGTACCTCGTACCAAACATCATCTACCTGAAGCTCGTAAACATTACCTGCATTGCCCCACATCTGCAGAGAAATTCCGCCAACATTTACCGCGAAAGCGCTAAGGCTAAGTGCATCGCTCCAGTCAACTACCTGGCTGTCACCGATTACGATCTCCACCCAGCCGGCGCTCGGATCGATAAGCTCCATTTCGCCAGCGGCAATTGCTGCGATATACGCATCGCTATTGTCCCCCCAACCCGTGTGAAACACATAGCCATCCGGTACCAGCACGCCCGGAACGATGGCCGGGGGCATCCATACCCAGCCGTCAAGAAACACCTGTCCAGGAACCCAGGTCTGTGCCCAGTCCACGGTGCCACCCTGACCGTCACAGGTAACACCAACATACTGAATGAGGAACTGGTTCATTGGGCTCCAATCAGTGGTTCCGAGTGCCTTCACCGTCAGGTGAAGCTTGCCACCTGATACCGCTTCAAAGTCCGTCGCAGTTATGACACCAGCATAATCAGCGTTCACCCATGTAGCATCCATTTGCATCGCCTGAGCACTGTTGTATCCGGCAACAATCGATATTGCCGAACTGTTGTTAGGGCTGTTGTCCCCTGGCCACGCAGCCTGGAAGGCCGGGTCCGGCGTGCCCCAGTAGCTCTCGAAATCATCAATCTCGATAGCCCCAGGCGGAAGCGGCGGGAAAGCCGATGCTACCGAAGCAATACTCAGCAGGGCAACAAGACAAAGTAACTTTCTACACATAATCTACTCCTCCTTCTTCTACAAATTCAAACTCTTCTCTTCTTTTTCTTGTTTTGGTTACGCACCAAAACAATTGCGTTGTCCTCGGCAAACGCAATACACCCTAACTGTGCGTTGCGCCTGCGCTGAACAACAGACACGTACTACTTGACTTTCACCCTACCTTGTGCCTGCTTAACGCAACTGTTATTGCTGTCGGTTTTTACCCTCCTCACGAGGGGCA
Source organism: Phycisphaerales bacterium (assembly GCA_030602885.1). Classification (GTDB taxonomy): domain Bacteria; phylum Planctomycetota; class Phycisphaerae; order Sedimentisphaerales; family Anaerobacaceae; genus JAUVYV01. Next base: position 14,709 of record JAUVYV010000025.1, read on the forward strand.
AACCTTAACTTGTAATATCTACACAGTGTAATGGTAAAGCTACTCTTTACCTTATCCAATTTACCAGATTTTCCACACCACTGTCAAGAAAAATGCTCCCGCCCGCCATAAAAATTCGGCCTGACACGCCTGAAAACCATAACTTCTTAATCCATAAGGAGTTGCATTTCGCCTGTTGCGAAATATTTTTTAATATTCGCCTTAAATTATTGAATAAATTCTTGTAAGGATTACATCTTCGCCACGAATTCGTATTTTTCGACAAAAACATAGCAAAACACGGCCCTGCTGCTCAGCTGCCCGTGTTTTGTATCCAGCCGCCCCCGACTACTCTCTTGTCAGGTCCCTCCCGGATGTAGAAGACCGCCAACTGACCCGGCGTCACTGCACAAACCGGCTCATCAAACTCAACTCTAACCCTGTTGCCATCGGGCAAAACCCTGGCTCCGGCCGCCTTGGAGTTATAGCGTATCTTCACCTCCGCCTCGAAAGCCGATACCGGCTCAGCCATCAGCCAGCTCACTCCCGTCGCTACAAGCCGACTGTGCATCGCCTCGGCCTTCGGCCCAAGTACAACTGTGTTGCTCTCGGCATCAATCTTCACGACATAGTATGCCGTCCCCATCGCAATACCAAGCCCGCGCCGCTGACCAATCGTAAAACGGTGAATCCCGTTATGCTCGCCCAAAACGTTGCCGCTGCTGTCAACAACCCTGCCCTTCCTCACAATGTCCGGGCAGTGCTCCTCGACAAAGGCCGCGTAATCGTCATCCGGTACAAAACATATCTCCTGTGACTCGACTCGCTCGGCCGTGCTCAGCCCCATCTCAGCCGCCAACCGACGAGTCTGCTCCTTCGAATACGCGCCCATCGGAAACAGTACATGCTGCAAGACGTCTTTGTCAATCATAGCAAGCGCGTATGACTGGTCTTTGTGACTGTTGACGGCAGCATATAAACCCGCGTCACCATCTGCCCTCAAAACTCTGACATAATGACCGGTCGCTAAAAAATCCGCGCCTTTGGATTTCGCGAAGTTCAACAGTCTGCCGAATTTCATCTGCCTGTTGCACAACACGCACGGGTTCGGTGTCCTGCCTCGCTTGTACTCGCTGCAGAAATAATCAACAATCTCCGCGAATTCCGCCCGAACGTCCAAAACATGCAGTTGAATCCCAAGCTCGGCGGCAATCTCTTCGGCCTGTGCCCGTGACTTCTGCGCACGGTCATGCGTTATCATAAACACCCCTGCGCAGTCAAATCCCTCGCCCAGCAAGATGGCCGCAGCCGTTGAGCTGTCAACACCCCCGCTGAGTGCAACGAGAACTTTTTGCCGATTACCAGCCATCCTGACCTCGAATCTTTACCACCCCCTCGAAAATCAGCTTACTCAAGTTGACTGGGAACGATATCTTCTTCTGCCACAATAAATTCAGTAAAATTGGCTATCCGCCGCAGGCGGATTCAACAATTTTGCACTTTTATTTTTGATTTTTACACTATCTTTTCTGACCATCAGTCAGGATGAGAAAATCAGACTAACTACTCAATCTTGAGGGTAGATGATGATACGGTCGTGAACCATAATTATCAGGTCGTCTCTGCCGTCGCCCGTCACGTCGCTGACCTTCAACTCTCGCGGCTCAATGGTTCTCTGACCTGACTGCCTGCTGCTGTCGCGATAGCTCTTCTGCTCGAACACCTTGAATCGCATCGCAGGGGTCACTTGGCCCTCGCCGGCCAGGGCAAGTATCTCAATATGGTTTCGTTTGTACTCCACCATGATAATGTCAACCAGCCCGTCCGAGTTTATGTCACCGGCCGTCAGATTTCCGTACCTGCCCTCCTTTATCTTCGTTTCATAGTTGAACTGTAGCTCCGGATGCTCCTGCACACTCCCGCGTCTCGGCGGTGTGATAAGCGCGAACTTCTCGGCGTCGAACAGCAGAATGCTTTTCGCTACCCCCCCGGTGAGCGATTCGTACAGCATCTTCACGCCGCTTGCAGCGCTCCACCTGCCCACGTTCACTTCTTTATCGAAGCGGTATGTCTTGTCTTCTGCCGCTCTTAGAATCTGCAACTGTCCCTTCTGTCCGTCCAGCAGAAGTATCTCGGCAGTACTGCCCGGCCCGGATGAGTCAATGTCAAAAACGCCAACCGCCGATACCTTGTTCTCCGTGTTCTTCGCATTGTATTGGTCGATGACACTCCACTTCCGGCCATTTAAAAGGATAAGACTCCTCGCAAAATTACCCTGAGCCACAAGCAGCTCCTCGCCCGGCTGACCGTCAACGTCGGCTGTTGCAATCGACCGTGCGCTTGCCTCTTTGATTAAGCTTGACTGTGCCCTCGGTGAATCGAAAAACTCAAATCTTCTGGGCTCGCTCTGCCGAATCAATATGGGCGATTCGTATTTCACAAAAATAATAACGTCCTTCATTCCGTCCTGGTCGACATCAATCACTCTAAGGGCCGCAGGATTTGAAGCCAGCTTGGAAAGCTCAACACGACTCTCCGCCGCACCTCCGTTTTTATTTGGCTCTGCTCCCTCGTTTCCCTCGGCCCTGCCCACAGAATACGCTACCTCGAAATACCTCGAGCCGCCTTCTGCCTTCGCTACGTAAACGCAATCGACATCACCATCACCGTCGACATCCGATAGCTCCATCGCAAGCGGTTCGCCGCTCAAAGCTATCGGTTTCGGAAATGATAGTCTGTTGTTTTCGTACATGCTGATGCCGATTGCCTTCTCTTTGACGCTCAACACCCCCAAATCTGTTTTCCCGTCCCCGCCCATCTCCGCCGCCGAGACGCTCTCTATATCGGAAAAAGCCGGAAATCGCACCGCCTCTGCCAGCCCCTGCCGTGCAACCTGCCTGTAGAACATAAGCTCAGCCGCACCGGGGTCGCTTATCACCACATCAGTCAGGCCGTCTCCGTCAAAATCTCCGACCGCCAGGTCGCGCTGCCCGCTTCCCTCGCCGTGGGCAAGAGGGTAAAACAATATCGGCCAGTCCGCCTCGTCACCCTCTTGAGCCGCAAACTTATAGCATATCAACCGCTTGCTCACCGCATCAACGGTCAGTATTTCATCGCCGACAATACCGTCCACATTGGCGAGCTCAAACGCAAGCGGTTTTTCAATGAAGAAGTGCACGTGAGGCCCTAATTCTTTGCTCGCAAGCCCAAAACGCACATGGACCGGTTTTTCGTCACCTTCCGTCACAAGTACGAGGTCGTTGCGGCTGTCTCCGTTCAGGTCGCCGACGGCCACCGACACCGGACGCGCTGCGCTGGCGTACTTCACCGCCTCTGCCAACGAGCCGTCTTTTCTCTGCAGAATGATATATACCCCGTCGTTACTCGCGCATACAAGGTCGTCGGCTCCGTCGCCGTTCAGGTCCGCACATGCCAACCCTTTGGCGCTCAGTATCCCGTCATCTATGGTTATCTTCTTTCTCGTATGCCAGCTAAGGGACTTGGCCTTTCGCTCCTCAGCTTTGCCTGACTTTTGCAGCACCACATAAAGCCCTCTCGGCTCGCCGTAAAACGCCAGGTCTGTCAGCCCGTCCGAATTTAGGTCGCCACATACAAGACTATACATCCTCTGTGAAACCGCTACATTTTGTCGCTTGAACCGTGTAGGACCGACAAGCGTGTTTATGTCAACATCGTTCGGATCGACAGTTACCTCCGGCTCGTCGGGACCGAAGGCCTCCTTCTGTATCAGCAGCTCAATCTTCGCCTTCCTGTTGTTCGCCACTGCGATATCGTTTCGACTGTCGCCGTCGAAATCAGCTATGCACAGATTCTGGACGCCCCAGTCTAACTTGACTATCTCCATCTCGCCGAATCCGTAATACGCCGAGATTTCGTTTATATCCGCCCCTTCGATTTTCGATTTTTGATTTTTGATTTTTGATTTTTCTTCGCCCATACTGCTGCACACTCGCGCCCACCCGCCCAGCAGCGCTACAAGGCCGGCTGTCATCATTACCGCTTTGATCGACTTCACAGCGCACCTCCAGGAAGAAAACAGATATTTCTAAACCAACGACGACTAAAGTAAAGATGCTGCGGGCCCTGAGATAAGCGACCCTCGCCGCTACTCTTCTTTTTTCTTGCCGCCCAATAAGTCTTTAAGGCCGCCCAGGACATCTTTCCCTGCATCTGTCGTCGTCTCAAGCAGCTTTTGGCCCTCTTGGGTTGCCGATTTACCTAAGTCTATCGTCGTCCCAAGCGCCGAGCCAATCCCCTTGACCATATCATCGGGCAATAACCCCACACCCTGCTTGGCCACGCCCGCTGCAATTGCCGCTAAAATCTTGCCCGTCAGCACCCCTACGCTGAGTTTATCATCGCTGCCAAGGTCCTCCATCACTATCGGGTCTATGTTCAAGCTCACAGTATCGGTCTTGCCCGGCACCGGCAGCAGCTTGACCTTGACGTTCGTATTGGTGATCTCAAGCCTGTCCACATGAAGATTCTTGCCCTCCGGCTGTTCCTCCGCCTTCTCTGCCTTTGGCAGTCGGTCTATTATCTCCTTCAGGTTGTTGCTCAGCCCTTTCTGTTCCATCGTCAGCCTGGCCCCGTCCAGTTTTATTTCCTTGATATTCACGGTGTCGCTCAGCAGCGAGCCGATACTAACGGCTACTTGTCCCTGGTCTAATTCCAGCAGATTCTCATTCGCATACCCCTCCGGATTTTTGACAACCAGCCCCTCGATGCCCACCCTGCCCCGCAATATGGAAAGGTCCACATCCTTAATCGTAACAGCCACTCCAAGCGCCTTGCTCGCCGCCGTCTCAACAGCGCTCTTAATCATACTCTCGCTGGAAAGGTAGAAGGCGATTACCAAGACCACCAACAGAACAGCAACTGCCGAGAGCACACGGATTACAATTTTTTTTGCGGCCTTCATTTGCTCGCCCTCCAAAAATATTTTCCTGTTTCAGAATTCGTTATTTTTCACTGTCTTTACTTATTGCTGGTCAAAGGCCTGATTTTATTCACCTTGAAATACACAAAGTCCCTGGGCGTCTGCTCCGGAGCGCGACTTTTTCTCTCGTATTTCTTTTTCATCTCTTCAATACGTTTGGAATTCGACTCCTCACCCAGCTTGACAAGATATAACCTTTTGCCCTTGTACCCTTGCCCTTCCTCAACGAACATATACGCCGCCTTGGGATTCGATTCCAGATTCAGATGGCTCAGCCGCTCCGGCATACTGAAACCTACGGTCTCTTCATCAATCACGTAAGGCCGAGTATAAATCACCAGATCAATATTCCCCTCGACATCGCTCGTGGCCAAAACCCCCATACCCTCTGTCTTTTCGAAATACTCAGCCAACCCCACAACTGTCTCCTTTGCACATCATTTCTTTTAAGGTGTTCATATCGATTTAATCAGAACTTGTACATCGCGCCGGCCAAAATCGAAATCTCGTAGTCATCATCCACAATAGGGCTGTCCGTAATTTCATTGTTGAGCCATTCGTAGCTGAACTGGGCGAACAAGCTCCACTTCTCGTCGAGCTTGTAGTCTGTGCCAAGACCCGCAAACCAGTTCACGCCCGACCCCGCGCTGTAAGCCGGGCGCCCGACCTTCGTCTCATCGCTCCGTACTCCATAGTAGTAATCAGCAAGGTCGTTGCTCAACCATGAAAAGCCCACAAACGGCGTTATACCTAACTTGTCCTCTTGAAAGGTCCTTGAATAACTGACACTCATTTCTTCACCGTCGTATTCGCTTAGCGCATCTTTAAGCGCCGTAACCTTTAAGGTACCCCAGTCGCCGAACACCGAAAACGCACCCCCAATATCGACCGTCATGTGTCGATCGCCCATACCCTCCAGGTCGTCGCTGTCATCCTCATCGTAGCCGTCGAATCGCCATTTGCCCACCGCATCAAACGTCCAGCTCTCTCCCGCCAGCAGTCGGTAACCTGCCGTTGCCCCCGATATGAAAAACCGTCCGCTTTTGTACATAATAAGCGGTATCGGGTACGCTTTGGCATCCATCCCCTTGTACGGCTTGCTTGTCATCACTACCCCCGGACCAAGTGTCAAGCTGGTTACGTTTGCGTCCTGCCCCGCGTCCTCTGCTCCAAACGCAAAGCCGCACAAAGACAAAACAAGTACAGCCGCAACAACTACTCTTTCACGTCTCATATTCTCTTCCCCTTGAAAGCCGTTCAATTATTTCTACGTACACACCGGCCCCGAAAGGCAGCCCAATTGTATGCCTTACACGCGCAAAATCAACCGGAAATTACACGATATGCCGGATTTGGTTCTCAGGATTGCGAATTACCTGTTTTTGTGCAAATTGGCTGGGTTATTCACGCCGCCGGACTACAGCCCACGGCCAATCGCCTCGACAAGCTTCTCATCCACATCCGCCCCCAGCGCCCTGGCCTTTTCTATGTGCTCCAACGCCGGCTCGAACTGCTTCAGATTGTAGTACGCATAAGCGAGCCCTTGATGCGCATCGCCCATCATCGGGTCAATGCCCACCGACTTGTTGTATGCACTCACTGCCTTATCGTATTGGCCCTTGTTCGAATACCCCGCACCGATATTGTAGTAAATCGTCGCATCGTCGCCCCTGATCTCCGCTGCTCTCTCGTAATATTCTATCGCCTTATCAAACTGCTTCTTGCCGAAATAAGCATTACCAAGACCGACCAGCGCTTCGGCCTGCTTCGGATTAATTGCCAGCGCCTTCTTGTATGCCTTAATCCCGTCATCCGTCTCATCGCCTCTGACATAGCACCGCCCCAGTCCGCAATACGCCTCTGCCAGTTCCCCATTCATTCGCAGCGCCTTCCTGTACAACGATATCGCATTCTCGCAGTCACCCGACTGACTGTAAACCTCGCCAAGCTCACCGTACAAGCTCGCATTGCCCGGCTCCAGCTCAATCGCCTCCTGCAACGCCGATTTCGCCTGCCCGAACAGACCCTGTCTGCTGTAAGCCATCGCTATGTTCCGGTAGGCGTCCACGAAATTCGGCTCGAGCCGAATTGCCTGACTATATTCTAAAACCGCGTCACTAAGCCATCCCTTCCGCAGGTACGCATTTCCGAGATTGCTGTGCACCTTCGCATCGGCTGAATTAATCCCTATCGCCGCTCGATACTCGTTTATCGCATCGTCAGCTCGTCCTTTCTCAAGATAAATGTTCCCAAGATTCAGCCGCGACTCCGCCAGCCACGGATTTATCTCAACTGCACGCTCAAGCGCTCGCATCGCCATCTCGATGTCACCGACGTCATGGTAAACGTTCCCTAAATTGTTAAAGAAACATCCCAGCGACTGAAGCTTGTCAAGGTTCGTCATGTAGATGCTGTTTCTTTCATCCTGCGGAACCTTGAACTTCTCTATGTAGTGTTCATCCGAGGCCGTGCCCCCTTTGCTTGTTGCCTCTATATTGAAACGCACGCCTCCGTCGTCATACCTGACGAAAAAATGACCCGGCACTACCACGCCGTACAAAGCCAGGCCAAGCCGCTCACCTATCGCCAGATAAAGAATCGACAAGCTCAGACAATACCCACGCTTGCGGTCCATCACCGAATGCAGGAACAAATCATCCGCCTCGTCTGCCCTCTCGACCGACCTGAACCCAAGCTCCTCGAACAAATACTCGTTTATCTCGCCCACAATCTTGTACTTCGCCTTTATACCTTTCTCTTCGACTCGCCTGCGAATCTCAAGAGCCATCTCATCGAGTCGCCCCTGATATCTCCGCCCCGCAACAATGTCACTCCACTGCTCGGAGACAATCAACGCCGCCGTCCCTATGTCCGTCTCTTCCGGTGCAAGTCGAAGAACCTGTTCTATCGAACGAACATAAAGCCCACGCAGACCCTCATTCGCTAACGGCTCTTCGCTCACACACTGAGCCGACAGGAAAAACAACAAACCCGCACTCGTCAGAATAAGCTTTTTCATTGCTCAAAACTCCTTCACCGCTGCACCGTTCTCCACCACAACGCCAATAGCTCTACGCTTGAACAAATCAATCTGTTTCCACCTGTTGGTCCTGAACCGCAGATAATTCGCTAACGCCATCACCGCCACGCTGATAATCCCCGCTGCCCAGGGCCCGACCGAACCAATCCCAGGCACTAATCGCACAGTCAAATAGCCGCCCAGCCCAAGTATTACCACCGCTCCGATTGCTGATGCTATCGCAAGCCATATCGTATCTCCCGCCCCACGCAATACCCCGCTGTAAATCGTCCGTATCGCATGAAACGCCTGATAAACCGCCGCCAATATCAAAATCTTCGCCCCTGTCTCTATTACCCTATCGTCACTCGACCACACCCGCATAAGCTGCTCACGAAATATCAAAAAACACAATCCCACCACCGCAACATAGAACATCGCCATCCGCAGGCTCGTTAACGTTTGCTTGACCGCCGTTTCAACTCTGCCAGCTCCTATCGATTTGCCCACCGCCGCCGTCAATGCAATACGAATGCCCACAATCGGCATTATCGATACGTTCGTGCACGCCAAAGCTGCGCTCGTCGCCGCCTGTGCCTCCTTGCCGAACCTGCCCACTAACCAGAACAGTATCGCCCCCCATATCGCCACATTCAGCATCAGCTCCAGACCCGCCGGCACACCCACCTTTATCAAATCACCCATCTTGGTAAAGTCCACCCTTAATGTTCGCCTGCTCTCGAACTCCCGCCCGACGGACCCACTCAAAAACATCCCCACCCTTATAATGGCACCGACCATTATTCCGATGAATGTTCCCCAGCCCGCCCCTGCAATCCCCATCGCAGGAAAACCCAGCTTGCCGAAAATCAACACATAATTCGCCGCAACATTCACAACCTGAGCACACAGCGCTGCATACATGTTTATGACAGGCCGATGTATCCCCATGAAAAACTCGCTGCACGCCCACACAAATATCACCGCGACGATCGCATATAGCATTATCCGAAAATAGATCACTTCCAGCACGGCAACGTCCGGCTCATGACCCATCGCCTCAAATATCGCAGGCGCCAAAGGCCAACCAATCGCCAGAACAACCGCCGCATATACCCACCCCATGTAAATCGCCTGCCAACAGTAGCTCGAACAGTTCGCCTTCTCACCCCTGCCTAAGCTCTGGCTCACAAAAGTCGCCACGCTCACAAACACACCTAAAATGAACGCCCCCGGTATGAAGCTGACGAACCCAGCCGGCAGAATCGCCGCCAAAGCCGCCGTCCCTAATCGTGACACCATCAGCCGGTCAACGAGCTGCATCACCGTAAACGACACCGTCGTCACTATCATCGGCGCCGCTAACCTCAGCATATACCGCAGGCTCGTCTCGTCCTCACTAAGCCGGCTACCCTCCGCTTGCTCCAATAAGCTTTTATTTCCACCCATCAATCAGCTCTGAACTGCAAATTACCTGCGCACATTCCTTCATACCGATTTACAGTAATTGATTAACGCACGAATTGCAATAAGCCGTGTCCCTCCTCTCAATTCCGGCTCTAAGCACCCGCCGCCAATATATTCATCGCCGTCCCAGCCGATATCCCATCGACCTGCACTGTCTTGACCGGATTTGTTTGCCCCCTGACTATGGCAACGGCGTTCTTTCTGACCCCCAGTTTCTTCGCAAGAAAGTCTATCACCGACTTATTGGCCTTTCCCTTCTCCGGCTGTGCTGCTATTTTCACTTTCAGCATCCCATCCAGCACCCCCGCAATCGCCGTCCTGCTCGACCCCGGCACCACCTTCACTGTAAATACCACTCCACCCTCAACTTCTTTGATTTCTAATCCCAAATCTGCCCTCCCGCGTTTGGCCTTTTGTCATCCTCAACCTGCAACCTGCAACTCACTCGATGCTCTCTCGCAGGTTTGCCCCAATCGCCATTTGCACGTACTTCTCAATCTGCTCAGCCAACTCACCCAACGTCGGAAGCTGAAAGTCCTCGTAATGGCCCGGCACGAATTCGTTGTTCAGCGCCTTCTTCTCGATCTTTACTCGTATGACCGACGGCTGGTCGCCCCCTTTGCTGAAATCGCTGTCCTTATGCTCGCTCAGCTCGACCCGCCAGTTCTCGCTGATAAACACAAGGCACATACCCGTGTAAATCGCCGTCGGAAAATAATCCATTAATAACTTCAGCGTCTCCATAGCTCACCACTCCAAATCACTGCCACTGGTCACAGGTCGCATTATATGCTATTCGCGCCCGACATTGCCAAACGAATAAACGCTGACTTCGCCAGCTTCCTCGCCCAAACGCCAGGGCGTCTGCGCCTTCGAAAAATCGTTCACAAAAAGCTTAATATCACTGCTTCCATTGCCCGCTATATGCAGAAATTCGCCCGTACCGCTGGCCGCCATGCACCCGCGAATGTTCGCTCCTGCAACGTTCTTCAGCACTACCGCCGGCTCATCCGAACCTAAATGCGCCTGCCTGCCCACAAAACCGTCAAGCGTCAGCCCCTCGACATCCTCTAAATAAAGCGCACTTCGCCACTTTTCGGAATCGGGCTTACCCCACACGACCTCAACATCTTTTAGTGTCAGGTCCTCCAGGTATCTGCCCTCAATCCCGTGCACCGCCTCTCTGAAGTACGCATCCGGCTCATCGGACATAAACAGCTTGACGTTTTCGAATCGAAGGCCCGTAAGGGGGCTTTGCGGATGCCCATTGATTATGCTGGAGCCCTTGACATGCGCGATTACATCCTTTATCAGCATATTCTCAAATTTGCCTATCGTAGAATTCTCGTCGCGTTTTCCAATTTTGAAGTAAAACGCATCACCCTGTCCCCACCAGAACCAGTCGTGCCGATTGCATTCGATGGTGATATTACTGATGATTACATCGCTGACGGTTCCGCCGTCGAGAATCATAAATGCAAATGCGCGATGGCTGTTACGAATCACGCAGTTATCCATAACCACATGCTTAACGTCGCCGGCGATTTCATCGCCTATTTTGACCGCAGACGACGAGCTTGTCAGCCGGCAGTTCGTTATCGTTATGTTCTCGACCGGAACCGCTTTGCCGGTCCAGTCGCGACTCTTCAGCGAAATGCAGTCATCTCCCGTTTCGATTGTGCAGTTAGCTATCCGGGCATCGTAGCAGCCCATCAGGTCTATTCCGTCGCTGCACATACCCTTAACCAGGCTGCTGAATATACTCACGCCGTCCACAACCAGGCGCTCACATCGCACATAAAGCGAGTTCCATACCGGGGCATATCTCAATGTCACCCCACGAACCTGAACATCTTTGCAGTCTCTGAGGTAAATGATGTTGTATGTGGGCCGAGTGAACTGCACAAAGGGCATTCCTTCGGCCTTGTCACGCTTTAGCGCATCGATGCGATACTGTATCTCGTTGTCGCGTTTTTCCGTGTAAGGCAGCCAGCGGTGTTCCGCCTGGCCGTCAAGAATACCGCGTCCTTCTATCGTGATGTTGACAAGATTTTCGCCGTATATAATTCCGTTTCTGCCTCGCGGCCAGTCGTTGCTGTCCCTGCTGCCGTAAATCACAGCGCCGGCATCGACATACAGGCGAACATTACTTCGCATATTCAACTGCCCTGTTAAATACTCGCCGCGGCCCACATAGACCGTCCCGCCTCCGCCGGCGGCACAAGCGTCTATTGCTTTCTGTATCGCCGCCATTGTCTCTTTGCTGCTCTGTTGCTTTGACCCGGTGGCGCCGAAAGCCCTGACGTCGTAAATCGAGTCGTTCTTGAAAAGACCTGGGCCGCTTTGAGATTCTTGTTTCTCCGCGGCTGCGGATAAAGGAGCAACAACCATAAAACAAATGGCCGTAACCAGCACCGTTCTGGTAATAGTCATCTTCAGTCTCCTTTTTATTCCTAAGGACAAAATATATGACTTATTTACGCATTTTGTTGGCGGATGAATATGTGATGACCACCTCAGCTTTATCAGCCGGCCCATAGGCAGTCTCGGCGTCTAAGAAATCGTTGCCGGAGAGCCTGAAATCCTTATTCTTTTCACCTTCTATACGAAGAAACTGCCCCGTTCCTTTGGCGGCGATGCAGTTTCGGATGCGCGCCTTAGCTACATTTTTGAGCACTACAGCAGGCTCTTCGGAATCGAGATGCGCCTGGCGACCGACAAAGCCGTCAAGCGTTAGGCCATCGACGTCTTCCAGGTAAAGTGCACTTTTCCATTTCTCCGAGCTTGGCTCGCCCCAGACAACTTCGACGTCTTTGAGTGTTAGGTCCTTGAAGTATCTGCCTTCAATGCCGTGAACAGCTTCTTTGAAGTAAGCTTTGGGGTCTTCCGACATGAAGAACTTGATGTTTTCGAATCTAATGCCGGTAAGTGGGCTTTCGGGATGCCCATTGATTATGCTGGAGCCTTTCACATGGGCGATAACGTCTTTAATGATTATATTTTCGAATTTACCGATTTTGGAATCTTCACGGCGTTTGGCGATTTTGAAGTAGAACGCATCGCCCTGTCCCCACCAGAACCAGTCGTGCCTCGTACACTCGATGGTGATATTGCTGACGATTACATCGCTGACCGTCCCGCCGTCCAGAATCATGAATGCAAATGCGCGATGGCTGTTGCGTATGACGCAGTTGTCTATAACAACATGCCTGACGTCAGCGTCGATTTCAGAACCTATCTTTACCGCCGACGAAGCGCTCGTCAGCCGGCAGTTTGTAATTGTGATGTTCTCACACACCCGGGGGTCGCCTCGCGAACTGCCGCTTTTGACCGATATGCAGTCGTCACCGGTCACAATAGTACAGTTCGAGATGCGAACATCCTTGCAGCCGTTGGGGTTTATCCCGTCGCTGTTGACCCCTTGGACGAGACTGCTGTACACATAAACTCCGTCAACTACAACTCTCTCGCAGCCCAGGAAATGAACACACCAGACCGGTGAGTTCATAAGTGTAACACCTGTTATACGCACATCGGTGCAGTTACGCAGATAAACAATGTTGTAAGTAGGCCGGGTCCATTTCCAAAAAGGCATTCTTTCCGGCTTATCTCTTTTCAGAGCATCGATGCGATATTGTATCTCGTTGTCCGACTTTTCCGTATATGGAAATTGCGCGTGTTCGGCGTTGCCATCGACCGTACCTCTGCCTTCGATAGTGACATTGACCAGGTCCTGGCCGTACAGAATTGCGCGTTGGCCTCTGCCCCAGTCGTTGCTGTCCCTGCTGCCGTAAATCGTAGCGCCCGCCTCCACATAAAATCGAACGTGACTCCTCAGATCGATTCGTCCCGTCGTATATTCGCCCGGCGGCACATACACCATCCCGCCGCCTGCCTCTGCGCATGCATCTATCGCTTTTTGAATGGCTGTCTGGCTGTTATCGCTTTTGCGACCGCTTGCTCCATAGTCCTTCACATTAAAAACCGCACCGCCTGCATTATTCCCGCTTTGCGGAGGCACATTTGACGGCTGTTTATCGCACGATGCCAGAAACAGGGTGCTTGCCAGAAAAAGATTGACGCCGACTACTTTCAAATTAGCTGCCATGTGTCACCTCATCTGTGATCATTAGCATTATCAATTATTCTGTCGCGTTATCAATTGTTGTACATGCGTTTCTCTTTTCTTAATTTCCGGGCTTTTTCCATGATGGACTCGCTCCATAATGGGCCTTCGGTCCACACTATTTCTTGATCCAACTCACGCGTTGTTTTTGGCCTGAAGCCCAGGTTCTTAAACTTTTCCTCAAGCTTTTCTCTGCCCGGAAACATAGCCGTATGAAATACATTTTGCATAACCTTCCAGTACTCGCCGAGAGCGTCTTTTGCCTGCCGCCATTTCTTTGGGTGCTGTTTCTCATAGACTTGGGCCAGGTCGAGGCACACTGCTAAATAAGCACTCCTTGCCCTCACCTGCTGGTCGTCGCTGCGCAGAATCCCTTCTTCAATCTCGCCGCGATACCGTTCCGTCAATTGCCTTGTCTGCTCCTCGATGTTGGGTAGCGGCTGAACATTGCCCGGTTGCTCGGCCGCAATCCGGTAGCAGGGCACACTATCTACAGCAACCTTCTTACCTCCCCCTTCAGCGATGACCTTCTCTGCCAGATAGACAAGCCTGTCTGCAAAGCTTGTGATCGTCTCGTCGGCCGGCATGTTGTCGCGTGTCGTATTCTTGTACCTGTCAACAATCTGCCATCCCTGGCTCATCATCCATTTATATCCCTTTGTCACGCCGACTATCGTACCTGCAGTCGCCGCAACATTATCTGCGTCCCAGCCGAAGTTAAACGCCATCCTCAGCGTCTCTGCAAAATCCCCGTCGCCATATAGCAGGGCGCCTATGACTGCACCGGTGTTCAGCTCATGCCCGTTCTTGTCACGCATCCCGCCCGCCGCCTGAGTGTACTTGTCACGAAGCGACCTCCGTGTCGCCCTCCAGTCGTCGGGATACTCCCGGTGCCAGGCCCTTACGTCTTTCATGATGGTCAGAATCGTGCTTTTGCTGTCCAGCGAAGCCGCGCCCGCATCCAGAATCTTCTCGATATCATTCTCCTCGAACGCCACGGCAATCATCGTCGTAAACAACTGTGTTGTCTGAGCGGGCTCATAGTCGATTGCCACTGTTGTATAGTTCAGACCAATCTTCGCTGCCGTTTGCGGCATCGCAGGAGCAAGCAAACCAAACGTCTCACACAGAAACTGTCCGGATATATTGAACTCCGCCCACGGATTCAATACCAGCTTACCCGTATAAGGAGGCTTGATGCCAAGGTCCATCAGGTGCCTCGCAAATCGGTTCGAGCACCATATCCTCTCGTTGATCCTCTCCTGCCACAGCTCCGCAATCTTCTCCGAGGACAAATAAATGTTGTTTTCCTTCTGCATGACATAGATATAGACCCACTCGAAATCTGTATCGTCGTCCGTGCGGGCTCCCTCGGCAAGTCCGGGCGTGTACCCGGTCACATCTCCCGGCTCATCGATGTACCGCATCTCGTGTGGAATACCATTTAGGTTCCCGAGAATCTGTCCCAACAGCCCGCCGCGAATCTTATCGACAACCACATCGACGGCAATTTCGGTATAATTATCCGCAGAGGCCTTTGCTGACGGGGTGGTGCAGACGCATGTCATCAGTAAAACTGAAACAATAGTTAGTGTTCTAAGCGATTTCTTATAATACATTTCTGACCCTATCTTGATTTTTACAAAAGGCCAAAAGCTACCGCCTGCCTGTATGGGTAGGTAAATACTGAGGGTATAATGTTACCAGAAACCGGAGTGAGATGTCAACCTGTTGTCCGCAGCTACCCCAGGCAGCCTGTTTACAGCCGCCACGGACTCCGCATAGGCCGCGTCAGCATCCGGTTGGCCTGCTCGTCCCCGATAAACTGCTCCTTCACCGGGTCCCACTGCAGCTTTCGGCTAAGCCGAATCGCTATATCGCTCAAATGGCAGAGGGTATCGCTGCGCACAGCCGTCTCAACCGGACAAATAGTCTTGGCCCTGCTCTTTACACAGTCGAGAAAATTCCTGCGGTGGTCATTGCTCTTGTACAACCGATCCTCGTCAGGCCCGAACACCGTTCTCAACAGCCCCTTCGGCTCGGCATCGATATAACCCCGGCCCACAAGCACCCAGCCCTCGCTCCCCTCAAAAAGAACTCCGCAGCCCGGCCAGTTCAGCGACTTCGATCGAAACTGCCAGGCCCGATCCATGGCCGTCTCCGTATCCATATAAACCAGTCTCACGCCGTTTCCATATTTAATCTTAACATCCCATTCCACGAACGTATCCGCCAGCCCATCCTCAGGAAGAACCCCGGTCCCCTCAACCTCAACAGGGCCTGTATGGTCGGTGCCGTTGCCCCATTGGGCAATATCAACATGATGAATGCCATAAGCCCCGCTGATCCCCCCAAGCGAATAATCGTAGATGTGCGTCCACATCCCATCCGTCCCCATCGCACGCGATGCGCACCGCTCGTAACTATACGGTGCCCACGGCGCAGGCCCAAGCCACATATCGTAATCAAATTCCTTCTTGGCCGGCACTGGCTCATTGGGCTGATTCGCAAATGCAATGCTGTGAAGCGACCCTATCATAATCGTATGCAGCCGGCCGAGCCTGCCGTTTCGAGCAAGCTCGCAGGCCTGGCGAAACTTATTGTCGCTTCTCTGCTGCGTCCCGAACTGGAACACCACCCCCGCCCGCTGCACCGCCTCGCGCACCGCCTTTACCGCAGCGAAATTTACATCCGCCGGCTTCTCGCAATACATACTCTTGCCCTGCCTGGCCGCCTCGATTCCTATCAGCCCGTGCCAGTGCTCCGGCGTCACCACCGTAACCGCATCTATATCCTCCCGCGCAAGAAGCTCGCGAAAATCATTGTACGCCGTCACGTCCCTGTTGCCGAACCTCCCGGCCAGCCAGTCCCTCGCACGACGCCGAAAAAGCTCGCGAACATCGCACACCGCCGCCACCTGTACGTCATCGTAGCCGGCGAACCTAAGAAGATGCCCGCCACCCATACTCCCCACCCCGATAAACCCCATCACTATCCGCTCGCTCGGCGCAACAGAGCCGAACTTGCCCAGCGCAGCCGGGCTTACCACATAAGGAAACCAAACCGCACCGGCCGCCCCGGCAGACCGCCTCAGAAACTCTCGTCGACTAATCCGCTTACTTGACATCGCCAAACCTCTTTACAAGTTCAATTCTCATCTTCCCGTCATCTCTGCATTCGAATGCCCCTATTTCCATTTCACGCTCAGCTCGGCCCAGCTTTCTTCCGTTTCGCTCGCCTGACCAAGGCCCGCCGGACATGTCACAGGTGCCATGGACTTCGCAAAGGCCGAGTCAACATCCGATTCGCCTCATCATCACCGACGAATCCCTCTCTTACAGGGTCCCACTTTAATTTCCGACCCAATCGCATCGCAATATCATCCAGATGACAGATCGTATCATTCCGAACCGCCGACTCAACCGGGCATATCGTTTCTTCCTTGCTCTTGACGCAGTCGAGGAAATTCCTCTGATGATTATTGCTCCGATACAATTGAATCTCATCAGGCCCAATGACTTCTCTCAGCAGCGACTCCGGCTCTGTCGCGATGAGCTCCCTGCATACGAACACCCACCCATTGCTGCCCAAAAACAGTATCCCATTGCCCCAGTGCAGCTCGAATTGTTTTGCCTGCTCCAGCGCTGTCATCCTGTCCATGTGAATCATTGTTACCCCGTTGGCGTACTTGTGCTTCACCTCCCAGGAAATCGCACAGTCTGCCAGACCATCCTCTGGAAATGTTCCCGTCCCCTCAACCTCGATAGGTCCCGTATCGTCCGTCCCGTTGCCCCACTGAGCGATATCAACATGATGTATCCCCCAGGCCCCGCTTAAGCCCCCAAGCGAATAATCGTATATGTGCGTCCACCAGCCCTTCGTCCGCATCGCCCGCGACGCACATCTCTCGTAACTGTACGGCGACCACTTCGCAGGCCCCAACCACATATCATAGTCAAACTCCTCTTTCGGCGGCGTCGGCTCGCTCGGCTGATTCTCACAGGGCCCGCTCGGCAGCGACCCCACCATAATCGTACGCACCTTCCCTATCCGCCCATTGCGAACAAGCTCGCACGCCTGACGAAACCTCACGTCGCTTCTCTGCTGCGTCCCGAACTGAAAGGTAACCCCCGCCTCGTTCACCGCCTCCCGCAACGCCTTGCCCGCTGCTACGTGAACGTCCAGCGGCTTCTCATAATACATGCTCTTACCCTGCCTGGCCGCCTCTATCCCTATCAGCCCATGCCAGTGCTCAGGCGTCACCACCGTAACCGCATCTATATCCTCCCGCGCAAGTAGCTCGCGAAAATCATTGTACGCCGTCACATCCCTGTTGCCGAACCTCCTGGCCAGCCAGTCCTTTGCACGCTGGCGAAAAAACTCCCGAACGTCGCACACCGCCGCCACCTGTACGTCATCGTAGCCGGCAAACCGAAGCAGATGCCCGCCCCCCATACTCCCCACACCGATAAAACCCATCACTATCCGCTCACTCGCCGCAACAGCCCCGCCCTTGCCCAGCGCAGCCGCACTAACCACGTATGGAAACCCAACAACCCCCGCCGCCGCTCCCGCTGCCCGCCCCAGAAACCCACGCCTCGACAACTTATCCTTCTGCATAATCTACCTTACATCTTAGAATGACAAAACACAACCCCCTCCATTATACCGCTACACACCGATTTGTCCACCTTTACCGACACCCCCTGCACCAACGACACATTCACCTCCACCGGCGCCGAACTGACATCCGCCGGCATCGAGTTTGATTTGCCCAAAAACCCCTCCCGGGTACTGCTCTACAGGAGAAAGTAGCTCCCCTCTATCACCCGGCCGAAAGTAATCGCGGCAATTCGCTTCCTCGTTCAACACTCGAACCTATTTTGCCCTGCATTTCGTTCGCAGGGCCTGTCCTGAGCAACGTCGAAGGGCCAAACCGCCGAAGCCGAGCAGCAAAAGCGTGCCCGGTTATTCCTCTACAATGCTTGCTCGCAGCCAGTTTTCAGCGATTATCGCAAAATCAATACTATTGACCACGCCATCACCGTTAATATCCGCCTTGTTGCGAAACCTGTGCCTGCCCTTAATCAATATACAGTCGGCCCCCTCAATAGGCGCCTCAAAGGGTATCGGGTCAAATAAAACGCCGGTAAGCGTAAGTACCCGCACATCACCATCGTTGACGTCACCAATGGCCTCTACAATTCTTTGAGTCTTGAATTTCAGCGTAAGGTCAAGGAAACCATCGGGGCCGTCTTTGGTACATTCGCACTCCTCCGCATCCGTTCTGCCACTTTGCCCGTGGTTGGGGGATTTTAACGCAAATTAAATGGAAAACAGTGCCGCTAAAGACGCAACTTTTTTTTCGGCAGTTTCGATAATTTTGTCAAGAGAAAGTACCGGATAAGAAAAATCCTGCTCGAAAGGGAGGTCCATTACCCATCGTTCATATTCTTTCGCCACTTTCAGCGCGTTATCAAAATACGGTATAGTTGGGATGTCGTCCTGCCAATCAAGGTCTATGTGTGCAACATACTTATCCCGCAGCGCTTTAATACTACATTGATACTTCGGATATTCTTCCTTGTCTAAGCCGGTTGACCTGTAAATGCGGTTTTTTAAATCCTGTTCGACCTCTTTCGCCATATTCCTAATAGTTTTTGACCAGTGCAAGCAGCTCTTGCGGGGACCAAAAACATTACACCATGCAATGCATGCTATTTTTAAAAAAGCATTAGATGCCTCAGTCAAGAGTTCTGGTTTTTTTGTAAGCCGTGACATACATCGGTGATATGTTAAATATTGGACAAAACACCGGACTTGCGGTAGTTGCTCCCCAAAAACATCGCTATTGACTTCGCCTTCTTGGTTCATAGAGCGACTCTCTTTCTTGAAATATTCAGGACCAATATAACCACCAAAGTGTTGTCTTGGCCTTCAACTTTACGGCCCACACACCTTACACGGCCTTCTGCCTAAATTCAAGGCGTTTTCTTCTCAACATCACCGCACCGAGGCCGAGCAGTATTTCTATTGCCAAAGTGTAATGTTTATGGTGACAAAATTTGTTTTAACTTTTACGGTTATATCTTCATCTGTTTTTTTTTTGCTTCTACAATTCGCTCAAGCCCCCTAAGTCCTTCCCACAAAAGAAGCGTAATCAATCCAAAAGGAATGCCAATACACAATAAGATAATCAGCACCATCAGCAGGCTTGCAAAGCCTTCTGACCATTTACCAGCCACCAGTATGCCTATG
This sequence comes from Phycisphaerales bacterium, assembly GCA_030602885.1. Taxonomy (GTDB): domain Bacteria; phylum Planctomycetota; class Phycisphaerae; order Sedimentisphaerales; family Anaerobacaceae; genus JAUVYV01. Next base: position 34,518 of record JAUVYV010000025.1, read on the forward strand.
AAAACTATGCTTAATGATATAATCCCAAGAACCCACCAAATGCGATAAACCACCTGAGTAACTTTTAACCTTTTTCTTAGGATGCCAAAAACATAGATAGAAAAAAGAACTATGCTGAAAAGCATACTTAATAAAGTAACCGGTGAATTTGATGACAAATGCCGAATAAATTGGCAGATACCGAAAACTATAAGAGCCATAGTTCCAAATAGCCCTATTCTCATTTGTGTTTTCGGCTTCATTGTCAACCCTCAAAAAGATTTTAGCGTCTTTTTCTTAAAAGCACCGCACCCAAGCCGAGAAGTAAGAGCATGGCTGGTTCGGGGACAAGGACAATACCTTTCTTATTACTCTACCTCTTCAAAAATTGTTATTAAGAGCAGACCACTAACGCAAACATCTCAACTTTCGTCCAATAATAACATACCAAAACCGTTAAAACAACCCAAATCTGCCTGTTTCTTGATTTTTCGGGGTCTAAATTTGACGCTTGACCTGTTGTGTTAGAAGCGTCCTTTCCGGCTTTGGCCAGCCCGTTTCTACATCCTCTCCCAGATTACTTCACAAGAAGCACAATATCAGCGCAATTCGCGATCCGCAATACGCGAGACGAACCCAATCCGTGCAAATCCGCGTTAATCCGTGGTTTGAACCTTTTTTTGTTACTTCGTGCCTTCGCGCCTTCGTGGTGAAAATTCAGAACGACAAAAGGCAGTGCCAGATATAAACGTAAGCCAGCGCGTCAACGTCCTCCCATATCTTTTTGATTAGCTCGGCATCCCCCTTTATCTCACCGAGTTCTTTCAGTTTGCCTTCCCAGGGAAACGCCACCCCCGGCTTCCTAATCACTTCCTTCTTCTCAGCCATTCCACTTTTCTCCGACTGTAACATCCTTTTTTGACAGGATAACAGGATAGCTACAAAACTTTCACTTTTCGTTTTACTTGCAGCTTTTCTTTTGCGAAGTTTAAAACAAGACCAACTTCTTTATCGGTCGCAACTAAATAATTTACCAATTGAACTTCGTGGGCCTTAACAATTCTCCCAACTGACTTCAGTTCTATTATAACCGTATCATTGACAATAATATCCGCAATGAAATTGCCTACTGCCTGGCCTTCATAAAAAACCCTTACCGGCTTTTGAGCTTCGGCGTTTAAGCTCGCCCTGGCCAGTTCTATTAGCATACATTTCTCGTAAACTGATTCCAGGTAACCGTAACCCATCTTATTATAAACCTTATAGGCACAGGCAATAATTTTTTTAGTGAGGTCGCTATGTAACATCATTTATCATATACAGGTTTTTACATATTTTTTTAGATTAAGATGATTTTACCTTCTCCTGTTCATCCTGTTATCCTGTCTAACATCAATACACCCCGTACTGCCTTGTCGCCTCCGTCATCGCCCGCATATTCTCGACCGTCGCATCATTCTGGATTATCGCGCTGGCGTCCATAATGTACCCGCCGTCGCCCGCCACTCCCTCTATCACCTTTTTGCAGCGTGCCCGCACCTCGTCCGGCGTACCGTAGCCAAGCATAAAATTCGGTATCCCGCCGCTGATACAGAACTTGTGCCCAATCTCTTTGTGTATTCTGAATATGTCACCCTTATCGCAGTGATACACGATGCACCCGTCCGGCAGCTCCGCAAAGCTCTGCAGATGAGCGTCCCAGTTGCCCTCAGCATAGAATAATACCTGGTATCCCTTCGACCATATCGATTCGATAATCGGCTTCACCGTAGGCCAGTAAAAATTATTGAAATGCTCCATATTCACAAAAGGCACACACCCCCTGTGCATCCAATAGCCGATGGGTACATTTTTGTCCGCCGCCGACAGCGCTACCCACTCTAAATGCGGCATCAGCGCCTCGCATGCAGCCATTACCTTCTTAGGCCGCTCGTGCAAATCAGTCAAAAGCCCTAAATACCCTCTCAGCTTGTCGGCGATAATATCCAGCGGCGCCTTGAATATCCCCGATATCGCCGAGACCGTACCCGATTCTTTCCGCAGCAGCTCGTTTTGCTTACCGAACGCGTTAAAATACGACAGCATCGCCATCCCGCCCTTGAGAAACGACAGGTTATTCTTGAATGTCACCGGCTTACCGATTTTGCTCAGATATTTCGACGTCCTCGGCAGCCAAACGTTGAACAAAAACCCCGTCGGGTCCGCTATCAGCTCATCGTACTCTTCCGGCTTCATAAACGCCTTCTCCTCAGCCGGCTCCAAATATTGAAAGCCCCTGTCTGCCGGCACACCTATCCCCGGCACTCCGTAATATTTCGTCCCAATCGCCTCCGTCAGACCCGTCCAAACATATACCATATTGCTCACCACCGCGTCCCAGTCGAAATCCGCCGCACACTTGCGAGCCGCGATAAACGCCTTCTCGTAATCGTGCGTCACCTCCTGACACGTGTACCCCGCGTACTTCGCCGTAAACTCCGCCACAAAAGGACGTATCGGTACCATATCCGGCTTCTCATTCCGCATCGCCGTCACATACCGCCCCAATCGCGCCTGATAAACCTGCTCCATATCTTTCGCCATACCTGCTGCTCCTTATAAGTCCTCGATCTCCTCCAAGGCCATCCGCTCCGAAAAACCTCGCCATGCATCCATCGACCGCTTCAGATTCTCATAAGCGTCACCCTCTATCCCGTATCCCTGAAGCCCTATAGGCCCGTTATATCCCAGTGATTTGAGTTCCTTCAAAAACCCATACACCTCGAACGCCCCCTTATCTAAGGTCTCTATCGAACCCTCGTTGCTCGAACCGTTTATCGTCACCACAAAAAGATACGGCAGCGCCCGCTGCAGCACACGCCCGGCATCACGCCTCCTGTCCGTCCGCAGCCAGTGATACAAATTAAACGTCACACCGACGTTCCGCCGATTCGCCTTCTCCGCCACACGCACCGCATCCTCCACACGCTCCAGCCAGAAATCAACATGCGGATACAACGCTACATTCACCCCCGACTCCTGTGCCATGTCCGCTATCGTTCGAACAATTTCAACCGCTCCCACGTCACCCGTCACCGACGACCGCCGATACCGTTCGCTCGTAATTGCAAGCCATATCGTCCCTCCTCGCCTGCCTAATAACCTGATTGCCTTCGTAATCGACGCCAGTTGCTGCTCACTACGCCCCTCAACGCTTATCGTAAAATATACCGGAAATATACCGAGTTCGTGCCTGTCCAGCTCGGTAAGAAAGTCGCTCAGCTTGTTCTCTCCCTGATTCGGATTGCCGGGCCAGTACCCTATACCTGTATAACCTAATTCCTTCAGCATCTCAACCTGCTCACGCGCCGTCCGATACCGTGCGCTTACCGTCCCCGTATCCATCGCAAAAAACGCATTCCTCAGCCCTGATTTCTCCGTATCAAACGGCTCTATCCGGATGTTGCGATACGCCACTGGCCCGTGATCTCCCTGCAATACCAAAGGCCCCTTGCCGCGCTCCTTCTCATACATGCTCCCCCGGGTCGGGCCTCTAAGCTCCACGTCCTTGTGTATCACCGTCCCGTTCTGCTCGACCTTGACGAACCTCGCGTTGGAAATCTTCTTCCCCGCCTCGTCGAATCGCGCCGCCCTGAAAATCACATCAAAGCTCTGCCACTGACCCGGTGGCCGCGACGCATTCACCAGCGGAGAATGTCCCTCGAAGCCCTTCGGATTCCTGTTCTTATCCCAGCGCTGATAAATCCCCCCGCACTCACTTCCCGCATAAGCCGGTCTTTTCGCCCCCCAGCTGTCGGCTATCTGCAGCTCGTATTGACCTGAAAAATAAACCCCTGAATTCGAATTCTCAGGTATCACAAACTCGATGTGCGCCTTTATGTCCCCGAGTTCTGCCCTGCTCACAAGTGCCCGACTCTCACCTTTGCGCCCGTTCACAATCACCCCCGTTCCCGGCTTCACCACAAGGAGCTTGGCGTTCTTCTGATTCAGATATGCGTCACCGAAAATTGCCCACTCCGTTGTTGCACCTTGCCACGCCGAAAAATCGTCGCACCCCTGCTCGATTTTCTTAAATCTCTCCGTAGCGCCGCCGGCCCCGGCACATAACAACAAGGATGCAACCACCCCAGCCAAATGCTCTCTTACGAACGTCTTCATTTCTTTCCCTCTGCAAAACATAACTCCTACAAATTCCACGGACTCCGCATCGAACGCCCAAGCATCCGACTCGCCTCATCGTCCCCGCCAAATTCCTCCCGCCCCGGGTACCACTTCAGCTTCCGACCCAGCAGCATCGCAATGTTCCCAAGGTGCAAAACACTACAGCACCGATGACCTATCTCTACGGGAAAATACGGGGACTTTCGGCTCTTGACACAGTCTAAAAAATTCCGATGCTCACCCGCCGCACACGTATATAGGTGTATCTCGTTCGGCCCTATCACCGAATCCAGTATCTCCTTCGGCTCCGCCTCTAAGTTCCCTCGCCACCCCACGTTCCCGACCCAGCCATCCGTCCCCTCGAACCGAATACTTGGCTCACTCGACTCAACAATCATCGTCACCCCGTTTGCATACCTGTACCTGATGTTAAATTTCGTTGCTGCATCATAGAGCCCGTTTTTCGGAAATACACCTCTGCCTTCTATTTCAATCGGCCCCGTATGCTCCGTATCATTACCCCATTGTGCCGTATCAACTAAATGTGCACCCCAGTCGCTCAGCATCCCCTCCGAATAGTCCTGTATCCACCGAAAGTTCCAGTGACATCGCCCCGGCGTATAAGGCACCCACGGTGCAGGCCCCAACCACATATCGTAATCAAACCCCTTCGGCACCGGCTGCGGCTTCTGTACCCCATGATACCCGCCTTTTATCCAGTACCCCCTCGGCAGCCCCACCTTTATTGTGTGCAGCTTGCCAATACGACCGTTGCGAACCAATTCCGCCATCCGATGATATACATAGACCGACCGGTCCTCCGTGCTCATCTGAAACACTGTATTGTACTTTCGAACGACTTTGATTAGCTCCTGGCCCTCACGAATCGTCAGTGTCGGCTTTTCACATTGTACGTCCTTGCCTGCCTTCGCCGCCGCTATCGACATAGGTACATGCCAGTGGTCAGGAGTCGATATCATCACCGCATCGATGTCCTTCCGCGCAATCACCTCCCTCCAGTCCTTGTATGTTGCTGCATCTCTGTTACCGTACCCCTCATTGACTGCCTTCTGTCCTTCTTTGAGATGCTCATCGTCAACATCACAGACGACCACGATCCTCGCGTCCGGCTGCTGCAGAAAACTGTTCACGTTCATCTCGATTCCGTGCGAACCCGTGCCGATGCACCCAATCGTAATCTTGTTGCTCGGACTCACTGCCCCGTCAAGACCCAGCACCGATGACGGCACAACATACGCAAAACCGACCGCCCCCGCCGCCTTCACCGCACCTCTCAGGAAATCACGCCGACGTATGCTTCTCATACGCTTTGCCGAACCCTAAAACTTGCTCACGAAAGAGTACTTGCCCGAACCAACCTCATAAACAGCCGCACCGGTCTCCTTTCTCACTAACTTCACACATTCCGCCTCCCCCGCACTCTTGCCGCCTTCTGTCACCGAGCTTGCATCCTTCGTCGGAACATAAACCGTCGCCGTCGTACCAACCGGTATAGTGACATCCAGCCGAACCATGTCACCATCAATCTTCCAGTCCGTTGCAATCTCACCGCCTATCGACGGATACTCCGCCCTGGCCCACTTCAAATCACCCACAATCGCAGGACGAATAATAACACGCTCGAAACCCGCCCTTGTCTCATCTATCCGAATCCCGCCTACCCCCTGAATAAACCACGACCCAATCGAAATCAGCGTATCGTGAATGTGCGACCCGCCTCGCCAACCCTCCCATATCGTCGTCGCCCCGTTCTCTAACATATATCCCCAACCCGGATGCGTCTTCTTGTTCGTCATCTCGAATATCAGGTCATTGCGATACCTCTCCATAAGCAGCTTCAGCAAGAAGTACGTCCCGTGCATCCCTGAGTTCAGATGTCCCTTCCGCTTAATCAGGATAGCATCCTCGAGGTTCCCCATCACCTCTCCCTGTACCTGCTCGGGCGCAACACCCATCAATAGTGCAAGTGCAAGATAAGGCTGCTCGCCGTTGGCATACGTAACCTTTTCTGCATTGAAGAATTCCTCGTGCAGTCTCTTCTGCAGCGCCTTCGCTTTCTTCTCATACGAAGCCGCATCCGACCGCTTCCCAAGAACCTTCGCTATCTTCGATGCAAGCTGCAGGTTATATACATAGTAGCAGTTGTTGAAAAACTTCGTCGAATGCGCATCCACCCTGCGTTCCTCCCTCGAATAACCCTCACCCATCGGAGCAAGCCAGTCGCCAAGAAAGTTCCACTGCGGCATCCTGATACCGTAGCTTATGTACGGTTCTAAAATTCCATCCTTCGTCTTCGTCTCCAGAAAACCGAGCCATTTCTGAATCGTAGGATACATCACCTCCAAGATTCGCTCGTCCCCATAGTGAAAGTAGAGCTGCCACGGCAGCGCAACCACAAACCCGCTCCACATCGGCCCGCCCCCGCCCTGGTCCTTGTACGCCGGCGCAGTGTAAGGCAAATCGCCGCTCTTTATCTGCGCATCACGCCAGTTCCCCAACCACTTCGTATAAAGACCTGCCATATCAAAGTTGAACATCCCCGTCTCAAGCGATGTCCCCCCATCCCCGCCATAGCCGAGCCGCTCGCGATGAGGACAATCCACCACATACCCGCCAAGCGTCAGACACTGATACGTCCACATCGTCGTATCGTAGATTCGATTAAGCAGCTCATTCGAACACTTAAACGACGACTGCGACTTGTAATCCGTCCGAATCAAATATCCCTTTATTCTTTCTAATGAGCCCTTGCCCTTCAGACCCGAAATCTTCACCCACCGAAACGCATGGTAATTATGCCTCGTCCGAAACCGCTCCTCACCCTCGCCACGCGCAATATAAATATCCCGCTGATTATATGTTCGCAGTCCCCCGTCCCTGCCGTGCTGGTCCCCGTATTCCATCTTAATCTCATCGCCGCTGTCGTACTCACCGTCGAAGGCAATCTCGAACCAGCCGGTGAAGTTTCTCCCCATATCCACTTCCCAGGCACCGTCCCCGAGCTCTTTGACGCCCACCGGCTCTATGGTTCGGATAATCCTATTCGGCTGCACCATCTGCGCCGACAGCACCCTGTGCCTCGGCTTAAACACCTTCGCCTGTCCCCAACCCGCTCGGTCCAGCCCCGTCTTGTTCCAGCCGGCTAATTCCAGCCGTGCATCATACTGCTCGCCCCCATAGTCCCCGAACGCCAGTGCTCTGCCTATCGGCTTAATAGGACTCTGCTTTGCTGTCCATGACTCATCCGTAACAACCGTTACCGCATCTTCCACGTTGATCATCGCCCTCACCAAAGGCCCTGTATGCACAACCCCCGGATGCCCCTTAACATACCACCCCCGGCCAAGCCACAGCCCGATACTGTTCTTACCCTCCACGAGGTACCTGGTGACATCATGCGTAATATAATACGCTCGCTTCGAAAAATCGCTCACCGCGGGACTCAAAACATGGTCGTCCACCTTCTCCCCGTTAATATACAGCTCGTAATACCCAAGCGCGCACACATAAGCCGTCGCACGTTTCGGCCTGTCCCCCAGCGTCACCTCCTTGCACAGCCACGGCAACGCCGCCGCCGGCTCCCCCTCCCAGTCGCCGCCTATCCATTCCGCCCCGACCCAGTCCTTCTCTTCAAGCAGCCCCATCGACCACATCGCCGGCTCACTCCACGTGCTGACCATCCCGTCCTTGTCCCACACCCGCACCTTCCAGAAGCACCTCACCTGCGACTTGAGCTTTTTCCCTCCGTACTCAACATGCCTGCTCTCGCCCGACTTAACCTTCCCGCTGTCCCACAAATCCCCCTTGTCTTCCGCTAACTTCTCGCTGCTTGCCGCTGCAAGCACCTGATACGCAGTCTGCACCTCACCGCGCCGGTCCGATTCAATCACCCAGCACATCCTCGGCCGCACCTCATCAATCCCCAACGGATTAACAAGATACTCACACCGCAAATTCGTCACCCTCGCCCCAAACGCGCAACCGCTCAATACCAGTACTGCTGTAATTACAATCAGCTTCTTCATTTTCAACTCCATCAACTATTTTTTCTGCTTTGTGTCATTGTGAGCGAAGCGAAGCAATCTCAACTCACAAAACAGTGTCAATCAGTATCGAAGATTCCGGCGCGCCGGGGTTAATCTGTGTCTAAAAAAACTCACTTTAATGTCCCCACTAATTCACTAACCTTCGAAATATCGTGCCTTTCGCAATACTTCTTTATCCCCTCGATTATCTTCACCGCGCAGCCCGGCTCGATAAAGCTCGCCGTCCCCACGCTAACTGCGCTCGCCCCCGCTATCATAAATTCAATCGCATCCGACGCCGTCCGTATCCCGCCCCCGCCCAAAATAGGCACGCCTGCATCCTTCGCCACTTCCGTGTAAACCTTATTGACCATATAAACCGCAATAGGCCTTATCGCAGGCCCACTTAATCCTCCCGTCCTGTTCGCTAATACGCACTTGCGGCTCTCTATATCTATCACCATCGCCGTAAACGTATTCACTAAGCTAAGCGCATCCGCACCCCCCTCGACCGCCGCCTTCGCCGTCACACTGATATCCGTCACATTCGGCGTCAATTTCACCATCAGACACTTCCCCCCGCTGGCTTTCTTCACCGCAGAAGTAATCTCCTTCACCTGCCCCGCATCCGTCCCGAACGTTATCCCGCCGCGCTTGACATTCGGACAGCTTATATTCAATTCAAACCCTGCTATCGGCTCCTCGTTCGCTAATCGCTCCACCACCGCCACATACTCCTCGATTCGCTCCCCCGCGACGTTCACGAATACCGCCGCACTTCTCCCACGCAATACAGGCAGCTTCTCTTCGATGAATTTCTCTAACCCCACGTTCGCTAATCCAATCGCATTGAGCATCCCCGCATTCGTCTCGACTATCCGAGGCCTAAGATTACCCTTCCTCGGCTTCAGCGTCACACTCTTGGTAACGAACCCGCCGAGCGCATTCACATCCATAAACTCAGCTAACTCATCCGCATACCCGCAAGTCCCCGACGCCGTAAACACCGGATTCGCCAACCCCATCCCACCAAACTCAACCATCATATCAACCATTTCATTCATAATTCATCTTCGATTCTGCCCGCTTTGCTGGAGCGGAGCGACAGTCCCGTCGTAGCACGGGCATCTTGCCCGTGAATAAAGTTGTCATTCCCGCGAAACTTGTCCCCAAGGGAGCGGGAATCCAAAATCTGAAAAATCAGTGTCAATTTATCCCTACCGAAGGGGAATCTGTGTCTAAAAAACAACCTCTTTTGCATCAAACACAGGCCCGTCCTTACAGCAAAGTTTGTATTCCGTGTCACCATCACACTTACACTCGACCACGCAGCTCTGGCACACGCCGATCCCGCACGCCATCAGCCGTTCCATACTCACTTGGCAGTCGATGTGTCTTTCTTTCGCAATCTCCGCCACCGCCGCCAACATTTGCTCAGGCCCGCACGCATAAATAACCGTCTCGTTCGCATTCACCTCGTTGCGCCCGAGCCAGTCCGCAAGACAATCCGTCACCGTCCCCGCAAACCCCGCCGATCCGTCATCCGTCGCCACCATCGACTGTATCCCGTACTCTGCAAACTCCCTCAGGTAGAAACCAAGCTCTTTCAATATCTGGTCGGGCCTCGTCTCGAACGGCAGGTCGTCAACACTCTTCGCTCCCCCAAACGCAATCACATCCATCGTCGGATATTCCGCCGTTAGCTCCTGCGCCATATGCTGCATCGGCGGCGCACCCATCCCCCCGGCAACAAGTATCGCGCGCTTCTCGCCTTCCGCCGCTTTGTATCCGTTACCCAAAGGCCCTATCACGCTCACTACATCCCCGTGCCCCAGCGTTGTCATCCGCAAAGTCGCAGGCCCAAGCACGCAATACAGAATATCAACATGCGTCTTGCCCTTCTTGCTCTCAACCTTCGCAAAGCTGAAAGGCCGCCGCAAAAGAACCTCCCGCTTCGCCGCATCCCGCAAATCCTCCGGTATCGCCTTCTCTGCCGGCACCGCCGCACCGCTCAAATCAAGCTCCGCAAACTGCCCAGGCCGAGTCCCGCCAAACGCCACCGCCCCCTCACCCGAAAACTCTAAGCCCAATCGCCAATACCGCGGCTTGATCTGCCTGTTGAATGATACGCTCGCCGAAAACTTCCCCTTGGTTTTAGCTGCCTGTTCTGTCATATGTCCTCACAGATAAACTAACCCACTACACTATAAAAAAATCGGCCGGCCTGCAACCACAAACCAGCCGATCTTATGCTCCTGCAACACCTTAATGCTGATTTTTGGCGTTTCCCTGCTACCAGAAATATGCGTAAAGCCCTAATGTTGCCACAATTACTATCACGCCGAACACCTTCGCCACACCCGATGACGTCAGGTCCATATCCGTCTTGACCGGGAACGTGACAGGTTCTTTTAGCGGCTTTATCAGCGTGATTACTCCCATCACCGCTATAACGCAGAAGAACGAAAGCGCCATCCTGTCCAGAAACGCCATCTTTGGCAGCGCCTGGGCGAAAATAAAGTACATAACAGGATTCAGCAGCAATCCCACAACGCCCGTAATCGGCGGCGCCTTTCGCACAAGCAGACCGAACACAAACACCGCCAGAATACCCGGTGAGATATATCCCTGGAACTCCTGTATGTACTTGAACACTCCACCGAACTTCGGATCGTCCAGAAGCGGCGCGATAAAGCAGCCGACCACCGCAAAAACTCCCACGCAGATTCGCCCGACTGTCACAAGGTTCATCTGAGACGCCGCCTTGTTGACGTACTTCCTATAGATATCCATCGTAAATATCGTCGATGCCGAGTTCAGCATCGATGCAAGCGAGCTCATCACCGCACCCAATATCGCCGCAAGTATCAATCCTCGCAGTCCTACGGGAACAAGCTTCTTGATAAGAAGTGCAAACGCCGAATCGAACTTGTAACCCAGCAAAGTCTGCTGCACCGCAATTCTCTGCTCCTTCGCAAGAGTCTTATTTCTGTCCGCAATTGCTTTCAAAAGCTCGTCGTTCGCCTCCAGAAGTGGCGCCTCTGCCTTAGCCGTAACCCCTGCCGCTGCCGAATTGAATGCCACTATCTCCCTGGCCGTATCTTCGTACATAATCGGGAATTGCTGGTCGAATGCAAACGCCGCCTTTGCTCCCGCAGGATTACCCTTGACCTCTTCGAACTTCGCAAGAACCGCCGCGTTGTTGCCCATCGCCTCGGTCTTCATCTCCGAACCGTACAGATTGAACGCTATGATCCCGGGGAACACGATAATGAAAGGAATAATCAGCTTCAAAGCCGCCGCAAAAACGATTCCCTTCTGACCCTCACTAAGCGACTTCGCCCCGAGTGTCCTCTGCGTAATGTACTGGTTCAGTCCCCAGTAATAGAAGTTCGGTATCCACAGACCCAGAACAAGCGCCGTCCACGGTATCTCAGGGTCGTTCTTTGGAAGAATCATATGAAGCTTATGCGCATTTAGCGCCGTGAAACGCTTCAGTGCGCCTGCCCCCGCCTCGATATTTGCAAGCTCCGGAATCATCTCTTCCGTCGCCGCTCCCAGCGCCTTCATCGCAAGGGCAAGAACTATCGCGCCGCCGACAATTAACGCCGAGCCTTGAATCAAATCCGCCCACGCACACGCCTTCAGTCCCCCACATGTAACATAAATCGCCGCCAGTATCCCAATCACCCAGCACGCCGACCTAATGGTAACTTCAACACCTAAGATTACCTGGCCCCCGAACAACGTCTTGGCGACAATCGCTCCCGAGTAAACCACCGCCGCAAACGTTACGAACACATATATCAGCACCATAAAAAGCGCCATCAACGACCTCGCCGCTTCGTTGTAACGATATTCAAGAAACTCAGGTATCGTGTAAATCCCCGCCCCGAGGAACTTCGGCAGAAAGAAAAATGCCGTTATCACTAAAGTTATCGCTGCCATCCATTCGTAGCTCGCTATCGCAAGACCAAGCCATTTCGCCGCACTGCCGCTCATCCCGATAAACTGCTCGGTGGATATGTTCGCTGCTATCAGCGAAAAACCAATCAGCCACCAGCTCAGCCCTCGGCCCGCCAAAAAGTAATCCTCGCTCGTCTTCTCGTGCCGGCTCTTCAGTATCCCCACCCCGATTACGCACACGACAAAGCCTAAGAATACGGCTATATCAAGTCCGCCAAACTCCATCTCAATTCCTTTCCTTTAGTAGTCCTTTTGTGTTCTCTTTGCCGATATCGATGAATTGCTGAGATTATAGCTTCTCGCAAAACACCTGCAACTCTTTTCCCATTCCTCCCCGCTTTCACCCCAATGCCAGTGTCCCAACCCCCCAAAACCACCCCCGCCGGCGGTTCTATTTCGCCCCGTCCTCCGGGCGGGGCCTGCTTACCCATCATCGCCTGCCCCGCAGGCGAAATATATAACCCCCGGTTTCACCGGTGGGTTGCAGGCGTGAGGCTCGCTTACCATTTTACCGAAGTCCTTGACTTCGGGGATCATTCCAATCGCTTCCCCCGCAAGCGACAATTTAGCCGGGGTCTTCGGCCCCGGTTGCAAACGTGAGGCCCACTCACCCTATTCGCCTGCCCCGCAGGCGAAGTATATAACCCCCGGTTTCACCGGTGGGTTGCAGGCGTGAGGCTCGCTTACCCAATTGAGGCCGCAGGCCTCAACTATTTCGCCCCGTCCTCCGGGCGGGGGCGCAAACGCAAGGATCACTCACCCCTATTCGCCTGCACCGCAGGCGATGTATATAACCCCCGGTTTCACCGGGGGTTGCCCCCCTGGAGTTTACCCTCGAGTGGTTGCTCACTTGGCCCAACAACAGAGGGCGAGGTATGCTTACCCCTCATCGCCTGCACCGCAGGCGACATATTTCCCCCCGTTTACCCCGTGAGATGATTTATCTATCTCACCGGGGTCATTCCCGCGAACGCGGGAATCCAGATATTTAGCCCCCGGTTTCACCGGGGGTTGCCCACGCCAGGTCCACTCACCCCAATCGCCTACCCCGCAGGCGACTATTTCCCCCCTACGTGGCATGGCCATCCTGCGCCCTTGCCGTCCCTTTGATGAGATGGTTCCTCATTTGCGTGTTCGCCTTATCAGCGTTTCCAGTTTCGCTCTGCCGACTTTGTCCGTTTTTGTACCGACAATGCGGGCAGGCAACCGATAGGTCAATTCCCCGACATCAACGTCAATGTGCCTCTCGTCGCCCTCCTCGATCTCATTTCTTACCCACGGGCGATCTGCACAGGTCTCCCAGAAACGCTGCGGGCTTCGAAAGTCTCGCGACCGGAATCTCGAGCGAAGCGTGTTGAGGGAGATCACCGGCACTTGTTTCGGGTCAATTTTTGAGTGCGGTTCAGCGTCGGTCGTAGCCGCTATTCCCACATAATACTTTATTCTCTCCCACGGAACAAACTTAAACTTCTGCTGCTTCTCTTTAATGGGCATTGCCTTTAAGATGCGAATTGCACACAGCACTTGCTTCTGCGCCTTTAGCATGACCTTTGCCGCATCGTTGACTTCATTAATCTCATCAGGGGGTAGGATTGCCTTCGCCTCTATGATGAGTAACTCAGCAGGTTTCGCAGAAAGCCAGAGGAGAACGTCAACATCGGTTTCCTCTCCATCTGCCGCGATCCGCTCCTCAAGCTTATACTGGTAACCGCGTTTGTTGAACTCGGCACCTATCAACTGCGCAAGTGGTCGATCACGGCACCCATTAACAGTCGCTGCATAATTGCTCATAGCCTTGGGGCCACGCGCCATGACCTTCAGCAGGTTCCGCTCATGCCTCATCTTCATAACCACTGTGGGGCTCCACGCAATCCTATTCTCGCTGTGAAGAAATGGTGTGAGCAGAATGTCAGCTTTCGGGCCTGGCTGGTATGTCAAACGATTCAGAACCGCCTTAACTTTTGCCGCATCCAGATTGCCCAGGCGGGAAACCTGCTCAACAAAAAAAGCTTCGTCCACCAACTGTGTTGGCATGCACTCGTGCTGTGGAATTCTTTCCCGCACACAGCGGCAATACCGCATGAAGGCCGCGTGGCTCCACGCAGTTATTGTCCCTATGAAACTCCAAAAGTCATCAATGGTAAAGCCCATCAAATCGGTACCCACGGGCAGAGCAACATGCTCAAGCCCCCTTGTCGTAAGAAGCGTTTCTCCAAGACAAGGCACAAGGTCATCTGGCAACGGGGCAAGAATGATACGTCCCTCGACCAAGTCATGTCCGACGCCAGCAAGCACATGCTTTGAGCGAGTCACATCTGTTGAATTCATCCCCAACGCCAGGTCCATCCCACGGTTGGTTTGGTCGCGCACCTGCTCATGCCAAGCTGCTGTATCGCTCTGCCCTGGCCCAGTGATAGAGTCAAATGTCACCGTCTTGTTGCCAGCATCGATTGTTACCCCGGCAAGGCCGCGTCCATACATCATGTGGAAGTCTGCGATGTTCACGTAGTCCGAAGCGAAAAGCATGTACTTATGCGCCGACGCAATTAGGTCGTGATCGGCTACACTTTTCACGCTGGTTCCTCCTTCTTCGCAAAGCCAACGCAGCGCTTGTGTCACGCCCTCCTCTGACTGCTTCAACCGTTGCCCTGCTCCACCAGTGATCAACGGCGGTACATTACTCGACATCAGAGTGAGGAACATGGAATCCGGAATCGTCAACACCGCATAAGTTGCCTCGGCTCGGGACATTCTCCACAAATCCAAAGTCTTATGATGTTCGTCAAGCTGGCGCTCGTATTCTCGGAACAGAATTTCATCGTCAGCGTTCATAAACCACTTCCCGAATAACTTCAGAGATCAAACTCTAATCTCCGATGCAGAATAATTAAAGGGAATAATTAAAGGGGTCGAATAAATTAGGGACAGCCAACCTATTTATGAACACATTGTTATCCACCACTTTCCGTGCCCAAATAATATCTAAATAGCCCGAGATTGCAACCCTTTTTCACTCGCTCCTGCCCTCTCACTTCCTTGTCCTGGAGTGCTGCTAACCTGCTTCGCTACAGGGGATCCATTCTTACTTCCACTTCTATTTTTTAGTGCCTTTGCACCAAACCCCTCACTGGCCCCATTTATTTTACATAATAATCCCTTCACCATATCTCATAGTCTTTTACCGCTCCCAACAGCCCAAAATCCGTAACCCCAAAAAGAAAAATCCGTGATAATCCGTGTCAATCCGTGGTTAAACCAATTCTCAGAATCTTCATGTTCTTCGCCCGCCCCAGACTTCGTTCAGCCGGTGATTCAAAAGATTGGCTCCCAAAG
>JAUVYV010000014.1 GCA_030602885.1 Phycisphaerales bacterium
CGTTTTTTTGCCTTTTCACAGCCATTTTTCGCAAATTTTTTCAATTTTTTTCAAACTTTCGCACGTTTCGCCAAACACCAAAACCCGCCCCGTTTGCCCCTCTCGACCCCGAATTCGCCCTTCCCGCCCATTCCCCCACCCATCTCTTTGCCCCCTTCTAACCCCTTTCTCAAACCTACTATTAGCTATACTTATACTACCCCCCGCACAGACCGCCACCACATCAATTGCACGTCGCAAAGCCTTGCTGCCGTCAATCACGAACAGGCGAAGGCGGTCCGGCTTGACGCCTCGCTCGACAAGATCATTAAGAAGGTCTGTCGCTACCCGGCTACGGCTCCATCCTTCGCCGAGACTCACCGGTCCCGACCTCTGCTCCGCGATGTCTCACCCGCCCGGCGGCTGCGACGCTCCTCACTCTGCCGTATCCGCTCCTCGCGCAACTGCTCGTTCACCTTCTCGGCCATCGACGCCACCCGTTGCTGCCGACGCGCCAAAACAGCATCAATCGCAGCGACCGTCTTTTCAGCACCTTCTTCAACTGCAACATCGCGTATGAACTTCAGCTCTGCCGTAGCTACCCCATAGGTGGCCTCCAGCAGCTCGGTCTTTGGCGTAGCGCCGTCACCCCACTGCCGCTCTTCCTGCCTGGCCCGAAGCTCCAGCCGCCGCAGTTCGTCGCGAAATTCGCCGAGTTCGTTGCTGTCGGCCTGATTTGCATCATCAACGGAGACCGCTACCCCAACACCAGGTGCAGTTCCTGCCCGACCCCGACCTCTCGGCGCCAGAGTCCACTCAACTATCTTACCCTTCTCATCCAGCGAAATGCCCATCTCGAGAACACCGCTGGTGAAAAACGCCGTAAATACCGCTCGGCCGGGCGCAGCAACCCTGCCACGCCCTAAGCGTTTTATCGTGCCGTACCGCGTTAAAACCGGCTCATACAGCCTCTGCACACCCGTTGAGAAGTCGGTCTCTGTCCCCAGTTTCTCCGTCCACGCCTCATTGAAATCATTGCTGTCAAACCGGCCCTGTTTCATGCACTCGACAAGCTTGTCCGCGACCTTCTCAAACTTCTCGATGCCTGCACGCTCTGGCCGGCTCTCCGCCGCGTCACCTGCCATCTCCCTGATACGCAGTCGCACGCCGCCGGGAGCAGCGCTTTCCTCAGGGCCTGCGGCCCCCTCGTCAGGGGCCTGCGGCGGCTGCGCGAACCCAACACCGGTAACGAGCAATACCAAAATCACACTAAATGCTGTCGTTTGCCAACGCAACTGTTTCACTGTTCGACCTCCAGAATGTTTTTTAACGCCCCACGTAATGTTACCGCTACCCGCCACCTTAGCCGTGGCGTATGCTACCCTTAAAACCGCGGGCGGTGCTCGCAGACAAGCTAAACCTGCTCACCCACAGCCACGCCCATCTTCTCCGTTATTCTATCAAATTCGTCAAGCGAATAGAAATCTATAACAATTTTGCCCCGCTGGCCATTCTTGCGTGTCTCGATCGCAACCCTCGTGCCGAGCTCACTGCTGAGCTTACGCTCCAGCTCGGCAATATGTGCGGGTTTGTCCTTGGCAGCACGGCCGGTTTCATCCGGCCGTTTCAAGCAGCGGCGTACAAGCCGTTCCACCTCGCGGACACTCAACCGACCTGCCATCGCCCTGTTGGCAAGCTTTCGCCGCAACTCGTCGGTCGGCAGCGACAGTATCGCCCGCGCGTGGCCCATACTCAACTGGCCGTCGAGTAACATCTGTTTGATTTCATCAGGTAAGTCCAGCAATCGCAAGTGGTTAGCAATCACGGAGCGGTCCTCGCCCAGGCGCTCGGCCGCCGTGGCCTGGGTCAGCGAAAACCTGCCGATATAGCTCTGATAGGCCCTGGCCCTTTCGATCGCGTTCAGATCAGTTCGATGAATATTCTCAACGAGTGCAAGCTCGAGCATCTGTTCATCGGTCGCTCTTCGCACCAGTGCCGGTATTTTCTCAAGGCCGGCCAGCTTCGCCGCCCTGAACCTTCGCTCACCTGCGATGAGCTGGAAGCCAGCGTCGTCGCGGCGGACGAGAATCGGCTGGACTATCCCATTTGCCGTGATTGAGGCCGCCAGATCCACGAGCTCCTGTTCGTTCCAGACGGTTCGCACCTGGTACGGATTCGGCCTTATGGTTTCGATTCTTACGTCCTGCAGTGATTCGTTTAAGTGCTGCTCTGCACGGGCTTTAGCACCGATTTCGGCAATCCGAATCGGCACCTTTGGCTGTTCCGAACTCGATTTTATCGGACCTAAAAGGGAGGCCAGCCCCCTGCCGAGATGCTTGGGCTTTTCCGTCTTCTTTGCTGCCATAGAGTCGCTCCTTCACATTGACTGCTGAATAATCCGTTTTCCTGATACTGTTTCTTCGCCGGGCTTGCGGAGGGGCCGTGCTCGGCCGCGAGTTATGCTCACCCCTTCCGCGTATCCAGGGGTGCCCAATACGGCACAAAGTGTATTTCGGAGTTTTTACTCAAAACTCTCCAGTCCTGCCAGCGGAAAAGGGTGGTTTTTGCAAAAAATGTTTCACGTGAAACATGGCCGGTGTCGGTTATTGCCCAGCAGCTCGCCGAAGCCAATAACCCCCCTTCCCAGTTGAATCGCCAGCTGGCGCGGTACTGACGGGCGGGTGTGCCGCACATCAGCCACGTCGCCGCCCCGGCTCAACGCCCCTTCCTCTCGCCATTGGGTTAGCCCCCTACCGCTTGCTGCCGGCCCGGTTGGATCTGATGAGTGCTCGCAGCCGGCAGGGCCTGCCGGGGCGATTCGCTTTCTCGATAATCCTCGCTATTGCCTGGCACTCGTGCGGCGTGCAGGGAGTGTCCTTGGTGCGAGCGGTGAGGAGCCTCAAGTGCGTTTAGCTGCTTCTGCGCCAAGAAGGTTCAACCGCAGAGCCAAGGTCGAGGTTGCAGCATGGCAGGGCACTGGCGGACACATAGCCGGCTTTCTCGGCTGGTCCGGCAAGCTCAGGTTCAATGCAGCAGTCACACGAACTTCGGCAGGGGGACTGCAATGTTTCACATGAAACATTGCCCCTCGTGGCCATTAGCCACGACGTGGCACAGACCTGCGGCCAAGGCCTACACTGTCCAAGAGACCGTGCGCCGGCACGAAGCCCAATAGCTGCCGCGAGCCGCCACAAAACCAATTGCTACCACAAGTCATTGTACTGCATCAGGTTATCGCAGGGTAGTTACTTGGAAATACACCCACCTAACTTAACCCAAGCAATGATAGTCCTATAATGTGTGGGTTATCAATGTCGTTTCAGCGGTAGGGGTCAGTGGACAAACCATCAGGTGGGACAGAGCGTTAGGATGGGGAAGATGTAGGGGTTGTAAGGGGTAATTGGACACTTGGTTATTAGGACTGGGGTCCCGGATCGAAGTCCGGGATCTCCGCTGCGCTGCGATTTTTGGGCTAAAATTGGGTTCGTTTTGGGTTTGTTTGGGTTTGCTTTTCACCGTTCGGAGAGGTGAATATTTTTCGTAAGCCCTTTTCAGGTATAGAGTTAAGTTCATTGTGGGCCTTGCCGAAATTGGGTTCGTTTTGCATAAAAAGGTGTTTGTCGTATCTCGTATCTCGTCGTTCGTATTTCGTTTGTTGAGGCGTGCTGTGCACGCGGAGTTTTTATGACCCCGGCCTCGTAGGGCCGGGGTTAAATTAGTTTTCGTAGGAGCAAAGAGTTTTTTGGTGGTCATTTTTAAGCTCCCGATTTTTGATACTATATTCACTTTCTATATGTTAGGTGGATATTATACAACATGGGGAGTTAGATGTCAAGTGAAATTTTTGGGTTAGGCGCGTAAAAACAAAAAAGGGGCAAAAAAAGAATGTTCCCATTTTCCCTCTTTCCTTCTCCCATCAATACCTAATTTTCAAAATATTTCATGTTTTTTCAAAAATATGGTTGCGATATTCACTATATTGAGTAAGATGTTCATAAATACAGGAATATGTTCATTTTCACAGCGTTAGTTATGACCGGAGTCTACTGTGGAATACCTCCTCGAAGTGCTAAAAATTGTGGATGGCGGACTTAAGCTGAACCCTGAGAAGGTCAAGTCCTATGCGGAACTGTTAGCCGACAAGCTCGAAACTGTGGGCGAGAGCAAAGCTGCTCTCAGGATCAGGCAAGCACTGGCCAAGTCAAGGTCTGACCACGTCGCGACTAGCGCACTCGCCCGTCTTGGCAAAGTGCCAGTTGACTCAGAATCTAGGATATCCTTGGCAGATGAAGAGGTTTGCTCCACAGAGGACGTCAATGTGTTCATTGAGCCCAATGCCGAGAAATTGGTCAACCAATTTCTCTCTCATCTCGAAGCTGCTGACAAACTTGTTGCCGAAGGGGTGGGCATTGCCCCATCTATGCTCATGTACGGGCCACCTGGATGTGGTAAGACAGAACTTGGAAGGTATATTGCCGCGAGTCTGGGGCTTCCTTTAATCACAGCAAGAACGGACGGTCTAATTTCATCATACTTGGGGAATACAGCAAAAAACCTACGGACTTTGTTTGAGTATGTCATGGGCAAGCCATGCATTTTATTCTTAGATGAATTTGACGCGATTGCTAAGTTGCGTGACGACCAACATGAGTTGGGTGAACTAAAGCGAGTTGTAGTGAGTCTTCTGCAAAATATCGATGCTCTGGATAACAATACGATACTCATAGCAGCAACCAATCACGAACATCTGCTTGATCCAGCCATTTGGAGGCGGTTCGCATACAAAGCCAAGATTGACATGCCTATTATGGAAGTGCGTCGGCAGATGTTCCATTTCTTCCTTGGTGGTTTTGCTTCCCAAGAGGATTGTCACTTATTGGCCGCCGTTTCGGATGGTATGACAGGTGCAGATATTCGGCAGGTGGCTGAGGATTCCAAACGTGAAGCTATCTTGGCGGACAGCCATTCCGTTAGTCTTGAGTATCTTTTTCCCCGTACCTTACAGTTAAGCACTCCTAATGAACTTACCCCCAAAGAGAAGCTTAACGAGCAGATATCACAGACACGCCAGATTAACACCAAGATATTCACATACAAGCGTCTCGCAAAGCTTTTTGGCGTTTCAACAGGCAAGATTTGTAGTGTTCTCAAGAATATGGAGGCCACAGAAAATGGATTCGAACGTCCGGCTACCCATAAAGATCGTTGAATCATTTCGCACTGACTTCAGTAGACCTGACAGTTCTGGAGGTGCGCGCAAAGTGTTTGGTGAAGTTACTGGAGAGGTTCGAAAGAAATACTCAAACCAACTGCGTGACATAAAACAGTACTTCAGTGCATCTTTTAAGGAGCGAGCAGCTTTACCTGCTGTGGCCAGAGTGGTTCTCAAAAAGAAGGCACTTGCCAAATCTCATCGCCCCTCTTCTCTCTTTACTCCAAACACATGCCCAATACTTGGCAGTAGGGACTTCGGAGAGTTATTTATCAGCGTAACAGCTAGCGGATTAGATAAACTCGACAGGAAGATTCTGGCGGATCCTAGCAAAAGGGCAATTGCAAACATTTCTACAATTGAGCGTATTGAACCCTTTACGGCGACCGAGGCAATTGGCCCTATCGGAGTGGGCGAATTGAAGGCGGAGTTGATGCAAAAAGTGAATAAAGTGCGTTTACGCGTGTTCATACATCCATCTGCCGAAGCTAACCGAGAGCTATTAAGCGCTTTTCGGCAACATGTGCAAGACCTCGCCTTACCGGAACCTCAGGAAGTTTCATATTCAAAGAAAATGAAAGTGTTCAGACTAACGAAGGTACAACCGGAACAGATTGAACTTTTAGCAGGATTTGTTGGGACACAAAGCATTTCTCCTTTCCCTCGCTTCCATTTTGTACGCCCCGCATCAATCCCTGTGGGGAAAGTTGATGCAAACCAATTTCCCAAGCCAGATCCGAAGATCGACTACCCAGTTATTGGAATCGTCGATACAGGTGTCAACCCAAATGCCCCGATCTTGTCTACATGGATTATGAATCGATATACCTATGTCCCATCGAATCAAGCGAACTATGAACACGGCAGTTTTGTGGCAGGGATGGCTGTTTGCGGCCGCCACTTGAATAACGATGGCAGATTTCCAGATTATCCTGTAAAGTTCGTTGATGTCGCCGCACTTCCTGAGAACGGAGCACTGACTGAATATGAGCTACTAGCCATTCTCGAGGATGTTTTGCCCAAGCATCCGGAGATAAAGTTTTGGAACTTATCCATGAATAGCGATGACAAGCGAGTAGGCAGCGACACTTTTTCTTATCTCGCTATGGGACTAGATGAGCTTCAAGCCAAGTACAACACAACCATCGTGATTTCTGCGGGCAACTACTTTGAGATGCCGCGACGCGGTTGGCCCCCGGAGCAGCTTGGAGAGGGGGATCGGATACTTTCTCCCGCAGAATCAGTACGAGGTGTGACTGTGGGGGCTTTGGCGCATCTTGATCGTCCGGGGACATTAGTACAGAGAGAGCAGCCCTCTCCGTTTTCGAGGCGAGGTCCGGGTGCCGCTTTTCTTCCGAAACCAGACCTCACGCACTATGGAGGCAACTGTAATGCCGATCTAGTTCACACACAGGTAGGGGTGCGATCCTTTGATGGACAGGGCAACATTGCTGAGTCCATTGGGACGAGTTTTTCCACGCCACTGGTCACCTCAATACTTGCGAACATCGATAAGTCCATCAGAAATGGCACAACGCCTTGTCTAATCCGCGCTCTGGCAGTGCATTCCGCTGTGCTGGATCGTACAGACCTTACTCCACAGGAACTTAAGTACAGAGGCTTTGGTATTCCGGGAGATCTTACTTCTATTCTGACGTGTTATCCATGGGAGGCGACACTGATATTCGAGCCGGAACTACGTGAAGGATTCAATTTTGACAAGTATCCTTTTCCGTTCCCGCCGTGTTTGTTCAAAGAAGATAAAAAGCTGACGGGCGAGGTTGTTATGACTCTTGCGTATGACCCTCCGTTGGATGCGAATGCAGGTGCCGAGTATTGTCGCGTGAATGTGAATGCATCTCTTGGGACGTGCGAGATAGGAAGTGATAATAGGCCGTCCGATCACTGTCTTCAGGTTCATCCGCAACCGAGGAAGCAGGACCTCACCGCCCTTTACGAAAGCTATCAGATAGAACATGGATTTAAATGGTCTCCATTGAAAGTCTATAGGCGTCGTATGCCGAGAGGAGTGACCGGTGAGGCATGGAACCTCAAGTTGACCATGTTGACTCGTTCTGACTACACAGTCACCGCACCTCAGAAGGTAGCCCTTGTTGTGACCATGAGAGATCCCAACCGTGAAGCTCCCGTTTATGATGAGGCTGTTACGTTTATGCGAAACATTGGATGGGTGACACAAGACCTACAAGTGGAAGAGCGAATCAGATTACAAGCATAGGTGCTTGATTTATTTAGGGAATAAATTAAAGGTGTCCTTAACCTAAAGTTGTTCGCCTGCACTCCTGGGTAGTCTTCTGGAGGGATGTTCAGCTATTTCTGAAACCACACGGCCCACTCGCAAGTCATCAGAGGAACTGCTTAGGCATGAAGTAGGACTCCACCCTATATGGGGTGCGGTGGAGTGGGTGCGGTTCGGTTACTTAAGCAGGCCGAGGAGGCGTGGCGGGGCGAGGGAATGATCCCCGAAGTGCAAGACTTCGAGGGCTGCTATGAGGTCATTCCTTTCAATTTGGTCAGATTTGCGGATTGTGGTTTTCACAAATCATAACCGTTGAAGGGATGACCTTCATATTATCTAAATAGGGAGGGCCGCCAGAGTGTAATCTGGGGGTTAAATATTGGGATTGCGGCGGTCGTGAGGGGGAGGGGAATCTTGCAGGGCAGGCATATTCGGTGTATCATACCTTCATGGTAAAGACGAAGAAGATAGAGATAAAGACGCGTGGCAACTGCGACGTTGTCAATATCACGGAGCAGACTATCGAGGCGGTTGCGGAGTCGGGGATTAGTGAGGGGACGGTGATATTATTCAACATTGGCTCGACGGCGGGTATAACGACGACGGAATACGAGCCGGGATTAGTGAATTACGATTTGGAGCGTGCGTTTGAAAAGTTTGCGCCTCAGAACGGACGGTACGAGCACGAGCAGACGTGGCACGACGATAACGGTCATGCGCACGTTCGTGCGAGCTTATTGGGGCCTTCGCTGAGCATACCTATAGTCGCGGGCGAATTGACGTTGGGGACGTGGCAGCAGATTATCTTAGTGGATTTTGACACGCGGGCGAGGAGTCGGACGGTAATCTGCCAAGTTGTCGGCGAGGATGACCCCGGTGAGATAGGCGGAGGGCCATCTCACGGGGCAAGCGGGGGTTAAATATTGGGATTGCGGCGGCCTTCGGCCTGGCAATGACAAATGGATGCACGGGCCCTGCGGGTTTGCACAGTTTTTTCGTTTCGTCCGGAAGATGCGTGTGGTATAATGGTTGCTATGATACGGAAAACGGTGACCAAAGGTGCTCTGAACAAAACCTCCGAGACCCAGCAGAATCTGAGGTATTGGGCGAGTAAATCGCCTGAGGACCGCCTTGCGGCAGTTGACTACCTAAGAAAGCAGCTTTATGGAGATTCAGCCAGATTTCAAAGAACTGCTCGAGTTGTTCAACGCTCACAACGTTGAATACCTTGTGGTTGGCGGTTACGCGCTTGCCTTCCACGGCGCACCGCGATTCACCGGAGATATTGACCTTTGGATCAAAGCAGATTGTAAAAATGCAAGACGTATTCTGGCCGCGCTGCGCGAGTTCGGTTTTGAATCACTCGACTTGTGTGAGGACGACTTTGTGTCCACTGACAAGGTGGTCCAGCTCGGAGTACCTCCCGTTCGTGTGGATATCATGTCGTCTCTGACCGCTGTATCGTGGGAAAAGGCGGTTTGTGACAAAGTAGCCGGCAAATACGGCGACACACCGGTTTACTTCATCAGCAAAGACGATCTTGTCTTCAACAAAAGGTCGCTGGGCAGAAAAAAAGACCTGGCCGACCTGGAAGCCCTTGGCCAGGGCTGAGCAGTGCCATAGTCCGGGCCCCGTCGATAACCGTTCAAAGGTCGAGGGCGGGCAAAGATGCCCGTGCCACGAAATGAGGACGTATTTATTCCGATGATGCCGGGCATGTGACGCGGGAGGAGTTTTTCGCCAAGGCGAGGGTGAAGCACCGGGTCATAATGGGGGTTGAATTGAGTTGACGCCGAAGCGGTCAGCGGCTAACATCGGTTGCGCTAATCATTCGAGAGTCAGTCCTTTTTGAGAAGGGCAGGATTATGAAGAATAGTGCGATGAAAGGTATTTTTGCGGCGGGTATGGTGTTGTTTTTGTTTGGCGGGTGCGGCGGGCCGATTGCGGACAGTGGCGGGCTGGGCGAGCTCGGGGAGGCGGGGGAGCTTGGGACGACGATAGCGGAGCTGACGGAGATATTTCCTTACGGGGCGATACGTTTGAAGGGATATGCTCTGGTCGGCGGTTTGAACGGGACGGGTTCTTCGCAGTGCCCGGCGCCGATTCGCACATACCTTGAGAAGTATATACTTCAGGAGCTCTCGAGCAACCGGGTGGACGTGGAGCGGATAATCGCGAGCAATGAGACGGCGGTTGTGACAGTGGAGGGGATGATGCCTCCGGCGGCGGCGAAGAATGAACATTTTGACGTGGTAGTGACGGCGTTGGCAGGTACGGACACGAGGTCATTAGAGGGTGGATGGCTATACGGGGCGGATTTATACGAGGCGCAGCGGCTTGGGATGACGCTTACGCCGGCGGCGCTGGCGGAAGGAGCGGTGTTCATAGACCGGCTGGGCTCGGGTGGTGAGAACAAGGAGACGGGGTATATTCTCGGAGGCGGGACGGTCCAGGAGGAGTACAAGATGAATCTGATGCTTCGGGAGCCGGATTACAAGAGGTCAAGTGATATAAGGAATCGGCTGGATGAGCGTTTTGGTTACGGGACGGGGCGGGCGATATCGCCGGGCTTGATTGAGCTGACTGTCCCGGAGAAGTACAGGGACGGAAAGAAGAGATTTTTTTCGGTAGTCGGTGCGACGTATCTTTCCGAGTCGCCTGAGATAGTTGAGAGGCGGGTGATGCATCATATCGGCAGACTCGCTTCGTCTGAGGAGAAGTGGGCGAGCGAGATTGCGCTCGAGGCGATGGGCAGCGCGAGTTTAGCAAAGCTTTCTGCGCTGGCGAATTCGTCGAATCCGGAGGTTCGTTTTCGGGCGGCGAGGTGTATGATGAATCTGGGAAGCGAGCGTGGTTTCGAGGTTCTTCGTGAGATATTGCAGGACAAGGGTTCGTCTTATCGGGTCGAGGCGCTGGAGGCGATGACATCGGCATGGAATTCGAGGGATGTGGCCGGGGCAGCGAGGGCGCTTGTGAGTGATGAGGATTTCGATGTTCGTCTTGCGGCTTATGAGAGTCTGAGCAAGCTTGACGATATAACGATAACGCGCGAGGAGGTAGGGGAGAATTTTTACCTTGACCAGGTATCCCAGTTTAGTCGTCCTGCGGTGTATGTATATCGGAGCGGCCAGCCGAGGGTAGTATTGTTCCGAGCACCGATATACTGTCGGGACGATATTTTTATTCAGTCTTCGGACGGGACGATAACGATAAACGCAGGTGCCGGTCAGGACTACGTTTCGCTAATGCGTAAACATCCCAGGAGGGCGAACGTGCTGGCGCAGTTGAAGAGCTCATTTGAGCTGGCGGATATCATTCGGACGCTGTGCGAAGAGCCGACTGTCCACGCTGGTCAGACGCAGTTTGGGTTAGGGGTATCGTATTGCGAGCTGATAGAGCTATTGGCGCAGATGAGTGAGAAGGGCGCGATGGAGGCGGAGTTTCGGGCGGGCAGCCTTCCTAAAATCGGGGTAAATATCAAGAATTGAGCGGATATCGGCCGATAAAACAAGCACTCGCAGGAGTCGGCCGGCGGCGGGGATATTTTTGTCCCTGTTGCAGATAAACGGGTACAAGGGCAAGAGACGTTCAGATAATCGGTGTTATTATAGGTCGTTGGCTTCCCTACGCCGAGAGAAAAAGGCAGTGGGGGAGTTTTTGGATTTTGGGTGGCGTTATTGAGAGGCAATTGAATTTGCGTGGGCAGGACAGGGAAAGACAATGAGACTCGAACGAATAGTGCTTGACGGATTTAAGAGTTTTGCGGACCGGACAGAGTTCACGTTCGACAATCCAGTCACAGGGATAGTAGGGCCTAACGGCTGCGGCAAGAGCAACGTGGTTGACGCAGTGAAATGGGTGTTCGGAGAACAGAGCGCCAAGAGCTTACGCAGCGGTCGGATGGCGGACGTGATATTTTCGGGCAGCAGCAGCAGGAAGGGGGCGGGTTGTGCGGAGGTGAGCCTGTTTATCTCCAATACGGACGGGACGGGTACGGGCAGAC
The DNA here is from genome assembly GCA_030602885.1 of Phycisphaerales bacterium. GTDB lineage: Bacteria > Planctomycetota > Phycisphaerae > Sedimentisphaerales > Anaerobacaceae > JAUVYV01. Next base: position 11,455 of record JAUVYV010000014.1, read on the forward strand.
TCGGGATTGATGCGGACGAGGTTCAGATAACTCGGCGGATATACAGGAGCGGCGAGAGCGAATACCGGATAAACAACAAGGTGTGTCGGCGGAGGGACATTAAAGAGCTGTTCATGGATACCGGGGTGGGTGTGAAGGCGTACTCGATAATCGAGCAGGGACAGGTGGAGCGTATGCTGACGTCGTCATCGAAGGAGCGTCGGGTGATATTCGAGGAGGCGGCGGGTATAAGCAAGTACAAGGCGCACAAGCATGAGGCGCTTCGGAAATTAGAGCGGACGCAGCAGAACCTGCTTCGTCTTGCGGATATTTTGGGTGAGGTGGGCAGCCGGCTTCGGAGTGTGAAGTTAGCGGCGGGCAAAGCGAGGAATTATCTGGCATACAGTCAACGGCTGAAAGAGCTTCAGGTGAATTACTCACTGGCGGAGTTCGATAAGCTCTATACGACGAGCAGGGAGAGGCGCAGCGCTCTTGAAGAGGTTGAGGGGCGGTTCGCGGTGGTCGCGGCGGAGGTGGCGAGAGGTGATGTGTCGAAAGAAGAGCTTGGTCAGCAGATAATCGATGCGGAAACGGAAATCAACCGGACGGACAATTCGTTGGTGTCGGTCCAGAGCAAGATAGAACAGCTTTGTCAGCGGATAGAGTTTTTGCGTTTGCGGGTGAAGGAGCTTGAGCAGCGAGGGGAAGCGGCGGCGGAGCGAATCGAGAAGCTTGCATCGCAGAAGAAGGATTTCGAGAATGAGCTGGGCAAGTGCAGGCGAGAACAGGCGGAAAGTGAGAGGGCCTTTACGGAGAATGGCAGGTGCATCGAGGAGACGGAGCAGGCGATAGCAGAGATAAATCGGCAGTGCGCATCTGTGGAGGCGGAGTTAGAGGACGAGAAGAGCGGGATAATCGACATAGTGAGGCATACGGCACAGCTTCACAACGAGGTCCAGAGCATAACGGTATATCGCAGCAGCTTGTCGAGCCAGAAGGACCGTCTGGCAGGGCGGGCGGAAACGACTGAGCAGGAGCTTGAGAGCCAATTGACGGAAAAGGCGCAGTACGAAGCCCGGCTGGGTGACGTTGAGAAGGTACTGGAGGATTTGAGCAGCTCTCTGGAGGCGAAGCGTAAGGAGGCGGAGCAGGGGGTCAAGCAAATAGAGTCGGACGGCAGGCGGTTAGGGCACAGCAAGGAGGCACGGAGCGCTTTGAACAGCGAGCTAAGCGTACTGGCGGATATGGAGAGCCGTCGCGAGGGGCTCGATACGAGCGTGAAGAAGATATTGGAGGACGGTACGAGGTTTGATTACGTGGAGGGTCTCGTCGCTGACATTATATCGGCGGACATCGAATACGCCGCTGCGGTCGAGGCGGCATTGGAGGGAAAAGCCGATTCGGTGGTGGTCAGTGACACAAACAAGCTGCTGGCGGAGACGGAGATAATAGAAAAATTAGGCGGGAGAGTGAACTTCGTGTGTGCCGACAGGTGTGAGCCGTTTGTGGACAGTGTGGATTTATCAGGTGAGGAGGCGGTCAAAGGCAGGGTAGTCGAGTTTGTACGGTATGCCGGTGAGTATGCGCCTGTGGCGTGGGAGCTTCTGGGAAAGACGCTTGTTGTCGATTCGATAGAGAGCGGGATAGCGATGGCAGGGCGATTGGGGAGAGATTATGAGTACGTGACGTTAAAGGGCGAGTACTACAACGGGGACGGGACAATTAAGCTTGGGCCTATAGGCAGGGCGACGGGGCTTATCAGCAGAAAGAGCAGGGTCAGGCAGTTAGAGGAGATAATCGCCAACATCACTGACGAGATACAGCATCTGGAGGGACAAATTGACAGCGACAGACAGAGCAACGAGCACCTGTCGAAGCTCTGCCAGGATTTGCGGACGGCTACTTATGAGGCGAATACGGAGAAGACACAGATAAGGTCGAAGGTGGGCGGGCTGGAGGAGAACATAAGGCGGCTGCGGGAGGAGCAACCTTTGATAGCCGGCGAAATCGACCTGCTGGAGGAGCAGATAGCACAATCGGTCCAGAAGGAATATGACTCGAAGCAGAAATTAGAAGAGTTAGAGGCGGTCAATCAGCAGCGCAACGAGCGGATAGGGCAGCTCGATGGTGAGTACGTCGATAAGAAGGCCGAGCGGCAGAAGCTGACGGACCTGCTGACGGAGCTTAAGATTTCTCAGGGCCAGGCGGGTGAGCACAGGGGAGCACTGAAGGAACGAATAATGTCGGTGGAGGGGCAGCTTCGCGCGAATCTTTCGGCGGCAGAGTCGGGCACCGAAGAGATGGAGACGTGCGGTCGAGCGGGCGCGGAGGCGGCAAGGGACATCCTTGCGTGCGAGTCGCAGGTTAGCGAGCTTTTCGTCGAGAAGGAGCAGAGACAGAAGAGCAGCGGAACGCTTCACGCAGAGATCGAGGAGCTAATCGAGCAGCGCAAGCGGACCGAGGAGCAGCTTCGCAGCAGGCGGTCGGAGCAGGGGCAGCTCGAAGAGAAGATAAGCGAACTAAAGATAGAATTAGGTCAGCTCGACGTGAGGGAGCAGGATTTGACAGAGCGCGTGCGGGATGAGCTTGGGATTGATTTGGCGGAATCGTACAAGAGCTATCAGGACAGCGAGGTTGACTGGGAGAAGGTTCGCGAGGAAATAGCGGAGCTTCGGGGCAAGATTGAGCGATTAGGGAATGTGAATCTGGATGCGATAGATGAGCAGGAAAGCTTAGAGCAGCGTCACAACTTTTTGAGCACACAGGTCGAGGATTTGAACAGCAGCAAGGGGCAGCTTCAGCAGCTTATCAATCGGCTTAACAAGCTGAGCAGGGAGAAGTTCAGCGAGACGTTCGAGCGGGTGAGGGAGAACTTCCAGCAGATATTCCGCAAGCTGTTCGGGGGCGGCAAGGCAGATATCGTTCTCGAAGATGCAGAGGACGTCTTAGAGGCAGGGATAGAGATAGTAGCGAGGCCGCCGGGCAAGGAGACGCGGAGCATATCGCTGCTATCGGGGGGCGAGAAGGCAATGACGGCGATAGCGCTGCTGTTCAGCGTGTTCAAAGCGAAGCCAAGCCCGTTCTGCTTTCTGGATGAGGTCGATGCGGCGCTGGATGAGGCGAACAACGAGCGGTTCAATATACTGCTGCAGGAGTTTTTGAGGGACTCTCAATTCATCATCATCACACACGCCAAGCGTACGATGAGCATCATAGATATGCTGTACGGGATAACGATGCAGACGCGCGGTGTGAGCAAGAAGATAGCGGTAAGCTTCGAGCGGTACGAGGAGGAGCCGGCGGCAGCGTAAGTTCGTATCTCGTATTGCGTCCCGCCTTCGGCGGGTAAAATTGCGTGTTGTGTGTTGTGTGTTGTGTTTAGTATTTGCGTGTATGGATGAAGAAGTGTCCGTATTGCGCGGAAGAGATTCAGAACGAGGCGGTGAAGTGCCGGTTTTGCGGTGAATTTGTGGACTTGCCGCCTGCGAGGGAGATAAAGTGGTATTTTCGCACGTCCAGTATCGTTCTTGCGGTTTTATTTATAGGGCCTTTTGCGCTTCCGCTGGTATGGTTCCATCCGCGGTATAAGCGGGCGACGAAGGTTATGGTGACGCTGATAATAATCGGGTTGACGCTTTTGCTGTCGCTGCTTATGCTGGGTCTGTACTCGGAGCTTATGACGCAGCTCGAGGGGCTGGGGATGTAGCTGAAATGGCGTGCAGAGCACACCCTATGCGACTCGATGGGCAGTGGTTAGTTTTTCAGTTTCAGTTTTGTGATTCGCAGGGCGATGTCGCTTATCGTGGCGAAGCGGAGCGGAGCCGCAGCGGGGCAGAGATGTTTTTTGAACCTTAGGCTGGCACGTGATCTGATATTACGTATACGTTTCTTTTGATAATAATTACATATACGTAATGAGGACAAAAAAGCCGATAAGATATTGTGGCAGATAGAAGCAGAAAAACCATTGTTTTCAGCGAGGGGCAGTGGAAGTGGTTTTCCAAGTGCTGGGGGTTTACCAAAAGGGAGGTTGATGTATTGCGGTTAGTTTGTCAGGGCAAGAGCTATGAGCAGATAGGGAAGGATTTAGGAATAGCACACAGTACAGCAACGACTTTGATGGGGCGAGTTTTTAAGCGTATTGGTGTGAATGACCGGTTGGGGGCGGTTATCGAGCTGATAAAACGATCGCATGACACGCCTTAGCGGTGCAGATTTTTTCTTGTCACGACGAAGGGGGGGGGCAGCACCGGGGTGGAGGGGAAATTTTTTCTTAAGGTTATGTTTGCGAGTTGGTCGATGGGTGGCATTTTTGTGGACAGCAGTCCACAAAGATAGGGTGGCCTGAGAAAGGGGGGAGAGAGTTACCGGTTGTGAGCGAGTTGATCGATATTATGGGGGGGGTGCCGGTGTTGTGGATAGCAGTCCACAAAGATAGGGGGGGGTGAGGTAGGGGGGGGGTGAGATAAAGGGGCTTGAGGTGGGTGGGGTGAGATAGAGGGGCTTGAGGTAGGGGAGGTGAGGTTGGGGGGGGCTCGAGGGGCTGGGGATGTAACTGAAATGGTGTGCAGAGCACACCCTATGCGACTCGATGGGCGGCGGTTAGTTTTTCAGTTTTGTGATTCGCAGGGCGATGTCGTCTTTGAATTCGGGGGCGGTGAGTACGAGTTCGGAGGCGGTGTGATCAACCTTTTCTGCTTTTTCGATTTTTCCTGTTTTGGTATTGAGCCATTCGGCTTTGTATTTTGCGTGTGGGATGTCGAGGTAGAGGAGCATTTCGCCGAAGCCGGCGGCGTGGATGGCGTAGTGATTGGGCGGGTCGGCGAGACAATAGGCGGTTCCGTTCAGGGTGTGGATACCTTTGAAGATTTCGTTTGCGGGTCGCATACTGACTATGTCGAATGAGTGGATGAATTCGGTGAGGATTTTTAGCTGTTTGCGTAGTTCGGCGGAGCCGCCGCCTGGGCTGCGTCCGGCGTAGTCAAATGAGCCGTCTTCGTGGCCGACGGCGAAGGAGTAGTCGAGGTTGTTGTAGAGTGCGCCGCCTGCGAGGATGAACTGCCAGGCCTGGATGCGGTATGTGGAGTCGTCGCTGCCTGCGAAGCCGGTCTCGTTGAAGCCGATGGGGAGGTTGAGGTGGTAGTTAGCGGCGACGGCGGTGGGAGGCGAGGCGTAGTGGAAGTTGAAGATGGACACGGCTGGATGGGGGTCGGTGACAGTACGGTAGCCGTTGGAGATATTGAGGGAGATGAGGTGCTTTTTGGGCAGGGACTTTTCGGTATCGACGATGGTATCGACGATGTGGTGCTGCCAGGCCATCTCAACGTTGTGTACCCAGGGCTCGTTGGTGATTTCGTAATAGATGTTGTCGAAGGCGTTTAGCTCGGTGGCGATTTTGCGGGTGAATTCGGTGTGGATTTTGACGATGTCGGTATTTGCCATTTTGTAAACGTCTTTGTATGAGACCCTGCCGACGCCGTTGATATTGTTTTGGATGTTCAGCGGCGAGAGGAGCCACATTCTGTCGCCGTAATAAGGGCAGAACAGAGTTATTTCGACGACAATGCCGCGTTTAGAAGCATGGGTGCAGAAATTTTTGAGGCGGTCAAAGAATTTCCTGTTCCATTTTGACAGGTCGAATTTGTTGAGATTATCACGTGCGCCGGGGGTATCGGACCTTGTGTATGCGCAGATGTAGCTTTGTGCTTTTGGCGCGAGGACGTTGCTCCGTATTCCGAACGAGCCGGCGACTTCGCGATAGGGGCCTACGAAGAGGCGGGTATGGTTGAGCGAATCGGCGGCGAGTGTGTCGAGATATTTGACGTAGTCGAAGTCGAGGTTGATGACGGCGCCGTAGTGTTCGGCGGAGGTAATCAGGACGGTGGGTTCTGCCCGGAAGAGGAAGTAGTGAGGGTTTTCGGGGTGGAGGGCGAATGGCTGGCTGTTTGCGGTCAGCAGTGAGGATGTGAGGATTGCAAGCGTGATGAAGGCGTTCATAATGTTCTCCTTTTTCCTTTTGACGTATGTGGTGCGCTGCAGGGGTTTCGTCTAACGGGAGATATTAACAGGCATCGGGAGAGTTTTCAAAGTTAATTATTCAAACCGACCGAGGGTCAGTTTGAAAACGCAAAAATCAAAGTGTAAAATGCAAAATTGTCGAATCCGCCGTTGGCGGATGGCTGATTTTATTATTGTTTTTATGGCGCATAATACCTTGTCAAAAGATGAGTTGCGTTTATAGGTACGGACAAATCGGTTAGTTTGAGTTAATTAGAGATAGGCGCACAGGGGTCGTCGTGCGGGTCGTTTTGGCCAATGTCACATGGCACGGCGATGACCGAAAAACCCGAGTCCGAAGTTGCAATTATCGTCATTAGTTAGTAGAATCCGGTTTCTTTTTTGTTGATTAGAGAGAGTTTGCGATGGCGGAAAGTGTTGACAAGTGTGTGTTGAGTAACGGGATGGTGGTATTGGGTGAGCGGATGGAAGGGGTGGGGAGTGCAGCTTTTGATTTTATGCTGCCGGCGGGAGCGGCGGTGCTGGCCGAAGGCATGTGCGGGGCGGCAAATGTGATAGAGGACTGGATATTTCGGGGTGCGGGGAAAAGGGACAGCAGGCAGTTGGGGGACGCGCTTGACTCACTTGGGCTTCATCGTTCGAGCGTCGTTGGGAGCAGTCATATAACGATTGGGTCAACACTTGAGGCGAGCAGCTTATCAGAGGCGCTGGGGCTTTATGGTGACATAATTCTTCGGGCACGGCTTGAGGATGAGCAGTTCGAGCCGGCGAGGCAGCTGGCAATCGACAGCGTGAAGGGTCTGGACGACAACCCGCGTCAGAAGGTGATGCTGGAGCTTCGAGAGCGGTTTTATCCGCCGCCTTTAGGGCGGAGCACAGCCGGTGAGGTGGCCGAGCTTGAGAAATTGACGCCCGCAGAGACGAAAGAGCTGATAAGCGAGAATTTCAATCTGTCGCAGACGATATTTTCGGTGGCGGGCAAGTATGATTTCGATGCGGTACGGCGGCAGATAGAGGGGCTGTTCGAAAGCGGACAAACAAAAAAGGCAGAGCAGGTTGATATCGGATCGAGGGCGGGCAAATACACGCATATTCATAACGACGGGGCGCAGGTCCATATCGGCTTGATGACCGAGACGGTCAGGCCTGCCGACGAGGACTACTACAATGCGAGGGTTGCGGTATCGGTTCTGTCGGGCGGGATGAGCTCAAGGTTGTTTACGGAAGTGCGGGAGAAGCGCGGGCTGTGCTATGCGGTTGGGGCGAGGTATCACGGGCTGAAAGAGGCGGCGGGGATAGGATGCTATGCGGGTACGACGCCGGACAAGGCGCAGGAAACACTCGATGTGATAATGGCCGAGTTCAATCGGTTGGCTGATGGGATAAGCAAAGAGGAAGTGCAGCGGGCGAAGGTAGGCTTGAAGAGCGCGCTGATAATGCAGAGCGAGTCGTCGTCCAGCAGGGCCGGTGCAATAGGAGGTGACTACTATATTCTGGGCAGGGTTCGCAGCTTGGACGAGATAAAGGAGAGGATTGAGGCAACGAGCGTTAACTCGGTCCTGGGATTTTTGCGAAGAAAAAGGTTCGGTGACTTTACGGTGGTCACTATCGGGCCGAAGGAAGTGAAAATTTAGCAGAGAAAGATATGGAATTTAAGCAGAAGCGGTTGGCGAACGGGTTGAGCATAATAGGCGAGGTGAACACCGCTGCGCAATCGGCGGCGGTTGGGTTCTTTGTTCGGACGGGCTCTCGCGATGAGAGCAAAGAGATAAGCGGGGTATCGCATTTCTTAGAGCATATGCTTTTTAAGGGGACGGATAAGCTTAGCGCACTGGAAGTAAACGAGGCGTTCGACAAGACGGGTGCGCAGTTCAATGCGTTTACGAGCGAGGAGAATACGGTTTTTTGGGCGGCTGTTCTGCCGGAGTATTTAGAGGAGGTGACGGGACTGTGGGCGGAGCTGATGAGGCCGGCGCTTAGAGACGATGACTTCAATATCGAGAAGAACGTAATCAAGGAAGAGATTGCGATGTATAAAGACCTGCCCCACTATGATGTGATGGACAGGTGCAGGTCACTTCATTTCGGTGAGCATCCGTGCGGCAACAGCGTGTTGGGGACAGAAGAAGCGATAGACGCGATGGGTGCGGAGCAGATGCGGGGATACTTTGCGAGCAGGTATGCGGCGAATAATATCATTGCGGCGTTTGCGGGAAATTTCGACTGGGAGCGAATGTGCGATTTGGCCGAGCAAGGTTGCAGCAAGTGGGAGAAACAGGATGCGGCAAGAGTGCTGGCGGAGCATACGGGCAGCGGCAAGAAGGAACGGGTCGAGAAGGCGAATCTGTCGCGGGAGCATATATGCCTGATAAGCCCGGCGGTATCGGCGCAGGACGAGAGGAGATTTGCGGCGTCGCTTTTGGGGGTTATTGTGGGGGACGACGTGGGGTCGCGATTTTTCTGGGAGCTGGTCGATAAGGCGGTGGCGGAGACGGCGAGTATGCAGTATTCGCCGATGGACGGGACGGGGGCGTTTTTCAGTTATATCCGGTGCGGCGCCGGCAACGTCGGCAAGGCGCTCGAGATTGTAAAGAGGGTTTTTGAGGACCTTGCGAACAACGGCGTGACGGAAGAGGAGCTGCGCAAGGCCAGGAACAAGGCGCTGAGCGCTTTGGTTATCAAGAACGAGCTCCCGATGGGCCGGTTGGTCGATTTGGGGTTTAACTGGGTATATCTGAAGACGTATCGTGAGATCGAAGAGGACGTCAACGCGGTCAAGGCAGTAAGCGTCGCCGACATCAATTCGCTAATCAAACAGTTCAGTCTGAGCGAGTTTACACAGTATTCGATAGGGCCGGCGTAGAGTGCGGGGTGCGACGGGGGCTTATCTGAATCTTTTTGCCATTTTGGCGATCTCACGGAGCTGGTGGATTGGCAGTACGGCGAGGGGTTCATCTCGTATCGCGTATCTCGTATTGCGTATTGCGTATTGCGTATTGCGTTCGGCATGTCGCGTGGTGGTCGCGGATTTTGCCTCGCAGCAGCAGGTTCTTGAGAGGTCTTCGGCAAGGACGAGGACAGCTTCGGTTTTTCCCATTTCGTTCTTGAACGCGGACATTTTGAGTCGTGTTGAGAAGGTGGTTCCATCCTTTTTTAGGTGCTCGGCAGAGGCGGCGCAGAAGCCGGCGTTTCCGGCTTGTGCGAGGCATCCGTTGATGTTCTTTTTCATCTGGTCTTTGGTGTAGAATGCGCTAATGTGTTTTCCGAGCAGCTCGGCGCTTGATCTGTAGCCGTGCATCAGGGCCCATCGGGTATTTGCGAAGTGGATACCGCCGGCGAGGTCGGTGATAATGACTGCCTGGTCGATGCGTTCTGCGAGCATACCGAGGTGCCGGAGCATCTGCTCGATTTTGAACGGAGCATCAATGTTGGCCTTACGCTTGTTTGATTTGAAGAACATATAGCGGTCTCCGCAGCAGGGTGTCGTTAGAAAATTATTCCACACGCTTTACAAACTTTAGTTTCCGATGTTAGGAGTATTGTACCGAAACGGGAGAAGAGAGTCAAGTAAGTCCCGGTGGAGGAAGGAGTTAGGGAGGCGGTTTAGAGCTTTTTGCGATGGGGGATATGACATTATGAGACGGGGGTGGAAACTTTTTCGAGCGGACCGGTACGAAAAAAACGGCGAGTCAGACAAAGCCGTGTGAGAGAATGTGTCAGCGGAGGTGCAAATGTTATTGGGAGGGGTGACAGCAGGATATAGCATAGGCGAGGTGCAGTGAAAGGCAGCAGGTCCGATTCGAAGGAGCTTATTGGCTATGGAAGTTAAAGAGACGGTGAGACGGTTGCGACGGCTTTGGTTGTCCTTACGGTAAGTGCCGGGTGTGCAGGGGCAAAGGATAAGGCGCAGATGACTCGGCAGACGATAATTGCCACTGAGCAGGGCAAGTACTGTCCTTCCCTTTCGCTTGCGTTTCGAATAGCGCGGGCGTTCGGGGTTGGCATCGAAGAGGTATTCGAGTACAATAACAGTAACTCAAACTGACCAACGGCCAGTTTGAGAGTGCAAAAATCAAAAGTAAAAATGCAAAATTGTGGAATCCGCCTGCGGCGAATGGTTGATTTCATTATATTTCCTGTAAGAGAAGAACATATTGTCAGATGAAAAGCAGCGTTAATTTTCAATTATAACTCGTTCAGTTTGAGTAATGAGTAAAGGCAGGTGCGTGTGATATTGGGTTCAGTAGTTTAGGAGAGCAAAGAGATGGCAGGTAATTATTCCCGAAGGAGTTTTTTGAAGAAGGCCTCGGCGGCGGGGAGTGTAGCGATGGCGATGTCGGCGGTGAGCTACGGGCGTGTGATGGGCGCCAACGAGCGGATATCGATCGGGCAAATAGGATGCGGCAGTCGGGGGGTGGGTGTTCATATGCCGGGGGTGCACAAGCACGACAAGAGTGAGAATATCGAGATAACGGCGGTATGCGACCCGTGGCGAGTGGCTCGCGAGAAGGCGGCGGCGAAAACCAAGGAATGGTATGGTCGTGAAGCGCAGCAATTTTCTTCGTATCGAGATTTACTTGCGCTGGAGGACGTGGATGCTGTGATGATTGCATCATGTGACCATCAGCACACGACTCATCTTAAGGCGGCGGCTGAGGCGGGCAAAGATGCGTATTGCGAGAAGCCGTTGGCGATGGAAATGGACAAGCTGAACGCGGCTTATGATGCGGTAAAAAAGGCGGGGATTGTGGTCCAGATAGGGACGCAGCATAGAAGTTACTCGCCGAATGTGGGGTGCCGGGATTTGTACAGGACGGGTATTCTCGGGACGGTCAGCCGGATTGAGCAGTGCCGCAACATGGATAAGCCGTACTGGTACCAGCCCATCAAGGACGTGAAGAAAGAGGACATAGACTGGGACGAGTTTGTGATGGGTCAGACGAAGCGGGGGTTTGACCCTGTTTTGTATTCGTGCTGGTTCGGGTATCGGGAGTTCTGTGACGGGCCTGTGCCGCAGTTGGGCGCTCACTTCATCGACATAGTACACTTCATTACGGGGGCGACGTTTCCGAAAAGCTGTGCGTGTCTTGGGGGGACTTTTACATGGAAGGACAAGCACAACTTCACGACTCCCGACCATGTGGAGGCGCTGTGGGTGTATCCCGAGGGGTTCATGGTCAGTTACTCGACGAACTGCGGCAACTGGAAGGGCAGCAGGACGATGATGTTCGCCGATGAGGGTTTGCTGGATATGAGCAACGAGAGCGAGCCGGTGTATTCAGGAGAGGGAGGCGGCAAGCGGGCGGGTAAGATACGCGGTGTGAATAAGGTCGAGGAGGTTGCGGTGCCGGACCATTGGCTGAACTGGCTTCAGTGTCTTCGGAGCCGGGAGGCGCCGGTCGCCCCGATAGAGGCCGGTTATCAGCACGCGGTGGCGTGCATTATGGCGGTGCGGTCCTTTGATACGGGCAAGCGGATGACGTATGATGCTGAGCATCGTGACGTTCGTGAAGGGTAAAGAGTTGTCAGCGGCGGCCGGCATTTAAGACAGCGGGGGTATTCGGCGTGGGGATGGAGGAGGCAGGAGTGGTTATTTACGGTCAGAGTTCGGTCCATCTTTTGACGATGAAGTAGATACCCACGTCGTCGACGGACAGTTGTTTGAGGGCTTTATCATAGTGTATGGTGCCGCCTGATTTGAACTCGACGCTATTTGCGACGAGTGAGCCGTAGATATCCCCTTTGGCATTTACCGTGATATCGACGTTGGGGGCGTAGATGACTCCGGACCAGTTGCTCTTGGCCTTTAAGTCGAAGGTTTGTGGCAGGTCGCCCGTAGCATATAACTGGAGGTGTTTGGGCTGCTGGGGTGAGCCCTCATAGCTGATACTGCTGCCGTTGTTGGTTACGATGCTGCCGTCTACATAAAGGATGAGTGTGGCGTCGGGCTTTACGAGTATTTCGCAGTCGTTGCCAAGGAAGATGTCGCCGGTCACATAGAGGACGACAGTTCCCCCGTCAACCACTACTCGTCCATCGATTCCCCCCAAGACGGCAATATCGGAATACTGTCCGCTGTCGGCAGGGGTAAGTGCCAGGGTGGCGCCGTTGGTGAGTATGCCCGTACCCATATCCGGCAGGGGTGGTGCGGTTATAGACGGGAATTTGGGTGCTACGGGCAAGGCGTACGTCACGCCGGTTATGGCGGTATTTGAGTCGCCACCACTTATGACGGTGCCCGGGTCTCCGCCGACACCGACAAAGACATCACCATTGACCACAGTTCCGGGGCCTATGGATATGCTGTCGTCCAGGGTGCTGATGGTTCCAATTGCGACGTCTATGTCGGTATCGGTTATGTCATCGGAGTTGTAGCCGGTTATCGTAGTGTTTGGCATCAATATGACTTTGTCTTTTGCGAGGATTGCATGGTCAAAGATTCCCTCGATCTCAAGGACGGCAGAGACGACTTTGGTGAACCGGCCGGATGCTCCGACGGAGGTGATGACGTAGTCGCCGTTGTTGTCCTTTACGACTTTATAAGTGAAGACTGCGTCACAGCTTGGCAAGGTTTCACCAACGGCCATTGGCAGGACACTATCGTTCCAAGGTTTTACGACCAATTTTTGGTTCATCATGTAAATTGCCTTTTCCAGTCCGGCGTCTGCACCGACTCTGCTGGCGATTTCGTCTGCGGTGCGTGCGGCCCAGGAGCGGACGTGGAAATCCAGAGCCAACAGTCCCGTACCGAGGACAAGGAGTATAACGACGGCAATCATCACGAGTGGGAGGACGACGCCTTTTCTCTGCCGGCGCGTTTTTTTGTTGATGTGCTTCATTTTATCAGCCTCCAGAAGCTCGGTTTCTATCCGCGGTTTTGCGTTGGTCGAGTCGTGCCGATGGGGTGCACAACTGCACGTACGTTATCGACGCGTGAAAAGCTCGACTTCAGCAGCAATCGGTGGGAGCAGGTCATTTCGCGAAGGTGTTTGGCGTCTTAGAGGGATGAAAGGCCAACTCCTACTTAAAGTATAACCCGGTCTTCGCGGTTTACAAATGGGCAAAGGCGAGGATGAGCAAGGACGGAGGTATTTGTGGTGTATTGGTGAGGCGAGTGTTTGAGCAGGAGTCAGGGGCCGGCCGGGAGTGTGTCTCTGATTATAGGACGGTATTTGGCAGGGGAAGGGCAGGAGGAGAGGTTTTAGGCCGGAATCGGGAAGCGGGGGGCAAAGGAACACATTTCGGGCAATCTGCGGCTTTTTTTTGCCGATTGACAGCCATTGAGAGTTGCAGCCATCTTGAGACGCGCCGCTGCAAAAGAAGGGGTGTACGCGAGTCGGATAACAGCAGTAGAGGATGATAGATTATGGCTGATGCCGGCAAAGAATCAGATATTTGTGAAATAGAAGATGCCCTGTCGATTTTGCAAAGTGAGAACGACCTCCTTCGGCAGGAGAATGAGAAGCTGTCGCAGCAAGCGGAAGGAGCAGCGGCGGCCAATGCGCACGCAGCGGAGCTAATGGCGGAGCTGGAAGACAGAAATGAGCAGCTTAGAACTGAGATAGAAAACAGGGAATATCTCGAGACGGAGTTACGGAAATTCAATGAGCAGATGGAAAGGCGTATCAAAGACCGCACGGCGAAACTAAGGGCATTGAACAAGCACTTAGAGAAAGAGATTGCGGAGCACGCCAAGGCGGAGCAGCTCCTGAAGGCGAGGACGGAGCAAGCCATTGGCCATCAGAGTATTCTGTTGAAATTAGCCACTATAGAAAGGGAGGACCTTGCTTCAACACTCAAAGGGATAACGGAGGAGGCGTCCGAAACACTCGATGTGGAGCGTGTGGGTATCTGGTTTTTCAATGAGGACAGGTCGGAAATAGTGTGCGAGGACCTGTACAATCGCGGTGCAGGCGAGCACGAGACGGGGCAGAGGCTTCGGGCATGCGACTATCCGCGGTATTTTGAGGCGATGGAGAAGAGCCGGATTATTGCGGCCCATGACGCTCAGCGCTCTGTGCATACGCGCGAGTTCACCAAAGAGTATCTGACGCCGCAGGGTATTATGTCGATGCTGGACGTGCCGATAAGGACACACGGAACGGTCGTGGGGGTACTTTGCCATGAACACATGGGCCCGGCGAGGGAATGGACACTTGAGGAGCAGGAGTTTGCGGGCTCGGTAGCTGATTTGATCTCGCTCAAGCTGGAGGCGTCCGAACGGAAGAAGGCGGAGGAGGCGTTGGAGAAGCTCAACAGGGAGTTAAGCTCAACGGTAGAAGAGCTGAGCCGGTCGAACCGGCAGCTTCGGGATTTCGTGCACATAGCGGCGCATGATTTAAAGACGCCGCTGCGCGGGATCGGGACTCTGGCGGACTGGATATCAATGGATTACGGCGACAAGTTTGACGAACAAGGCAGGGAGCAGGTGAGACTGCTGGCGGCACGGGTGAAGCGCATGGACAGACTAATTAACAGCATGCTTGAATATTCGAGGATTGTGCGTAACAACGCCAGAGAGCAGGAGGTCAGTTTGAGCGAACTGGTGAGCGAATTAATCAAAGATATCGAAGTGCCATCCAACATAGAAATCATCCTTGAAGAGGATTTGCCGAAGATTGTGTGCGAGAGGGGACATCTGGAACGGGTGTTCTGGAATTTGCTGAGCAATGCCGTGAAATATATGGACAAGCGCGAGGGGAGAATCCGGGTTGGGTGCGTGGACGAGGAGGGGTTTTGGAAGTTCAGCGTGAGCGACAACGGCTGTGGTATCGAACCGAGGCATTTTGAGCGTATCTTCAAGATATATCAGACGCTGTCGGACAGAGCCGGCCCGGAGAATATCGGAGTCGGGCTGACGGTAGCGAAAAAGATAATCGAATTATATAACGGGAAGATTTGGGTGGAGTCGAGGCCGGGGGAAGGGAGCACGTTTTTCTTTACACTCGGGAAAGGTCAGAAGTGACGTTTCCGCAGAGAGTATAGCAATAGGAATTCGAACCGAGATGATGGCCGTGCGATGCACGGCCATTTTTTTAGATGTTCGGTGGTGACTGGTATGGGGCTGTTTGAAGGGGGGGTGTTGTGTTATAATCGCAACTCCGAGCTGCAAATAGCTTTGTGGATGGTGTGTAAAGTGGAGAGTTGTGATGGCGTTGCCGGTGGTGGCGATAATAGGTCGGCCTAATGTCGGCAAGAGCAGTTTATTGAATGCTCTTGCGGGAGAGATGATAAGCATAGTCGAGCCGAGGCCGGGTGTGACGCGGGACCGGGTGAGCACAATTATCGGCAGGGACGAGAGGTATTTCGAGCTGGTGGATACCGGGGGGTATGGCATAGTTGATGCGGACCATCTTGAGGAGCACATCGAGGATCAGATCCGTCAGGCGATAGAGTCGGCTAATCTTGTTTTGTTTATGGTTGATATTCGCGACGGTGTTGTGCCGTTGGATGAGGCGATAGCGAGGCTGCTGCGTAAGGAGGGGCTTGGCGTGATAGGGGTGGCGAACAAGGCGGACACAGCGAAGCTGTTTCCGTCGGCGGGAGAATTTGCCAGGCTTGGGTTCGGTGAGTTTCTATGTGTATCGGCGAAGAACCCCGGCTCGCCGGGGAACAAGGCGGTACTGCTGGAGAAGGTTTTTGAGAGCATCGAACACTTCGAAGGGGCGAAGCCGGCGGAGCCGGTGATGAAGATAGCGGTGATAGGCAAGCGTAATGCGGGCAAGAGCACGATGGTGAATGCGATGGTGGGGAGCGAGCGTGTGATAGTGAGCGAGACGCCGGGGACGACGAGAGACGCGATCGATGTACGGTTCGAGAAGGACGGGCGTACGATAGTGGTGATTGACACGGCGGGGATGCGCAAGAAGAGCAAGATGGCGGACAGCGTTGAGTTTTACAGTTATGTTCGGGCGACGAAATCGATTCGGCGTGCGGACGTCGTGCTTTTGATGACAGATGCGACGGTTCCGATTTCTCAGGTGGACAAGAAAATAGCGAAGTTCATCGCGGACGAATACAAGGGCTGTATAATCGTGGTGAACAAGTGGGATCTGGCAAAGGGGCGTGCGGTGACGGGCGACTATGAGGAATATCTCGGCAAGTGTCTGCCCGGGCTGCGTTACGCGCCGATAGCGTTTACGACGGCGACGGAGAGCAAGAACGTTCAGGGTGTGCTGGATTTGGCGGCAGAGATATTCAAGCAGGTGACGATGCGGATTGCAACGGCGAAGCTGAACAAGGCGTTCGAGGTTATCAAGGAAGCGCGGGGTGGGGGCGTCAAAGCAAGAAAGGGTCGGCCCAAAATTTATTATGCGACGCAGATAGCGGTGAATCCTGTAACGATACTGATGTTTGTGAACAGGCCCGAGCTTTTCGATTCGAATTACAGGCGGTTTATTGTCGGTAAGCTGCGGGAGCTTCTGCCCATAGATGAGGTGCCGATACGGATTTTAACCCGCGCGCACCGTGAGTAAAGATTTAGCGGGGAAAGTGGAAATGGAAGTGCTGATATTGATGGTGGTTTGCGGAGGGGGGTATCTGATCGCCTATCATACTTATGGGCGGTTTCTGGCTAAGAAGATATTCAAGCTTGACCCGGCTGCGCCGGTACCTTCGAAGGAATTAGAGGACGGGGTCGATTATGTTCCGGCGAGGAAAGGGATAATATTCGGTCATCATTTCACATCGATAGCAGGGACAGGGCCGATAGTGGGGCCTGCGATTGGGATTATCTGGGGCTGGCTTCCGGCGATACTTTGGGTGACGCTGGGCAGCATATTAATGGGGGCGGTCCACGACTTCGGGACGCTGGTTGTCTCGATGCGGAACGAGGGCAAGAGCATATCTGAGGCGGCGGCGAAGTACATAAACAAACGTGTTCGCTTCATATTTTTTATCGTAGTGTTTTTGGCGCTGCTCCTTGTGATAGCGGTATTCGGGGTGGTGATAGCTTTAGTGTTTGCGCAGTTTCCAAGCTCGGTGGTTCCGGTATGGCTTCAGATACCGATAGCGGTTGGGTTGGGTTATGTGGTTTACAGGCGCAACGCAAGTGTGGTTGCGTCAACGGTTGCGGCGGTCTTGGGGATGTACGTGACTATCTGGGTGGGTGCGTTTGCGAACGAGCACTGGCCCGGTCTGTTTGCGCTGGACGGGTTCGGCGGGATGCCCGCCACGGGCATCTGGACGATAGCGCTTTTGATTTATGCATGGGTGGCTTCGACGCTTCCTGTGACGATGTTGTTGCAGCCACGGGATTACATCAATGCGTGGCAGCTTTTCATAATGATGGGTCTGCTGGCCAGCGGCGTGACGGCGGCGGCGCTGAAGGGCGAGCTTTCGATGGTAGCGCCTGCGATAAGCGAGCCGGGGCCGGATGTGCCGTCGCTCTGGCCTTTGATGTTTGTGACGATTGCGTGCGGAGCGATAAGCGGGTTTCATTCTTTAGTGGCGAGCGGAACAAGCCCGAAGCAGGTCTCGAACGAGAGGGACTGTCAGTTTGTGGGATACGGCTCGATGCTATTAGAGGGATTCCTGGCGGTCCTTGTTTTGCTCTGTGTAGGCGCGGGGATAGGGATGGCATACAAAACGGGGTCGGGAGAGCTGCTCGTCGGTCGAGCGGCGTGGGCGGAGCATTACGGTTCGTGGGCGGGGGCCTCGGGTCTCGGGGCGAAGCTGACGGCGGTGGTCATAGGTGCTGCGAATATGATGGGGACACTCGGCGTGCCGGAGTCGGTTGGGATAGCGCTGATGGGTGTATTTATAGCATCTTTTGCGGGTACGACGTTAGATACATCGGTTCGAATCCAGCGTTATGTGATAAGTGAGCTGGCCACGGATTTGCGGATTAAACCACTAACGAACCGGTGGACAGCGACGAGTTTTGCCGTGGTTACGGCGGCGGTTCTTGCGTTTGTAACGGGTGCGGACGGTAAGGGGGCGATGATATTGTGGCCCCTGTTCGGGAACGCTAATCAGCTTTTGGCGGCGCTGGCGCTTTTGGTGGTGACGCTTTATCTAAAGAGCAAAGGCGGTTTGAAATTCGTGGTAAGCGCCGTGCCGTGTTTGATTATGTTAGTGATAACGACGTGGTCGATGGTGAAGAACGGGCAGATATTCATCGCGGACGAGAAATGGCTCTTGGTTGTGATAGGGGCAGGTATATTCGTTCTGGCGCTCTGGATGACGGTTGAGGCGGTGGCGGTGTTCTTTACTCGGTCAGGGCGGGGCCGGTTTGAGGGGGCAGGGCAGTGACGGGCACGAGCTTAAAGCGGGCCTGAGCGGGGGCCTTGCTGAGCTGTATCTCATCGGTTCGGACGAAGTCCTGTGGGAAGTTGTAGAGGAGCTCTCTTCTGAGGTCGGTTTCAGCAGTATCTTTGTCGGTGTCGTCGATTTCGAGTATGACGTGGAATCTCATGTTCTCATAGGCGCGCCTGGCCCGGGGTGTGGCTTTAACAGTAACAGGCCCCATAACGACATCAGGGTTTGTCAGCTCGACCTCGTATTTCCCCTGAAGAGTAGCGCTGAGTGAGAATCCGAGCCGTATGTTTGTGATGGTGTATTCCTGGAGTCGGTCGGGCTCTTTCGGGGTAGAGATTTTGACTGTTGTCGGTGCCTCTCTGGTCTGATTTGCCGCGAGCTCGACGTATGGGGTTTTTTCGATAGGCGCCAGTCGGGCCTGTTCAATGTCTCTTCGGGTAAGTCGTACCTTAGCAACGAGGGCGTCTCCGCTTCGGTCTGCAGGAACGGGCGCCTCTATTGTAGGGGGCTCGCTGGCAGCGCCGTTGATGAGATTTTGGTTTTCGTCGATACACTTGACGACGAGGGTTTTTTTCTCGAGCGCGACGACGGTTACGTTAACGGCGTTTGGCTCGGCGGAGCCGACAGTGAGGCCGAGCCGTCTTATCTTATCGTTTCTTCCGACGAAGCCGGCGACGTCGAGAGTGTATTCGCCGGGTTTGGTCATCTGCTCATGCTCGGGGTTCAGAAAGAACTCGGGTACAAAGGAGCCGTCGTTGAGTTTTCTTCTTATGTCTGCGATTCTCCTGACCGAGCCGGTGAGGACGAGCTTTTTGAGGGGGACGATGGTCCGGCCGGTGAAGCTGACCCAAAAGTTTGGGTTGACGGGCTTTGCGATGCTGACTTCAGCATTGGAGACGGTATATTCATCTTCAAGCGCGAGGTCGGCCCAGACCCAGATGAGGGCTGTGAGGAAGATGGTAATGAGTATCTTTCCGAGGTTAACTCTTCTTTTCATAGTGACAACGGTTCGCCTTGCTCGCGTTTTTGTTTGCGGTGGTCTGTTATGTTTATCCTTCAGGGCATTGTGTTTTTTGTGTTCAGGCCTTATGTTTTCTGAGTTTTCCTACAACGGCGGCGGTGAATGCGGGGCTGGCGACTTCGTGCATAACGCTAATGAGTCGTCTCCTGAGCTGCGTATTGTCGAGGTTTCTGGTCAGTCGGCCGTCCTCTGCGAGGGAGACGGTACCTGTTTCTTCGCTGACGACGATGCAGACGGCGTCTGAGCCGGTTGTTATTCCGACGGCAGCGCGGTGTCTTGAGCCGAACTCCGTACCGTCGAGGGTACCGGCTTCGGCGAGGGGGAGCTGGACATTTGCGGCGAGGACTCTGTCGGCCCTGATGATAACGGCCATGTCATGCAGGGCTGTGCCGGGATAAAAGATGGTCTTGAGCAGCTCGGCAGAGACCCTTGCACCGATCCGGGTGCCGGTTTCGATGAACTCGCCGAGAGCGACGCGTTTTTCGACGACGATGATTGCACCGGTTTTCGTTTTTGCAAGGTCTGCGACTGCAGCGACAAGCTCTTCGACCGTTCTGGCAAGGTGTTGCGAAGAGCCGGCAAGAAATTTGGGCTGTCCTATTCTGATGAGCGCTCTTCTGATTTCGGGCTGGAATGCGACAACAGCAATGATGAGGACGGCGATGAGGAATCCCTTGAAGAGGTATTCGAGTCGTTCGAACTGTGAACGTTCGGTTATGAGGTTGAGTATGAGGACGCCGGCGATGAGTATGAAGATGACACCGCGGAAGAGGCGCTCGCCGCGAGTACCTTCGAGGAAATCGACGGCCCAGTAAACGACGAGGCTGATAAGAAACAGTTCGACGGCAACGACCCACCAAGGATTCTGTGCGACTCGAAAAAAGTAGTTGATGAGCGTTTCCACGAATCAAATCCCTTTGAACGCATACGTGCACAACGGTGGAAGGTTGTGCGCTTATCCCTACAGTTTAGGGAATCCTGTTTTCGGTGAGCCTGCTGGGTCGGTCGAGCAAGAGCACCTTATCGATATCTTCCATCATCATCTGTCGGTTTGTGTTGAGGACCCCCAGATGCCTTCGATGGCCTTCGTCGGTGGTTTCGCCGGGCTGGCTGAAGAAGGCACAGCCGGAGGAGAGAAAGACGAGTGCACACAAGGTAACATTCAGAATGGTCAAAGCCAAAGTTTTTTTCATTGCGTTTTCCCTATTTAAAACCAGCAAGCCAGCTTAACACAAGCCAGTGTTGTTGTAGAACCCGCCGGCGGACGTATCACACAAAACAACAAATCACCCCACTGACCAGTTGTTATTATAGCGGGTCGGGCGGTGCTTGTCAACGGAAAAATGACGTCAGAGACAGGTTATGGGGGCGGCCGGGGCCGGTTTGGGATGGTTCGGTGTGGGCAAAGATAAGAATTCTTGACGTAGGTGTGTTTTTTAACGTATAATCGGGTGCTTTTTGACAACGGACAGACCGGCGGGAGAGGAGTAAAAATTCAGGGGCCGTTTATGAAAACGAGCAGGGTAGGCAGGGTTGTGCAGATTTTAACGACTTTGCAGGCGCGGAAGGACTACACTGCGGACGACCTTTCGCAGATGTTCAGGAGAAGCCGGCGGACGATATTCCGTGATTTGAAGGAGCTTCAAAGCATAGGGGTGCCGTACCGGTATGATGCAAAGACGAAGGGCTACCGTATTGATCCGGAATTTTTTCTGCCTCCGATAAACCTGACTGTTCGGGAGGCGTTGAGTTTGCTGCTACTGGTCCACAAGGTGCGAAACCAGGTGCAGCTTCCCTATAAGAATGCGGCATTGCTGGCGGCGCTGAAGATAGAAAACCACCTTCCGCTGAAGATGAGGCGGTACTGCGACACTGTTCTTCGTGGGATATCGACGAAGGCGGGCGCACAGGTAGTGACAACTCTTCTGGACTGTACTTTTTCGCAGTTGCAACAGGCGATGTGTCAAAAGCGCAAAGTCTCTATGCGGTATAACTCTCTTTTCGAAGGAGAGACTATCGAGACGGAGCTATGTCCCTATCACTTGCTGTATAATCAGCGTGCCTGGTACGTATTGGGGCTGTCGAGTGCGCACGGGGCCGCGCGAACATTTAAGCTAAATCGGATAGAAGAGTTGAGCGTACGAAAACAGCGGTTTTGTGACGGGGAGCAGTTCGACGTTTATGAGTATTTAGGCAGGGCGTGGTCGATGATACCGGAGGGGCGGATATACAACGTGAAGCTGCATTTTTTAGCCCGAGTCGCGAGTAATGTTATGGAGGTTCGGTGGCACAGCACGCAGAAGGCAACTCGGCATGAAGACGGCTCGGCAACGCTTGAGTTCCGGGTGGATGGGCTGGGTGAGATAATATGGTGGGTCCTTGGCTACGGGGACCAGGTTCAGGTTCTTGCGCCACGTGAGCTGCGTGAGCGCGTGGTAGCGGCGGCGAAGAATATTATCAAGCTAAACCGCGGGCTATAGAGGCCTGCGGCAGAGCTTGTCGTGGTACTGTAGGCTGATGGACTATCTGATAAGCGTGGGTAAGGTGTTAATAACGTCGTTAGTAACGGCAGATGCACAACAAGTTAGTAATACCAGCAAGACAGGAAGGTTAGAAATTTGGTAAACGGCAGTAGAACAAGTAACCGGTTTTCCACCGGAATAATCTTTCGACCGCGCTACGTAAGTCTCTTTTTAATAAGAGGTTGTATCCTGATGACTCCTATAAACCCCCATTACAACACTCTATACTATAACTACTACTATATCTTTCACTTAGTTTAATAATAGATATAGGGTACGAGTACCCCCCTTGAGCCGGTAGTGTGAAGTACGAGTTCCTTTCTATTTGAGATTATATGCAGCATAAAGTAGTGAGGGGATAGAAATACCGGATTTGCGCAGGGGGTGGCGGAGCAAGCTGAGGTAAAACGGTTTTGAAAAAAAGGTTGTTATATGAGAAGCTTTGCAGTAAGTTAGAGCGTGTTGTAAAAGCGGTGTGATGAGGGGAGTTAATGAGAATTATAGAGGTGTATTATGCAGGTGCAATTT
This sequence comes from Phycisphaerales bacterium, assembly GCA_030602885.1. Classification (GTDB taxonomy): domain Bacteria; phylum Planctomycetota; class Phycisphaerae; order Sedimentisphaerales; family Anaerobacaceae; genus JAUVYV01. The sequence goes on from JAUVYV010000014.1 coordinate 33,781, forward strand.
AATAGGGAAGGCCTTTCGGAGGCCTTGGGACTACTCACATCAGTGGTGCCGGAACGAACGCCGAAGCCAGTCCTGCGATGCGTTAAGATTGGTGCAACAAAAGAAGAGGTCAGGATATTCGGTACGGACCTGGAGGTCGGCGTCAATTATTTAGTAAGTGCTGTTCGTGTCGAGCAGGAAGGGGAGGTTGTTGTGCCATGCGGCAAGCTGGCGGGAATTGTGCGGGAGAGCGCAGACGAGGTGCTTTCAATTACGGCGGAGGGCGGTACGTGTGAAATACGAGGGTCGGACAGCCACTTTACAATATACGGGCATGAGGCGGGACAGTATCCGGAGGTGCCTGGCTTCGAGGGGAATGCGGAGCTTGAGGTGAGTTTGGAGAATCTGCAAAGCGGGATTAGCCAAGTCTTGTTCGCGACGGCGCGTGAGAGCACGCGCTATGCCATCAATGGGGTATTGTGGGAGACAAGGGGTAAGAAGCTTTCGTTAGTTGCGACGGACGGACGACGGCTTGCGCGGAGTGTGGTGAGCTTGTCATCATCGGTGGATGCGAAGATAATAGTGCCGGCGAAGACAATGGCGCTGCTGAACAAGCTGGACGGGGGAGAGAAGGAAATGGTTGAGGTAAAGCGTGTTGATAATCAAATAGTGTTCAGGTGTGGCGGTGTTATTATCAGCTCGAATTTAGTAGAGGGGAACTTCCCGAAGTATGAGGATATAATTCCAAGCGGCTATGAGAAGAAGCTACGATTGCCAACGGAGGTGATATTGAGTGCGGTTCGGCGGGCGGCGCTGTTGACGAGTGAGGAGTCGCGAGGGATCAAACTGAGCGTGGGGAAAGATTCGCTGGTTTTTTCGAGCAGGGCGCCGGAGGCGGGTGATGCAGAGGTGAAGCTTGCGGTGGCATATAAGGGTGAGCCGATAGAAATCGGTTTTAATCCGCAGTTTTTGACGGATGTCCTGCGAGCTGTCAAGGAGCCGGAATTTGAGTTAGAATTAGGGCAGGCGGACACGCCGGGAGTAATAAAAAGCGGGGCTAATTTTCTGTACGTTCTGATGCCGATAAATATAGGGTAAGCGGCCGGTAGAAGCGGATTTTTTAGCGGTTTTTCGGTGTTTGCTTTCGAGCGGTGAATCTCGAAAAGAGGAAAGAGCAAGGTGGAACGGTTGCGCGGCAAGGACGGTTGGGGACCAGCGGCGGCGCGGGGGGCTGCGGGGCGGCTTGGCGATTCGGTCAGGGAACTGATGGAGCAGCGTGTGCTGCCGGCCTGCGAGAGGTATGAACGGCTTGTTGAGGCGTGGGAGGCGCTGGTGCCGGCCGACATACGTGAACATGTGCGGATTGGAGAGTGGGTGGATGGCGAGCTGAAGGTGTTTGCAGATTCGCCGTCGTATGTGTATGAGATGCAGTTGTGCAGTTCGGAGCTTTTAGAAGAGCTTCGACGTCGGTGTCCGGGTTGGAGGCTGAGGAGTATAAGATTTTTTTCGGAGGGTTAGCACGCCGTTGGGCGAAGGAGGCGTTTGTTGTATGAAAGACCACCGTTATGATGCGAGCAAGATAAAGATATTGGGCGGTCTTGAGGCGGTTCGCAAGCGGCCTGATATGTACATAGGCGATCGGGGCGTGGGCGGTCTGCACCATCTGATTTACGAGGTGATGGATAATTCAATCGATGAGGCGCTGGCCGGTTATTGCGAGAAGGTCAGCGTGCAAATCTGCGCAGACGGCAGCTGTGCTGTGGAGGACGACGGGCGCGGGATACCGGTCGAGCAGCATAAGCAGGCGAAGAAGAGCGCGCTGGAGGTGGTACTAACGACACTTCATGCGGGGGGTAAGTTCGACGCGGACAGCTATAAGGTGGCAGGGGGGCTACATGGGGTCGGCGTCAGTGTCGTTAATGCGCTTAGTGAGTGGCTCGAGGCAGATGTATATCGTGACGGCAAGCACTATCACTTCGAATGCGTGAGGGGCAAGGCTAAGGGTGCGGTCAAGCAGGTTGGCTCGACGACGAAGCGCGGGACGAAGATAGCATTTATGCCGGATGAGGAGATATTCGGGGACACGGAGTTTCAGTACGATACCTTAGTGAAGCGGATACGTGAGATGGCGTATCTGAATGCAGGGCTGCAGATAACGTTCAGGGACGAGCGGAAAAAAGTTAAGGAGGTGTTCAAGTTCGAGGACGGGTTGGAAGCGTTTGTGAAGCATCTGAACGAGGGCAAGGAGGTTCTTCACAAGGACGTGATATGCATTGCGAAGGAAGACACCGCCCAGATGCTGAGCTGCGAGATAGCGATGCAGTACAACACGGGTTACGCGGAGAACGTGTTGGTGTTTGCGAACAATATTCGCAATATAGACGGGGGTACGCATCTTTCGGGTTTCAGGACGGCTTTAACGCGGACGATGAATTATTATGCGAGGAGTAATAATCTTCTTAAGAACGGTCAGGCGACGACGGGTGATGATTTACGTGAGGGGTTGATGGCGGTGGTTGCGGTGAAGCTTGCGGACCCGCATTTCGAGGCGCAGACGAAGGTCCGGCTTAGCAATCCCGAGGTGGGCGGTTTTGTTGAGACGACGGTGAACGAGCAGTTGGGTCATTATCTTGAGGAGCATCCTGCGGAGAGCAAGCGGATATTGAACAAGGCGATTCAGGCGGCTGCGGCGCGTGAGGCGGCGCGGAAGGCGCGTGAGCTTACACGTCGCAAGGGGGCCTTGGGCGGTGCGAACCTGCCGGGCAAGCTCTGGGATTGTTCGAGCAAGGAGAAGGCAGCGACGGAGCTTTTTGTTGTTGAGGGAGATTCAGCCGGTGGTTCTGCGAAGGCGGGACGTGACAGGAGTATGCAGGCGATATTGCCGTTGAAGGGCAAGATACTGAACGTGGAGAGGGCACGATTGGAGAAGATGCTGGCTCACGAGGAGATTCGGACGATTATCAGTGCGCTAGGGACGGGGATTGGGACAGACGAGTTTGCTATAGAGAAGTGCAGATACGGCAAGATTATTTTGATGACGGATGCGGATATTGACGGGGCGCACATACGGACGCTTTTGCTGACTTTCTTTTTCAGACAGATGCGGCAGTTGTTTGATAATGAGATGATTTACATAGCGCAGCCGCCCCTGTATGAGGTTCGTGTAAAGGGCAAGAAGAGGCCGGACTATGTGCTGAGCGAAGGCGAGATGCACAAGCGTCTTATCAGTCGCGGGCTGGAAGGGACGGAGTTAGCTGTCCGAAACGGCGGGAAGGGGACGAAAGAAAGGAAGGTTTCGGACAAGGAGCTTGCGGAGCTGGTCAAGCTATTGGCAGATGTCGAGCGGAGCATAGGTGTTTTGGGCAGGAGAGGGATTGACTTTAAGCCGTTTGTGGCGGAAAATTACGAAGGTAGGGAGCTGCCGACGTTCCGTATCAGGATTGAGGGCACCGATGAGTTTTTCTGTGACAGGGACAAGTATGAGAAGAAGTTAGAGAAGCTGAAAGTAGCCGGCGAAGGTAACGGTGAGATTGAAGAGGCGGTTGCCGCCGAAGAGCTGCATGAGGTCGGGAGGATAAACGAGACAGCGGAGAAGCTTAGAGCGAAGTACAAGCTTGATTTGCGTGATTTTCTTTTGAAGGCGGAGAAGGCGGATTCGGGTGAGCCGGTTGAGACGAAGTTTCAGCTTCGCAACGGAGACGATGCGTATGAGATTGCGTCGCTTGGCGGGATATGCGGCGGGATCAGGCAGATTGGCGGCAAGGGGGTTGATATAAAGCGTTTCAAGGGCCTGGGGGAGATGAACGCCGATCAGCTCTGGGAGACGACGATGAACCCTGAGACGCGGACGCTGTTGAGTGTAAAGCTGGACGATGCGGGCGAGGCGGACAGGTTGTTCAGTATTTTGATGGGTGACGACGTTGAGAAGCGTCGGAACTTCATTCGTGAGCATGCGCTTGAGGTTCAGAACCTGGACGTTTAGTCTGCGACGCGTGTGAGGTGCTTTGCCGGCAGTCTTAAAGGCGTTTGCCATACAATTGAGCCGTGTTTTTCTACAATTCCCTGTCAATCAATCGCTTGCAAGTGGATGTCCTCTCGATTTAGCCGGTCCTGTAGTCATAGTCGAGGTGCCGAGCGGTTTTATTACAAAAAGTTTGAAGATTTTACTTGCAAAGTCGCTGGTGGGCGGATAAGAATGACGGCGTGTGTGATTTTCATTGAAGTAGTATTCCGGTGACGGCGGCGTGTTCGCATCAAGGGAATGTGTGGGGCAGGCGTTAGTCAGGAATGGAGGCGAGAAATGGGGCGTAGAGAGGTAGTTGCAGCCTTGTTTTTTTGCGTTTTGTTATTTGTGTACGGGGGCTGTCAGCGGAGGCGGTCGGTGGACGTGGCGGTTGATACGACGGGGATGATTCCTTCGGACGTGCGCAAGGCGCAGCTTCTTGAGAATCTTGACAGGAGGTGGGAGAATCCCGATGCGCATTTCGAGCTGGGTCAGCTTTATCATGCGGACGGTTTGTGGTCGAAGGCGGAGCATTGCTACAATACGGCGGTCAGCTTTGATCCCGCTCACAGGGACGCGCAGGCGGCGACGGTGAAGGTCTTGCTTGACAGCGGGGACAGGACGAGGTCTCAGATTACGGCAGAGCTTTACGTGAATCAGGCGTCGAGCTCGGCGTCGTCGTTGTTGGCGCTTGGCTTGGGCTTTCAGAGGCAGGGGATGGATGAGTATGCGCTGGGTTGTTATAAGCAGGCGTTGGCGATGGCGCCGAATTCTGCGAAGATAAACCGCCAGATTGGTTATTATTATCTTGCGAAGAAGAATATTGTTTTGGCGAAGGAGTATTTGACTCGGAGTTTTCAGCTTGATGCCAACCAGCCCGACGTTGCGGGCGAGCTTGGGCGTCTTGGTGTAGCGGTGCGGATACCGCGTGGGCCCGGCGAGAACCCTGAGAAGCTGGACAGGATGGTCGATGAGGCCGACAGGAGGATAAAGTAGTCGGGGTTTCAGAAGTCTATTTTGCCCTGTGGTGCACGGATGCGCCGCGGGGCTTTTTTCTTTTGAAGTGAATGTGCCCCTGCCGGCGCAGAGGCGCACGAGGAGGAGAATGCAGGGCGGGGGACTGTAATTGTGCAGAAAGGGGGTATTGCCAGCCGATAAGAGGATTGCGGTTACGCAGGTGGAATGTGTTTGGGTACTGTGAGACGTATTTTTTATCGGATGTCAGGTGCGATGGGACGATCGAAGGACAAGGCATACAGGGCAAGGGCGTTGGAGTGTTTGGGGGTGGCGGTGGTTCTGGTGTTGGTGTGCAGTTGCTTGAGTTTTGATATTGGCGACTGGCCGAGCAGGTTTGTGTCTCCGCATAATGAGCCGTCGGCGAACTGGTGCGGGGCGATAGGGGCGTTTTTTGCGTACTATTTACTGTACTTCATAGGGCCGGGCGTTTTTGTGGTGCTTGCGTGTGGGGTGTGGTTTTTGGTTGCGAAGATTGCGGCCAGGGAGATTAGTCAGCCGGTGCTGCGTTCGATGGGGCTTGGATTGGTGACGGTGGCGGCGTCGAGTACGTTCTACATATTCTGGCCTCATAGTGTTTATGGTTTTCCGATGGGTTCCGGCGGGGTGCTGGGGGTTGCTGCTGCGGAGCTATTACGTCGTTACCTTGCGTCCGTGGGGACGGGTATTCTGCTGGCGGCGACGTGGGCAGTGGGACTTTCGCTGCTTGCGGACAGCGTGGTTGCGGCGGCTGTCCGGTGGATGCTGTTTGGCCTTGGCAAGGGGGCCGGTGTGGTTGTGCCGACGTGGTCTGTGGCGAAGCGGCGGTCTCGTGTACTGGGCGAGATATGGCGGCGGCTAAGCGCCAGGCAGAAGGCGGCGCCGGCGGTTGCGTCACCTGGTGTTGTGGTGCCTGTGGAGGAGAGGATTGAAGAGAAGGTTCGTGACAGGAGCAATGATACGATTTCGGGGATTCCGATGGAGGTTCGGCTTCAGAAGGCGAAGGCGGCGAAGCCGGCGAATGCGTACGTGCCGCCGAGCTATGAGGATTATGCGCTGCCGTCTCTGGATTTATTGGATGAGCCGGAACGTGGATTTGCTTCGGTTCAGGAGAAGGTAGTGAAGGCGAAGGCCAGTGCGCTGGAGCGTTTGCTTTCGGAATTCAACATAAACGCTCGAGTAGTGGCGGCGGATACGGGGCCTGTAGTGACGATGTTCGAGCTTCAGCTTGCGGCCGGTGTGAAGGTGAGCCAGATAAGCTCCTTGTCGAACGATATGGCCAGAGCGCTTGGTGTGGGAGCGGTTCGCGTGGTTGCGCCTCTGCCCGGCAAGCATACGATAGGCGTGGAGGTTCCAAACAGCGAGAAAGAGCGGGTTCGGATGAAGGATATGCTTCAGCTTGCGGGCAACAGGCCGGGAAGGATGGCGATACCCCTGTTTTTAGGGAAGGATTCTTCGGCTGAGGCGCTGGTTTCAGATTTGACGACGATGCCGCATCTTCTTATCGCGGGTACGACGGGTTCGGGCAAGAGCGTGTGTATAAATGCGATAATTACGGGGATACTTTTGACGCGTCGGCCTGATGAGGTGAAGCTGATATTGATAGACCCGAAGATGGTTGAGATGACGGCGTTCAATACGATACCGCACCTGATGACGCCGATAGTGACGGAGACTCGTCGTGCGGTACAGATTTTAGAGTGGGCGACGGTGAAGATGGACGAGCGTTATTCGCTTGTGGCCGAAGCAAGGGTGAAGAACATTGCGGATTACAATGCGCTTGGACCTGAGGAGATAATTAACAGGTTCAACCCAACCAGCGCGGACGAGGAGGCGCAGATACCGAAGAAGCTGCCTTATATAGTGATTGTAATTGACGAATTAGCGGATTTGATGATGACGGCGGCGAAGGAGATAGAGGCGTACATAGTTCGTCTTGCGCAGAAGAGCCGTGCGGTTGGGATTCACATAGTGTTGGCGACGCAGCGTCCTCAGGCGACGGTGGTTACGGGGCTAATCAAGTCTAACATGCCGACGCGGATTGGCTTTAGAGTTGCGGCGAGGATGGACAGCAGGATTATTCTGGACCAGAACGGGGCGGAGACGCTTTTGGGGCAGGGCGATATGTTATTTTTGAAGCCGGGGACGAGCGATCTGGTTCGTGCGCAGGGGACATTTGTTGACGAAGCTGAGGTGAAGCGGATAGTGAAACATCTGAAGGAGGTTGCCGAGCCGCAGTATCATCCGGAGCTTGCTCAGCTTGGCCGAGCGGACACTTCCGATATGGTCACAGATGAGCGGTTTGATGAGGCGGTTCGGATTGTTCTTGATAGTAAACGCGGGAGCGTCTCGCTGCTGCAGCGTCGGCTGAGCGTCGGCTATGCGCGGGCATCGAGGATGATAGAGCAGATGGCGGCGATGGGGATTTTGGGCGAGTATAAGGGCAGCCAGGCGCGTGAGGTGATGATAACGGTGGAGGACTGGGAGCAGATGTACAGGGCGATGGAAGAGGCGGAGCAGGCGGAGGCAGCGGGGGAGGGGGAAGGTGAGCCGGCGTATGTGAGCGAGGGTCAGAAGGGATATGTGTCGGTTGAAGAGGATTAGGGCGTAAAGTGTTTGGTGCAAGGTGGTTAGTTGAAGGCGGGGTTGGCATGGCCCGGCCTTTTGTTTTTTGGGGTTGGGGTAGTATAAGGGTATCTAATAGTAAAGTTAAGAAAGGGGTTAGAGGGGGTTAGGAAGGGGGGGAGAAGGGATTTTCGATTTGGTCCTGCTTCGCTTCGAGAGGGGTAAAGTGGCGGGTGGGAGGACCCTCGACTTCGCTCGGGACTTAGCCCGCCAAGGGAAGGGCGGGCAATCCTGGGGCTAAATGTTATGCGATGACGGCTTTTTCGAGTTTAGCGAGTATTGTTCGGGCCTTCGAGGTTTTGTTTCCTGCTTGGCTGTGCCAGTTTAGCTGGGCGTTTGTCTTTAGCTGTTCGGTAACTTTTTTGCAGGCCATGAGGACGGTGGCGTGGTTTTTGTTGCCCATACACCGGCCTATCTCAGAAAACGACATCTTTGTGTGCTTGCGGGCAAGGTACATACTGAAATGTCGGGCGAGGGCGACGGTGCGGTCTTTCTTTGATGAATGGATGGCGGCGGGTGTTATGCCGAAGAAGGTTGCGACGGCAGAGTCGATATCGGATGTATGGACAATCGGGTCACATCTTTCGAGGTGCTCAGCGAGGACGCCGCGTGCCATGTGAAGGTCGATGCGTGAATTCTGCAGCGATGAAAATGCAATCAGTTTGAGAAGTGCGCCCTGGAGCTCGCGGACGTTGGTTTTGAGGTTTTCAGCGATGTACTGTATGACGCTTTCGGGCATATGCTTTCTGAGCATCTTTGCATATTGGGTGCAAATTTCGCATCGGGTCTTGAAGTCGGGGGGTTTAATCTTTACGACCATCCCCGATACGAAACGGTTGACGAGCTTGTCGGAGAGCCGGCCAATCATCTTGGGATGGGCGTCGGAGGCAAGGACGACCTGATTTCCGGCCAAATCGATAGTATTAAAAGTATGCAGGAATTCCTCCTGCGTAGAATGCTTGCTGGCCAGGAAGTGTATGTCGTCGATTGCCAACAAATCCGTTTGCCGCATTCGGCGTCGAAAAGCCTCCAGCTTTCTCGTCTTCAAGGCCAGCACAAACTGATTCACAAAGTCCTCCGCTGACAGGTACATCCACCTGACATCGGGGCGGTTTCGGCACACTGCGTCGCAAATCCCTTGCAGCAGGTGCGTTTTCCCCACTCCGCATCCTCCGTGAATAAAAAGCGGATTGAACGGACTTTGCTTATCTCTGACGACCGCCCTGGCAGCGTTATATGCCAGCTCATTTGACGGTCCAACAACAAAAGTATCCAAGCTGAGCTTAAGGGCCTTCGATGCAGCGCCCTTACGCAGGACGGTCCGGCGAGGGCCAAGATGCGTCTGCTTTGGCGAGCCGGCGATGGGTTGCGTCTGCGAATCCAACTGGGTCCGCCGCTGCTGGCCCGAAAGCTGGGGGTCAACGCCGAACGTAATCTGAACATTTTGGCCCGTGGCGGCACGGGTTGCCTCGGCGAGGTCCTTTGCAAAATGGCTCTCTATCCAGCTCGCAATGAAGAGGTTCGGGACGGCGACTTTTAGATAGCCGTCGGTAAGAGCAAGCCGGGTCGAATTTTTGAACCAAATTCGGAACCTTTGCCGGCCGATTCGCTCTTCAAGCGCGTCGTTGATAGAACCGATGAGGGACTGGGCTGTCCTTTCGACATCATCCGTGATTGTGCTCTGCATCGATATCTCCCCTGGCAAAACATTGTTAGCAAATTCTGAGTTTTGCAACCACCTGCAGAGAGCGGCCGCACTGTTACATAGATACAAAGTTTATGAATTTCAATTATCGAGCGGTGAGAAAAGTATGCAACGGCGATTTTGGAAATTTCTTTTCCACCTCGTTGATGTCACTATCTGCATTGAGTTTGCGCGCGAAAAAAATTTGTTTTTAACATATTATTCACAGCGTAAATGCGATTTGTGGAAAAGCTGTGGATTAGGTTTGTGATTTGCTGCGTTCTTCGAGGGTGACGTATCGTTGTCGCTGCTGGGCGGCAGAGGCGCGAGGATGGTCAGGAATCGATTCGGAGCGACTTCATCGCAGCTAAGCTCTTTTCTATCAAGGCGTTCCTTTGCTGCACGGATGCAAATGAGCGCAGTGGGTCGGCAGGGGTGTTCATAACATAGTCCAAAAGCGTATCGACGGTTGTGGCGGCTACGTGGCAACGCGTGTCGGACGAGGCGTAGTAGATAAAGAGCCGGCCATTTTGACGCGTGACCCAGCCGTTGCTGAAAACGACATTGGAAACGTCGCCGATGCGCTCATCCCCTTGCGGTGCAAGGAGATATCCGCCGGGTTGATGGGTGATTTTGTCCGGCTGGTCGAGCTTCGTGAGGAATGCGTAAAGGACGTATCGCAGGCCTGCGGCACAGGCGCGAACGCCATGTGCGAGGTGCAGCCAGCCGGCGTGGGTCTTTATCGGGGCGGGGCCCAGGCCGTTCTTGGCCTCTTTTATGGTATGATACCGGCGGTCATCGACTATTGTCTCCTCGTCTATCGCTGCATTTTGCATAGTGTCTGAAAGTCCCCATCCGATGCCTCCGCCGGAGCCGGCTTCGATAAAGCCCTCCTGTGGGCGGGTGTAGAAGGCGTATTTGCCGTCGATGAATTCGGGATGGAGGACGACGTTTCGCTGCTGGGGCGATGGTGTCTTCAAATCGGCCAGTCTCTGCCAGTTTTGCAAGTCTTTTGTGCGTGCGATGCCGCACTGTGCGACGGCGGACGACAAATCGCCTCCTGGTGCGTTGGGGTCCTTACTTTCGGAGCAGAACAGGCCGTAAATCCAGCCGTCCTCGTGCTTAACGACGCGCATATCGTAAACGTTTGTCTCGGGTTCGGCTGTTTCGGGCATGACAATCGGGTAATCCCGAAACTTGAAGCCGTCGATGCCGGTTTTGCTCTCTGCGACCGCGAAGAAGGATTTTCTGTCTGCGCCCTCGACACGGGCGATGAGACAAATCTTACCGTCGAATTCAATCGCGCCTGGGTTAAAGACGCAGTTAATTCCCAGCCGTTCCATTAAGTGCGGATTCGTCTCGTAGTTCAGATCGTATCGCCAGAAGACAGGCGTGTGTTTTGCCGTCAGGACAGGGTATTTGTATCTGTGAAAAACGCCGTTGCCCTGCCCTGCCGGGGTGTTTTTTCGCTCGATGAGCTTGTTATGCTCCGCAAAGAGCTGCTTTACCTTTTGGTCGAATCGCTTCTTATCCATTTTGACACTCCTGTTTATTGCGGCCGACAAAGGAAAAAGCGGTCAGTCGTTTTCAAGCTTGTTGAACCAGTTGAATTTCAGGAACAGCGATGTTGCTGCCATGATTACGATGCAGACGACCATTGCGTGGAACTTGCGGACGATGAGATAGACTGGGATGAGGACAAAGGTCAACTGCCAGATGGTTCCGACGACGACGTTCAGCATGTCGCGGGCAAAGGCGGTGTTTGGTTTGAAGTTGTTATCGTCGGCTGAGACCATCTCTCGAATCGGGCCCCAGAATCCCCATGGGCGGACGCTTTTGTAGAAATCCTTGAGGACATTCTCATCTTCGGGTTTTGTGAGCAGCGAGACGATGACGGAGAAGAATGTGCTAACAACGAGGATGATGGGGAATACGGCGAGATTTCTTTCAAGATTTCCGCTGAACATCGGGACTGTATCCTGGCCGGCAAGGCTGAAATAGACGGCAAATGCGGTCGCGGTGAGCAGTCCTGAGATCATTCCTGCGAAGTAGCCGAATCCGTTGAATCTCCACCAGTGCCACTTGAGTACGTTTGGTGCGGTGTATCCGCCGAAGAGGCCTGTGACGACCCACTGGGTAACGGTGTGCACGGATTCAGCGAAGAAGCCGGACAGCAGGCCTACGCCGACGATTAGTACGGTGCAGAGATAGCTTGCGATGACGTATGTCCTGGGTCTTGCGTTTGGCTTTATGTAGCGTTTGTAGACATCGTTGACGAGATATGAGGCGCCGCAGTTGACGGTGGCGTCGAAAGTGCTCATGAAGGCGGCGATGAGTCCAGCGAGGACGATTCCTATCAGGCCGACGGGGAGGAACCCTTTGATGATCCACGGGAGGATTTGTTCGAAGTCAATTTTTTGGCCGGCTTCGGCCATGGTGTTTAGCTCGTCGCTGAAAAATGTGAGGCCCAGAATAGCGACGCCTGCAATCATCAGATAGCGGGGGACATTAAGGACGAATGAGACGCACCAGCTCATCATGGCTGCTTCTTTTGGGGTTCGTGCGGAGAGGATTTTCTGCATATCGAAGTTTGGGGTGGGCCCTGCCATACTGGCAAGTACGCCTTTGAGCACGGTCATCATGAAGAAAATGGTAAACAGATCGAAACCGTCTGTGGCTATCTTGTCGTTGACTGTTGCGACGAGTGCGGACCAATCGAGATTGACCTTCCATCCGAATGAAAGGTTGAACCAGCCGTCGGGGACGACGGAGGCGAGCAATTCGGGGCTCACTCTTTGGATTGCGATGATAGCGATAAAAACAGAGGCGATGGTCATCAGGGTGAACTGGATGATGTCGGTGAGGACGACGGAGTACATTCCGCCGAACATGACATATATGGCGGTGATTAGCATGAGGATGGTGGCGTATGCCTCGGGCGGCAATTCCCAGGGTAGGATGATCTGTGCGAATGCGCCGACGCCCCTGAATGCGTACGCGAGCATGCTGATGACCATGAACATCGCAAAGACAATAACGCTGATGTGCGAAAGCTCAGCTCCCAGGTCGTGTCCGAAGCGTTTTCGAATCCACTCTGCACCTGTCATGACCTTTGAGCGTCGGATCCAGATGGAGAGGTAAATCATGAGGAAGATCTGGTTGAAGGTGGGCCAGACCCACGGCAGCCAGATGCTTTTGAGGCCATAGATGAAGAATACGGTGACGAGCCACATGGTTCCTGTGATGTCGAACATGCCGGAGGCGTTTGCTATTCCGAGGAAGTACCAGGGGATTTTTTTGCCGCCGAGGAAGTACGAGTCGATGTTCTTGCCCGCCTTTTTCGACAGAATCAGGCCGGCTATTACAATGACGATGATGTATGTGAAGATAATGCCTATGTCAACGGCGTGAAGCTGCATATACGATTCTCCTTTCCTGATTTACGAACCCGGCGTCGCGGCAGATTCGCCGGGCAGCATCCGGTTGTTCGAAAACCTCAGATTATTGAAAATCCGGGGGGATTTGCAATAAGAATCTGCGGTACAGGTCGGGCGATGGTGCAGAGGGGATACGAGCTATTTTCTGATGATGACGGCTGCGTATGTGCCGTCGTGGTCGGGCTCCTGGGCTGAGGGGAGAATGAGTTTTTCTTCTTTCAGTTTGAAGCCGGGGTTTCCTTTGAGGAATTGGGCGACGAGCAGATTGTTTTCCTGCGGCTGGGCCGAGCAGGTACTGTAGCAGATGTCGCCATTGGGTTTGAGCATTTTGGCGGCGGTTTCGAGCAGACCGAGCTGGATGCGGGAGAGGTTATCGAGGGCGGATTTGGTTATGCGGTGACGTACTTCGGGTCGTTTTGCCAGTACGCCGGTATTCGAGCAGGGGACATCGACGAGGATGGCGTCGAATGGGCCGGTGGAATCGGCGAGTTTGTCGAGGTGCGCGTAGTCGATAACGGCGATGCTGTCGGTGAGCCGGAGGCGGTCGAGGTTTTCGCGGACTTTTTCGAGGCGATTGGGGTCGATGTCGGTGGCGAAGATTCTTGCCTTGTTTTGGGCAGCTTCGGCTAATTGTGTGGTTTTTGTGCCGGGCGCTGCGCAGAGGTCGAGGATGGTCCAGTCCGGCCGGGGGTTCAAAAAACGCACCACTTGTGAGGCAGCCAAATCCTGAACCGTAAACAGCCCATCACTGAATCCCGGCAGCTTATCTATCGCCTTTGCGCGTTTGAGTTTTATCATTTGGCTTTCGCCGACAGGCTCACATTCGATGCCATCGGCCCGGAGTTTTTCTGCGAGCTTCTGTGCGGTTGTCTTTAAGGTATTCGGCCTGATATAGACGCTCGGCCTGCGATTGCTCGCAAAACAGATTTGTCTGGTTTGCTCGGGCCCGTAAGCTTCCAGCCAGCCATTGACGAGCCAGCGCGGCAGTGAGAATGCAAAGGCAAGATAGCCGACGGGTGATTCTTCTGGGTCGGGAAAAAGTGATATGTCAAGCTCACAACCGGTTAGGGTCGAATGCGGAATCGTATTTCGCGGTTCTGCCAGGTTGAGGGGTTTTTCGCGGTTGGTGATATGTCTGGTGGTTTGGCGGAGGACAGCATTGACGAAGCCGGCCTGCTTTTTGTTGGTCACGGATTTTGCATATTCGACGGCCTCGGCGACAATCGCATGCCTGGCGGTCCGGGGACAATAGAGGAGCTCATAGACAGCCGCCCGCAGAATATTCAGTATCTTTGCCGGTATCCTCTCGGGCGGGCAGTCGGAGACCTTCGCGATGAGCATATCAATCAGCGAGCGATTTTTGATTACGCCAAAGACGAGGTCCGTAGCGCGCTGAGTTTCAGTGGTTCGGCGAAGAAAGTCACTGAGGATGTCAGTGACATTGTCTTTTCGCGGGTCGGTGCGGGAAAGGACTTGCGCGGCAATTGCGCGAGCGGTTTTGGGTCTGGGTGGTGACATATTACGGCTCGATTTTTTTGAATGCGTCGCCGGGCCTGGTTGCTCTGCCGTTGACGAAGGCGGCGAAGGTCATCAGGCGGGACCCTTCCGGCTTGATTTGCGTAATCCGCAGGGCAGCTTTGCCGCAGACGACATCGAGGTTTTCATCCAGTGTTCCCGGTGGCCGGCCCTGTGAATCCTTTGTCCAGACGATATCGGCCCCGGCGATTGTCACCCGTTCGTGCTTTGAGCCCTTCTTCGGCTGATAGAGTGCAGCGGCACCGGGCCAGGGCCAAAAGCCCATTATCTTTCGCCTCAGAACCTCAGCCGGCTCGGCGAAATCCAGAAAGCCGTCGCTTTTTTTCAATTTCGGCGCCTGCGTCGCTTTAGAATCATCCTGTTTTTCATACGCGGCCGTTCCGTCGGCAATCTTGTTGATAGTCTCTACGAGCAGGGGCGCTGCCATCTCGGCCAGGCGGTCGTGAAGGTGTCCTGCTGTCTGGCCGGGTTCTATCGGCGTGCTTAGCTGAGCGAGAATGTCCCCGGCATCCATCTTCTCAGCTACCGTGATGATGCTTATGCCCGTCTCGGTCTCGCCGTTGACAATGGCCCAGTTTATCGGCGCGGCCCCGCGGTACTTGGGCAGCAAGGAGGCGTGGACGTTGACGGCGGCGTTCGGCGCAACCTCAAGGAGTTTTTTGCCAATCTTTTGGCCGAAGGCGATGACCACGATAAGCTCCGGCTTGTATGCGGCAATTTTTTCGATAACCTGCGGTGCGTTTATGTCGTCGGCTTCGATGTGCGGTATGGAATGGTCGTTGGCCCAGAGTGCCACGGGCGTCGGCCGCCTCTTTCTGCCGCGTCCTGCAGCTTTTGCGGGCTGAGTGACAACGAATTCCAACCGGTGGCTCGAAGCGGCAATCGCATCGAGACACGGAATACCGAACCGGCCACTGCCGAGATAAACGATTCTCATTTACTCTTCCCAAGCGTAAAGGCAGGACGCTACCGTGCATTCGCACTGTTATGCTTTTCTTCGAGCTTTTTGAGCTGTCTTCTGTGTCCGATTCGAGCAGCGGCGCCCATGCGACTGAGGATAGTTACTCCCTCGATATGGTCGTACTCGTGCTGCAGGGCCCTGGCGTAAAGCCCGTCGGCCTCTTCGGTGAACTCATTGCCGTCGAGGTCCGTTGCGGTAACGGTCGCCTTCTTGTAACGTTTGACCTTCGTATATATGCCGGGAACGGAAAGACAGCCTTCCTCGTTTTGCTCAAGGTCGCCGCTCGGTCTGACGGTCGGGTTGATGAAAACGCGGACGTTCTCTTTGCTGCTGTCAAGCGATATGATAAAGAGACGCAGGGCGACTCCGGCCTGCGGCGCGGCCAGACCTACCCCCTTATTGGCGATCATAATCTCCGTCATCTTCTCGACTAATAGACGGATATTGTCGTCGATATTCTCGACCGGCTCGGCCGGTCGCGCCAATACACCGGCAGGATAATGCGTTATCCCGCATTTGTCCGCATCAATCTCGGACATCATCAAACCTCTCAGTTTAACTGCCTTTGCGACGCACACGCAGGGGCGGTACAGCTCTAATCAAATTCGTCGCCGGCGAATATATTGCCGAGATATGCCTTGCGGATGGTCTCGTTCTGAATTATCTCGGCGGGCGTTCCTTCACCAATCACCTTGCCGTGGTCAATGATATAGGCCTTGTCCACGACCTCCAATGTCCTTTCAACATTGTGGTCGGTAATCAGAATGCTGACACCGGAGGCAACGAGGCGACGAACATCGGCCTGGAGGTCCTGGACGGCAATGGGGTCAACGCCGCTGAAGGGCTCATCGAGCAGAATCAACGACGGCTCGGTCACCATTGCACGAGCAATCTCAAGTTTTCTTCGCTCACCGCCGGAGAGGAACCTTCCATGGCTGCCAGCCACCTCGGTCAGGCCGAACCGGTCAATCAACTCATCGGCCCTGCGGTTGCGTTCTTTGGTTGTGATTGACATTGTCTCAAGGATGGCATAGAGGTTGTCTCTGACGCTGAGCCGCTGGAAGATGCTGGGCTCCTGCGAGAGATAGCCGATGCCTAATCTCGCCCGCCTGTACATCGGCAGGGTGGTAATGTTCCTGCCGGCGAAGATGACCTTCCCGTCCGTCCGCGACACCATCCCCATAATCATCCGAAACGTTGTGGTCTTACCCGCACCGTTGCGACCCAGCAATCCGACGATGCTGCGCTGGGATATCGTAATCGAGACACCGTTGACAACCGCTCTGCCGGAGTATTTCTTAACCAGACCACAAGTCTCAAGGAGAGTCATATTCACTGAATCTGCCACCTCACCTAAGTTCCATCTGCTGCGTACCGCCCGCGGCATTTGTGGTATTATAGCAGCAGCGCTGCCCGAAGCAAACAAATAGCCGCTTACCCTGGCGGCGTTGCCCTGCTCGGGCGGGAAAATTGCACAATACGGCTTTTGTCAAAAAGCAATAAATAATCTGGCCTTTCAACGGCAATTTTGCTATTAAGTAACGCCTGCTGTCCGTCAGCAGGATCAGGGGTAGTGCTCAGAGCGAGAACAAAACCCTGAGATTAGGAAAGTTTATTGGAAATGATAGTATATGTTCGCAGTCATAAGTGATATGCACTCGAATATAGAGGCGCTTACGACGGTGCTGGCGGATATCGAAAACCGCGGCATAAAGACAATCTACTGCCTCGGTGATGTCATCGGCTACGCTGCAAACCCCCGGCAGTGCCTTGACCTTATCATTGAGAAGACAGAGCTATGCCTGCTGGGCAACCACGACTACGCCACACTGTATGAGCCCACCAACTTCAACTATGGGGCTGAGCAGGCAAGCTTCTGGACCCGCTTTAATCTCGAAGCAGAAGAGGGCAGGGGGCTGCGAGATAAGAGATGGGAGTTTTTGGGCAACCTGCCGATGCGAAGAACGGTCGAGATGAAACTCGGCGGCGTTGATGCGTCAATCGATTTTATCCACGCCTCGCCGAGAAGGCCCATCAACGAATACATCTTCCCCGACGATGTCTATACGAATCCGATGAAGGTGCGTGTCATCTTCGAGCGTGTGAAGCACATCTGCTTCGTGGGACATACGCATCTGCCCGGCGTCTTTCTTGACGAACCGGACTTTTACCTGCCTGCAGAGCTCGGCGATGTGTACCCTATTGTGGAACACGAAAAGGCCGTCATTAATATCGGCTCGGTCGGCCAGCCGAGGGACAGGGACAACCGCGCAAGCTATGTCTGTGTGGAGGATAACGAAGTGCACTTCGTCCGGCTGGGATACGACTACGAAACCACAGCCGCGAAAATAAGAGCCATCGACCAGCTTGACAACTTCAATGCCGACCGGTTACAGGAAGGGAGATAGTAGCTCAGATATGAACTTCAGGACTATCCTCACTATCACTGTAATTGTATCCTGCCTTTTCTGCGGTGTTCTTGTGGTAGAGTCCGGCATTTTCCGCACCTTCGGCGCAGGTGGGCCCTGTACTTTGCTGCAAATGACAACAGATGACATTGCAGGGGCGGCAGTTTCGCCGGCCCAGGCAAAGCCGCAGCTCCAACCGGCTCCAGGCGTTGTCTATTCCGTCAGCAACGCCCCTGCAAAAACAGTCATCCTCGGCGCAGAAGACCCGAACACGGAAGGTCCTGAGACGGGCTTCAAATTCCAGCTTCAGTTGACTTCCAAAGGCGCCGCCATTGCCAAAGCCATCTTCAGCAACAGAGACGGCAAAGGATTCGACGACCGCGACCACGAAAACCCTCAGCCGCTCGTTCTTCTCTCGCCCGCCGGGCTGGGCGGCAACCGACAACTCTTCTCGATGGCAAACGGTGCCTTCGTCTTCGTGGATCAGCAACTGCGACTGCCTCTCGACAAGCTTAACTGGAAGAGTTTGCCTGTGGAGACAGCGGGCGATGGTTCCCAGGTCGCTCGCTTCGAAGCAGTCATCAAAGATAAATCAACGGCTGAGCCGGTTATCAAACTGACTAAGACTTATCGAGTTACCCCCGGGATTTACCATCTCGACTGCGATATTACCGTCGAGAACCTCTCCGATGGTGAACAGAAAGTCCGCTACAATCTGACCGGGCCTACCGGACTGCAGAGGGAGGCACTGCGCACCGATGGAAGAAAGGCCATCGCCGGATTCAGCGACACTCGCGGCCAGGTTACAAGCATGCGGCTTGGCACAAGAAGACTGCAAAAAGCCAAGACTATAGATGACCGGCAGCTCAGAATGCCCAACGCCGCCTTCCTCTGGGCGGCGGTAGCCAATAAGTACTTTGCCGCTATTGTTGTCCCCACGCCCGAGGAAGGTAAGAACTTCTGCGACTGGGTCACGGACAGGACAGCTCGCTTCTACAATCCCGACGCAGACAAAAGGGCGGACAGCGGCGACGAGAATATCTCCCTGGACCTCAGTATTGCCTCAGCCATGCTCGGTGCAGCCGAGAATCCGTCCAGCTCGAGGAACTATCACTTCCTGATTTATCTCGGCCCGAAAGACAAGAGCCTGTTCGACAAAAACGAATTGTATAAAGGGCTGGGTTTTTTCCATACGATAGATTTCATGCCGTGCTTTTGCTGTCCTGCGGCGATTATTCACCCGCTGGCGTTTGGGATTCTGGCCCTGATGAAATGGCTGTATTTCTTTATCCCGAACTACGGCGTCGTCATCATAATTTTCGTATTCTTAGTCCGGCTCGCACTGCATCCGCTCACGAAGAAGAGCCAGATCTCGATGAGCAAGATGGGCAAGCTTGCGCCGATGGCCGAGGAGATAAAGAAGAAGTACGCAGGCGACAAGGCCGAGATGAACCGCCGGATGATGGCCCTTTACAAAGAGCACGGCGCTTCGCCCGTTATGGGCATGCTGCCGATGTTCGCTCAGATGCCAATCTGGATAGCGCTATACAGCGCCATATATGCGAGTATCGAGCTACGGGGGGCGTCATTTTTGCCGTTCTGGATTACGGACCTTTCGGCTCCGGACGCGCTGTTCAGATTTGAGGCCATAACTTTGCCGCTGTTTGGCGTGCTCGACTCGTTTAACCTGCTGCCGATTATGATGGGCGTCGCGTTCTATCTGCAACAGAAGCTAATGCCCTCCCAGGCGGCGGCTTCGACGAACCCGCAGATGGCACAGCAGCAGAAGATGATGATGATTATGCTGCCGGTGCTGTTTCCGCTGATGCTGTACAAGGCCCCGTCGGGTCTGAATCTGTATATTATGTCGAGCGTCTTTGCCGGCGTCGTCGAGCAGTACGTCATCAAGAAACACATCCGCGAAAAGGAGCAGGCCGAGGCACAGGGCCTTGTTCCCGTGACCAGCAAGACAGGCGGCAAGGTCAAAAAGAAAAAGCCGAAACCGTTCTACAAGATGTAAGCTTACTCAGCAGTAACATGTACCGCCCCGATGACACAATCGTTGCCGTAAGCACTCCTGCCTCAGAGAAAAGAGTCATCGTCCGAATAAGCGGTCCCGACACCGTCAAGGGCGTCCGGCAGATATTCGAACCACCGGTCGGCTCAGGCCCAAGCAGCGTCACTTCAGGTCAAATAGTCGTCGCTGGCAACCTCAAACTCGATGCGACACTGTATCTGTTTAAGTCACCGCACTCGTACACCGGCGAAGACCTCGCAGAGATTCACGTGTTTTCCAACCGAGCCGTAACCAATTCTGTTCTGACTTCGCTTCTTAACAGGGGCCTGCGAGCAGCCGAGCCGGGCGAGTTCACCGCTCGGGCATACTTCAACAACAAAATCGACCTGGCGCAGGCAGAGGCGGTCAACGAGATAATTACGGCATCGAACCGCTTCCAGCTTAACGCGGCGGAGAATCTGCTCACGGGCCGGCTGGCCGAGACGACAAAGCGGATATGCGATGCAATTATGGATTGTCTGACCACGCTGGAGGCAGGACTGGACTTTAGCAGTGAGGACATAGAATTCACATCCGGTGCAGAGACCGTCGGTAAGCTCACAGCGATAACATCCGACCTTCACAACCTGCTCGCCTCATCAATCCGGTGCGAGTCACTTATCGAGTTGCCCGCTGTCGGCATCGCCGGTGCTCCCAACGCCGGGAAAAGCACGCTGGGCAACGCACTGTTAGGCCGAGAAAGAAGCATCGTATCACCGCAGCGAAAGACTACGAGAGACGTACTGACCGCAGAATTGACACTTAGCCACTGTCGATGCGTTCTGTTTGACTGCGCAGGCTTGATATTACAGGCCGAAACAATACTCGATGAGCTTGCTCAGCAGGCAGCCGTCCAGGCCCTGCACAATGCCTCGGTCGTTCTGTTCTGTGTCGATATCGCCAGGCCGGATTGGAGTGAGGACCTCTCTGTCCTGGAGCTGATAGAGGCAAAGGACGTTATACCGGTCGCGACAAAAACAGATTTGCTTTTGGACAAGGGTCTAAACGAGCGACTCATTCGGCTCAACAAATCCTTCGGCGCCGATTTTCTGGTTGTCTCCGCTCACACGGGACTTGGCCTCGATAGACTGAAATCGGCCATAGACAATACAATCATCGCCGCAACGATGCCGGCAGCCGACAAACAGCGCGATACGCGATACGCGATACGCAATACGCGATACGAAATTGCCCTGACGGCGCGACACACTCAGGCCGTCACCGAGGCCACGGACGATATTACCCAGGCCGTCAATGAGTTAAAGGCAGGCAATGACGAAATCGCCGCAATGCACCTCCGCACGGCTTACCAGGGGCTTATCGGTCTCCAACAGCATACGATCGACGAAAAAATCCTCGAAAGAATCTTCTCCCGCTTCTGCGTTGGCAAATAAAAAAGAGCGTAAGCCGCGGACAACTTACGTTCTTGAGTTTTTGTGCGTTAGCGTTCTCAGGTGTCTTTGGCCTCGAATTCTGCATCGATGACGTCGTCGCCGCCTTTTCGTTTTACTTCGCCCTCGGGCGGAGGCGGTGCCTGCTGCTCTGGCTGGTCTGTCGGCCCCGGTGCGGCACCGGCCGCTGATTTTTTGGCTGCCTCTTCATAAAGTATCTTGCCCAATTCCTGGCTGGTCGTACCGAGGTTCTCAATTGCTCTCCTTATCGCCTCGGCATCTTCGCCTTTGGCCGCTTCCTTAAGGTTATTGAGCGCCCCTTCAATCTTGCCTCGAACGTCGGCGCCGACCTTGTCACCGTGCTCTTTGAGCGTTTTTTCGGTCGAGTAAACCAGCTGGTCGGCCTGGTTCTTCAAATCGATAACTTCTCGTTTCTTCTTGTCCTCTTCGGCGTGGCTCTCGGCATCCTTTTTCATCTTTTCGACCTCATCCTCGCTCAGTCCCGAGCTTGACTTGATCTGGATGGACTGCTGCTTGCCCGTGCCGAGGTCCTTTGCAGAGACGTTCAGGATGCCGTTGGCGTCGATGTTGAAGGTGACCTCAATCTGCGGGATTGACCGCGGTGCCGGCGGGATATCGGCAAGCTGGAACCTGCCCAACGTCCGGTTGTCCCTTGCAAACTCACGCTCGCCCTGCAGGACGTGTATATCAACCGTTGTCTGATTATCCGCAGCGGTCGAGAAGATTTCCATTTTGCTGGTCGGAATCGTGGTGTTGCGCTCAATAAGCTTTGTCATCACGCCGCCTAAGGTCTCAACTCCGAGTGAAAGGGGTGTTACGTCGAGCAGCAAGATGTCTTTGACGCCGGCGTCCCCGGCCAGGACCGCACCTTGAATCGCGGCACCGAGGCCGACGACCTCGTCCGGGTTGATGCTTCTGTTGGGCTCTTTTTCGAATATATCTTTGACTATCTGCTGTACCTTCGGGATTCTGGTCGAGCCGCCTACCAGCAGCACTTCGGGTATATCACCGGCCGAGAGTTTCGCATCTTCGAGCGCCCTGTGGCACGGTCCCTTGAGCCGTTCGAAAATCGGCTCTGCCAGCGATTCGAACTTACTGCGGGTAATCGTAATCTGTAAATGTTTCGGTCCCGAGGCATCGGCCGTTATGAACGGCAGGTTGACCGTACTTTCAAGCTGAGTGCTCAACTCGCACTTGGCCTTTTCCGCAGCTTCCTTGAGGCGCTGATGTGCCATCGGGTCCTGACGCAGGTCGATACCCTCTTTTCTTTTGAACTCATCGGCCAGGTGGTTTATCAGCACCTCATCGAGGTCGTCGCCGCCAAGGTGCGTGTCGCCGTTGGTGCTGAGCACCTCGAAGACGTTGTCGCCGATATCGAGAATCGATATGTCGAACGTACCACCGCCGAAGTCGAACACCGCCACCTTCTCATTTTTCTTTTTCTCAAGACCATAGGCAAGTGCCGCTGCGGTCGGCTCATTGATAATCCGCTCGACCTTGAGCCCGGCTATCTTACCCGCGTCTTTGGTTGCCTGACGCTGCGAGTCGTTAAAGTAGGCAGGGACGGTAATGACCGCCTGCTCAACTTTTTCGCCCAGGTAGTCCTCGGCGGTCTTTTTTAAGTCCTGCAGAATCATGGCGGAAACTTCAGGCGGGGTATATTCCTTGCCTCGCACACCGACCTTTACGAGCTCTTCCGGGCCGCCCGTAATCTTGTATGGGACGATTTTTTCCTCGGATGAGACCTCGCTGTGGCGGCGACCCATGAAACGTTTTATCGAAAACACGGTGTTCTCGGGATTGGTTACCTGCTGATGACGTGCAATCTGGCCGACAAGCCGTTCGCCCTTGTCGGTAAAACCCACTACCGAAGGCGTCAGCCGCGAGCCTGAGGAATTGATCAGAACCTTCGGCGCCGAGCCTTCCATAACCGCAACGACCGAATTCGTTGTCCCCAGGTCTATTCCAATTATCTTTGCCATGGTTAATTCCCTTTCGCGTTATTTCAGGTGGCAAGTTTACAGTACTTCCGTTCCTCCAAGTGTGCAAAACGTGTGCCAGGGGCTGGAGGAAAAATAGGTGAGGGTGGCTAACGCCTTGAAAGACAGCGAGTTAGAGCAATGGTAAGCTCGATGGCATATCGGTTTGTAGGGGAACGATTGTGCCATTTTGGCAGGTGAAGACGTGCGAAAACGTGTGAAGACGTGCGAAAACGATTGAAATCTCAAGAAAAAATCGCAGTGGTGACGGTTATCCGCTCGGTATTGGGCGAGTAATCTGCGGCCTTCAGGGGGAACGGTTATCCGCTGAGTGTTGCGCGAATAATCTTGGCCCTGAGTGCGTCTCTGTGCGCGGAATCGAGCTCCTTGCCGTAGTTAAGCTGTAGGTGGGCCGGCAGGGTCAGCATAAAGAGCCGATTTATGGTGGCTATGGAAAGACCTTCATTCTTTGAATCGGCGCAGTGGTCGCCGCGAAGAGCACAGAGTCGGTCTATGGCAGGAGTAGAAGCGCCGAGATGCTCGTGCATATTCAGGCCGAGGCGCAAATGGCTGAGCAAGAACAATGCTTCCTGAGAGCTTATCAGATGCGCATTCTTCAATAGTGCCATCGCCCGGGAGATCTTGTCGTCAAGCAGATACTCCTGTTCGGAAAGCAGCGTTTCCCTGGCGGCATTTTCATATTCGGCTATCTCAGGGATGACGACGTGCTCGAAGCGGTGGACAATCTCCTGCTCAGAGACGCCGAGGGTAATCTGATTGGACAACTGATAGAAATCTCCGGCCGCCTCGGTGCCTTCACCGAACAGGCCGCGAACCGCAAGTCCCAGGGCGCGAGTGGCGTTCAAAAACTTTTCTATCTGCCCGGTTATCTTCAAGGCCGGAAGATGAAGCATCACCGAAATGCGTATCGCCGTTCCCAGGTTCGTCGGACACGCCGTCAAATACCCGTATCTCGGGCTGAATGCGTAGGCGAGCTTTTCCTCGACCATATCGTCAATCCGGTTGATTTGGTCGATACACTGCGACAACTGACAGCCGGATTTGAGCACCTGCATCCGAAGATGGTCCTCTTCATTTATCATAGCGGTGAAGAACTCGCGACGAGCAATAACGACACCTCGCGGGCCCTTGCCGAATGCGTGATGCTGACTTATAAGATGGCGTTCGACAAGAAATCGCCTGTTCAGGACAGGCGCGCCATCGACGCTTAAGTAGAAGACATCATCGCCCAAATCGAGCGACATCAGGACGCCTTTGAGTTTTTTTAGTATGACGGATTTCTCTGCGTTCGAGCATCGGCTGAGAAACTTGTGTCCGGCCAGGTTCCTGGCCAGGCGGACCCGCGATGATATGACGACGTCGGACATGGGGCCTGCGCCGCTGAACCACTCGTTTAGTTTGTCGCTTATGTCAGTCAGCTTCATAACAATGCGCTCAGCACTTTAGTCGTTCTCAGCCATCTTATCACGCAGCTTTGCCGCCAGCTCGTAGTCCTCGCTTCGGACTGCCTCATCCAGTTGCTGGCGCAGTTTTGCCAGTTTTAGCTGTTTTTTTGAGTCTTCCGGGACCCGTGACGGAACTTTGCCGCAGTGTTTGGTGTTGCCGTCGTGTGTTTTCTTTATCAGAGGCAGCAGCGATTTGCCAAATACGTCATAGTCGTATGGACAGCCGAGCACGGCCTTTTCTCGAAACTTCTCCAAAGTAAAGCCGCAGTGCGGACATGAAAGCTCTTCTCCGGAATAGCCGCCGAGCTCCTCGTCGCTCGGCTGTACGGAAAGCAGGCTGCTGAGAAGCTCGTTGATGGGAATGTGACTCTTGACAGCCACACCTTCCTCGGCCGCACAATGCTCACAAAGATGAGTCTCCGTGCGAACACCGTCGGTTATCTCCGTCAGATGTATCGTGGCCTCTCTTTTTTGACAAATCTCACACTGCATAAATCTCGTCCGACATTCACATTCAGATACATTATACCAAAAGCATACTTAAAATAATCGTCAAATTCGCTGCTGTCCTGTAAAGAGACTCGCCTGTTTTCAGGATTTAGACAGGCGGCAAAGCTCGAAACGGCCCCAAATCAGCTATCTGTCCGGTGCTGCCGGTGAGAATAGTCCGAAAAGCCGTGATTACTAATCGCCCCTGGAATACTTCGCCCAGCAGCCGATCTGCTCGCCGACCCTGACATTCTCCAGCCGCAGACCGTCAGGCAGCTTCGGCTCAATTTTCTCATACACATACATTGCTATGTTCTCAGCCGACTGACTTCGGCTTTGGAAATAATCGAACTCGCCGAGTGAAATGTTATCGAGTTCTGCCACCGCACCGTTTAAGATTGTCCTAAGCCGAGCAAAGTCCATCACCACCCCCATATCGTTGAGCTCTTTACTACTTAGCTCCGCAACTACCGCCCAGTCGTGCTCGTGCTGCGGCTCGGCGCAGCCGTCGGGCAAAACGATACTATGCGATGCCTTAAAGCTGATTTCGATGCTGACTGTAAATATGGCAGTACCCCAAGATTTTCAAAATCACATCAAATACACTCAGAAAACCTTCTCTACTGTTGGTCCCGCGACGTCCTCAAGCGCTGCTGAAGGCGTTTGTACACATTGGCCGGAACCAGGTTCGAGATGTTGCCCCCAAGTGAAGCTATCTGACGGATCAATGTAGAGCTGATAAAGCCGTACTGCTCGGTGGTCATCACAAAGACCGTCTCTATGCCAGCCACCGACCGGTTCGTCATGGCAAGCTCGAACTCGTAGCGTACATCGGTCAAACTCCGAAGTCCTCTTAAAATAACATCCGCCTTCTTCGTCGCCGCATATTCGACCGTCAGCCCCTCGAAGCTCTCGACGGAGACATCCTGGATATCCCTCACGAGCTCGGCTATCATCTCCACGCGCTCGGCGGGAGCGAAGAGCTGGTCCTTCAGCGGACTTCTGCCGACGGCCACGATAAGCTCGTCGAAAAGCTTGACACCACGCTGAATCACATCGAGATGCCCGTTTGTGATGGGGTCAAACGAACCCGGGAAAATCGCTCGTACAAATTTGCTGCTCATAAGCATGCCCTCAAATCAAACCAGCCATTATACACAAATGACACGGAAGGTCAATTCAGCCCGCACCAGCCTTTTTGCCGGCGATATTGCGTTTGCGATGGAACGGACGGCGACGTTGACGCCGCCGTCGCAGCTCAGGTCGCAGTCTCTGAGTGTGCGAAAGGCCCGTTCTGAGGCAACTTCTCGGATTTTTCAGTAATTTTGACAGCAAGGCCCGCTGAACGAACCATTCAGACTCCTGAGATACAGGTGAGATTATGGTATTGCGGGACTTGATGTGTGCAGGGGTGTTTCAACCGAGTAGATATTGGAAATGTCGGATGAAATATTGTGTTTGCTGTAAACTCAGGATAGTCATATAATTTGTGGGCAGATATATCAGAGTGACCGGGGGTATTAAGGTGCCTGCAAAAGCCTGCAAAAGATGTTTTTGTTGCCGTCGGGGCAACCCAATGCGGGCTTATCAAATCTTTTTGAATAGGAGGTTACCATGAAAAACAAAAATCAATCCAAAATGATGTTCGCTGGCTGTCTGATTCTTATCACCACAGCCTGCGTCTTCGCGCAGGATTGGGCGCAGTGGCGAGGACCCAATCGGGATGGGAAGGTCAGCGGATTCATCGCACCGGAGGAATGGCCGAAAGAGCTGACGCACAAATGGAAGGTGACGGTGGGCTCGGGCGATGCAACACCTGCCTTAGTGGGCGACAAGCTCTATGTATTCACGCGGCAGGGCGAGGATGAGGTTACCCTGTGTCTGGAGGCGGACAGCGGAAACGAGCTGTGGAAGGACAAGTACGCGGCGCAGGCCGTGACCGGAGCGGCCGCCCGGCACCCGGGGCCCAGAAGCTCGCCCGCGGTGGCGGATGGAAAGGTCGTCACGCTCGGCGTCGGCGGTGTCCTCTCCTGCCTCGACGCCGCCACCGGTAAACTCGTGTGGCGCAAGGACCCGTTCCACGAGGTCGTACCCAGGTTCTTCACGTCCACATCGCCGATCGTTGTCGATGGGATGGTCATCGCACAGCTTGGCGGGCAGGGCAACGGGGCAATCATCGCTTATGACCTGGCCGGCGGCGACGAGAAGTGGCGATGGGCCGACGAAGGACCGGATTATGGTTCACCCGTTCTGCTGACCGTCGATGGTACCAAGCAAATCGTAACGCTCACGGAGAAAAGCATCGTGGGCGTCGCGGTCGCTGACGGAAAGCTCCTCTGGCAACTGCCTTTCGTACCGGGGAGAAGGGCCTACAATGCCGCGACACCAATAGTCGATGGTCAAACAATAATGTACATGGGCAAAGGCCGGGGTACAAAGGCCGTAAAGATTGAAAAACAAGGTGATGGCTTTACCGCGAAAGAGCTTTGGAGCAACCCCGATATCGGCACGCAGTTCAACACCCCCGTCCTGAAAGACGGCCTGCTCTTCGGCCTGTCCGACGGCGGCAAGTTCTTTTGCATCAACGCCCAGACAGGCAAAACCGCCTGGACCGACACAACCGAGCGCGATCGAGGCGGTTTCGGACCTATCGTCAACGCCGGCTCATGTCTGCTCGCCATGCCCAGCAGCGCCGAATTGATCGCCTTTAAATCCAGTGACAAGCAATACGAGCAATTAGCCCTGATTAAGGTCTCCGAGACGCCGACCTACGCACACCCGGTGATTGCCGGCAATCGCGTCTTCATCAGGGACGAGGATTCGGTGGCGATGTGCACGATTGAATGATTGGGAATGATTAAGACGGATTTGCTCGACGACAGGTGCGTAGGATGCACAAGCTCGTCTGCGGAAGTCGGGGCGGGCCAGGAGGGCCCGGCCTTGGTTTTTGCAAACCTATTAAACGCTACTGAGCAACGTTGAATCGGTATTGGCGGTGCTTATCTTCCAACAGGTCCTTGCCCGGGCAGCGCAGGACAAAGCCGTCGGCGGTTATCTCGTATTCGAAACCTTTTCCGCTGAACAAATCCTTCGGCAAACCTGAAGGCAGCTTCTCCGGCAGCTTGCCCGTCTTTGCCTTGACCAAATAGATATCAATCGCAGCGGTAACGGCGTTAAAGAACGTATCTTTCGCAGCCTGGCGACTGCGCCCCTTGGACACTGTGGGAACCATGAACGCAACCAAAGCCGACTCGGGTCTCTCGACCGAATCTTCCTTCAACTGCTCGGCCAATCGTGAAAGCTCTTCATGCGCCTGCCGATAAGGCAGGTCCAGGGCCGACAGAACCGCAGCCATATGTCTTTTATAATCCTGCCTCGCTCGAATAAAATACTCCTCATCAGCTTCTCGCAGACGGTCGAGCGTCCCGGCCGGTAAGCTCGAAAGGAACTCCTCACCCAAACCTGCAATTTCTAAATTATACCCTCCCAAACACCCCAAAAAACAAAAAATCCGAACACTTGGCCCATTACTGAATAGCTGCCGACACTATCAACTTACGTTTGAAACCGAACCAGATAGCTAATTGCAGGAACAAACCCAGTGCAACTACACCCAACCCGAAGCGGTAAGGCATAAGGGGGCCGAACTGGTCGCTCAAAAAACCTCCCGTCAAAGACCCGATTACAAAGCCCGCCGACAGGAGAAACTCGTGTATCGCCATCCGCCTGGATCGCCTCGTCCCCCCTGATACCCCATAAAACAAATGCGAGTTGTACATAAACGCCTGACCTGTCCCCACCAGGCCGGTAGCCACAAAGAAGATACCCAGCGAAGAGCCCTTCAGTATCATCAGCATACTTGCCAACAGCAGCACCTGCCCGGCTAAGAAAATGTGCAGCTTATAATGCCACCGGTGCCATTTGCCCGCCGCCACGAATATAACAAAGGCAGCCAGGCACATAATCATCATTGCAGCGCCGTAAGTTGACTCAAGAAATCCCATCTCGTACCTGAATAAGACTGCTAATTGTGTTCTTACGAGACCGATACAGACGAAGGACGTCAGCAAGGCAATTCTTGCCATCCAGCGGAAGCGTGGGAGCAGGTCAGGCACCGCATCTGGTGGTGTCTGGCTGAGTTGAGCTTTGCCGTTGGTCGATTCATTCTGTCCGGGACTGCCGGCCAGTGTTATCGCGGCAAAGCTAAACACCGTCAGGGCGATTATACCTGCAAAGGGCCAGACTGAGCTTTTCTCAACGAGCACTCCACCCAGATAAGGAGTAACAAGCGCCCCGAAAGACCACGCAGTATTATGTCTGCCTAACCGGCGATTAAGCTCCGCACCTTCGTAACCTGTCGAAAGCCAGCCCATCAGTGGCGGCCAGAAAAATGCCGTCAGCAATCCCGATAATGCCGAAAAGCAGATTATCAGCCAAAGCAAACTGACGGGATTGTCACTGCCCTGGGCGATTATGACCGTAATCAGGACCGCAGTGTTTATCACGGCGTTTGCGGCGGCACCAAACCGGACTGCGTTCCTGGCATTGAAGCGATCCAGTATGCCCCCTGCCCCCAGACAACCAATCAGGTATGCGACAAACCAAAGCCCCAGACACAGGCCAAGCTGGGTGTCGCTGCCGCCGAGCCGCTTGATGACAAAGGGCATCGCAACAAACCAGATGCCTCCGGCACCGGACTGGAAGAATGCTGCGGTATATAAAGGCAGCGGGTGTGGGCTTCTGAGCAGTATCTTTATGTTGCCGGGTCTTATCATTATTCCTCAGGACTCAGACGGCTGGTACGTTCCGGGCGGACGAAGATAATTCAAAGGGGTGAGTTTTGCAAGTCCGGCAATCCTGGTGGCGTTCTTGATCCCTGGCCGGGACTACCCGATGCAGTCAGTGCTGCCTCTGTCGTTATCAACCTTGATACATGGGCCGCCGCCCCAAGACCCAGCCCTAATTCCCTAAATACGCCGAAAAAACACGAAAACGATAGGCGGGCAAAATTGGTTTGACGCCCGCTGCCGGCGCCGCTATACTACCGTGCTTAAAAAGTGCCCCGGCGCGCCGGGACAGCCAATTTCGGAGACTAAAATGGACAAGACCAAGATTGTCGCTGAAGGTATAACCTTCGACGATGTGCTGCTGATACCGGCCAAGAGCGATTTTGTGCCGAGCCAGGCCGAGACCACCACGCGGCTGACCAACAACATCCGCGTAAACATACCCATCGTCTCAGCAGCGATGGATACCGTAACCGAGGCGGCGCTGGCCATCGCGCTCGCTCAGGAAGGCGGAATAGGAATCATCCACAAGAATCTCTCGATCGAAGAGCAGAAACGCGAGGTCGCCAAGGTAAAACGCTCCGAGCACGGCGTCATACTCGACCCTGTAACACTGACTCCCGGCGAGCCGGTGAAAAAGGCATGCGACCTGATGAACGAGCAGAACGTCTCCGGCATCCCTATCGTTGAAGGCAAGAAACTAAAAGGCATCCTCACTAAAAGAGACCTGAAGTTCCTAAAAGACTACGACGTCAGGATAAGCGCCGTGATGGTCAAGGACAACCTCATCACAGGCCCACCTGACACGACGCTCGAGCAGGCAAAGGAAATCCTGCAAAGACACAAGGTCGAAAAGCTGCTGCTCGTTAACAACGCCGGCGAGCTCCAGGGCCTGATTACGATGCGCGACATCGACCGCGTCGAGCGATACCCCTGGGCCGCCCGTGACCAGCGGGGACGGCTGCGCACAGGCGCCGCCGTCGGTGTCCACGACTACGAGCGAATCGACGCCCTCATCGCCGCAGAGGCCGACGTTATCGTCGTCGATACGGCTCACGGCCATTCGCAAAACGTCATCGACACCGTAAAGAAAATAAAACAAAAGCATGAAATCGACGTCATCGCCGGCAACATCGCAACCGCCGAGGCCGCAAAAGACCTCATCGCCGCCGGTGTAAATGCAGTAAAAGTCGGTATCGGCCCCGGTGCAATCTGCACCACAAGAGTAATCTCCGGCGTGGGTGTTCCACAGGTATCGGCCATAATAAACTGCGCCTCCGTCGCCGAAAAGCACAACATCCCCGTCATCGCTGACGGCGGCATAAGACACTCAGGCGATATCACAAAGGCCATCGCCGCCGGTGCCTCGGCCGTGATGATTGGCTCGCTCTTTGCCGGCCTAAAGGAAAGCCCGGGCCAGCTCGTCATTTACAAGGGAAGACAGTTCAAGGAATACAGGGGTATGGGCTCGCTCGGCGCAATGGTGCAGGGCTCGGCCGAGAGATACGGCCAGAAATCCTCCACCGAAAAAGAAAAACTCGTCCCCGAAGGCGTCGAAGGCAGGGTCCCGTACCGGGGCACGCTCGATGCCTTCCTCTATCAGCTTGTCGGCGGCCTGAGGGCGGGCATGGGATACTGCGGCGCGAGGAATATCGAAGAGCTGCGAAGCAAAGCGAAGTTCGTCCGCGTCACTCACGCCTCCGTCAGCGAATCGCACCCGCACGATATACAGATAACCAAAGAGGCGCCGAACTACTCTGCATCCATGCCCTTCGAGGATTAACGCACCAGCCCAAAAACGATACACGCAATACGCGATACGCGATACGAGATACGAACAATGACTCACGAGACTATCGCAATCCTTGATTTCGGCAGTCAGTACGGTCAGCTCATCGCAAGGCGCGTCCGCGAGCACAACGTCTTCAGCCAAATCCTGGCCGCTTCAACCGCCGCAAGTGACCTCGACCGGCCCGATATCAAGGGCATAATCCTCTCCGGCGGGCCTGCAAGCGTCTATGACGAAAACGCCCTCAAGTGCGACCCCGCGATATTCGACCTCGATGTCCCCATCCTCGGAATATGTTACGGTATGCAATTAGCCTGCCAGATGCTCGGTGCGAAAATCTCACCCGCCAAAAGCAGAGAATACGGCAGAACGCAGCTTGCCATCCTCGACAAGACCGACCTGTTCGCTGCAATGCCCGACTCAACCACGGTCTGGGCAAGCCACGGCGACCAGATCGAAGACGCAGACAGGAGCTTCGTCAAGCTCGCCGAGACAAAAACCTGCCCATTCGCCGCTGTCAGACACAAAACAAAGAAATTCTTCGGCGTCCAGTTTCACCCGGAGGTATCACACACGCCAAAAGGCAGCGTCATTCTAAAGAACTTCCTTTACGATATTTGCGGCTGCGGCGGCGACTGGAAGATGAGTGACTTCGTCGCCGAAAACATCGAGGCAATACACAAAAGAGTCGGCAACGACGTTGTTATTTGCGGTCTGTCCGGAGGCGTCGATTCATCCGTTGTCGCCTCGCTCGTACACAAGGCAATCGGCGAGCAGCTCGTCTGCATCTTCGTCGATAACGGCCTGCTCAGAAAAAACGAACGCGAAAACGTCGTCTCAACCTTCCGCAACCATTTCCACATCGACCTGCGAGTCGTTGACTTCTCAGAGCAGTTTCTCAGTCGCTTAGCCGGCGTCACCGACCCGCAACAGAAAAGAAAAATCATCGGCGCCGAATTCATCGAGGCCTTCAAGTCCGAAGCCGTCAAGATCCCAAACGCAAAATTCCTCGCTCAGGGCACCCTCTACCCCGACGTCATCGAGTCCGGCTCCAAAGCCGACAGCCCCGCGGCAAATATCAAGCTCCACCACAACGTGGGCGGACTGCCCGCCAAGCCCGGCTTTGAGCTCATCGAGCCGCTGCGAGAGCTGTTCAAAGACGAAGTCCGCGTCGTCGGCGAATATCTGGGTCTTCCCGAAGACATCGTCTGGCGACACCCGTTCCCCGGGCCCGGCCTGGCGGTGAGAATCATCGGCGAAGTCACTTCCGAGCGGCTCGAAATCCTCCGCGCTGCCGACGAGATACTCATCGACGAAATAAAATCCGCACGGCTATACAGAAAAGTCTCACAGGCCCTGGCCGTCCTCATCCCTGTTCAAACCGTCGGTGTTATGGGCGACGACAGGACCTTCGAAAACGTAATCGCGATCCGGGCCGTCGAAACGCCCGACTTTATGACCGCCGACTTCTCTCAGATCCCTTACGAAGTGCTCGGCCTTATCTCCGGCAGAATCATCAACGAGGTCCGCGGCGTCAACCGCGTCGTTTACGATATATCCAGTAAACCGCCCGCAACCATAGAGTGGGAGTAGCCCGATGAAGCACAAAAGCTGGAACGGACTGCAGCTCTTTGCTGCGATTCTGCTAATCCCGGGCTGCACTAATCAATCACACCAATCCGAAAGTCCGTCTTTTGGTGACAATCTCGGCACCTTTGCCTCCCGCTTGATCAACGAAATGCCCGAAAGGGCGTTTAACGATGCAAAAGATACCTTCACTGACTCCAATAACCTGCTGCTGCTCGCACTGGCCGGTGGTGCGAGTATCGCTATGCACAACTCCGACGCTGACAGGAACCTCAACGAAAACTTCCAGAGACACCACGGCTTTAACGACACCGGCGATAAGATATTCGACCTCGCCGGCCATCCGGGCACCCACTTAGCCGCCACAGGCCTGTGGTATCTGTTCAGCTCCGCCGATGCCGACACCCTGAATCAGCAAAGGGTCTGGACAATGATAAGCGCCCTGGCTGTTACCGATTCGGTCACGTTCGGATTGAAAGCCATAAGGAACAACGAAAGGCCCAACGGCGAGGATTGGTCCTGGCCCAGCGCGCATGCTGCAAGCTCGTTCTGCGCCGCCTCTGTACTCGATGAGTTCTACGGCCCCAACGTCGGAATTCCCGCATACGTAGGCGCCTGTTTCGTCGGCTGGCGAATGATGGATTCAGGTGACCACTGGGCGTCCGACGTTCTCTTCGGCGCTACCCTCGGCTACGTCGTCGGCCACTCGGTCGCCGGCAAACACAAGCTCGAATTCGCCGGCTTTGACGTCATCCCTACTCTCGCTACCACATACACCCCATCGGCCGGTATATCACTGCTCAAACGCTTCTGAGCCGGGACGGAACAAATTGATTTGAAAATTCACCTGTTTTGGTTACACTGTCCGATTGTATTTAGGAACACGTTTAGTAATTCGCAGGAACTGCTATGTCTAAATTCAAGATTGAGCCGGCACAGAGAATAACGCGTCTGCCGCCTTACCTGTTCGGGCGGCTCAACGCCCTAAAGCTCGAAAAACGCCAGGCCGGCGCCGACATCATTGACCTCGGTATGGGTAACCCATCCGACAGCGCGCCGCAAATCGTCATTGACAAGCTTTGCGAAGCCGCAGCAGACCCGCGCAACCACCGCTACAGCGCCTCGAAAGGCATCAAAGGCCTGCGAAAGGAAATGGCAAAAAAATACGCCCGGCTCTGGAACATCGAGCTCAATCCCGAAACAGAGCTTCTTGCCTGCATCGGCTCCAAAGAGGGCTTCAGCCACCTGTGCTTAGCTATGCTCGGCCCCGGCGATACGGCCATCGTCCCCGACCCGGCGTTTCCAATACATAACTATGCCGTCGCACTGGCCGGGGCAAACGTGATATCGGTACCGCTCGGCACCGACCAAAAATTCACGGACAATATCGCAATGGTGTGCGAGAACCTCTACCCTAAACCCAAGCTGCTCATCCTGAACTATCCGCACAACCCGACCGCGATGACTGTTGACGAAGGGTTCTTCGAACCGGTCGTCAGACTTGCAAAGAAATTCGGCATTGCCGTAATCCACGACTTCGCCTACGGCGAAACGTGCTTCGACGGCTATAAGGCCCCGAGCTTCCTTTCCGTAAAGGGCGCAAAAGACGTCGGCGTCGAATTCACCACCCTCAGCAAGCCTTATAATATGGCCGGCTTTCGTATCGGTTTCGCCGCCGGCAACAAAGACATGCTCGACCATCTCGCAACGATAAAGGGATACTATGACTACGGCATCTTCCAGGCCATCCAGATCGCAGGCATCATCGCAATGCGACACTGCAACGACGATATAATCGAGCAGAACACCAAGTACCAGCTGCGCCGCGATGTCGTCTGTGACGGCCTGACGCGAATCGGCTGGCAGGTCGAAAAACCTCGCGCATCGATGTTCGTCTGGGCAAGGGTCCCCGATGAACATCTAAAGGGAAAAGGCACCATCGATTACGCAATGGACCTGATGGAATTTGCAGAGGTCGCGATCGCGCCCGGCAGGGCATTCGGCGAACACGGCGAGGGCTACGTGCGCATCGCCCTGGTCGAAAATGAACAGCGCCTCCGACAGGCAGTTCGCAATATCAGCCGCTTTATCCAGGAAAAACCCGTCCGCAAAAAAGCACCTGCAAAAAAGCGGTAGCCCCCCTCACCCCAAAATATATCTTGCCGCCCCAAAAAGGCGTTTCTCGGCCTGAAAACACACCCACCGAGCAAATGAAAATTTTTTAAAAAAACTCTTGACTTCACAGCCCAGATATGTTTTAATACAAGCATCAGCTTGGGGGCTGAGAGAAAACTCACAGTAAGAGTTAGAGTAGTTCTGTAATGCTCTTTATCAATGTGTGTTTTCTTGTCTGTACATTGTTACGATTACATTTAAGAAACCGGGGGAAGAGAAGACTCAGTGTAGTTCTTCGTAACTGTCGTATTGACACTGGGTTACATCGAAGAAGAGATAGGTAGTTAAGGGAATGTAACTGCCGAAATCGGGGCGGAGGATACCCATCGGGGAAGAGAACGAGCAGATGTGTGTGGGAAGTTTCTGCGCTCATTGCTCCCGGTAGCGGTGCGCGCCTTGATATGGGTAGTGGATATGAAAGAACTGATTTCTGAAATTGAAGCAGCCGGGGCCAAAGCCCGGTCTTTGAGACATGAACTACAAATAATTATTTGAGTGGAGAAAAAGATGAGGGTGACCAAAATAATCGGCTTTGTGAGTCTGGTGCTGATTGCGGCAATGTCCGTACAGAAAGCACATGCCATCCTGCCCTACAGCACTTATGGTGATGACAACGGCTGGGGAGGATATACCCCCTACAGCGAAAATGGCCTTGACCTGCTCATAAACTTCAATGTTTATGACGCCTGGACTTACGACGAGTTCACCTGGGATGGCGAAGCCGAGCTGGACCTCGATGACCAGTATATCTACGCATATCAGATAGCCGGCCATCCAATCGCCAGCACCGAGGATATCGACTACTTCAGCGTACTGGACATCGACGGAAATCTCATCCCGCAATCCGCAATGCATAGTACCACAACCCAGCCCGATGAGCTTGGCCTGGGAATATCACCCGACCCCTGTACAAGCGTTGTTCAGGGCGCCTGGGAATGGTCGCAAGACAATCTATTGGAGGCAGGAGGACTTTCCACCTGGCTGATTTTCAGCAGCCCATATGCACCCGTCAAAGGCACCTTTGAAGTAGGAATAGCTGAAGAAGATGATGATGGTAACCCCGTTCCTGGGGTACCCGAGCCCTCAATGATAGCGATACTTGGCCTGGGTACAGCGATGCTTTTCAATAAACAGACTGCTGCCGGGAAACACAAATCCCGCCGGCGAACTTGACTTGTGTAAGAAACACGGCCGATTATGAGACTTGGATTCTCAACTTGCTCTGCCTGCCGAGCGCCGTTGATATTGACAGCGGCCGCCCTGCTGCTCTGCTCGCTAAGCCCCGCTTACGCACAAATCGAAAACACCGCACTGCTGATTCAAAAATCACCCGTCGAAGGCGGCAAAATCAACATAGGCGAGGGAGTGCATCGCTTCGAGAAAGATGCAGAGGTCACCCTGAGGGCCATCCCGAACCCCGGATACCAGTTCGTCTATTGGCTCGGAGACGTCAGCGATGCTGCTTCCAGCACCACTGTCGTCTATCTCAACACCCCCAAAATCGTTATCGCCGTCTTCGAAAGCGTGCGGTACGAATTCGTTGACTTGGTCGAAAGAGCACAAATCTCCGTCGGACGAGGCGGCCTGCTGCCCTCACCTCCCGACTATGCTCGCAGAGGCGGCGGAGGTGGCGGCGGGAGAAGACCCCCAAAATTCGAATGGCCCCCGCGGCCCGAACCGCCTGAATTCCCCGTGCCGCAGGAAGGCGAGCCCGAGTTCCCCGTACCCGGTGACGGCGACGACGTTGACTTTCCCGTCCCCATTCCCGAACCGGCTACCGTCATGCTCCTTGGCTTTGGTGCTCTAACGGTCTTGCGAAAGACCAGAAAAAGAAAATCTGCGCAGATGGACTTATGATCGAATACTACCGCTGAAACTGTCCCCCCCCATCTTTATAGTGGCGTCAATCTCAAGACGCCAAAGGGAAACCAGAAGGCCGAAAAGCCCTCTGGTTTTTTATTCGCCACCGGCTTCACCCGCGCATGAACAGTCGGCCCGACCGGCTACTCCTTCCTGAAGACCGCCACCACGTTCTCCACCTCCACCACAAACAGACGATTGTCACCCTCGAAATCGACAGGTATCGCGCCCTTCGGATTGAAAAGAACCTTGTCATATTTGCGAAGCGGCAGCTCCGGCGTACTCTCCACCTCAGCCGATATCTCCACGACGCGGCCGGTTATCGTCGGTATCTCTATATTGTCGGGAAGCTGAATGCCGCCTTTGGTCTGCTTCTTGTCCTCGTCCTTGCGAATCAGAACACGCTTGCCTATCGGCTCCACCGTCTCGATCGGCTCAACTTTGATTTCATTCTTTTCCTTCATCTCAGGATAATCCCTGCAACTCTTACCTTACTTGTTTGCCATATCTATTATACCCCCCAGACGCGTATTTGTGCAACCTTACTCATCAACAACAGCCCCGACCCGAACTGCCGTGATTTACAGAACCACCGGACATTACTTGCCGGCCTTCGAGGACTTCTTCGCCTTTTTCCTGCCCAGAATCGCGTCCGCCTCCTCAATTGTTTTTGGTGGCCATTTACCCTCCGACTGCAAGGCCTTCAGTTGCTCAAGCTGCTTGATGCTGACAATCGTCCTGCACCGCGGGAATTTGTTACAGCCCATAAAGGGGCCCTTCTTGCCCTTCCGGATTACAAGCTCACCTTCCTTGCACTTGTAACACCTCACGCCTGTCGGCTCGGGTGGTTCTTTCGGCGGCAGAACATTACCTTCTTTATCAAGGCCCAGAATCGTCTTGCAGTTCGGATAATCACTGCACCCTAAGAAAGGCCCATATCGGCCGTTCTTATGCACCATATTCTTGCCGCATTTGGGACACTTATGCTCACTGACCTTTTCTTCCACCATCTTGCCCTCACTATCACATGGACATGCATATTTGCACTTCGGATAAGTAGAACAGCTCAGGAACCTGCCGTTCCTGCCGAACCGATACACCATCGCCGCGCCGCACTGCGGACACTTATACTCGCTCGGCTGGGTCTCGGCCTTGGCATGCTTCATCTGCTCCGACGCCTTATCAAGCTGCTCCTTAAACGGCACGTAAAACTTGTGCAGCACACCCAGCCAGTCCAGATGCTGCTCCTCAATCTTGTCAAGTTGCTCCTCCATATCCCGAGTGAACGCAATATCCATAATCGTCGGGAAAAACTCATTTAGTTTGTCGGTTACTACCTCCCCTAAGTCGGTCGCCCGGAACTTTTTCTCACGAAGCTCGACATACTTTCGGTCCTGAATGGTACTGATAATGGAAGCATAAGTGCTCGGCCGACCAATTCCTTCCTTCTCTAATGTCTTAACCAGCGATGCTTCCGTGTACCGAGCGGGGCCTTTCGTAAAATGCTGCTCCGCCTTCATATCAACCGCCTCGACCTGCCGACCAACCTCCATAGAAGGCAACACCTGGTCCGTCGAAGACACTCCCCACACCTTCGTAAACCCGTCAAACCTCAGCACCCTGCCCGTAGTCTTATACCCACAGGGACCGATATCAGTCTGGGCCGTTATCTCCAGATTGGTAACGTCCCACTTCGCCGGCGACATCTGGCACGCCATAAAACGCCGCCATATCAAATCATACAGTTTGTACTGCTCGTTACTCACTAAGCTCTTGATATCCTCCGGCGTCATATCAACATCCGTAGGCCGAATCGCCTCGTGCGCCTGCTGGGCGTTTCTTTTCGCCCTGAACGCATTTGCCTTCGCAGGCAGATACTCCCGGCCATAGTGCATCCCTATGTAATGCCTCGCTTCGTTGATTGCCTCCGGCGACAGATGCGTACTGTCCGTTCGCATATACGTAATCAGACCGAGCGAACCCATCGACCCTAAATCAATCCCCTCATACAGCTGCTGCGCCACCCGCATCGTCCGCTTGGCAGTAAAACCCAGCCGATTCACCGCCCCCTGCTGCAGAGTGCTCGTAATAAAGGGTGGCCCGGGGCGAGACTTCGACTCCTTCTTCTCCACCGCCGCTACCTTGAACTCCGCTCCCTCAAGCGCCTCATAAACCCGCTTTGCCTCAGTCTCATTGCCCGCCTTGAATTTCTTGGTGCCGACCGTGCTCAGCTCCGCCCTGAACGCATTTCGCTCAGCCAACCACTCGTTCTGCTCGGCGACCGTAGGCCCTTTGCCGCTCTTACCTTCGGACTCGATAAATCCCCGCCACGCCTGGCCATAGCTGCTGGGCAAATCCGTCGTGAACACCGCAGGTATCAGCCAGTACTCCTGTGGTTCGAACGCTCGTATCTCGCGTTCTCGCTCGACAATCAGCTTGACCGCCACCGACTGAACGCGACCGGCGCTTAAACCCTTGGCAACCTTCTTCCAGAGCAGAGGACTTATCTGATAGCCCACAATCCTGTCGAGTATCCGCCGGGCCTGCTGGGCCATCACCTTGTCCATATCGACTCGACCCGGCTTCGCAAACGCCTCCTGGATCGCCGATTTCGTTATCGCGTTGAATATCACCCGATAGACACGCTCAGCCGGTACTCCTAAAATCTGCGCCAGGTGCCATGCTATCGCCTCGCCCTCGCGGTCAAGGTCCGTTGCCAGATATAGCTCTTTGCAATTCTTCGCCGACGCCTTCAACGACGTCACCGTCTTCCTCTTGCCCGGCATTATGTCGTAAGTCGGCGCAAAATCGTTTTCGATATCGACATTGATACCCTTGGCAGGCAGGTCGCGGACGTGGCCCATCGACGCCTTCACCTCGAAACCGCCGCCAAGATATTTATTTATAGTCTTGGCCTTCGCCGGTGACTCGACTATTACAAGACTCTTACCGTTTGAACCCGCCTTGGCCATATCTACTGTAAAACCAAATATTGGCGAACGTTAATTATGCTCTTACGTTAGTCTTTCGTCCATTTCCAACGAAAAATTTAGAAAAGACCAAATACAGGCGGGTTTGCGCATTGTCAACGAAAAAACAATTCCCCCCTATCTGGCCCGCAGCAGCTCATCGAGCAGCGGCTTGAGCCTGCGAATCGCGTTTCCGCGGTGGCTGATAGCGTTTTTCCCCTCCCTGCTGAGCTGCGCCACCGTTTTGTTCAAAGATGGCACAAAAAAAATGGGGTCATAACCGAACCCGTTCTCGCCAATCGCTTTTTCAGCGATAATTCCCTCTAATGTCCCCTCTGTTTCAATCAAAATCTTCTCAGGACTGGCCAGGCAAAGCCGGCACACAAACCTGCACGTCCGTTTCTCCGCCGGCACCGCTTCCATAAGCCCCAGCACCTTCGCCATATTCTTATGGTCGAGCAGCCCTCTGTCCTCATCTTTTTCACCACTGAACCTCGCACTCTTCACCCCCGGCTTACCGCCCAGCGCATCAACCACCAATCCCGAATCATCCGCTATAGTCCAGAGATTAGTCTGCCTCGCATAACCGGTCGCTTTTTTCCGTGCATTCTCGGCAAACGTCTGACCGTCCTCTTTTACTCCAACCACATCCGGAAATTCCGCTAAGCCGACCCACTCAATCTCGCCTCCCAGCATCGCCCTTAGCTCTGCCAGCTTACCCGGATTCCCACTCGCCACAAGTATCCTTTGGTGGCCCTTCAATTCTTCCCGCCTCCCTGAAATTTCTTAAGCCGGGCGATCTCTTCTTCAATGTCATCGAATACTTCCGTATTCTTTACCTCATCGTCAACGCTGAAAATAATAAACACCTTACCGCCGTATTTTCGCTCAAACTCTCCAAAGCTTGCTTTCATCCTCTCGGAAGGGGAATAATTGCCGAAATTTGCTTTGGCGGTAACGGGTTTTATCTGTATGCCAAATGCTTTATTCCCAACGTAACCCAGATAATCAATGTCCCCGGCGTGGTCAAGTTCCGGTTCCGACTCGACGAATTTA
Source organism: Phycisphaerales bacterium (assembly GCA_030602885.1). Classification (GTDB taxonomy): domain Bacteria; phylum Planctomycetota; class Phycisphaerae; order Sedimentisphaerales; family Anaerobacaceae; genus JAUVYV01. Next base: position 75,032 of record JAUVYV010000014.1, read on the forward strand.
ACATCCTTAAGTTTTTTCTCAAGAACTCCCGTTATGACAGATTTCTCTCTATAGAAGCCATCGAAAGTTCTGTTGACTGTCAGATTATATATGTAGTCGATACAGTCCTGAAGCGTCAGTTGATTAAACGCCTCCTGCCATTCAGGAATAACAATTTCTGTGATCTTAACGTACAGTCGCTCACCGAGTTCAAACAGTGTTTCTTTAGTGACTTTCGCGGGGTTCTTTCCTGCTGTATATGCGTTTTCCAAATACCAGGCTTCCCATTCTTCAATGGACTTTGGCTGGCATGCTCTAATCAGTGCCATAACCGCACCGACCTTGTTGGGCCGCGACAATTGATAAGTCTGGCAGGCATAATTCAACACCTTTTCCTTCTTGCCAAAATTTCGTGAGTGAATCTTCATCCTTGGCTTTCTCCTGTTTGCGCCAGATTGGCAAATTTCCGTTTGTATTTGAAGGTTATGCTCGCGTCAATAGAAGCCAGTCCTTGCCTGATCAAATGGGCATTCAGAAAGGTCTTGTTCTGAAGATATAGGTAGCAAAGGAGATGATCTTTTTCATCGTGCTTGTCCGCGTCGAACTTCATATAAACCTTTTGTCCCCTCGTCATATCTCTAAGGAATTTCACCGCATCTTTTTTTCGACTAGGCTTTTCTTTCACTCCTAACAACCTAACTCTCAATCCGTCGCCTATTATCAACTCTTCCGTCGAAAGCACTTGATCAACTCGATAGTACTTTTCTCGTCTCCTGCTTTGATGATTGATCTTCGAGCCAAACTGTAGCTTTCTCGGGTCAACCTTCTTGTCAAACTCCACGGGGTCCTTAAAAATATATGGTAATTTTCTTATTGCTTCAGCATAGTCAACATTGGCATGTCTCTGTGTGACAATCTCAAAATCGGCATCTTCAAAGAGTAGCCCCTCGTTGATACTGAGTTTATCTTTGATGATTGGCAGAAAGTCGCCGTTGACCTCGTAACCTACCGAGTTTCTTCCCGACTTCCTTGCAGCCAAAGAGGTTGTCCCGCTGCCCAAAAAAGGATCCAGAACGTTATCGCCCACGAAGCTGAACATCTTTATCAGACGCCGGGGCACCTCCTCGGGAAACACCGCTAAATGCTTGTCCTGTTTTTCGCCCGGTATGTTCCAGTGGCCTGTGAAGTATCGGTTCCACTCTTCGGTAGTCATCTTAGATTTCTCTTTGACCTCTTTGCTTACCTTTGGTGGTGCGCCGTGCTTCTTGAAAATCAGGATGAATTCGTAATCAATCTTCAAAATTCCATTGCGAGGATGCGGAAACGACCCCATTATCGTAGCCCCGCCGGTCGTGTTGCACGTCGTGACCTTCTGCCAGATAACTGCCCCCATGTAGTCAAAGCCGACTGTCTCACAGAATTTGATTATCTCTGTTCGAATAGGAATGACCTTATAACGCCCATAGTAAACCGACCTCGCAAACTGGTCGCCGATATTCACGCACAGCCGGCAGCCCTTGTACAAAACCCTATGGCATTCATTCCACACTAAACTCAGGTTGTTGATGTAATCTTCGTAGCTGTCGTCGAAGCCAATCTGGCTGCCGTTACCGTAGTCCTTAAGCTGCCAATACGGAGGAGAGGTTATCACAAGATGAACAGACTCATCCTGCAATTCAGACATGTTTCGTGAGTCACCAATTACAATCTTGTGTCGTGTCATTTTGTGCTCATCAGTTTTTTCAACAGCGCACGCTGGAAGTGCAGGCGGTTTTCCGACTGGTCGAATATAATCGAATTGGCCGATTCGACCACCTCATCGGTTATCTCGTATCCGCGATTCGCAGGCAGACAGTGCATAATCTTCGCCCCCGCCGGGGCGTTCTTCAACAGCTCAGCATTAATCTGAAAACCCGCAAAGGCCTCGATGCGCTTTTGCTTTTCGTCCTCCTGGCCCATACTGACCCAGGTATCGGTATAGACCACGTCCGCATCGGCGACCGCCTCAGCCGGGTCGTTCGTCTGCGAAATACTACCTGCCTTGTCGTGGTTGGCCTTCTCAACCGAACCCAGGTCAAGCTCATAACCGGCCGGCGAAGCAACAACAAGCTTCATCCCTAATTTCGCCGCCGCAAACGCAAGAGACCGCGCAACGTTGTTGCCGTCACCGATAAACGCGAGCTTGACACCATTGAGCTTGCCCAAATGCTCCTTTATCGTCAGCACGTCCGCCATCGCCTGGCACGGATGCGACCAGTCCGTCAGCGCATTTATCACCGGCACCGTCGCATATTGCGCAAGCTCCGTCACAGTGCTATGGTCGAACGTCCGCGCCATTATCCCATCAACGTACCGGCTGAGCACCCTCGCCATATCCTTTACCGGCTCACGCTTGCCTATCCCGCCGATATCCTCGGGCTTAACGTATATGGGCGACCCGCCTAAGTCCGTCATCGCCACCTGAAAGCTTATCCGCGTCCGCAAGCTCGGCTTTTCAAAAAGCATCGCAAGCGCCTTGCCCGACAAGCACAAATCCCGCCCGCCGCTCTTGTAAAGCTTCTTCAGCGCAGCGCTTTCATCCAGCAGCTCCTGCAACTGCTCAACCGTACAATCGTTTATACAGAGAAAATCCTTCATTTCCTTTCGCTCCCAGCCACAGTCTTTGGCCACAGAGCACACATTTTTATTTAGCCATCTATGAAGAGCTCGGAGTCAAGTGATAAAATCTTTCTTCCCTCATTTTTTTTTCTTCGAGGGCATCGAAGCTTACGCTATAGTCAGTTCCGATTCTATAGTCAATCATAAAATTATTTACTTGAACAGCTAATTTTTCAGCACTTCAGGCTTTGGTCGGTAGTCTTAGAGGACACCAACAATCTAAGAGTAATTCCAGGCAATCATATTTATCCGCCTGCGGCGGATTAAACGTTGCCAACCACCTATGGGGGACTTGCTCTAAACGAGCAGTCCATGCAGATTATTGAGGCATAGCAAAAAAGCGGCTCCGGTTCATCCACAACATGTTTAGCTGTTTGGCCAAAGCAGGGTGTTTTATTTTTGAAAGCCAGCTTGGTGGCGTCAATTCTGTCGTCGCTGTCGCCATCAGAGCTAATCAGTTTGTTTCGGCGAGGGTCAGAGGCTATAAACTTATCCACCTTCTTGTTGAGATTGCGGTAGAGCCAGCCGGCCATCGCCCCTTCTTCTATTG